>NZ_LZJN01000181.1 GCF_001667735.1 Mycobacterium sp. E183
GCGATCGAAGACCTGGAGACCGCTGTTCCCCAGGGGCGCAAGTGGTTTCAGCTTTACATGTGGCGCGACCGCGACCGCTCGATGGCGCTGGTGAAGCGCGCGGCCGACGCGGGGTTCGACACCCTGCTGGCCACCGTCGACGTCCCGGTCGCGGGCGCGCGGCTACGTGACAACCGCAACGGAATGACCATCCCGCCGACGCTGACGCTGCGCACCGTGCTGGACGCGGTGCCGCACCCGAAGTGGTGGTTCGACCTGCTGACCACCGAGCCGCTGTCCTTCGCATCGCTGGATCGCTGGTCGGGCACCGTCGGCGAGTACCTCAGCACGATGTTCGACCCCAGCCTGACCTTCGACGACCTCGAGTGGATCAAGGCTCAGTGGCCGGGCAAGTTGGTGGTCAAGGGCATCCAGACGCTCGAGGACGCCCGCGCCGTCGTCGATCGCGGCGTCGACGGCCTCGTCTTGTCGAATCATGGTGGGCGGCAACTGGATCGGGCCCCGGTACCCTTTCACCTGCTGCCCACCGTGGCCCGTGAGCTGGGCAAGCACACCGAGATCCTGGTCGACACCGGCATCATGTCGGGCGCCGACATCGTCGCGGCGATCGCGCTGGGTGCGCGGTGCACGCTGATCGGGCGCGCCTACCTGTACGGGCTGATGGCCGGTGGCGAGGCGGGGGTGACCCGCGCCATCGAGATCCTCCAGAGCGGGATCATCCGGACGATGGGGCTTCTCGGTGTCACCTGCCTCGAAGAGCTTTCGCCGCAGCACGTGACCCAGTTGCGGCGGTTCGGGCCGATTTCGCCGCCAGCGTAACGGCGGCGCACCCGCGTCCCGAACGTGCGGCCAGCCGCACGCTCGTGGCGAAACCACGCCCGGGAACAAACCGGCACCGGGCTGGGTTGAGCGCATCAGACTCAGATTTTGGAGGATTGATGGCTGAAGCCAAATCGGTGCCGGTGCTGTTCGTCACTGACACCATTGTGTTGCCCGGAATGGTCGTGCCGATCGCGCTCGACGACACCGCGCGCGCGGCGATCGACGCCGCTCAGGCGAGCGAATCGGGGCAGCTGCTGATCGCGCCCCGGCTCGACGACCGCTACCCGTCGCACGGTGTGATCGCGAAGATCCTGCAGGTCGGCCGCATCGCGGGCGGGGGCACCGCGGCCGTGGTCCGCGGCGAACGCAGGGCGCAGATCGGGACCGGAGCGTCCGGGCCCGGCGCGGCGCTGTGGGTCGAGGTGACCGAGGTCCCCGAGGCGGAGACGACGGACGAGATCAAGGCGCTGACAGCGGAGTACAAGAAGCTGCTGCTGGCCATGCTGCAGCGGCGCGAGGCCTGGGAGATCATCGACTACGTCAACCGGCTGACCGACCCGTCGGCCCTGGCGGACACCTCCGGGTACGCGTCCTACCTGTCCAGCGAGCAGAAGCGGCAGCTGGTCGAGACCGTCGACGTCGCCGAGCGGTTGCGGGTCCTGATCGACTGGACCAGCGCCCACCTGGCGGAGGTCGAGGTCAACGACAAGATCGCCGAGGACGTGCGCGAGGGCATGGAGAAAACGCAGAAGGAGTTCCTGCTGCGCCAGCAGCTGGCGGCCATCCGCAAGGAACTCGGGGAAGGCGAGCCCGACGGCTCCGATGACTACCGGGCGCGTGTCGAGGCCGCGGAGTTGCCCGAGAAGGTGCGGGAGGCCGCGCTGCGCGAGGTCGGCAAGCTGGAACGGTCAAGCGACCAGAGCCCGGAGAGCGGCTGGATCCGCACCTGGCTGGACACCGTGCTCGACCTGCCCTGGAACGTCAGGACCGAGGACTCGACGGATCTGAAGGCCGCGCGCGGCGTTCTGGACGCCGACCACCACGGGCTGGACGACGTCAAAGACCGCATCGTCGAGTACCTGGCCGTGCGGGCCCGCCGCGCTCAGCGCGGGCTGCAGGTGGTCGGCGGTCGCGGCTCCGGCGCGGTGATGGTGCTGGCCGGTCCCCCCGGCGTCGGCAAGACGTCGCTGGGCGAGAGCGTCGCCAGGGCGCTGGGCCGCAAGTTCGTGCGCGTCGCCCTGGGCGGTGTGCGCGACGAGGCCGAGATCCGCGGACACCGCCGCACCTATGTGGGCGCGCTGCCGGGCCGGATCGTGCGGGCGATCGGCGAGGCCGGGACCATGAATCCCGTTGTGCTGCTGGACGAAATCGACAAGGTCGGATCCGACTATCGGGGCGACCCGAGCGCTGCGCTGCTCGAGGTGCTCGACCCGGCGCAGAACCACACGTTCCGCGACCACTACCTGGATCTGGACCTGGACCTGTCCGATGTGGTGTTCCTGGCCACCGCCAACGTGATCGAGAACATCCCGTCGGCCCTGCTGGACCGCATGGAGCTGGTGCAGATCGACGGCTACACCGAGGACGACAAGGTCGCCATCGCGCGGGACTACCTGCTGCCACGGCAGCGGGAGCGGGCGGCGCTGACCGAGGACGAGGTGACGCTGACCGACGCCGCGTTGCGCAAGATCGCCGCCGATTACACGCGGGAGCCCGGCGTGCGGCAGTTCGAGCGGCTGCTGGCCAAGGCGCTCCGCAAGGTGACCACCAAGCTGGCCGAGGCCCCCGAGCCGATCACGATCGACGAGCCGGATCTGGTCGACTACCTGGGTCGTCCGCGGTTCACCCCGGAATCGGCCGAACGCACGGCCGTGCCGGGCGTGGCCACCGGCCTGGCCGTCACGGGCCTGGGCGGCGACGTGCTCTACATCGAAGCCGGCGCAACGGACGGCGAGGCGGGCTTGCAGCTCACCGGTCAGTTGGGTGACGTGATGAAGGAGTCGGCGCAGATCGCGCTGTCCTACGTGCGCTCCCACGCCACCGAGCTGGGCGTCGACCCCAAGGCCCTGGACCGGCGCATTCACGTCCACGTGCCCGCCGGCGCGGTGCCCAAGGACGGCCCGTCGGCCGGCGTCACCATGGTTACCGCCCTGGTGTCGATGGCCACCGGACGGCAGGTCCGCTCAGATGTCGGCATGACCGGCGAGGTCACGCTGAACGGCCGGGTGTTGCCGATCGGCGGCGTGAAGCAGAAGTTGCTGGCGGCCCAGCGGGCCGGCCTCTCGACCGTCTTCATCCCGTCGCGCAACGAGCCGGATCTGGATGACGTGCCGGCCGAGGTGCTCGGCGCGCTCAACGTGCGGCCGATGACCGATGTCGCCGACATCGTTGCTCAGGCGCTGGAACCGGTCGCGCAGACCGCGACGGTCGCCGCTTGAGCTGAGCTTGGCCGGGATGCGCAGCAAACTCGCGCGCATCCCGGCCAACCGCGTTAAGGTCCGTGAATGGCCGTGATCTTGCGAAGGTTGCTACGCATTGGCAACCTTCCCGCCGACATGAGAGCAGAGGTCGAACCGGAGGGGATCCTCCTGCTGGCCGAATACGTCCCCGTCACCTTCCGGTTCGGCGGCTCGGTGCCGGGGCTCGTTTCCAAGGGCAGCGTCCGCAGTTACGTCGGCTCCCTCGTGCTCACCTCCCAGCGGGTGCTCGGCACGCTGTCCACGGTGCCCAAGCTCGCCGGGCGGGCCATCGACCAGCGCTGGGATGCTCCGCAGGAGGGCCCGGTTGGAGCCGAGATCTCGTCGACCGGAATAGCGGTCAACGTCGACGTCGGCCAGGTCGATCCCGCCTTCACGGGTCAGCTGTCGCTGCACTACAAGACGGCGATTCCGGAGCCGGTGCTGACCACCCTCCCCCGTCGGACGCTGAGTTTCTCGGTCCCGCGTGAATGGGTGTTGCGCGCCGTCGGCGTTCCCGCCCCCCGGCCTGCGTGAGGCCAGCAAATACGGCGAAGAGGTTTTCGACGTCCGACACCCGGGTATCTGCGGGGTTGGAGGTTCGACTGCCCGATGAGGGCGGTGGGGTGAGCGAATCACCAAGTCAATTGGTTCAGCTGCTGTTCAGGCAGCCAAACTGCTCGACAAGGGGGTTCACTGATGAATCTGAGCAAAATCACAGCCGGCACAATCATGGCCGGAACCATTACGTCCGCGGCGCTCGGCATCGGCGCCGGCATCGCACAAGCCGGCCCGGATGGCCCGAATGTGCCGAATCCGGGCATTCCGGGTCCGAACGTCCCGGGCGGCGACCGGGATGACCTGCCGGGCCAGCATGTGCCGGGACAGCCGATCTGTAACCCCGGCGCGCCGGGCGTGAACTGCAACGCGCCTGGCAGCCCGCTTCCCCCGGGACACGACAACTTCCCGCCGCCGGGGCACTACAACGACCCGGGCCGCTACGGCCTACCGGCCACCTGGGTCCCGCCAGTGGGTGACCCGGACGGAGCCCAGCTTCCGGTCGTGTTCAACCCTGACCTCGGTCAGTGGGGCGTCCAGACGTCTACCGGGTTCCAGGCGTACACGCCCGTCGGCGGTGCCAACGCCGGCGGCAGCGTCGGCGGAAACGTCGGCTCTCCGCGTTAAAGTCCGGTAGCTAACGACGTGCAGCCGCCCCCGAAAGGGGGCGGCTGTTTCGTTGCACGGTGACAGCGGCGGCACGCTCGGCGTTGAATGGACCCGTGAGTCTCAAACGCCAAGTGGTCCACCGCGTGCAGCGGTTGCTCGTCAACCCGGTGGGCCGACAAATGCCCGGAATCAGCTTGGAAACCACCGGCCGCAAGAGCGGCAGGCCGCGGCGCACCGCCGTCGGCGGGCGCCTGGTCGGCAATCAGTTCTGGATGGTCTCCGAACACGGCGAACACTCCGACTACGTCCGCAACATCAAGGCCAATCCCGCCGTTCGGGTGCGCATCGGCGGCCAATGGCGCAGCGGCACCGCGCATCTACTGCCCGACGACGACCCCCTGCGCCGGCTGGGTGACCTGCCGCGGCTCAACAGCGCGGTGGTGCGCCTGATGGGCAGCGACTTGCTGACCATTCGGGTGGATCTGGACTGACGCGCCGCATGGCCTACGACGAAGACCTGGCGAACGAAATCCGCGAGCTCGTGGCCTCCGAGCACGGCATCGAGGAGAAGCGCATGTTCGGCGGCCTTGCGTTCCTGGTCAACGGCAACATGTCCGTGGCGGTCAGCGGCCAGGGCGGTCTGCTGGTCAGGGTCCCGAAGGACGACCTCGACAAAGTGCTGCAGCGAGACCACGTCAGCCCCATGGTGATGGCAGGCCGCGACGTCCGCGGCTGGGTGCGGGTGGACGCCGCAGGCGTGCGCACCAAACGCCAGCTGCAGAGCTGGGTGACGCGCGGCGTCGGCTACGCGCGCAGCCTGCCCGCCAAGTGACCGGCGCGGTTTGCTGACACCCGGTGCGGGTACGTGGTCGGGTATGCCGAACCGCGAGCGACTGGTGCGACGACTGCTCGACGTCGCCGGCACCACCTACGCGGCCGAGGCGCGAATCAAGCTCGGCGACAAGCCGATGCCGTTATTTCAGCTGCTGGTGGTGTGCATGCTGGCCAGCAAGCCGATCGATGCCGCCATCGCCATGGCGGCCGGGCGGGAGCTGTTCGAGGCGGGTCTGCGCACCCCCGCGGCCGTGCTGGACGCCGACCGGCAGACCATGATCGACGCCTTCGGCCGGGCCCACTACGTGCGCTACGACGAAAGTTCGGCCACCCGGCTCACCGACATGGCCCAGCGCGTGCGCGACGAATATTCCGGCGATCTGCGCGCGCTGGCCGAACGCAGCCAACACGACGCCCCCTCGGCGAAACGATTGCTCAAGCAGTTCAAGGGAATTGGGGACACCGGCGCCGACATCTTCTTGCGCGAGGTGCAGGACGTCTGGACCTGGCTGCGGCCGTATTTCGACGACCGCGCCACCGCCGCGGCCAAGCAACTGGGTCTGCCCGCACAACCGGCAAGGCTGGGAGCCCTTGCGCCGCAGGCCAATGCGAGGCTCGCCGCCGCGCTCATCAGGGTGTCGCTGGACGACGGCGTGCGTCGGCAGGTGACCGGTTGACCGTACGCATCGGTACCTCCGGGTGGTCGTACAACCATTGGGCGGACGTGCTGTACCCGCCGGGCCTGCCCGCCGCGCGCCGGCTGGCGCGCTACGTCGAGGTGTTCGACACCGTCGAGCTGAACGCGAGCTTCTATCGGTGGCCGAAGGATACGACCTTCGCGGGATGGCGCGACAAGCTGCCGGACGGCTTCAAGATGTCCGTCAAGGCGCATCGAGGACTGACGCACTACCGTCGCCTGGCGTCGTTCGGCACGTGGATCGAGCGCTTCGAGCGTTGTTGGGAACTGCTCGGTGATCGCCGCGGGGTGCTACTCGTGCAGCTGCACCCCGAGCAGCAGCGCGACGACGCGCGCCTGGACGCCTTTCTGGAGGCCGTGCCGGAGTCGATCCGGGTGGCCGTCGAGCTGCGCCACCCGTCCTGGAACCACGAGGGCGTCTACGAGTTGCTGGAACGGCGCCGCGCCGCCTACGTGGTGATGAGCGGCGCCGGACTGGCGTGCGTGCCGCGCGCCACCACCGATCTGGTGTACGTGCGCATGCACGGTCCGGATCAGGACGCGATCTATGCCGGCTCCTACTCCAACGACCAGCTGCGGGAGTGGGCGGAGCGAATCATCGCGTGGAGCGACGACGGCAAAGACGTGTGGATGTATTTTAACAACGACCTGGGCGGCCACGCGGTGCGCAACGCGCTGTACCTGCGCGATCTGCTGGGTTAATCGGAGATCTGGTCGACGGGGGCCCACGCCCCGTCGATGACCTCGGGCGGGCGCTGCGCCTGCAACCGGTCCCGCTCGGCGCGGCGACGTTTGATCCGCAACCGGGCGTCGCCGGGCATGCTGACCAGCTCGTCACAGGTCAGGTAGTACACGTCCTCGGCTACGTCGAATAGGTCCGCGGCGGCTCGGCGAGAACCCAATTCCCGCAACGTGATTCGAAGCTGATGGGTGAAGCGCAGGGTGGCGTCATGAGCGAGCTCGCGGGAGTCGCGGGCGCTGGTGGTGAGCCGCTGGGCCAGCGTCGGCGACGCCGGCTCGGTCGACGCGGCGGCGGCCACGGCGACTTCCCCGGCGGCCGTCAGCAGCATCGTCGGGTCGTCGGCGTACGTTCGGCTGGCCAGCTCCGCCTCACCGGGCCCGCGATGCGCGATGCGGGCGACGGTCGCGTCCACGGCGGCCGCGGTCGTGGGAGACAACGCGCGGATGCTGGCGAGGTTGCCCTCCTGGGCCAGCGCACACAGCGGCGGGTCGGCCCGCAGCACGGCGGCCAGCTGGGCCGTTTCGGACGCCACGATGCTGCTTTCCATGATCATGCCCACCCCGGGCACACCGCGCGCCGCGTTGCTCCGCTCCAGCGCTGCCGCGGTGATACCGCTGTCGATCAGCCATAACGCGGTCAGGATCCAGCCCTGATGAATGCGGTCACGAAGCAAGCCGATCCGAACCTCCAGGCCGGCATCGGGCAGCGACGCCAGCTGCGCCGCGTCGAGGTGTTCGGTTTCGGCGGCCGCGCAGTAAGCGCGGGTGTCGGACTTGAGATGGCGCAGGAGCGCCAGCGACCGGCCCGCGACGACGGCTTTGGCGATCGACCCCAGGGCCCCGCCGGCCAGCGCGGGCTCCCCGAACGGCAGGGGGTCCCCCACATGCGGCCGGCCCACCAGCGCGTCCCGGGCGACGGCGTCCTGGTCCCAGCCGGGCAGCTGCGCGGCGGCGACCATGTTGACCGACACCCCGACGTAGGGCCGGTGACCGAACACGGCGATGGCCCGGTTTGCCCACTCGTCGCCGACCACGCCGCCGAGCGCCAGAACGTGGCCCAGCATCCGATTCGCCGTGCGCAGTCCGTTCAGCTGGACGTCCAGCGTGATGGGGGTGAGCGGCCCGGGCAGCGCCTCGGCGAGGTTGCCCGCACTGAAGATCGGGAAGCGGGGGTCGATCCGGTCGTCGAATTCGCCCTCGACGCCCTCGGGCGCCGCGCTGCGCTCGTCGCCAGAGGGGCCGGGGCGCGGGACCACCTCGACCGGAAGGGCCACCTGGCGACCGTGCCCGGTGGCGCCCGCGGCGGCGATCTGGCGGCCGACGAGGCCGCGGGCGGTGTCGGCGACCGCTTCGAGCGCCTGCCAGCCGAACTCGAACGACCAATCCTCTTGCACCCCGGCGATGTCCATGTCCGGGATGAGCTGCGGCCAGCTGCGCACCCGGTTCAACCGCGATCGCGGGTCGGCGGACCGCAGCAATCGCCACGCGGTGACGACGTTGACGGTGTCGGGCGAGGCGAGGTCCACCACACCCGTGCGGTCGGTGTTCAGCGACGCCACCAGAAAGCGAACCAGGTCCTCGACGTGCAACACCCGCATCGGCTCCGCCGAGACTTTGGTGCGCAGGAGCGTGGCCACGGTGCGGCACACCATCCAGTCGAGCTGGCGGCCGACCGGCGGGGCGATCCGGACCACCAGGCTGGGGCCCCAACTGGTGGCGACCAGGTCCTCGGCCGGCCGGTACAGCTCGGGCCGGCCCGCGGCCTGGGACACGAACAGCAGCCGGGCGCCTGCGCGGGCGGCGACGTCGGTCACGTGCGCGAGGCCCTCGAGATCGGAGCTGCCGGGCGCGGTCGTATCGACCGGGGCCAGGTGAACCACCGCGTCGGCGTCGTCGGCGAGCTCACGCAGGACGGGGTCGCTCAGCGATGCGCAAACGAATTCGACGCTGGGATCCAGGCAGGGATGCGGGCGCTCGGCAATGCCGCTGACCGTGTGCCCGGCAGCGATCAGCTGCCGTGCAACCAGCCGCCCGAGTGCGCCGGTGGCGTCGGTAACCAGGATCTGCACCTGGGCTCACCTCCCCCGACCTCAAAACTAAACAATAGGCAGCCGGCATGACCTACGCGACCGTTACTGAGCAAACGCCAGTAGACCCGGCGAAGGCGGTTATCGCAGCGCGGCGCTGCCGTCTGCGGCGACGGAAACCTTGGCGCCGCCGATGTCTTCCCGCACCGTGGCCTGCGCCGCGGCACTATCGGTAATCACCGCCAGGGTCCGCGAGCCGTCGGGCGTGCGCACGGCCAGGAAGGCCTTCTCCGGTCGTCCCTCGCGGTCGAACGGCGTCGTCCACGCCTCCACCTTGCCGACGCCTTCCCATTCCACCAGGCCGGCACAAGTCGGCTCGCGGTCGACCGCCGGTTGCGCGTCCTCCCAACGGAATTCGGTGGGCGGCTCGGTGCCGTACACGCCGAAGCTGTGCTTGGTCAGGTAGCCGCCGTTGGCGGTGATCAGTCCGCGTCGCCCGGGGTTGGCCACCAGCAACTCCGCCATGGTGGCGATGGAGTGCATCACGTAGTTGCTCCACGGGCCGCCGGCAAACGTCAGCCCCCCGGTGACCGTGAGCGGGCGGGCGGGGTCGTCGACGGCAAGCCCGAGTTCGGCCGCCGCGACCTGGACGGCCGAGGGAAAGCAGGAGTACAGGTCGACATAGTCGATGTCGTCGATGCCCAGGCCCGCCAGCTCCAGCGCGCGGCCGCCGGCGATCCGGATGGCCGGAGAACAATGCAGCTCGTCGCGCTCGGCGATGGCCGAGGTGTCGTGCGCGTCGGTGCCCGCCTGCGGGTAGATCCAGCGGTCCGCGGGGACCTGCAGTCGCCGGGCCTGCTCCACCGAGGTCAAGACGAGCGCGGCGCCCTGATCGACCATGTTGTTGGAGTTCATCAGCTTGGTGTAGGGCCAGCTGATCATCCTGTTCTGCGGGCCGGGCTCACAGATCTCCTCGGCGGTCACCGGCTTGCGGATCCACGCGTGTGGATTGTCGACCGCGACGGCGTTGAAGCGGGCCCACAGCTCGCCGATGCGCCTGCGGTGCCGCTCGACGGGCTCGCCGTTGGCGATCCGCAGCGCCTGCTCGAACAGTGGGTAGACATAGGCCGGACGGTCCAGCCGGATCCTGATCTCCGCGTCGCCGGCCATCGGGACGTCGTCGCCGCTGACCTCGGCCATCGGCACCGAGTCGTCCTGGATCGTCCACTCGAGCTTGCCGCCTTGGGCCCGCAGCCCCCGGCGGGTGCGCCAGGTCTCGGCTCCGGCGAGCAGCACCACCTGGGCACGGCCCCGCTGGATGTCCAGGCATGCCTGGTTGACCAGGGACTGCGGCACGTTGCCGCCGACGGGGCTGTAGAGGGTGGTGAAGTCGCTCGCGCCGATCCGCTGCCCGAGCAGCAGCCCGGGGTCCCGGTACTGCGCCGAGAGGATGTTCACCACGCGGATGGAATCCACGGCCTCGATCACCCGCGAATCGGCGGCCTGCCGGGCCGCGGCCGCCATCAGGTCCATCGGTTCCACGGACCGCTTGTCCGGGTCGATCTCGTCGCGGTGGTTGACCTGGCCGTAGCCGATCAGCACCGGTGTCCTGGGGTCGACGGTCATGGGTCGAACTTAGCGTGGCTATCGATCCGGCGGGTCGCGCGGGGCGCGTTCGCCGCGCGTCACGGCGGCCCGAACAGCACGCCCTCGGCGGCGAGCCGGTCGATCTCCGGAGGGCTCATGCCGAGCACCCGTCGGCAGACGTCGACGGTGTCCTGGCCCGGCACGGGGGCCGGGCGCTGCGGGGCCGGCGGGATGTGGTGGAACGGCGCCGGGCCCGTCTCCGCGGGCAGCGGGCGTTCGACGAGGGGATGCAGCATCTCGGCATACAGTTTTCGCTCGACCAGCTGCGGGTCCTCCAGCACGTCGGGCGGCCGGTTCATCGGTCCGGCCGCGACCCCCGAGGACTGCAGTAGTTGGGCTGCCCGCACCGGGGTGCGCGTCCGGGTCCACGCCGACACCAAACCGACCAACTCGCGCCGGTTCGCCAGCCGCGCCTCGCCGGTGGCGAAGCGCGGATCGTCGGCCCATTCGGGGTGATGGAAAACGCCTGCGGCGCAACGCCATTCCTCGTCGGAGCCGATCGAGATCACGCACCATTCGTCGTCCCCGGCGCACGGATAGACGGCGTGCAAGCTGGTGTCATCGGAGATTCGCGGCACGCCCGCGGCCAGCGCGGCCTGGGTGACGTACAGGGTGTCGAGTTGATTGACGACGGCTTCGGCCTGCGAGATGTGCACGTGCGACCCGCCGCCCGAGCGATGACGGTGGATCAGCGCGGCCAGCGCCGCGATCGCGGTGATCCGTCCCACCACGTGGTCCGGGAAGATGGTGGTCGCGTCGTAGAAGTGGTGCCGGGCGCCGCTATCGTGCGCCTCCGGATCGTCGCCCGTCCACAGCCGGGTCACGCCGGTGGCCGCGCGAACCAGGGGGCCGTAGCCCATGCGCGTGCTCCACGGACCCCGATCGCCGTATGCGCTGCTCTCGGCGAGCACGATGCGCGGATTCACCGCGCGCAGGTTGTCGTAGGAAAAGCCAAGCGCGGTAAGCGTTCCCGGCTTGAAGTTGGCGAAGACGGCGTCGGATTCCGCGACGAGCCGGGTGAAGATCTCCTTGCCGGCGGGACTGCGCAGATCCAGGCCCATCGCCAGGTGATTGCGGTGCGTCCAGGCGAACGACTCGCTCATGGCGTCGCCGGCACGGGCCTGCCGCAGCCCGTCCGGGTATTCGGGGCTTTCAATCTTGATGACCTCGGCGCCCAGGTCGCCGAACAGGCGGCTCAGCTCTCCACCCGCCACGATGATGCCGAGATCCAGGATGCGCACGCCGGCAAACGGATAGTCGCCGATGCGGCCCGACGGTGACTGCACCACCGCGGGGTTTCCGCGCCAGCCCGGCCCGTCCTGCCCCGCCGCCGGGGCCGGACTGCGGAAACCCGCGTGGTGGCCGTCGACGAGGAAGTAGCCGGTCGGCACGCGGGTGCGCACCCCCGGGACCAGCTCCGCCTCATTGACCGCACCCACCGCCTGGAAATGCTCGGAATCCATCACCCACGACGGCGTCAGCACGGCGGCGATCGGCACGCCGTGGGCCTGCCCCTCGGTCACCAGCTCCTTCATGGTCTGTCCGGCGAACAGCGCCTGGACCAACTCGCTGATCTGCGGCCACGCGGCGAAGCGCGCGCCGATCACGTCGTACTTCGGGTCTTGGAAATCGGCCGGCTCACCCAGCCAGCGCCGCAAGCCCCGCCACTGGCGCGGCGCCATCACGCACAGCCGGACGTACCCGTCCTGGCACGGGTAGATCGGGTAGGCGTCCTGGTTCTTCGGGCGGCCCCGCCACTGTCCCGTGCGGCGGATGCCGGCGGCGACCTGGCCGTGCGCGCCGAACGCCGGATCGAGCGACATGACGACGGCGTCGAACCGCGAAAAATCGATGAATTCACCGGTGCCGCAACGCAATCGGTTGTAGTAGGCAACCAGAGTTGCCCACGCCGCCTGTACGGCGGCGGTGGACGACGCGATTCCGTCGGGCGGCAACACCGGGGTCCCGGTGGTGGGACCGGATCGCGACAGCGAACCGGACATCGCGTACAGCACCGGATCGGTGGCCCGCCACAACGACCGCGGGCCTGTCGCCCCGAAGTCGGTGATCGACAGCACCACCAGATGCGGATGCTGGGCGGCCAGCTCCTCGACCGACGTCCCGAATGTGGGGGCCTCCCCGTAGAAGCCGTCGTCCACGACGATGTCGGCCTGCGCGGCGAGGTCGAGGAAGACACCGCAGTCGTCCTCGTCGAACGGGTCCAGCACCACGCTGCGCTTGTTGGCGTTGTGCACGGCGAAGGGAATGCTCGCACCGGCGAGCGTCGGCGGCGCATCGCGCGCCGGGCTTCCGGTCGGCGGTTCGACCTTGAGCACATCGGCGCCCAGGTCGGCGAACAGGCGCGTCACCGCGTCACCATTGCCGCTCGACAAGTCCAGGACGCGCACGGCGTCGAGCAACCCCTCGGACATCAGCACACCGTACCCGCAGGTGCCTGATCCGGCCCGGCCCCGTGTTGTCCCCCCAAAAGGCCAACTGGGCAAGCTGATTGGGTGGGCCAACCGGCCGTCGGCTATCGTCACAGGCCGATCGGCGAGGCCATGGGCGAAACGATCCGACGGAGGCATCCACTATGAGCGCGCACCTGACCTACATCGAGGCCGTGGTGGTTGGGGCGTTCCAGGGCGTCACCGAGCTGTTCCCGGTCTCCAGCCTCGGGCACGCCGTGTTGGTGCCGGCGGTGGTCGGCGGTCGATGGGCCCGGGACCTGAGCGTCTCCGCCCCCGAATCGCCCTACCTCGCATTCATCGTCGGCCTGCACGTGGCCACCGCGGCCGCGTTGCTGGTCTTCTTCTGGCGGGACTGGCTCCGCATCGTGGCCGGATTCGTGTCGTCGTTGCGGTATCGACGCATCCAGACCGCAGACGAGCGGCTCGCCTGGCTGATCGTGGGCGCCACGATCCCGGTCGGGCTGGCGGGGCTGGCGCTGGAGCGGACGTTCCGCACCACGCTCGGCAAGCCCGTCCCCGCGGCGATCTTCCTTTTGCTCAACGGCATCGCCCTCTACGCGGGCGAGGTGCTGCGCCGGCGCGTCTCCCCCACGCCCGACCACGACCAAACCGCCGGGGAAGAGCCCGCGCACAGCGGCGAGGCCGTCGACAACCGCCTGGCCCAACTCCCCCTGCGCCGCGGCGTCCTGATCGGCGCCGCGCAAATCCTGGCCCTGCTCCCCGGCATCAGCCGCTCGGGCATCACCATGGTGGCCGGCCTGTGGCGCGGCTTGTCACACGAGGACGCCGCGCGGTTCTCCTTCTTGTTGGCGACGCCCATCATCCTGGCCGCCGGCGTGTACAAGATCCCGGAACTGTTCGGGCCCCGCGCGGCCGGGATCGGCGGCCAGGTGCTCGCCGGGAGCATCGCCTCTTTCGTGTGCGCTTACCTCGCCGTGCGGTTCCTGACGCGGTACTTCCAGACCCGAACCCTGACGCCGTTCGCCGTTTACTGCGCGCTGGCCGGCGGCGCCAGCCTGGTGTGGCTCGCCATCAGCTGAACGCCGTACACGATTTCGGTGACAAGGCTTCACCGACTCGGTCACCAAACGGCAACCGCTGGGTATCGATTCGCGCAAGAACATAGGCGGGCGGCGTGGCGTAGCTCACCATCGACGGAGCAAATGCGCGGCGTCCCAATCACAGAGGTGAAGCCTGAATGTTCTGTCGCCTTGGTCGTGTGGCCGGCGCTGCCGCCGGGACCGCCCTGCTTGCGCTTTCGACGTTGACGGCGCCCAAGGTGGGCGCCCTGGTCCCGATGAGTCCGAACCTGTTGGTCAACCCGGGCGCCGAACTCGGTGACCCGTCATTGTCGGGATACAGCGGGGTGACCATGCCCGGCTGGACCGTGACGGGAACGCCGACGGTCATCAAATACAACACCCTGGTCCGCCTGCCCTCGCCGCTCGGGTCGCCCGGGCCGACCATGCCGAAGTTCCTGGCGTTTCCGTCCGCCCAGCACGGGCCTCCCGACGGCGGCGCCCAGTACTTCGGCGGCGGGAACGTGGCGTCGTCCACCATCACCCAGGTCGTCGACCTCAGTGGTGCCGCGGCGGCCATCGACACCGGCACCGTGCCGTACACGTTCAGCGGCTGGCTCGGCGGCAACAGGCTGGAGCTGTCCGAGGCGTCGGCCACCGTGGATTTCCTGGCCGCCAGCCAATTACCGCTGGGCACAGGGAAAATCGGGCCGGTCTCCGTGTTCCAGCGGGAATTCCAGAATGAGCTGTTCGAGCGCAGCACCACCGGGACAATCCCGGCCGGCACGCGCAGCGCGCGGGTGACCGTCCTCTTCAAGGACACCCACTGGGCGGGCGGCGCGTACAACCACTCGTATGCCGACAACCTCTCGTTCACCGTCGGCGCCCCGCTGCCCGCCCCGCCGCTGCCCACGCCGCCCAACTCGACGGTCAAGCCACTGGACCACGTGTTCCTGGTGTACATGGAAAACCATGGCGTGAAAGACGTTGTGGGCAGCCCCAATGCGCCGTACATCAACAGCCTCATCAGCTCGTACGGCTACGGGGCCAACTACTTCGCCCTGACGCACCCGAGCCTGCCCAATTACTACCCGATCCTCGGCGGATCCGACTTCGGCGCCAACTACAACTGCGAACTGAACTGCTTCGACGCGCCCAACCTGGCCGACTCCGTCGAGGCGAACAACAAGACGTGGGCCAGCTATGAGCAGTCCATGCCCACCCCGTGCGCCAAGACGTCGAGCGGCCCATACACCCCGGGCGAACTACCGTTCCTCGCGTTCCACGACATCGTGTCCAACACCCCGCGGTGTGAGGCGCATGTGCTGCCGTTGACGCGGCTGGCCACGGATCTCGCCTCGGCCAACACCACCCCGAACTTCGTGTGGTTCGCCGCCGACGAAAACAACAACATGGAAGGACCGGTCAACCTGCGCTTCGTTGGCAGCCAGCTGACATCGCATCAGTACAACATCAAGGCCGGCGACCAGTTTCTGCAGCAGGTACTGCCGACGATCGTCAATTCGCCCGCCTTCCAGACGCAACGCAGCGCCATCTTCATCACGTGGGACGAGGACTACAACAACCTGTCGCTGACCAACGGCAACGAAGGCAACCACATCCCGATGATCGTCATCCCGTCACCGAATTCGGGTATGCGCCAGGGTCATTTGGTGTCCACCAGCCACAACAACCACTACAGCCTGCTGCGCACCATCGAAGATTCCCTCCAGCTTCCCCGCCTCACCAACAACGATAAATTCGCCCAGCCGATGAACGAATACTGGCCCTAGATTGGTCGTAGCCTGGCCGGAGGTACGAAGTGACCGACGAGTCGAGGCAACCCACATGAGCCGTTTTGAATCCGGACGTTCCGCACCCGGCCAGGAGTCGGTGTGGGAGTACCCACGCCCGCCCAGAGTCGAGCCGTTCACCGGTCCCATCACCGTCGAGTTGGGTGGGGAAGTCATCGCTTCCACCCGGCGGGCCTGGCGGGTGCTCGAGACGAGTCATCCACCGACCTATTACCTCCCGCGCGAGGCTTTCGCCGACGGCGCGCTGCGCCGGGCGTCCGGGAGCTCGTGGTGTGAATGGAAAGGCAGGGCAACCTATTACGACCTGCTCGCCGGCGGGGTCGTGGCCCCGAAATCCGCGTGGAGTTATTTGAGTCCGGCGCCGGGATTCGAAGCTATCGCCGGGGCGGTCGCGGTGATGGCCGCCAACGTCGACCGCTGCACGGTCAATGGAGAGGTCGTCCTGCCCCAACCAGGCGGTTTCTACGGCGGCTGGATCACCAGCTGGGTGACCGGGCCGTTCAAAGGGGTTCCGGGCTCGACGGGTTGGTGATGCGCCGCTACACCGGCTCGAGTCGATAACGCACCAGTCGCGCCGGTTCATCACCGAAATGCTCTGTGCGGCAAGCCCCATCGAGCCGCCAGCCGCCTCGTTGGTAGAACCGGCGGGCGCGGGCGTTGGCGTCCAGCACCCATAACACGGCCCCGGTCACGCCGATCGCCCGCAGCCGGTACCGGGCCGCCCCCAGCAACAGGGTGCCCACCCCCGCACCCGCGTGCGCCGGGTCGACGTAAAGAGCCATCAGCTCACCGAAGTTCGGCAACGCCGCGTCGCGACACAGGCCCGCGGTGGCGAAGCCGCGAATCGCGGGGCCGTCGACGGCGACCAAGGTGGAGGGCATTCGCAACCCCACGCGGCCGAAGGCGTACCGATCGACCACCGCCTCCGGGGTCAGACTGTCCAGGTACTCGTCGGCGACGAGACCGCGGTACGCCGACCGCCACGACCGCACGTGCAGGCGGGCCACCTCGTCGGCATCGGCGGGGACCGCCGCGCGCACCTCGATCACCGGTGCAGTATCCACGGTTGTTGCGCAGCCCGACGCCGAGTGCTGTGCTTACCGGGTCGCCTGTTGACACCCGTCAAGAATTCGGAGGGTAGGGAAATGGCAGACACGGCATCGGTCGGGTTGAAGGTTCGCGGCAAGGTCATCGTCATCACCGGCGGCGCCCGGGGCATCGGGCTGGCCACCGCCACCGCGTTGCACAATCTGGGTGCCAAGGTGGCGATCGGCGACGTCGACGAGGTCCGGGTGAAGGAATCCGGCGCCGCGCTCGGCCTGGACGTGTACGGCAAACTCGACGTCACCGACCCGCACTCGTTCTCCGATTTCCTGGACGAGGTCGAGCGCCAGCTCGGCCCGGTCGACGTGCTGGTCAACAACGCCGGCATCATGCCGCTCGGCCGGATCGTGGACGAGCCGGACGCCGTCACCCGGCGCGTCCTCGACATCAACGTCTACGGCGTGATCCTGGGCAGCAAACTGGCAGCCCAGCGCATGGTGCCCCGCGGATCCGGCCACGTCATCAACATCGCCTCGCTCGCCGGCGAGACCTACATCGCCGGGGCGGCCACCTACTGCGCAAGCAAGCACGCGGTGATCGGGTTCACCGACGCCGCGCGGATCGAATACCGCAGCACGGGCGTGAAATTCTCGGTCGTCATGCCGACGTTCGTGAACACCGAGCTGATCGCCGGCACGTCGGGGGCCAAGGGCATCAAGAACGCCGAGCCGGCCGACATCGCCGAGGCGATCGTCAACCTGGTGGCGCATCCCAGGCCGCGTGTGCGGGTCACCAAGACGGCCGGCGCGCTGATCGCCTCGCAGAAGTTCATGCCGCGCGCGCTGTCCGAGGGGCTCAACCGCGCGCTCGGCGGCGAGCACGTCTTCACCGACCACGTCGACGCCGAGCAGCGCAGGGCCTACGAGTCGCGCGCCCGCGGCGAAGAGTAGTCGGCGATGGCGACCGCGTCGGGCGCCGTTCACCGCAAGCGCGGACAATCGGCTGAGTGAGCCTAGAAACCCAGACAACCGCTCCCCTTGCCGACGACGAACTCGACCTGATCAACGCGTATTGGCGCGCCGCCAATTACGTGTCCGTCGGGCAGATCTACCTGCTGGACAATCCCCTGCTGACCGAACCGCTCTCGCCCGAGCACGTCAAACCGCGGCTGCTGGGGCACTGGGGCACCACCCCGGGCCTGAACCTGATCTACGCGCACCTCAACCGGATCATCCGCGACCGCGACGCCAGCATCATCTACGTCACCGGGCCCGGCCACGGCGGCCCGGCGCTGGTCGCCAACGCCTACCTCGAGGGCACCTACAGCGAGGTGTACACCGGCATCGAGCAGGACGCCGAAGGGCTGCGAAAGCTCTTCCGGCAGTTCTCTTTTCCCGGCGGCATCCCCAGCCATGTCGCCGCCCAGACGCCCGGCTCCATCCACGAGGGCGGTGAACTCGGCTACGCGCTGGTGCATGCCTACGGCGCGGCCTTCGACAACCCGGATCTGGTCGTGGCCTGCGTGGTCGGGGACGGCGAGGCCGAAACCGGGCCACTGGCGGCCAGCTGGCATTCCAACAAGTTCCTCAACCCGGTCACCGACGGCGCGGTGTTGCCCATCCTGGCTCTCAACGGCTACAAGATCGCCAACCCGACGGTGCTGGCGCGCATCCCGCACGACGAACTCGAGGCGCTGCTACGTGGCTACGGCTACCGGCCCATCACGGTCGCCGGTGACGATCCGGCGAACGTCCATCAGCAGCTGGCCGCCGCCCTCGACGACGCCTTCGACGACATCGCGGCCATCCAGCGCGCGGCCCGCGCCGGCAACGGGACCGAGCGGCCCGTGTGGCCGATGATCGTGCTGCGCACCCCCAAGGGCTGGACGGGCCCGAAGGTGGTGGACGGCAAGAAGGTCGAGGGCACCTGGCGAGCGCACCAGGTCCCGCTGGCCGAGACGCACGACAACCCTCAGCACCGCGCCCAGCTCGAGGAGTGGCTGCGCAGCTACCGGCCCGGGGAGCTATTCGACGACGACGGCAGGCTGCGCGCCGAGCTGCGCGCGCTGGCGCCCAGCGGTGACCGCCGGATGAGCGCCAACCCGCACGCCAACGGCGGACTGTTGCTGCACGACCTCGACCTGCCGGACTTCCGCGACTACGCGGTCGCGGTGCCGCGGCCCGCCGCCACGACGCACGAGGCGACCCGGGTGCTCGGCACCTTCCTGCGGGACGTGATCGCCCGCAACTCCGACCGGTTCCGGCTGATGGGTCCCGACGAGACCGCGTCGAACCGGTTGGACGCCGTCTACGGGTCGACCGACAAGGTGTGGCTTTCGGAAATCGGGCCCGACGACGAGCACCTCGCGCCCGACGGCCGGGTGATGGAGGTGCTCTCCGAGCACCTGTGCCAGGGCTGGCTGGAGGGCTACCTGCTGACCGGCCGGCACGGCCTGTTCAACTGTTACGAGGCGTTCGTCCACATCGTCGACTCGATGCTGAACCAGCACGCGAAGTGGCTTGCCACCAGCCTGGAGCTGCCGTGGCGGCGGCCGATCGCGTCGCTGAACTACCTGCTCTCCTCGCACGTCTGGCGCCAGGACCACAACGGCGCGTCGCACCAGGACCCCGGCTTCATCGACCTGGTCGCCAACAAGCGGGCCGAGCTGACCCGGGTGTACCTGCCGCCGGACGGCAACACGCTGCTGTCGGTGACCGACCACTGCCTGCGCAGCCGCGACTACATCAACGTCATCGTCGCCGGCAAGCAGCCGGCGCTGGCCTACCTGGACATGGACCAGGCCGTCGCGCACTGCGCGCGCGGCGTGGGCATCTGGCCGTGGGCGAGCACCGCCACCGCCGAACCCGACGTCGTGCTGGCCTGCGCCGGCGACATCCCGACGCTGGAAACCCTGGCCGCGGCCGACATCCTGCGTCGCGAACTGCCCGAGCTCGCGGTCCGGGTGGTCAACGTCGTCGACCTGATGCGGCTGCAGCCGGATTCCGAGCACCCGCACGGCTTGCCGGACCGGGAGTTCGACGCGCTGTTCACGCGCGACAAGCCGGTGATCTTCGCCTACCACGGCTACCCGTGGCTAATCCACCGGCTCACCTACCGGCGCACCAACCACCCGCGCATCCACGTGCGTGGGTTCAAGGAGCGGGGCACCACGACGACACCGTTCGACATGGTGATGCTCAACGATCTGGACCGCTTCCACTTGGTTATCGACGTCATCGACCGGGTGGACGGGCTGGCCAGCAAGGCCGCGGTGCTGCGCCAGCGCATGGTCGACGCCCGGCTCGCGGCGCGCATCTACACCCGGGAGCACGGCGAGGACGACCCGCAGATCGCCAACTGGACCTGGGAGGCGAGCGAGCAGTGATGGGAGCGAGGCGGACATGCGCGCCGAGATTGCCGTCACGGTCGCGCCCCGGGCGCCGACCACAACCGTGACGGCCATCTCGTTGGAGTCACGCCGCCGCGGCTCACCGGTAAACTGGCCAAATGCCCGAGGCGCCCGCCATCGCTGACACCCACCCGGTGCTCGCGCAGCTGTCGGCGCTGCACAGGGTCCGGATCCACCTCGACATCGCCGTCGTCGTGCTCGTGCTGGTGCTGACCAACCTGGTCGCCCACTTCACCACCCCCTGGGCCGGCATCTGCGTCGTTCCCGCCGCCGCCGTCGGCCTGGTGTTCCTGATGCGCGCCAACGGTCTGGAGTGGGCCGATTTGGGTCTGGGGCGCGAACACTGGAAATCGGGGTTGGGCTATGCCGTGGCCGCGGTGCTGGTCGTGGCGTCGGTGATAGCTGTCGGGGTGCTGCTGCCGATGACCCGGCCGATGTTCCTCAACCACCGCTACGCAACGGTCTCCGGCGCGCTGATCGCATCGATGGTGATCATCCCGCTGCAAACCGTGATCCCGGAGGAGCTGGCATTTCGGGGCGTGCTGCACGGCGCGCTGCACCGGGCCTGGGGCTTCCGCGGGGTCGCGTTGGCGGGTTCGCTGCTGTTCGGCCTGTGGCACGTCGCGACGTCGCTGGGGCTGACCAGCAGCAACGTCGGCTTCACCCGGCTGTTCGGCGGCGGCGTCGTGGGGATGCTGGCGGGTGTCACCGGCGCGGTGCTGGCCACCGGTGCGGCCGGCTTCGTCTTCAGCTGGCTCCGCCGGCGCAGTGGCAGCCTGATCGCGCCGATCGCGTTGCACTGGTCGCTGAACGGGCTTGGGGCGCTGGCCGCCGCCCTGGTGTGGCATCTGACCAGCTGAGGGCGCTCACACCAGCAGCACCGCCGCGCCGGCGATGCGGCCCGCGCTGAGGTCGGCCAGCGCCCGATCCGCCTGGTCCAGCGGGTATTCCGGTGTGGTCACCTCGATGTGATGCTCGCCCGCGAAGTCGAGGAACGCCCGCGCGTCGGCCCGGGTGTTCGACGTGACCGAGCGGACCTGGCGCTCCTGAAACAGGTGTCGCTGGTAATTCAGGACCGGGATGTCGGACAGGTGGATGCCGGCGATCGCGAGGGTGCCGCCGCGGTCCAGGGCCTCCAGCGCGGGCAGCACCAGCTCCCCGACCGGCGCGAACAGGATCGCCGCGTCGAGTGGCACCGGTGGCGGGTCGGCCGCTCCCTGCGCCGACGCCGCCCCGAGCTGCATGGCGAGCTCACGCGCCTCGGCTCCGCGGGTCATCACGTGCACCTCGGCGCCCTGCGCCAACGCGACCTGCGCGGTGATGTGGGCACTGCCGCCAAAGCCGTACAGCCCGAGCCGTCCGCCTGGCGGCAGGTCGGCACGAAGCAGGGAGCGGTAGCCGATGATGCCGGCGCACAGCAGCGGCGCGAGCTCGCTGTCGCTGTAACCGGCGGGCAGCGGATGCGCGAAAGCGGCGGGAACCGTGGCGAATTCGGCGTAACCACCATCGGCGTCCCAGCCGGTGTAGCGGGACTGCGGGCACAGGTTCTCGTCGCCGCGGCGGCAGTACTTGCACACCCCGCAGGTGTGGCGTAGCCAGGCGATGCCGACCCGGTCTCCCACCCGAAACTCGTCGCCCGCTTGCGCGCCCATTTCCACGACCTCCCCGACCACCTCGTGGCCGGGCGTCACGTGGTCGCGATGCACGGGCAGGTCGCCCTCGGTGACGTGCAGGTCGGTGCGGCAGACGCCGCAGGCCCGGACGGCGACCAGCAAATCCGATGGCCCGGGGCGCGGCACCTCCGAGGCGACTTGCTCGAGCGGGGCGGTGTCCATGGGGCCGGGTTGACGCACCCGCCATGCGCGCATGGCCGCGGTGGACAGCGGTGCAATCATCCGTCAATCATGCCGCCAACCGCCACGGCCGCAACGGGTTGACTGGGGTCTACGTCCTGCGCACCATCCCGACGATCCAGAGCAGGATCAGCGACCCTAGCAGCGCGGTGAAGAAGGTGAAGATCAGGCCCCCGCCCGCGGTGTTGACGAAGAAGCTCAAAATGAAGCCGCCGATCAACGCGCCGATGATTCCGATCACGATGTCCATCAGGATCCCGGCGCCGCTGCCCCGGATGATCTTGCTGGCGAGCGCGCCGGCCAGACCGCCGATGATGATGTATCCGATGATGCCGACGCTCGTGAACGTGGTTGAGCGGGCCAGATATTCGGTAGCTGCCATGACGTCCATGCGGGTCTCCTTGCATTCGCTGGCAAAGCCCAGCGAATTGCTGGGCCGTCACTTCGGTATACCCGCTCCGCGTAACGAAAAAGGTCCGGATTCGGCGACGGTTCGCCCATCATCCCGGCGCCCCGATCAGGGTGTCAGGTGGACTGCGTCCGCTGTGGTGCCGGCGCCGGGGTGGGGCTTACCTCCCCGGCCGGAGCCGGAGCGGGAGCCGGCGATGGCGCTCCCGGGGCCGCCGGGGCGGCGGGCGCAGGTTGGCCTCCGGGCGGAGGTGCCGCCGGTGCCGGCTGTGCGCCCGGAGCCGCCGGGGCTCCAGCGGCCGGCGCGGGCGGGCCCGCCCAGGGCTGGATCGACTCGGCCAGCGCCTTGGCCGCACCCTTGTCCACCGGGTCGTTGGCCGTGCCGAGCCAGACCACGAACCAGCGTTGCGGCGGTCCGCCCGCGTTCGTCGCGGGCAGCCCGACCACGCCCGTCCAGATCTGGCCGTTGGGCTTGGAGGCGTCGCTGAACTTGACCTCGTAGTACGACGCGCTGCCCGTGATGCCGTTGGCGCCGGTGAGCGTGGTGGCTTCCTGGTTGATCCGGGTGCCCGGATACGGCAGGAAGAACTCACCCATGTCCGAGCCGAGCCGCACGGCGGCCTTGGCGTTGTTGGCTTCCGCACTGGCGTAAAGCTTCTGGTCCAGGCGGCCCATCACGATGCGGGTGTCATTGGCGACCGGTGGCGGCTGGTCGGGCAGCGGCGGCGGCCCCGTCGTCTTGCTCAACAGCGCCGAGCCGTAGTCGAGGTGGGAAGCGTCCGATTCCACCCAGCCGGGCGGAAGGACGTAGCTGAAACCGCCCACGGCGTTGGCGACCCGCCCGGCGTTCGGGTCGACGGGGGGCGGCGGCGGTGCGTTCGGGTCGACGGGCGGCGGCGGCGGCGCGTTCGGGTCGACCGGTGCCGGGGACGCGCCGGGCGCCGGGGCGGCCGGCGGCGGTGTGGTCGCGGGAGCCGCGGGGCCGGCTGCAGGAGGCGCCGTCGTTGTCGTCGGCGGGACCGGAGTCGGAACCTCCGGATCGGCGTTCGCGGCCCCCGGCAATGCGATCGTGACGGCGCTGGCACTGGTCACTGTGGCTATCGCCAGCGTCGCCCACAGGCCTTTGCGACGTGTCGAGTTGGGATCCACCTGCTCCATGGCGACGAACCTACCGTGTTACCGCTGTGACGCAAGGAGCCTTGCGGACAATTGCAGCGTCGTTTTTCCGATGTTGCCGATGCGCGACCGGGCGCCCGATTGCACCCTCAGTGCGCCGCCGGATACAACTCGACCTCGTGCGCTTTGACCGAGAACCACACCCTTTCCCCGGGCGCCAGCCGCAGCTCCGATGCGGCGTCGACCGTGATCTCCGCGGCCAGGCCGGGCGCACCGTCGGGTTGCTGCTCGCCGCGCACCAGCACCGCCGCCCCGCGGATGTCCAGCTCCGCCACCGTCACCTCGACCGTGTTGCGCGGGCTGCCGTGCGGTCGGTCCCGATAGATCGCCACCGCCGTGGGCGGGAACACCGCAATCGCATTCTGGCCCGCGGCGAGCCCCTCACCCCCCGGCGCCGCATGCCAGCGCACGCCGGAGCGCGCGTCCAGTGCGGCGTCCGCGGCGGCCGTCCCGTTGACCAGGTTGACGCCCGCGATCCGCGCCCCGAAGTGACTGCGCGGCGCGGTGAGCACGTCGGAAACGGGACCGATCTCGGCGATCTTGCCGGACTCGAGCACCAGCACCCGGTCGGCCAGCGTGAACACGTCGAGCAGGTCGTGCGTAATCAGGACCACCGCGCAGCCGGTGCGGGCGACCACGCGCCTCAGTACCGCGCGAATGCTCGCGGCCGCCGCGACGTCAAGACCGTTCAGCGGCTCGTCCAGCAGCAGCACGTCGGGCTCGGCGGCCAGCGCCCGCGCCACCGCCACGCGCTGGGCTTGCCCGCCGGACAGCTGCCGCGCCTTGCGGTCGGCGAACCGCTCGGCGTCCACCTCGCGCAGCCAGCGCAGGGCCGCCGCCCTCCCCGCGGCTCGTCGTGTTCGCAGCCCCCCGCCCCGGCTGCGCGTCCCGAAGGCCACGTTGGCGGCGACGCTCATGTGCGGGAACAACAACGGGTCCTGCATGAGCAGGCCGACGCGGCGGTCATGGGTTGCCACGTTGACCCCGGCCGCGGTGTCGGTCAGCACCCGGTCGCCCAGCCGCACCACCCCGTGGTCCGGGCGAACCAGCCCGGCGATCACATGCAGCGCGGTGGATTTGCCCGCGCCGTTGGGCCCCAGGACCGCAAGGACTTCGCCGGCCGACACGGTGAACTCCACGTCCAGTCGGCGGTCCGCGACGTCGGCGCGCAGCTGCAGTTCGCTCATGGCCCCGGCTATCTCGTTTCGTCTCCGGTCAGCCGGCGGGCGCCGAGCCCCAGCACCACCAGCGCCGCCACCGCGACCAAGAGGATCGACAGCGCGACCGCGGCGTCGGCGTCGGTGACCCGCTGCAAATAGATCTCCAGCGGCAGCGTGCGGGTGACCCCTTGGCGGGACCCGGCGAACGTCAGCGTGGCGCCGAACTCCCCCAGCGAGCGGGCGAACGCCAGCACCGCGCCCGACGCCAGGCCCGGCAGTAGCAGCGGCAGGGTGATTCGCCACCAGACGGTGCTGGGCCGCGCCCCCAGGGTCGCCGCCACCACCTCGAAGTCGGCGCCGGCGGTGCGCGCGGCGCCCTCCAGGGAGATCACCAGGAACGGCAGCGACACGAAGGTCTGCGCCAACACCACCGCGGTGGTGCTGAACGCGATGCTGACACCGGCGGCCTCGAGGTACTTGCCGAGCAGCCCGAGCCGGCCGAACGCGTACAGCAGCGCGATCCCCCCGACGACCGGCGGCAACACCAAGGGCAGCAGGATAAATGGTCGCAGCAGCCGCACCGGTCGCGCGGTGCTGCGGGCCAGCACCAGGGCCATCGGGACGCCAAACAGCACGCAGAGCACGGTGCTGGCCGCGGCGGTCTTGAGGCTGAGCAGCAGGGCGGTTCGCGACGACGCGCTGGCGATCAGTGACCAGAAGTTGGGCCAGTCGACCTTGATCGCGATGGCGAGTAGCGGCAGCACCACGAACCCGGTCCCCGCGGCGGCGGGAACGTACACCCACCGCGGTAGATCGGCGCGACGCTCGCTAATGCTTGGACCCCAACCATGATCGGGCGATGAACACCGCCCCAACCTAGCGCCCGAGAGCCGAGGTTTCCGCCGATGTGCGAGGTAGAAGCAGGTGCGTTGTGAGATTCTGCTGGGGTGTCCGCTCGGCCGGCGGCCGCTCCTTCGGGGGTGGTGACGTTTCTGTTCACCGACGTCGAGGGCTCGACGCGTCGGTGGGAGGCCGACGCGGACGGGATGCGGGTGGCCCTCGCGGCCCATGACGACGCGTTGCGCACCGCGATCGAGGCGCACGGGGGCTGGTTGTTCAAGCACACCGGTGACGGCGTGTGCGCGGCGTTCGCCTCGCCGCGCGCGGCGGTCGATGCCGCCGTGGCCGCACAGCGCTCACTCGAGTTGCCGGTGCGGATGGGGCTGGCGACCGGCGAGGCCGAGCTGCGCGACGGCGACTACTTCGGCACGGTGCTCAATCGTGCGGCGCGCGTGATGGCCGCCGGGCACGGCGGTCAGATCCTGGTGGCCGCGTCGACGGCAGGCTTGCTGAGCGGCGTGGATCTGGTCGACCTGGGACCCCGTCGGTTGCGGGACGTCCCCATGCCGGTCGGCGTGTTTCAGGTCCGAGCCGCCGGCCTGCGGGCCGACTTTCCGCCGCTGCGGGCGCTGGACACGAGTCCGGGCAACCTGCGGCCCGCCCACACGAGCTTGATCGGCCGCGAGGCCGCCGTTGCCGACATCGAAGCGGCGGTCAAGACGCATCGTTTGGTGACGCTGACCGGAGTGGGTGGGGTCGGCAAGACCCGCCTCGCGTTAGAGGTGGCCACGCGGTTGGCTGATGAATTCCCGGACGGGGCGTGGCTTTTCGAGTTGGCCGCGGTGACCGACCCGGCGGCGGTTCCCGACGCGGTCGCGGCGGTGTTGGGCATCACCCAGCAGCCGGGCCAGACCGTCGGCGAGTCGGTCGCTGCCGCATTGGAGGGCCGGGTAAGGCTGTTGGTGCTCGACAACTGCGAGCACGTGCTCGACGCCGCCGCCCAGCTGATCGAAGCCATCCTCGCACGATCGGCCTCCGTGAAGATCCTTGCCACCAGCCGCGAAGGACTGGGAATTCCCGACGAGCAGGTGCGGCCCGTCCGTTCCCTGGACGTGGCGGGCGTCCACTCCGCGGCTGTTACCCTGTTTACCGAACGCGCCCAAGGCATTTCGGCGGGCTTCTCGATGGTCGACGGCCGTGATGCCGCCGCCGTCACCGAAATCTGTCAGCGGCTGGACGGGATTCCCCTAGCCATCGAGCTGGCCGCGTCGCGGATGGCGTCAATGACCGCCAGTGAAGTGCGTGACCGCCTCGACCACCGCTTCAGGCTGCTGGTCGGTGCGCGGCGCGGCCTGGAGCGCCACCACACGCTGCGCCACGCCGTGGCCTGGTCCTACGACCTTCTCGACGACGACGAAAAGGCAGTGCTGGCACGCTGTTCGGTGTTCGCGGGCGGATTCGACCTCGAAAGTGCCTGCGCCGTAATGGGCGCCGAGGATGAGTACGTGATTCTGGACCTGCTCGATGCCTTGGTGCGCAAGTCGCTGCTGGTCGTCGACCGGTCTTCGGGGCGCACCCGGTTTTCGATGCTCGAGACGATCCGCCAATTCGCCGAGGAACAGCTCATCGCCTCCGGCGCTGCGGGAGAGATCCGCGCCGCGCATGCCCGCCATTTCGCCGGGCGCGAGGCCGACGTCATGGCGCTGTGGGACGGCCCGCGCCAGCGTGAGGCATACGACTGGCTCACGGTCGAGTTGGCCAACTTGCGCACCGCCTTTCGCTGGTCGACCGAACACGGCGACCTGGATGCGGGTGCGGCCATCGCCGCATACGCGGGCTTGCTTGGTCCGTTTCTCGAGAACTACGAACCCATCGCCTGGGCCGAAGAAATGGTCGAACCCCTTCGTGCCGTCGACCACCCACGGCTGGCAGCCGTGTGCGTGGGGGCATCGCTGGCCGTTCTGGTCGGCCGGTACCAAGAGGCCGTGCGCTACAGCGAAATCGGTGAGACGGTCATCGCCGCCGCCAGCGACAAGGTGTCGTCGTTCGGGGAGGCCTTTCTCGGCAGCGCGTATTTGTTCGTCGGGCAGCCCGAACGGTATCTCGAGCTATGCCGGGCCCAGGTGGGGCGCGGTGGGGACGCCAACACTTTCGCCAGGGCAAACCTGGTGTTCGCTCTGGCCGTCTGCGGTTCGTCTGACGGGGCGTTGGCAACGGGCGAGGGCCTCATCGATGCCGCCGAGGCCACCGGGAATCCATGGGTGCTCGCCTACGCACTCTTCGTGTATGGGTACGCGGTCCGTGCGACCGATCCGGATCGCGCCCTCGCGGCGCTGCGCCGCAGTCTGCTCGTCGCGCGGGATAGCGGCAACCGGTTCTACGAGACCCAATTCCCGTACTGGGCCGCCGGACTCATGGCCGAGCAAGGGGACCCCGGGGCGGCGGTGGATCACCTCGCCTCGGCCATCCGCAACAACCACGAGTCGGGCAACATCGGCATGATGTACAACGCGCTCGCCGTCCTCGCCGTGTTCCTCAACCGGCTAGGACACTACGAACCGGCTGCCACCATCGCCGGTTTGGCGGCGGTCAGCCCGATGGCAGCAACGACCTTGCCCGAACTCGCAGAAATGATCGCCGACCTTCGCGAGGTCCTCGGTGACCAAACCTACGAATCGCTCGCCCGCAAGGGTGAGACGATGACCACCGCCGAGATGGTGACCTACGCCTATGGCCAAATCGACCAGGCCCGAACGGGTTTCGGACCGCCGCGCTGATCAGGGCTTGGCGAACCCCGCCTGGGCCAGGATGTTTTGGCCGACGTCACCGGTCACCATGGCCACGAACCGCTTCGCCAGCGACGCTTGCGGCGCCTTGTTCATCACCGCGATCGGATAGACGTTCACCGCGCCGGCGGCCTCCGGGAAGCTGACGGTCGTCACCTTGTTCCCGGCGCTGTGGGCGTCGGTGACATAGACGAGCCCGGCGTCCGCCTGCCCCGTGGTGACCTTGTTGAGGACGTCCGTCACGCTCGGTTCCTCGCTCACCGGGTTGAGGTGGACGCCGGTGCTGTCCTCGACGCGCCGGGTCGCCGACCCGCAGGGCACCGGCTTCTGGCAGACGACCACGGCCACCCCCGGCCTCGCGAGGTCGGCGAACGACCCGACCTGCCTCGGGTTGCCCGGCGCGGTGACGATCACCAGCGTGTTCGAGGCGAAGTTCGTCGGGTCGCCGGCGACCAAGCCGGCCTTGGCGACCGTGTCCATCTGCGCGGTGTCCGCCGACGCGAAGACATCGGCGGCGGCGCCCTGCGTCAACTGGGTGGCCAGTTCCGACGATCCCGCGAATTCGAAGTCGACGTTGCTGCCGGCGTTCTGGGCCTTGAACAGCGCTCCGATCTGGGTGAACGCGGGCTTCAGCGAGGCGGCGGCGAACACCACCAGCGTCCCGGGCGCCGCCGGTTTCGATCCGCACCCGATCAGGGCCGCCATCAGCATCGTCGAGACGAAACCGGCCAGGAGTCCGATCCGAGGCATGGATGCACCCTAACCCGCCGACGATGCGGAGCTATTGCAGGCCTAACGGCGCAAAAAAGTGTGGGTCGAATAGTTACGGAAATGATCCGCGCGTCGCGGCGCGAACAATTTCGCCGACTAGCTACTGTCCAGTAACATGGACGCATACTGATGCCATAACGTGCTGAGATCCCAGGCCGGTCCGTCATTCGATCCGCAGCAGGATCTGGGTTCAACGTTGAACACGAGGAGGTCATGGCAGTGGAAGTGCTGGTCACCGGTGGAGACACCGAACTTGGACGCACAGTGGCCGAAGGCTTCCGCGATGACGGTCACAAGGTGACCCTCGTGGGCGCACGGCGCAGCGACCTCGAGATCGCCGCCAAGGAACTCGACGTCGACGCGATCGTCTGCGACACCACCGACCCGGCGAGCCTGACCGAGGCCCGTCCCCTGTTCCCCCACCATCTGGACACCATCGTCAACGTGCCGGCTCCCACCTGGGAGGCCGGCGACCCCCGCGCGTACTCGATCGCCGACACGGCCAACGCCTGGCGGAATGCCCTGGACGCCACGGTGCTATCGGCCGTGCTGACGGTGCAGACCGTGGGCGATCACTTGCGCTCGGGTGGCTCCATCATCAGCGTGGTGCCGGAGAACCCGCCCGCCGGAAGCGTCGACGCCGCGATCAAGGCGACCCTGTCGAATTGGGTCGCCGGACAGGCGGGCATCTTCGGCACCCGCGGCATCACGGTCAACGCCGTCGCCAGCGGGCGCAGCGCGCAGCCCGGCTACGACGGCCTGTCGCGCACGCCCCCGTCGGTCGCCGGCGAGGTGGCCCGGCTGGCCCTGTTCCTGACCACCCCGGCGGCCCGCCACATCACCGGCCAGACGCTGCACGTCAGCCACGGCGCGCTCGCCCAATTCGGCTGAGGGCGTAATCGCGGCGCGAGCCGTTTCGTCGCGCGTGGAGCGGCACTACGGTAGACCGCGTGGCTATTCGACTCGGTCTGCAGATTCCCAACTTCTCCTACGGCACCGGGGTGGACAAGCTCTTCCCCACTGTCATCGCTCAGGCCCGCGAGGCCGAATCCGCCGGCTTCGACTCGGTCTTCGTGATGGACCACTTCTACCAACTGCCCATGTTGGGCGACCCCGACCAACCGATGCTGGAGGCCTACACCGCCCTGGGCGCGCTGGCCACCGCCACCGAGCGAGTCCAGTTGGGCACCTTGGTGACCGGCAACACCTACCGCAATCCCGCGCTGCTGGCCAAGACCATCACCACCCTCGACGTGGTGAGCCAGGGCCGCGCCATCCTCGGCATCGGAACCGGCTGGTTCGAACTCGAGCATGACCAACTGGGTTTCGAATTCGGCACTTTCACCGACCGATTCAACCGGCTCGAGGAGGCGCTGCAGATCATCCTGCCGATGATCAAGGGCGAGCGGCCGACCTTCTCGGGCAAGTGGTACCAGGTGCGCGAGGCGATGGCGAATCCCCGCTTCCGCGACCACATTCCGCTGATGATCGGGGGCAGCGGTGAGAAGAAGACGATCCCCCTCGCCGCGCGCCACTTCGATCACCTCAACGTCATCGCCGGATTCGACGAACTGCCGGGCAAATTGGACGTCGTGCGGCGGCGCTGCGAAGAGATCGGCCGCGACCCGGCGACGCTGGAAACCAGCACGCTGACCACGGTGCTGGTCGACGAGAACACCAAGCCGGACCAGATTCCGGCCGAGATGACCCAGCGCATGGTGGTCGGCGGCCCCGAGTCGGTCGCCGAGCAGATCAAAACCAAGGTGGTGGACGCCGGCATCGACGGCGTCATCATCAACCTGCCCTTCTACGCCCCCGGCGTGATCAGCTCCGTAGGTGAGGCGCTGCGCCCGGTTGTCGGCCTGTAGCAGCCGACGCCGCGGGCCGTGGGGTCGCGGTTTGGCCCCGCGGCGGTAATACTTCCGTGTAGCAGCGTTTACCTGCGCCACCCGGGCGCAGCGCGGAAGAAGAGGCCGGGAAGGCAATGAAGACAGCAGCCCTGGCGTTGATGGTGGCCGGCGTGGCGTTTGTCGCACCCCCGCTCGCGCATGCCGGCGGCGACGGGATCGCGATGGCGATATCGGACTCCACCGGCCACATCGACATCGCCGACGGCGCCTCGAGCGTGGGTGCGGCCGAGAAGGCGGTTATGGAGACCTGCCGCAAGACGATCAGCGACTGCCGCCTGCTGGCCAGTGGGCAGGGTGGGTGCGTGGCGCTGGTGATGAACGCGTCGAAGACCAAATACTTCGGGGGCTGGGGCCCGACGCCCGAAGAGGCGGAGGCACAGGCGCTCTCACGCGCCCCCGGCGGAACGATCCAGGCGGGCCACGACCACTGCGTGGGCGGAGGCTCGAGCCAATAACGGCGGCCTCGTGCCAGCGGGCCGGCGACCCTGATAGTTGCGCCACAGTGGCCGGCGCCCACCAGGGTTTTCGCCCCCAACACCGTTAGTGTTGCAAACAACACATGCGTATCAACTAGGTTTCCGGGTACCCGCCTGGCTAGCGTTGTGGCTAACTGCAGTCGCGTGTCCAAAAGCCCCCGTCAGGAGCAGCGGAAACATGAGCCCCCCACCCGAAACCACAGCTGGAACCGAACGGCGCCACCAGGTCGTCATCATCGGTTCGGGATTCGGTGGACTCAACGCGGCAAAGAAACTGAAGCACGCCAACGTCGACATCAAATTGATCGCGCGCACGACCCATCACCTCTTCCAACCGTTGCTGTATCAGGTGGCCACGGGCATCGTGTCCGAGGGCGACATCGCCCCGCCCACCCGTGTCGTGCTGCGCAGGCAGCGCAACGTCCAGGTCCTGCTCGGTGACGTCACGCACATCGATCTCGATGGGAAGTTCGTGGTGTCCGATTTGCTCGGTCACACCTACGAAACCCCTTACGACAGCTTGATTATCGCCGCCGGCGCGGGGCAGTCCTACTTCGGCAACGACCACTTCGCCGAGTTCGCACCCGGCATGAAGTCGATCGACGACGCACTGGAGGTGCGCGGTCGGATCCTGAGCGCCTTCGAGCAAGCCGAACGGTCGCGCGATCCGGAGCGACGGGCCAAGCTGCTGACGTTCACCGTCATCGGCGCCGGCCCCACCGGCGTCGAAATGGCAGGCCAGATCGCGGAATTGGCGGCCCACACGCTGAAGGGCTCGTTCCGTGGCATCGACTCCACCAAGGCGCGGGTGATCCTGCTCGACGCCGCCCCCGCCGTGCTGCCGCCGTTCGGCGACAAGCTGGGGACGCGGGCGCGGGCCCGGCTGGAGAAGATGGGCGTGGAGATCCAACTGGGGGCGATGGTCACCGACGTCGACCGCAACGGCATCACCGTCAAGGATTCCGACGGCACCATCCGGCGCATCGAGTCCGCGTGCAAGGTGTGGTCTGCGGGCGTGCAGGCCAGCGGGCTGGGCCGAGACCTCGCCGACCAGTCGTCGGTGGAACTGGACCGGGCGGGCCGCGTCAAGGTGCTGCCCGACTTGTCGGTTCCCGGCCACCCGAACGTGTTCGTGATCGGCGACATGGCCGCCGTCGAGGGCGTACCCGGGGTGGCGCAGGGCGCGATCCAGGGCGCCAAGTACGTCGCCGGCACGATCAAGGCCGAACTCGGCGGGGCCGACCCCGCCGAGCGCGAGCCGTTCCAGTATTTCGACAAAGGCTCCATGGCAACGGTTTCGCGGTTCTCCGCGGTGGCCAAGGTGGGCCCGCTGGAGTTCAGCGGCTTCATCGCCTGGCTGATGTGGCTGGTGCTGCACCTCGTCTACCTGGTCGGGTTCAAGACCAAGGTCAGCACGCTGCTGTCGTGGACGGTGACCTTCCTGAGCACCCGGCGTGGCCAGCTGACGATCACCGAGCAGCAGGCCTTCGCCCGAACCCGCCTCGAACAGCTGGCGGTGCTCGCCGCCGAAGCCAAGCGGCCGGCGACCGCCAAGCGAGCGAGCTAACGGGCCAATCGCAGCAGGGCCCGAATCGCGGATCCGGCCGGCCTCCGCGAAAGTCGTTGCGCAACACAGCAATACGCCGTCGCGCGGATCTACAGGTTCTGCAGCCGCACCTGGCCGCGGGCGACCACCTTGCCGTCGCCGTCGGTGATCGTGACCAGCCACAGCTGCTGGCGCCGGCCGCGATGGATCGGTTCGGCGACGCCGTACACCATGCCCGAACCGATGGAACGCAGGAAGTCGGTGTTGTTGTTGACCCCTACGACGTTGCCGCCGCCGCGGGTCGCAAGCCAGGTGTAGGCGGCCACGCTGGCCATGCTCTCGATGATCGAGCAGTACACCCCGCCGTGCACGAGGCCCATCGGTTGCAGCAGTTTGGGCGTGACCTCGAGTTGCGCGCGGGCGCCGTCGGGGCTCAGTTCGGTGAACTGCAGTCCGATCTCCTGATCGAAGGGGGCGGTGAAATCCGGCGGCATGCTCGGCGGCTGAGGCACGTTCTGTGTCTACACCATGGGTCGGGCGACGGCGCTGGTGGCGGGGTTGCCGCCCCGGAAACGGCTGAGCCCCGTGCCGCGGGGGCACGGGGCTCGCCGATCGAGTAGACCGGGGGTCACTGCAGCCCTCAGGACTCTGCCGCGGTCGTTGTTCGCTCGACTGGGTTAGCATAGGCAAGGCTGCCCTAATTTCGCAAGCGCCTATCCGGCGGCGCGGTGAGCAGCTGCGGTACGACGGTCGGTAGTAAGCGGAGTAAGATGTTGTCGACGTCAGGAGAGAACGCACTATGGCGAAACTGACCCGGCTCGGGGATCTGGAACGCGCCGTGATGGATCACTTGTGGTCCACGCCGGAACCTCAAACGGTCCGCCAGGTCCACGAGGCGTTGTCCGCGCGACGCGACCTCGCCTACACGACGATCATGACCGTCCTGCAGCGGCTGGCCAAGAAGAACCTGGTCTCGCAGATTCGCGACGACCGCGCGCACCGATACGCTCCCGTGCACGGCCGCGACGAACTGGTCGCCGGGCTGATGGTCGACGCGCTGGCCCAGGCCGAGGACCCCAGCGGCAGGCAGGCCGCGCTCGTCCATTTCGTCGAGCGGGTCGGCGCCGATGAGGCAGCTGCGCTCCGGCGGGCGCTCGCCGAACTGGAAGCTAATCAACGCAACAACGCGCCAACCGCTGGCGCGTCGCCGGAGGACTGAGGGAGACTGACAGCGTGTCCGCGCTGGCCTTCACCATCCTCGCGGTGCTGCTGGTCGGTCCGGTGCCGGCCTTGTTGGCACGCGCGAGCTGGCCGCTGCGCGCTCCCCGCGCCGCGATGGTGTTGTGGCAGGCCATCGCGCTCGCCGCGGTCCTCTCGGCGTTCAGCGCCGGCATCGCGATCGCCACTCGGCTGCTCATGCCCGGTCCCGACGGGCGGCCCACCGCCAGCATCCTCGGCGCCGCCGGCCGCCTCGGCTGGCCGCTGTGGGCCGCGTACATCGGCGTCTTCGCCCTGACCGTGCTGGTCGGCGCCCGATTGATGGTGGCCGTCGTCCGGGTGGCAATCGCCAACCGGCGACGGCGCGCCCATCACCGCATGGTCGTCGATCTGGTCGGCCTGGGCCACGGCGGCGCGCTTCCCCAGCCCTGCGCCCACACGCGGGACCTTCGTGTGCTGGACGTGCCGCAGCCGCTCGCCTACTGCCTGCCGGGCGTCCGCAGCAGGGTGGTGGTCAGCGAGGGGGCGCTGAGCACGCTCGCCGACGCCGAGGTCGCGGCGATCCTCACCCACGAGCGGGCCCACCTGCGGGCCCGCCACGACCTCGTCCTGGAGGCCTTCACCGCAGTGCACGCCGCGTTCCCGCGGCTGGTGCGCAGCGCGAACGCGCTCGGGGCGGTGCAGCTGCTCGTCGAGCTGCTCGCCGACGACGCCGCCGTGCGCGCGGCGGGCCGCACTCCCCTGGCTCGCGCGCTGGTCGCCTGCGCGTCCGGGCGGGCGCCGTCCGGCGCACTGGCCGCCGGCGGACCCAGCACCGTGGTCCGCGTCCGCCGGCTGTGCGGGGGCGGCAACAGCCTGGCGCTGGCGGCGGCCGCATACCTGGCCGCGGTCGCCGTGTTCGTCGTGCCCACCGTCGCGTTGGCCGTGCCGTGGCTCACCGAGCTGCGGCGCCTGATCAACCTCTGACGCGTTCGACGGCCAGCACCCCGGGCGGACGCCGGTCCCCTGTGCCACAGTGTGACGGAAAGCTTTTGGGCACAGTTCTCCGACTCGAGAGGCGAAGACATGGGTTCGTCGGAATCAACCACCGCTACCGCGCAGATCGGCGTCACCGGCCTGGCGGTGATGGGCTCGAACATCGCGCGCAATTTCGCCCGGCACGGCTACACGGTGGCGCTGCACAACCGCTCGATCGCGAAGACCGACGCGCTGCTCAAAGAGCACGGTGACGAGGGCAAGTTCGTGCGGTCGGAGACCATCGCGGAGTTTCTCGACGCCCTGGAGAAGCCGCGGCGGGTGCTGATCATGGTCAAGGCCGGCGACCCCACCGACGCCGTCATCAACGAGCTCGCCGACGCCATGGAGGAAGGCGACATCATCATCGACGGCGGCAACGCCCTCTACACCGACACCATTCGCCGCGAGAAGGCGATGCGCGAACGGGGCCTGCACTTCGTCGGCGCCGGCATCTCCGGCGGCGAGGAGGGCGCGCTGAACGGCCCGTCGATCATGCCGGGCGGCCCCGCCGAGTCCTACACGTCGCTGGGCCCGCTGCTCGAGGAGATCTCCGCACACGTCGACGGGGTCCCGTGCTGCACCCACATCGGGCCCGACGGCGCGGGCCATTTCGTCAAAATGGTGCACAACGGCATCGAGTACTCCGATATGCAGCTGATCGGCGAGGCCTACCAGCTGCTGCGCGACGGCCTGGGCAAGACCGCCGAGCAGATCGCCGACGTGTTCGACGAGTGGAACAAGGGCGACCTGGACAGCTTCCTCGTCGAGATCACCGCCGAGGTCCTGCGCCAGAAGGACGCGAAGACGGGCAAGCCGCTCGTCGACGTCATCCTCGACGAGGCCGAGCAGAAGGGCACCGGCCGCTGGACCGTGAAGTCGGCCCTGGACCTCGGCGTCCCGGTAACCGGGATCGCCGAGGCCGTGTTCGCCCGCGCGCTGTCGGGTTCGGTGACCCAGCGCAAGGCCACCACGGGGCTGGCCTCGGGCGAGCTGGGCGCCAAGCCCGCCGACGCGCAGCAGTTCGTCGAGGACGTGCGCCAGGCCCTCTACGCGTCGAAGATCATCGCGTATGCCCAGGGCTTCAACCAGATTCAGGCCGGCAGCGCCGAATACGACTGGGGCATCACGCCGGGCGACCTGGCCACCATCTGGCGCGGCGGCTGCATCATCCGGGCCAAGTTCCTCAACCGCATCAAAGACGCGTTCGACGAGGACCCCGATCTGCCTAGCCTGATCGTCGCGCCCTACTTCCGCAGCGCGATCGAGGCCGCGATCGACGGCTGGCGCCGCGTCGTGGTGACCGCCACGCAGCTGGGCATCCCGATCCCCGGCTTCTCCTCGGCGCTGTCCTACTACGACGCGCTGCGCACCGAGCGGCTGCCCGCGGCGCTCACCCAGGGGCTGCGCGACTTCTTCGGCGCGCACACCTATGGCCGCATCGACGACGACCCCGATAAGCGCTTCCACACGCTGTGGAGCGGGGACCGCAGTGAAGTGCCCGCCTAGCCGGGTACTACTTGAGGGACACGAGGGGGCGCGGCGACAGCGATGAGATTTCTGGACGGGCATCGGCCCGGTTACGACCTGACCTACAACGACGTCTTCGTGATGCCGAACCGGTCGGAGGTCGCGTCGCGCTTCGATGTCGACCTGTCCACCCAGGACGGCTCGGGCACCACCATCCCGGTGGTGGTCGCCAACATGACCGCGGTGGCCGGGCGGCGGATGGCCGAGACGGTCGCCCGGCGGGGCGGCCTGGTGATTCTGCCGCAGGACATCCCGATCACCGCGGTGCAGCAGACGGTGGACTTCGTCAAGAGCCGCGACCTGGTTCTCGACACCCCGGTCGTGCTGGGCCCCGACGACTCGGTGTCCGATGCGACCGCGCTGATCCACAAGCGCGCACACGGGGTCGCGGTCGTCGTCTTCGAGGGCCGCCCGATGGGCTTGGTGAGCGAATCCTGCTGCCTGGGCGTGGACCGCTTCGCCAGGGTTCGGGATGTCGCGATCACCGACTTCGTCACCGCCCCGGTCGGGACCGAACCACGCAAGATCTTCGACCTGCTCGAGCACGCCCCGATCGGGGTTGCCGTCGTGACGAACGTCGACGGCACGCTGGCCGGCGTGCTCACCCGCACCGGGGCCGTCCGCACCGGCCTGTACACCCCGGCGCTCGACCGTGAAGGGCGGCTGCGGGTGGGTGCGGCCGTCGGCATCAACGGCGACGTGGGCGCCAGGGCGCGCTCCCTGGTCGAGGCGGGCGTCGACGTGCTCGTCATCGACACCGCACACGGGCATCAGGTGAAGACGCTCGAGGCGATCCGCACGGTGTCCTCGCTCGAACTCGGGGTGCCGCTGGTGGCCGGCAACGTCGTCTCCGCGGAGGGCACGCGCGATCTGCTGGGCGCCGGGGCGAACATCGTCAAGGTCGGCGTCGGGCCGGGGGCGATGTGCACCACCCGGATGATGACCGCTGTGGGGCGCCCGCAATTCTCGGCCGTCGTCGAATGTGCTTCCGCGGCAAGGCAATTGGGTGGCCACGTGTGGGCCGACGGCGGCGTTCGACATCCCCGGGACGTGGCGCTGGCGCTGGTGGCCGGCGCGTCCAACGTGATGATCGGATCGTGGTTCGCCGGCACCTACGAGTCGCCCGGCGACCTGATGCGCGACCGCGAGGACCAGCCCTACAAGGAGAGCTACGGCATGGCGTCCAAGCGTGCGGTGGTCGCCCGCAGCGCCGCCGACACCGCCTTCGACCGCGCCCGCAAAGCGCTCTTCGAGGAAGGCATTTCGACCTCACGCATGGGCCTGGACCCCGACCGCGGGGGCGTCGAGGATTTGATCGACCACATCACCTCGGGCGTGCGCAGCACGTGCACCTATGTCGGCGCCGCCAACCTGACGGACCTCTACGAGCGTGCCGTCGTGGGGGTGCAGTCGGCCGCGGGCTTCGCCGAAGGCCATCCACTGCCGCTGGGTTGGTGACCCCCGCCGCACGCAATTCTTTGGCGGCGCAGGCAATTTGGTGGGTCAGGCGCCGGCCGGACGTTCCCACGCGTAGAGCGACATGCGGCGATTCCTGGTGTCGTGTTCGCCGAGGAACGCGCAGCCGGCGAATTCGCAGAGTCGGCGCGCGGTGGTGTTGCGGTGATCGGGGTCGAACATGACGCGCCGGCAGCGGGGCTCCATGGCGAAGACGCTCCCGACGATCTGCGGCAACAGCATCGGGCCCAGGCCCCGGTTCATCAGGCCCGGGTCGGCGATGGCGGCGTGCAGCCCCAGGTCATACGGATCGGCATCGTAGTGGTGCGAGATCAAGTCCTTTGCGCCCCAGTATAATTCGAGGTAGGCGCAATCTTGGCCATCGACGCTGCCCAGCAGTGGCACCGAATACGTGCCGTCCAGCTGCGCGCCGAGGTGCCGCTCCCATCGCGGGGCCGGCCAGTCGTACTCCCAGGCCGCGGCCAGGTGTGGGCGGTTCATCCACTCCGCCACCATGCCCGCGTCCTCGGGCCGCGCGACACGCAGCGCGAAGGGCGGTTCGAGCGCGGGGGCCGGCGGCCGCCCGATGCGCGCCACCTTCTCGGAGATGTCGAAGCGCTCGCGCGGAAGGACTTGGGCCGGTTCGGTTTCGGGTGGGCCTTCGGACGCCATAGTCCGCCAGCCTATCGAGTAAGGTTAGGCAACCCATACTTGGGTCCCGGGCGGGCCCGGCCTCCCAGTGAAAACGGTCGTTGACCGAACGGGGGGCGGACCGGGCTACGATAAATCAGCAAAGACGGAAGCGACCGCGTCCGCACCGGTTTCAGGCAGCGAAGGGATTGACGTGCCGCAGGCACCCGTGCAGCCCATGGGCTTCCGGGCGCGGCAGCCGTCCGACGAGCCGCCCGATGCGGAGCCTTCCCCGGCCATCCCGCCAACACAATCGGCCCGCGGGCGGCGTGCTCGATGAACGTCAGCGTCGCCGTGATCAGCATCATTGCCATCGCGGTGCTCATCTTCGGTAACGCGGTATTCGTGGCGGCCGAGTTCTCGCTGACCACGCTGGACCGCAGCGCCGTGGAGGCCAACGCGCGGCGCGGCGGCCGGCGCGACCGCGCGATCCGGCGCGCCCACCACAAGTTGTCGTTCCAGCTGTCCGGCGCCCAATTGGGCATCTCCGCAACCACACTGGCGGCCGGTTACCTGACCGATCCGATGCTGGCCGACCTGCCGCACCCGTGGTTCGACGCGATGGGCATTCCCGACAAGGTGGCCGACGCGATCATGGCGTTCGTGGCGTTGGTCATCGTCACCTCGGTGTCGATGGTGTTCGGCGAGCTGGTTCCCAAATACCTTGCCGTGGCCCGGCCACTGTCCACCGCGCGCGCCGTGGTGGGCGTTCAGCTGCTGTTCTCGCTGCTGTTCACCCCGGCGATCCGGCTCACCAACGGCGCGGCGAACTGGATCGTGCGCCAGCTGGGCATCGAGCCGGCCGAAGAGCTGCGGTCGGCCCGGTCGCCGCAGGAACTGCTGTCCCTGGTGCGCTCCTCGGCGCGCAGCGGCTCGCTGGATCCCGCGACCGCGTCACTGGTGCGGCGCTCGCTGCAGTTCGGCGCCCTGACCGCCGAGGAGCTGATGACGCCCCGATCCAAGATCGTCGCGCTGCAGACCGACGACACCGTCGCCGACCTGGTGGCCGCGGCCGCCGAGTCCGGGTTCTCCCGGTTCCCGATCGTCGACGGCGATCTCGACGAGACCATCGGCATCGTGCACGTCAAACAGGTGCTGGCCATCCCGGCGGCCGACCGGGCGCGCACGCCGCTGACCAACGTGGCGCAGCCCGTCCCGGTGGTGCCCTCGACGCTGGACGGCGACGCCGTCATGGCCGAGATCCGCGCGAACAGCCTGCAGACCGCGATGGTGGTCGACGAATACGGCGGCACCGCGGGCATGGTGACCGTCGAGGACCTGATCGAAGAGATCGTGGGCGACGTCCGCGACGAACACGACGACGCCACCCCGGACGTCGTCGCGGCCGGCACCGGCTGGCGCGTCTCGGGACTGCTGCGCATCGACGAGGTCGCCACCGCCACCGGGTTCCGGGCGCCGGAAGGGCCCTACGAGACCATCGGCGGGCTGGCGTTGCGCGAATTCGGCCACATCCCGGTGGCCGGTGAAACGGTGAAGCTGCCGGCCCTGGACGCCGACGGCCTGTTGGACACCTCGCTGCGCTGGCAGGCAACGGTCATCCGGATGGAGGGACGCCGGATCGACCTGCTGGAACTCAACGAGCTGCAGGGTGACGGCGACACCGGCGCGGCGGGGGGTCCGCGATGAGCGATCCCGTCGGAGTGTTCCTGGCGATCGTGCTGATCGGCGTCAACGCCTTCTTCGTCGGCGCGGA
>NZ_LZJN01000182.1 GCF_001667735.1 Mycobacterium sp. E183
TCGATCGGAACCGCCGAACAGATCGAGGCCTTCACGGCGTTCCTGCAGAAGCGATCTCCGGCTTGGGCGGTCAGCCGCGATCGAGACGCGTTTGTCCAGACCCGACGACCGGCGTGGCTGGCGCCGCACGAGGACGGCTGACCGCCCATGACCGAGTTACCGCAGGGCACGTCGGAACTGACCGGGTGCGACGAGATCCTCGTTGCCGCCGACGGTCCCGTCCGGATCGTGACGCTGAACAACCCCGACGACGCCAACGCGGTCAACAACAGAATGCACACGGCATTCTCGAGACTGTGGGCGACGCTGGCCGAAGATGCCGACGCGCGGGCTGTGCTGATCACCGGCACGGGCGACTACTTCTCCGCCGGCGGAAACCTGGTGGAGTGGCTGGAAACCCACGTCAACAACCCGGTGACACGCCGCGCCGGGATGCGCGACGCCCGCCGCATCGTGCGGGACATGATCGACTTTCCGCTGCCTGTGGTCGCGGCCGTCAACGGGCCCGCGGTCGGCTTCGGGTGCAGCATCGCGGTGTTGTGTGACATCGTCCTGATGTCCGACCGCGCGTTCTTCGCCGACACTCACGTCGCGAGCGGCCTGGTCGCCGGTGACGGTGGGTCGGTGCTGTGGCCACTGTTGATGAGCCTGCTGAAGGCCAAGGAATACCTGATGCTCGGCGAACGCATCAAGGCCGACAAGGCCGTCGAGTTGGGCCTGGCCAACCGCGTCGTGTCGCACGCGGAGATCAAGCAGGAGGGGCTGTCGATCGCCCACCGCCTGGCCGCGTTACCACCGAGGGCGGTGCAGGACACCAAACGAACGCTGAACCTGCACGCCCAGCGCGCGATCACCGGCATCCTCGAATACGGGATCTCCGCGGAGACCGAGTGTTTCACCACGCCCGAACACCGGGCCGCCATCGACAAGTTCCTCGGCCGACAGTGACGGACAGCGATCCGCTCATTCGCCGCGAGGACCATGGCGGCATCGCCGTCCTCTTCCTCAATCGGCCACGCCGGCGCAACGCCCTCTGTTACGAAACCTGGACCGAGCTGTCGATCGCGCTCGGCGGAGTGGTTGCGTACGGCGACCGCGCGTTGGTCTTAGCCGGCGCCGGAGACTTCTTCTGCGCCGGTGGGGATTTGAAGACGGGGCCGGCACGCGGCGACGGTCCATTGGGCCCTGCCGGCCGCGTCGAGCACGCCCAACGCGTAATGGAACAACTCAAAGCTGTGCCGATACCGACGATCGCAGCAGTCGAGGGTGCGGCCGTCGGCCTCGGCTGGAGCTTGGCGCTGGCGTGCGACCTCGTCGTGTGCGCTTCCGACGCATTTTTTGCCGCCCCGTTCGTCGCGCGTGCGGTGGTGCCCGACGGCGGATTGGCCTGGCGCTTAACGCAGCAGCTGGGCCGCAACCGCGCTGCGTCGTTGCTGCTGCGAGGAACACGATTGCCGGCCGGCGAGGCGGAGCAGCTCGGGCTGGTGACCGAGATCGTCGAACCCGGATCCGCCGTCAGCCGCGCCCTGTCCATCGCCGACGAAATCTCCCGAGCCGATGCGGGGGCGGTGGAGATGACGAAGCGGCTGATCAATTCCGCCGAGGCCGCCCAGCTCGCCGCCTTCCATCCGCTCGAGCTGGCGATGGCGACCGTGGCGCAACAACGTTCGGCGGCCGCCAAGGGCCGGGCCGGGTACGCCTGACGTCAGCGCGGCATCCCGAGGCCAACAGTCGAGATCAGATCGCGCTGGATCTCGCTGGTGCCGCCGCCGATCGTGTGGAGCAAGGACAGCAAGAGGCCTTCGGAGAAGTGCCCGTCGAGCACCGCGTCGGGATCGTCCGGCATGAGTTCGCCTGCCGGACCCAGGATCTGGGCCCCGAGTGCGCGCAGTTCGGCGGTCAGTTCGGAGTGATACAGCTTCGACAACGACGGAAGCGCGGGATCCAGGGCGCCGGCCGCCTGCAGGTGCGCTACGCGATACGACAGGGCGCGGCCCACCTCGACGCGTTCGACGGCGCGGGCCAACGCGATGCGGTTGGCCGGATCGGACAGGGGGTCGTGCGCCGAGCCCTTCTGCGCGTGGCACCAGTCGATGAGCTCATCGAGGTAGCGTTGCGCCTGGGCCGCCCTGGTGACGTTCGACCGTTCGGCGTCAAGCAGCGCCTTCCCGACCGTCCAGCCCTGCCCCTCGGCTCCGACGAGGTTGGCGGCGGGCACACGCACACCATCGAAGAACTCCTCGGCGAAGGTCGGATACCCGGTCATGGACCGGATCGGCCGGCGCGTGATTCCCGGACTTTCCAGGTCGACGAGGAAGAACGAGATTCCGGCCTGGCGCTTGTCCTCGATGGGCGAGGTGCGCGCCAGGACGAAGATCCAATCGGCGAGCACGCCGTTGCTGGTCCACGTCTTCTGTCCGTCGAGGACGTACTCGTCGCCGTCTCGCCGGGCCGTCATCCGCAGCGACGCCAGATCCGAGCCGGCCTCAGGTTCCGAATAGCCTTGTGCCCACATGCGTTCCGATCGGGCGATCGCCGGCAGGTGCTCGGCCTTCTGCTCGGGCGTGCCGTATTTGAACAGCACCGGTGCCAGCATGTTGACTCCGTTGGTGTTCACCAGCGGTGCGCCCGCATAAGCGAGTTCCTCGCGGATGACCACCTGTTCGACGATCCCGCGTCCGCCGCCCTCGTACTCGGCGGGCCAGTGCGGCACGAACCAGCCCTGCTCGTGCAACTTTCTGCAGAACGAGACCGCACGTTCGTGGGCGTCGCGCGGCAGGTAGTCGGGATTGGCCGCGGTGCGGCGGAACTCGTCGGCGAGGTTGTCCGCCAGCCACTCGCGGATCGAAGTCCGCAGTGCCTCGGTGTTCTCGTCACCGCCGAATTGGATGAGGGGCTTGCACGGCATGGCTAGATGCGCTCGGTCGGTTTGGAGCCCTTCTTCATCAGCTCCGCCATGAATTCCTGGAATTCCTTGCTGCCGGTCACCATCGCCTGCAGGTCGTTGGTGGCCTGCTGGTGGGTGCGGAACCCCATCGTCTCCCACGCGCGGATGACGCCGGATTTGACGGCCTGCAACGTGATGAGCGGCGCCTTGGCGATTTGGGTGGCCAGTTCCTCCACGGTGGCCTCAAGCTTGTCGGCCGGGACCACCCGGTTTACGAGACCGAACTCGAGCGCTTCCGCCGCGCTCAATCGCTGGGCGGTGTAGAGGTATTCGGCGGCCCGCTTGTAGTTCATGAAGACCCACGGCTCGAACATGGTCTCGGCGCCCGGCAGGCCGAACCCCGGCACCAGGGGCATCTGAAACCACGCGTCCTCGGAACACACCGTGATCTCGGGGATCAGCGCCCAGGTGGTACCTCCGCCGATCGCATACCCATGCACCTGGGCGATCACCGGCTTGGGGAATTCCCACAACTTCAGCACCGGCCATAAAAACAACTGCGCGGCCGAACGCCACACCTTGCCGGACGCTTGCAGTTCGGCCATGAATTCGGGGTACGCACCGGTGGGGATGTGACCGGAGCAGAACCCCTTGCCGTTGGCCTTGATGATGACGACCTTGATGTCATAGTCGTACTGCGCATCGTCAAGCGCCTCGTTGACGCTGTGGACCATTTCCGAGCTCTGGGCGTTGGCGGCGTCCGGGTTGTTGAGGATGATCCGCGCGATCGGGCCATCTTTCTGGTAGATCACGTGCTCGAGTTCTCGCGTTTCCATCGTTCGTCCTCCTCAACACCGGGCAGACGATCACCACGCCGTCAGCATGGTGCAACTATACAGATAATGTATTAGTGTTCTTTGGGAAGGGACGGTGCCGATGACGACGATCGAGTTACGTTGGGATCCGTTCGACCGCGCGTTGCACGAGAATCCGTATGGGGTCTGGAAACGGCTGCGCGACGAAGCGCCAACTTACTACAACGACCAGTACGGCTTCTACGCTTTGAGCCGGTTCGCCGACGTGATGGAAGCGTCGCTGGATACCGAGACGTTTTCCTCGTCGCACGGGATCACCCTCGACGCGATCACCGACGAGCCTTGGCCGCCGCCCCGGGCGATGATCATGATGGATCCACCCGACCACACCGCACTGCGAAAGATGGTCAATCGCACCTTCTTCCGCACTCAAGTCGCCCAGCTCGAGGACCGGGTCCGCTCGCTGTGCTGCGCCTACCTGGATGCGTTCGTCGGCACCGACGGCTTTGACTACGTGCGCGACTTCTCGATGAAGCTCCCGGTGATGGTGATCAGCTCGCTGCTGGGTTTCCCCGAGGAAGACCACGACAACCTGCGCGAGTGGTCGGATGCCCAGCTGCATCGCGACGAGGGCACGACCGAGCTGAATGAGGAGGGCCAGCAGGCCAACGTGAAACTGCTGGGCTACTACGCCGATCAGATTCAGCGACGGCGGGCCGCACCGACCGACGACATCGTCGGCAACCTGATGAGCTCCGACCTGGTCCAGGCGGGCCGCGAGACCCGCCGCCTGGACGATGGCGAAGTGTTGATGTTCATCGCGATGATCAACGTCGCCGGCAACGAGACAGTTGCCCGCTTGCTGGGGTGGGCCGCGCTGACACTGGCGAGATACCCCGACCAGCGGGCCAAGTTGGTCGACCGGCCCGACCTGATCGGCAACGCCGTCGAGGAACTGCTGCGCTACGACGCCCCCTCGCCGGTACAGGGCCGCTACACGAAACGCGACGTCACTTACAACGGCACGCTCATCCCGGCGGGCTCGCGCGTTGCCCTGCTGACCGGGTCGGCGGGCCGCGACGAACGCCAATACGAGAACCCCGACGTCCTCGACGTCGAGCGCACGGGAATCCGGCACATCAGCTTTGGCCATGGTTCACACTTCTGCCTGGGCGCGGCGCTGGCCCGCCTCGAGGCCCGGGTGGCGCTGGAAGAGACGTTGAAGCGTTTCCCGACCTGGGACGTCGACCGTGATGCCGTGACGTACGTGCACACCAATTCCGTGCGCGGCCCCGCCAGCGTGCCGATGCGGCTGTGACACCCGACCTCGCCGTCCGCACCGAAGGCGCGGTGCTCTGGTTGGTCTTGGACCGCCCCGAGGCCGGCAATTCGGTGACGCGGGCGGTGCAGCAGGCCCTCATCGAAAACCTCCGCTCCGCGTCCGACGACGCGGGCGTCAGGGCGGTGGTGCTCACCGGCCGCGGTGACAAGCATTTCTGCACGGGACCGAATCTTCGGGACCCGGGAATGCAGCCCAAGAAGGACCGCATTGCGGGCGACGCCGCCCGCATTCTGCGTACCGGGTCTCAGGCGGTGGTGACGGCGTTGCTGGACTGCGAAAAGCCGGTGTTGTGTGCGCTCAACGGGACCGCCGCAGGGGTGGGCGCCAGCATGGTGCTGGCGTGCGACCTCATCGTGGCCGCCGAAAGTGCTCGCATCATCGAGCTTTTCGCGCGGCGCGGGCTCGCACCGGACGGGGGTGCCGCCTATCTGCTGGCGCGCAAGGTTCCGTTCAACGTCGCAAAGCAGCTGCTGCTTTTCGGCGAGGAGCTCTCCGCCGCGGAAGCCGAGAGGATCGGCCTGGTCAATAAGGTCGTCGGTGCCGATGACCTGGAAGCCGAGACGGCCGCCTGGGCCCAACGGCTCGCCAGCGGGCCCACCCGTGCGCTGGCGGCGGCCAAGGCGATGCTGAATCAGGCATTCGACGTCGACCGCGATGCCGCGTTTCGCACCGAGGCGCTGTTGGTGGAGCAGGTCGCCGCGACCGACGACGTCGCCGAGGGCATGGCGGCTTTCACCGAGCGACGCGACCCGGACTTTCGTGGGCGCTGAGAGACGCTCATGACGCTGCACCGAAACGCCGCATCGCTGGACGGCCGGGTCGCCGTCGTCACGGGCGGGGGCGGTGGGATCGGAAGCGCCATCGCCGAGGCCCTCACCGAATTCGGCGCACGGGTGGCCATCTGGGAGAAGGACCATCCGAGTGCCACGGAGGTGGCCGCGCGGGTCGGCGGCCTCGCGTGCGTCACCGACGTGCGCGACGCCGAACAGGTCGACGCGGCGCTGGCCACGACCGTCGACGCGCTGGGGGTTCCGACCATCCTGGTGAACAATGCCGGCGGGGTCTTCTGGTCGGGCCTGCTGGACACCTCGCCCAACGGCTGGGATGCCCTGATCCGGATCAATCTGACGCAGGTGCTGCTCTGTACGCAACGCGTAGCGCGGGCCTTGGTCGAGGCGGGACAGGGCGGCAGCGTCATCAACATCAGCACCATCGAGGCGGTCCGCGCCGCGCCCGGGTTTGCCGCCTACGCCGCGGCCAAAGCGGGCGTGGTCAACTTCACCAAGACCGCCGCGCTTGAATTGGCACCGCACAACATCCGCGTCAACGGGCTCGCGCCCGACTTCACGCTCACCGAGAGCCTGCAGAAGATGGCGCCCAACGGCGTCGAAAACGCCAAACTCATGGTGCCGATGGGCCGCGCGGGCCACGTCGACGAAATGGCCGGCGCCGCAATCTTCCTCGCCAGTGACCTCAGCGCCTACGTGACCGGGCAGACGCTGCACGTCGACGGCGGGACATCGGCGGCCGGCGGCTGGTATCACCATCCGCAATCGGGGCGCTACGTACTCGGCCCCTCGACCCCGGTGCCCTAGCCCCGATGCACGACACCGAAATTCGGGACCTGTTGGCGAAGGAGGAAATTCGTCAACTGCCCTTCCGTTACGCCGCCGCGATCGAAACGCGGGACGTCGATGCGATGGCCGAATTGTTCGTCCCGCACGCCCGGTTCGGCGAGCACGGAGAGGGCCCCGAGGCGCTGCGCCGGCTGATGTCGGCCAGCGTCGACGGGAGCGTATTCGCGGTCATCCTCGTCGCTAACCACCTCGTCGAGCTGGACACAGCGGACCGCGCCCGCGGGCAGGTCTGGGCCCAGTGTTTCGCCCAGACCGACGCCGAGGGGTTTGTCGAACAGCTCATCAAGTACGAGGACCGCTACGAGCGGCACTGCGGGCGTTGGCTTTTCCTGCACCGAAGGCATCACCTGTGCTACGGCGTCAGCCGCCGGCCGTCGCCCCTGACACAAGGAGCCGCAGCCTGGCCACGAAACCAGACCGGCGTCGGCGACCTGCCGCTGAGCGACCCGGTCTTCACGGCTTGGTGGCAGAGCAAGGCCGACGGGGAAACGCGGCCGTGAGCTCCGGCCGTTGCCTAGCCGAGGGGCTCTCCTTCCCCGAAGGCCCGGTCGTCTACGACGACGGCTCCGTCGTGGTGTCGGAGATGGCGGCCGGCAGGATCACCCGCGTCCGCCCCGACGGTGTCACCGAGACGGTCGCCGAGACCGGCGGTGGCCCCAACGGGGTGGCCCGGCTTCCGGACGGTCGGCTGGTGGTCTGCCAGAACGGCGGCTCCACCTTCGGACTCGGGCCGTGGCCCTACGATTTCGTCGGCTGTGCAACACTTTTCCGGCCGGTGGGGGCGCCCGACCACCCAGTCACTCCCGCGCTGCAGCTGATCGAAGCCAGCGGTCGGGTCAGCACCCTGTGCACCGAATTCACCGCGCTTTCAGGCGGCACGCTGCCGCTGATGCGGCCCAGCGACATCTGCGTCGACGGCGATGGCGGCTTCTACGTCACCGACGGCGGAGTCACGCGAGGCCGCAACCGCGGCATGACCGGCCTGCTCTACGGCACCGTCGACGGTGGGCTTCGCGAGATCGTCTACCCACTCGAGATGCCCAACGGCGTGGCCCTGTCCCCGGACGGGGCGTTGCTCTACGTGGCCGAGACGCGAACGCGCCGGGTCTGGGAATTCGCGCTCGACGGCCCCGGAATGGTGACCCGGGCGCGCGGTCTGGCAACGGTGCCCAGCGGGGGCCCGCTGAATGTCGGAGGGGCGGACGGGCTTTGTGTCGACGCCGCCGGCAGAATCCTCGTCGCGACCCTCGGGACCGGCGGTGTCACCGTGATCTCCCCGACCGGCGAGCTGTTGGGCGCGATTCCCGCCGACGATCCGATGACCACAAACGTCGCGCTGAGCCCCGACGGCGGCACCGTGTTCATGACGTTGGCATCATCGGGACGACTCGTCAGTGTCGAGAGCTGGCGGGGAAAGTCGACCGCCGCCCGGCAGTCGCCGTGAAGCCCGTCCGGCGCCGGCTGCGTTCGCCGTTCGCTCCCGCCGGCAAATCGCTCGTGATATCGGGGGCGATCGTCCCGACCGTCACTGGCTCGGTCCTGATCGCGGCATTGACCGCGTGGGCCCTGCCGACGGGTGCGGCGCTCCGCGAACACCACGTGATATTGGTCAACATCGTTGCCGGCGTCTGCTATTCGGGCACCGCCCTGCCGCTGGCCGCGATATGCGGGTACACCTTGCTGGGCCTGCCCGCGGGGGCCAACGATGCCACCGCGCGCCGCGTCGTCCTGGCCATCCCGATGAGAATGGCCGTGATCCACGGAACGGTATGGTCGGCGGCCGCCGTCATATTCGTACTCACGAATTTTCGCACCCCCTGGCTGGCCGCAACCCTGGGAGTTTCGATCCTGCTCGGTGCCGTCGTGACAACCGCGCTGTCCTATTGGATGTGCAGGTTTGCGCTGCGGCCGACGGCGGCCAGGCTGCTCACCGAAGACCCGCCGTCACGGCCACGGGGGCCGGGTCTTCGGCTGCGAGCGGTGAGCGCCTGGGTGATCGGAACGGGAGTACCGACGCTGATGGTCATGCTCGTCGCCGCGAGCGCCCTGTTCGTCGAGTACTCCGCTCATCGGCTTGCGCTGGTCGTACTCGTCCTCGTGGGTTGCGCCATGGCCTGTGGCCTGGTGGTCGCCGCATTCAACGCGTCAACGATCGCCGATCCCATCGACGAGGTCAGGCACGGCATGCAACGCGTGCAGCGCGGCGAATTCGACGTGTCCGTTGCCGTTTTCGACGCCTCCGAGCTCGGTCTGTTACAGGCGGGCTTCAACACCATGGCGACCGGACTGCGGGAACGAGAACGGCTGCGCGACCTGTTCGGCCGCCACGTCGGCCAGGATGTGGCCCGTCTGGCCGAGCAACTCGCCGCCGCCGGTGACCAGATCGAGATGGGCGGTGTCAACCGCGAAGTGGCGGTGTTGTTCGTGGATCTGGTCGGCTCGACGCGGCTGGCCACCACACTGGAGCCGCCCGAGTTGCTGGCGACGCTAAACGACTTCTTCACGATGGTCGTGAACGCGGTCGAAGCGAATCGGGGCTTCGTCAACAAGTTCGAAGGGGACGCCGCGCTGGCGATCTTCGGCGCCCCCCTCGACGACGATGACCGCGCCGCGCATGCGCTGGCGACGGCGCGCGAACTCAACAGGATTTTGAATCCGCCCGGCGCGCCGATCAGGGCCGGCATCGGCGTCTCGGCCGGCATGGCGGTGGCCGGCAACGTCGGCCACCCCGGCCGCTATGAGTACACGGTGATCGGCGACCCGGTCAACGAGGCGGCGCGGCTCACCGACGTCGCCAAGCTGTCGGTGGGCGTCGCCGCGTCCGCCGTGGCGCTGGACATGGCCGATCAGGAGGAGTCGCACCGATGGCGGGTCGTCGACTCGAAAGTGCTACGCGGACGGGCGAATTCGACCGACATCGCCGTCCCGGTCGATTGAAGCTCCGTGCGCGTCAGACCTTGTGAGACTTCTGCTCTTCCATCTTGTCTATGAATGCGTCGAATCCGATGCCGCCGTGGCCGGCCATGACCTCGTCGTAGTCGTACTCCGGCGGGTTGCCGCCGTTGGGGCGCCACCCGGCATCCGCGGTGCAGGACTTGAAGCCGCCCTCGGGGAAGGCGTACCAGCGCCGCGTGTTGAGTTCGACAATCTTGGCGGCCTCCTCGTCGGGCACGTCGGCGAGCATCTCCTCGGCGCGCGCGCGGCTCTTGGGCCAGAAGGAGTCGGAGTGCGGATAGTCGCATTCCCAGGTGATGTTGTCGATCCCAATCTGGTGGCGCATCGACATGCCGACTTCGTCCTCGATGAAACATCCGGAGATGTTGCGCCGGAACAGCTCCGACGGCGCCACCGTGGGGTGGATGTTCTGGTAGAACTTGTGCTTGCGCCAGACGTAGTCCGCGCGTTCGACGAGGTACGGCATCCAGCCGACGCCGCCTTCGGAGAACGCGACTTTGAGGTTCGGGTGCTTGTGAAACACCGGCGAGAAGATGAGCTCGGTCGCCGCGGCCATGGACGTTGTGCCCATCAAGGTGATCATCACCGCGAAAGGTGCCTCCGGTGCGGTCTGGGGCGGGAACCCGCCGCTGCCGAAATGCATCACCGCGGTCAGGTTCGTCTCTTCGAGCGCCGACCACACCGGCTCCCAGTACGCGGTGTGGTAGCTGGGCAGCTTCAAGTTGGTCGGGTTGTCCGGCAGCCCGATCGCCCGTGCGCCCTTGGCCGCCACCCGCTCGATCTCGGCGACGATCAGGGCCGCGTCCCACAGCGGTGTGATCGCCATCGGGATGAAGCGGGCGGGGTCGGTGGCGCACCATTCGTCGAGCGAGAAGTCGTTCCACGCCTGGACGGACAACTGGGCGAGTTCCTTGTCCTCGCCCTCCAGGAAGACGGTGCCACAGAAGCGCGGGAAGGACGGAAAGCACAGCATGGCGTGCACGCCGTCGATGTCCATGTCCGCCAGTCGGGCTTTCGGGTCGTAGCACCCGGGGATCATGTCCGCGTAGCGGATTGGGTCGACACCGAACTCCTCCGGCGACTTGCCGGCGACGGCATTCAGCCCGATGTTCGGATAGGCCCTGCCCTCGTAGACCCACTGCTGCACCGGCGGAGCCCCGTCGCGCGGGAAATCGACGATGCGGGGACCGGCGTCGAGGAATTTCTTCGGCAGTCGGTCCGCCCAGACCTGCGGTGGCTCGATCAGGTGATCATCGACGGACAGGAGCTTCATCGAAGGTTGCAGCGGCATTGTGGGAGTCGTCTCTCGAAGTCGTGCGATACGGTACAAGTGAACAGATTCTGACTATTTGACTATAGCGCCGATGGTGGCCGGAGCCCAAACGAACAGGGCGCATCAAGGAGGACCATGACAACATCCGATAGCCCACAGTCGCGCATCCCGCACGACGATTGGGCCGACCAGGACCTGCTCACCAAAGGTGAGGCGGCCGAACGGCTCGCCGCCGAGATCGCCGAGGTCGCTGCCAAACTCGGCGCGTCGGATGATCAGGACGCGACCCTGATGCGACGACTCAACGGGCTCCAGGAGGCCTACAAGCACCTGACGCGGGACCCACAGGGCTGACCCCGCTCCACTCAGGCGCGCGGCAAGCCCAGCACCCGCTGGGCGACGATGTTGCGCTGGACCTGGGCAGTTCCGCCGTAGATGCCCGCGGCGCGCGACCACACGTAGATATCCCATTCCAGGCCTTCGGTGAGCAGCGGGCCGCTGGCCGAAAGGTCCATCATGGCGTGGGCGAAGAACTGGTCGGCACGTGTCATGAGCAACTTGTCCACCGAACCCTCGGGCCCGGGAAGCCGGCCGTTCTTTCGCTCCGTGAGCGATCTCATGACCTTGATCTGCAGTGCCCGCAGCTCCACGTAGGCCTGCCCGAGCCGGGCCCGAGCCGACGGCGAGTCTTCGAGCCAGCCGACGCGAACGTCGTCCTCGAGGCGACGTAGCTGCGTCTTGAGCCGGCCGATCCAGTTGATGTCGCTGGGACCGCGCTCGTAGGCGAGCAGCTGGTTGGCAATGGACCAGCCCTCCCCGCGCCCGCCGAGCAGGTTGCCCGCGGGTACATCGACGTTGTCGAACGTGATCTCGGTGAACTCGCGGTTGCGCGCGGCGTTCACGATGGGCCGCACTTCGATGCCGGGCGTCGACATCGGCACCAGCAACACGGAAATGCCGGCGTGCTTCGGTGCGTCCGGCTCGGTGCGGCACAGCAGGAAGCACCAGTCGGCAACCGCACCGAAGCTCGTCCAGATCTTGCGGCCGTTGACGCGAAACATCTCACGCCCGCCTGCGTCGAGGCAATCGGCCCGGGTCTTGAGGCCGGCGAGGTCGGATCCGGCCTCGGGTTCGGAGAACCCTTGACACCAGCGCACCCGGCCCGACAATAGCCCGGGCAGCAGCGTGTCGCGCTGCTCGTCGGTTCCGAACAGGCGTAACGCGTTGCTGAGGTGACCGACGCCCTCGATGGGCGCGGCGCCGGCCCGCCCGAGCTCGTCGTTGAGGATCGCCTCGTAGACCGGCGCCTTGCCATGCCCCCCATACTCGACGGGAAAGGACAACCCGATGTAGCCGGCTTCGTAAAGCGTTTGGTGCCAGGCATTTTGCGCGTCAGCCCGCGCCGCCGGGTCGTCGGGAATCGCGGCGTCGGCGGCGTGCTCGGACAGCCACTGCCTGAGCTCGGCGCGGAACTGCGCTTCGGGTGCGCTGTCGTTGAAGTCCATGGCTAGGCGAGTTCCCGGTTCGCCAGCCGCAGCGCGGCGATGGCCTCGTAGTGCACCGTCTCGTCGCCGAACAACCGCCGGTCCAACAGCGCCCGACGCAGCCGCAGGTGTGAAACGTGCTCCCAGGTGATCGCGATGCCACCAAAGACCTGCACCGTGGTTTCCACCACCTCCCGGCCCGCGGCCGAGGCGTATGCCTTGGCCGTCATCGCCGCCAGCCGCGCCTCGTCGGCCGGCGAGTGGTCGATCGCCCACGCGGCGTGCCAGAGGCAACTCCGGGCGCCTTCGACTTGCACCAGGGCATCGGCGAGCAGATGACCCACGGCCTGAAACGAGCCGATCTTGACCCCGAATTGAGCCCGCTCGCCCGCATAGCGGACCGCGTCGTCCAGGGCACCCTGCATGATGCCGACCAGGTCGGCGGCGACGGCGGTCATCGCCAAGGACTCGACCCGCTGCCACCGTTCGTCTTCGATGGCCTCGCCGGTCACCACCGCCGAAGCGACCGAATCGGCTGGCAAACAATGGAATTCACGGGTCAGGTCCAGTCCGCGCGGGTCGGCGCCGCACAGTGGTGCGCACACCAGCCGACGTTGTCCGTCGGTGCGGGCGGTCAGTAGTCCGTGGGTGGCGCCCGCGGCGTCGAATGCCACCCCAGGTCGGTGAGCCGAGCCGAAACCCATCAAGTCGGGGCCGAGCACCGGCGCCAGCCGAAGGCCGCCTTCCGCGACGAGCTCCAGTTCCTTCTCGGCTCCGGCCGCCTCCAAGAGCTCGGTGGCCAGCACCGCCTGGCCCACCACCGGAACGGCGCTGAGGGTTCTGGCGAGTTCTTCGATCACGACGACGGTTTCGACGCCGCTCGCCTCGAGCCCGCACAGGCGCGGTGAACGCAACGTCGGCACACCGAGATCCACCAGGCGGCGCCACTGGGCGTCGAGCGCCTCGCCGGTCGGGATTTCGTCCGCGCTGGAAACCCCCACGCTCGCCCCCAGCTGCGCGGCGGTGTCGCGGAGCAGTTGCTGCTCGTCGGTAAAGGCGATCTCCATGGTCAGCGCAGGGTCATCTCCACGCTGGTGTATCCGCGCACCGTCGCGGTAAGCACGCGTTCCCGAGCCCCGATGGCGTAGTCGGGAAACCTGTCGGCGATGTACTCGAACACCAGCTGCGCCTCGCGGCGAGCCAACCATTGCCCGAGACAGATGTGGATTCCCCACCCGAAATACACGTCGGTGCCGCGCGGCCTGTCGATGATGAAACGGTCGGGATCGTGGTAGCGCCGTTCGTCGCGGTTGGCGCTGCCCAGGAGCAGCAGCACCCAGTCGCCGGCGTCCATGGTGACGCCGTGTCGCTCGACGGGCCTGGTCAAGGTGCGAGCCACCCAGTGGCTCGGCGTGTCGTAGCGCAGCGCCTCGTTCACCGCGGCGGGAATGACGCTGCGGTCCTTCACGATGCGCTGCCACTCCTCGGGGTGCTCGGCGAGCGCGACGAGGCCGTTGGAGATCAGCTTCTGCGTGGTTTCCGAACCGGCGGCCGACAGGAGATTGCAGAACATGAGCACCTCGTGCGGGGTCAGGGCGCGCTGGCCGCCGGCCTCGGGGTCGTCGAACGTGGCTTGCAGGACGACGCTGATCAGGTCGTCACCCGGGTCGGTGCGGCGCCGCTCGATCAGGTCACCGATGTACTGGCTGATCAGGCGGTTGGCCTCGATGGCTTTGGCCGGCATCGCGACCTGCCCTTCCTCCCGGGTGAGGAAGGCCTCCCACCAGACGCGCAGCTGCGCGCGGTCGCTGTGCGGCACGCCGAGCAGATCACCGATCACGTCCGTGGGCACCGAGAACGCGAACGCCTCCATCGCGTCGACGGTGGTACCCGGTTGCAGCCGGCCAAGGTGCGTGTGGACCACGGCCCGCAGGGCAGACTCCATGGCGGCGACCGCTTTTGGCGTGAAGAACCCTTTGAGGACCCCGCGAATGCGGTCGTGGCGAGGCGGGTCCATCGAGATCACCGAGTACTTCCGTCCGTCGTTGTCCGGGTTCTCCGGTGCCGGACCGCGCTTGGACGAGAACGTCTCCCAATTCCGCAGAGCCTGCGACACGTCGTCGAACCTGGACAGGACCCACCAGCGGTTTTCGGGATCCCGGTAGACCGGCGCCTCGTCGCGCAATCTCCGGTACACCGGGTACGGATCGTCGAAGATCGCCTTGGAGAACGGCGAATACATCAACTCGCTGGTCGCTGGCACAGCCCTGACTCTATCATCGCAATGAACAATCGGACGTTGAGTGACTAACTGCTCAGTCGCTCGGCGCCGTGCGCTCGATCAACTCGATCCAGTTGCCGTCGGGGTCAGTCGCCATCAGTCCCCGGTTGCCGCCGTCGAATGTGACCGTTCGTTCCGGTCGGGCTTGGCCACCCAGGCGCTCGATACGCGCGACGACCGCGTCCGCGTCGTCGACGCGGAAAGACAGGTGCGTGAAGCCCACCGCGTTCATCCGGCGGGGTCGGCGCTTCTCGCGCACGCCCGGTACCGGGTAGCCGAGCAACTCGAGGCGAAATCCGTCGCGTTGCAGGTAGACCAAGTCCAGCACCAGCCCGGGCACGCCCAGCAGCCGTGCCGTCTCGGGCCCGTCGACCGTCAGGCGGCCGCTTTCGTCGAATCCCATTGCCGTGCAATAGAATCGGACGGATCTTTCGAGATCGCTGACGCACAGCCCGATATGGGTGAGGCGGTCACCGGGGGTCATGCGGTGTCGTCGGCAAGTTCGTCGAGCAGCGCGTTGTGTTCCCCGAGCAAGGGTGGCCGTACGGGCCCGCCCGCAAGAGTGGCGCTGAAAAGGTATGGCGTGCCCGGATAGCGGAACGTCTCCCGCAGTTCCGGGTGGTGGACCGGCACGTGAAACCCGCGGGCGGCGATGTGTTCGTCCTCGAAGGCCTCGTCGGGTGACAGCACCGCTCCGGCGGGGAATCCGCGTCGCTGGCTCTCCAGGAAGTACTCATTCGCCGGCATCCGGGAAGCAATCAAGGTGATCGCGTCGCGGGCCGCCATAAGTATCGCGGTGGTCTCGTCGTCGGCACCGATCATCGCGATGTCGACCGGCTCGTCGCGAGAGGCGGCCATTTCCAGGAACACCGCCTCGGGAAGCTCGTCGGTCAGGCCAAGGTCCGCGAGCCAGGTCAGCAGGTTCGCGAATTCGGTCGGCTTGCGGGGTAGCACGCCGGTGGTGGCGTAGGCGCCGTCCGCGCACCGGACCTGCGTCGGTTGGCTCCGCGTGAAGTACGCGTGACGGCCGGTCTGGCGGACGCACGTCTCGTTGTTGACCAGCCAGTGGTACGTCGTCTGCTCCGAACTGACGTTGCAGGCCGCATTGACGCTGACGTCGACGAGCTGACCCTGGCCGGCCTGGTCCCGGTGCGCAAGGGCCACCAGCGCTCCGATCGCGCAATACAGGCCGGCGAGGTTGGCCGACTGCTCGCCGGCGCCACGGACCGGCGGCAGGGAGTGATCGTCGTAGCCGCAGTTCCAGACCGGACCCCCGCCGGCGAGCATGGTGAGGTCGGTGACGGGTTGGTCGGCCCGCATGCTGTCGAGGCCGAATGGGGTGACCGCCACCCAGATCAGGGACGGGTGCCGGGCATCGCCGACGGGGCCGGACCCGGAGATGACGATGTCGGCGCCAGCGATCAGGCGCCCCAGTGCGTTGGCACCCTCCGCGGTGTCGAGATCGACGGTCACCGACCTCTTGCCCACGTTGCCGCTCCACCAGCGCAGGCTGGTATCCGACCCGATGTTGTCGTGTGCGAACGGCGGTCGTGACCGATGTGAAGATCCCGCGGGAGGTTCGACCACGACGACCTCCGCGCCGAGTTCGGCGAGCAACCTTCCCCCGACGGGGGTGAACTGGCCGCTGATCTCGACGACGCGAATCCCGCTCAGCGCGTTCAGATCACACCCCGCTTCGTCAATTCGTCCAGCTCCTGATCACTGCGCCCGAGCAGCCCGCCCAGCACGTCTCGGTTGTGTTCGCCCAGACACGGCGCGGCCCGCGAAATGCTCCACGGCGACGCCGACATTCGCAGGGGAACCCCTTCGACGCGCACCGTCCCGATCTCGGGGTGCGTCACGGTCGGAAACAGTCCCCAGTTGGCGAGGTCCGGGTCTTCGTCGATCCGTTCCCGCGGCGACTTCACGACACTCGCCGGCACCCCGGCCGCAGTGAGTTCGGCTGCCAGCGAGGAGGCTTCGCGGGTCCGGGTGCAGGCGCTGACGAGTGCGTCGAGTGCGTCGGCGCCGAGCAACCGCTGCTCCAGGGTGGCGAATCGGTCCTCTGTCAATCGCGGTTCGTCGACGACTTTGGACAGCAGGGCGACGTCCCGGTCGTCGCGGCAGGCGATGGCGACCCACCGGTCCTCGCCCAGGCACGGGTAGATCCCATGCGGGGCCATTTCACCGAAGTCGGCGTGGTTACCGTCCGGGAACCCCGGCCGGCGCGCGGGCCGCTCGTTGACCGTCCAATCCAGCACCTCGGTGGGCAGCATCGCGATTCCCGCAGGCACCGTGGCCAAGTCGATGTGTTGACCCTCGCCGGTGCGTTCGCGCTGATGCAGGGCCGCCAGGATCGCGACCGTCATGTAGTAGGCGGCGACGTGGTCCATGTACGAGTAACCCCATCCCGCGGGCTCACGGTCGGGCAACCCGGCTGTGAAGGTGAGCCCGCTCAGCGCCTGAACGATGGGACCCCAGGTCTTGAAATCGCGGTAGGGGCCGCTATGTCCGAAGCCGCAGTTGGAGACGTAGATGATGTCCGGCTTGATCCGGCGCAGCTCGTCGTAGCCGAAACCCATCCTGTCCAGCACGCCGGCGGCGAAATTCTCGCAGACGATGTCGGACAGGGCGATCAGCTCACGCAACAGCTGCTTGCCTGCCTCTTGACGCAGGTTGATGGTCACCCCGAGCTTGCCCACGTTGTGGTTGTTGAAGCCGGCACCCAGATTCACGCCCCGGCGCTCGTCGACGAACGGGCCGACGCCGCGCAGCGCGTCCCACATCCCGCGCGTTGCGGGGTCTTCGACTCGGATGACCTCGGCACCGAAGGCGGCCAGGATCTTCGTCGCCCCGGCGCCCGCCAGTTGACCGCCGAGGTCGCATACCCGAAGGTGGGACAACCCGACGCTCACCATGCAACAATAAAACAGATTTTGTTCTTCTGCCAATGCCGCGCCGCAGCCAGGCCGGCGGGACGGCTACTCGCAGATTAACAGTTGATGTTCTATTGTTCAGTCTTATGGTGACGATCACAGCGGCCCGCTTCGACGAGCCGGCGTTCTACCTCGGCGACCCGAACGCCACATTCGCGCAGTTGCGCGAACACGATCCCGTGCATTGGTACGAGGAGGGCCAGTTCTGGGTGATCACCAAGTACGAAGACATCAAGGGTATCTCGGCTCGACCCGAGAGGTTCAAGTCGGAGCGCATTGGGATCATGATGGATCTGATCGCGCACCGGGAGGGCCGCGACCCTCAGGGATATGGCAACCGCGGCATCATGTTCATGGATCCGCCGGTGCACCGAGTGCACCGCAAGGCCGTCGGCGTGCGGTTCACGCCGGCCGCGGTCGCCAAGATGGAGGCCCGGGTACGCCAGGTCGTCAACGATGCGCTCGACGACCTGCCGAACGGTGAATTCGACTGGATTCAACGGGTCGCCGAGCCCATCCCCGTGTATGTGTTCGCCTACCTGCTGGGAGTGCCCGAGGAAGACTGGCCGAAGGTCGCGGGCTGGGCGACCACGATCGCCAACGTCGGTGGTGGGGCCGCGAGCGACGAGGACTACGCATTCATCTTCGAACACATCGGGCCCTATCTGATGGGCCTCGTCGCCGAACGCAAGGAGCATCCTCAGGACGATCTGCTCACGATGCTCTCCCAGGTGACCGTTGACGGGGAGCCCTTCGACGACATGCAGGTGATGATCTACGCGCTCACCTTGCTCGCCGCCGGCAGTGAGACCACGCAGAGCCTGATCGCGGGAATAGCCGATTGCCTCGACACGCATCCCGACCAATCGGCGGTGTTGTTCGCCGAACCTGGCCTGAGCGGCAACGCCGTCGAGGAGGTGCTGCGTTACTGGACGCCGGTGATGAGCATGGCCCGGCAGGCGGCCCGCGACGTTCGTCTGCGCGGTGCGGAGGTCAAGGAAGGCGACGGGGTGCTGCTCGCCTATGCGTCCGCGAACCGCGACCAGGAGCACTGGGGCCCGACCGCCGAACAGTTCGACATCCACCGCCAGGACGCCGCCAATCACCTCGGCTTCGGGGTCGGCGAGCACTTCTGCATGGGCGCCGCCCTGGCTCGACGCGAAGCTCGTCTGCTGCTGGAGGAAGTGGCGCGGCGCGCCAAGGGGATTCACGTGGTCGGCGACCGAGTGCCCCGCGTGTCGACGCTGGTGCACACGCACGACCACCTGCCTGTTGTGCTCGACTACCGCTGAGGGGCGTGCCCATGAGCGGACCCATGGCAGGCGTACGCGTCCTCGAGGTCGCCCAGTGGACGTTCGTTCCGGCCGCCGGTGCGGTGCTGGCGGACTGGGGCGCCGACGTACTCAAAATCGAACATCCGCGCACCGGCGATGCCCAGCGGGGCCTACGTCAGCTCGGCAACGTGCAGATCGCCGGCGACCGCAACCCCGTCATGGAGCACGCGAACCGCGGCAAACGATCTATCGCCCTGGACATCTCGACACCGGCCGGCCATGAATTGCTGATGGACATTGCGCGCACAAGCGACGTGTTCCTGACCAACTTCTTGCCCGACGCCCGTGCCAAACTGCGGATCGACGTCGATGACTTGCGGACGGCGAATCCCGACATCGTCTATGTGCGGGGCAGCGCATACGGAACGCTCGGCGACGAGGCCGGCATCGGTGGCTACGACATGACGGGCTTCTGGAGCCGGGGCGGTAGCGCGGCAAGCGTCACCCCGCCCGATATGGGCGGCGTCGTCGCACAACCCGGCCCGGCGTACGGAGATTCTCTGGGCGGCATGACAATTGCCGGCGGAATCGCGGCGGCGCTGTTCGCTCGTGATCGGACCGGTGAGGCCAAGGTGGTGGATGTGTCGCTCCTCGGACTGGGGGTGTGGGCGATGGGGGTGGCAGTCAACGCCGCGCTGATCTCCGGAGAGCCGTGGCAGGCAAACCCCGCCGGCGCCAACGTCGCCCCCCACAATCCGCTGGTGGGCTTCTACCGCACCGGCGACGGGCGGTACATGGGATTGTCGATGATGCAAGGTTTCCGCCATTGGGCGGACTTCTGTTCGCGGGTCGGACTCCCCGAGCTTGCCACCGACGAACGCTTTGCCAGCCATGAGCTGCTAACCCGCAACGCGGCGCAGGCAACTGCGATCCTGCGCGAGGTGCTCGGAAGCAAAACCCTCGAGCACTGGCGCAAAGCGCTGGCCGGTTTCGAAGGGCAGTGGGCGCCCGTACAGAACACGATGGATGTTGTGGCTGACGAGCAGGTGAGGGCAAACGGTGTCATCGCGCCCGTCCAAGGCAGCGGCGGTGCCCTCGAGTTGGTATCGAGCCCCGTGCTTTTCGATCAGACACCGTTTACTCTCGGCCCGACACCGGAGTTCGCCGAACATACCGAGGCGCTATTGCTCGAACTGGGCAAGGACTGGGACGACATCATCGCCCTCAAGGACAGCGGGACCATCGCGTGATCGACAGCCCTCTTAAGATCCAACCAACGGAGTAAGCAGATGAATCGAGTCAGCGGCAAAGTTGCGGTCGTCACGGGTGCGGCGCGCGGCCAAGGACGCAGTCACGCAGTCCATCTCGCCGACGAGGGTGCCGACATCATCGCCGTTGACATCTGCGACGACATCGCGACCAACGACTACCCGATGGCACGCAAGAGCGACCTCGACGAGACGGCGAAGCTGGTGGAGAAGGCCGGCCGGCGGGTGGTCACCGCGGTGGCCGATGTGCGGGATCGGGCGGCCCTGAAGAAGGCGATCGACGACGGCGTTGCCCAACTGGGCGGGCTGCACGTCGTCGTCGCCAACGCCGGCATCTGCCCGCACGGAGAGCACAAAGGGTATCCGGCGTTCCGCGACGTGCTCGACGTGAACTTTCTCGGCGTTGTCAACACCGTCAACGCCGCGTTCGACCATCTGGACACCGGTGCGTCGATCATCGCCACGGGCTCGATCGCCGGACTGGTCTCCCAACACGACATGTTCAACGGTGGCGGCAACTCGGGCCCCGGCGGGCTCGGCTACGGCCTGGCCAAGAAGTTCGTCCGCGACTGGGTCAAATCGATGGCGATGACGCTGGCGGCGCGCGAGATACGCGTCAACGCCGTGCACCCGACGAACGTGAACACCGCGATGATGAACAACCCGATGATGTACAAAACGTTCCGGCCCGACCTGGAGGCTCCGACACACGACGATGCCTTCGTGATCTACCCGATGCTCCAGGCGATGCCGGTGCCCTGGGTGCAGCCCGAGGACATCTCGCACGCCGTGGTCTACCTCGCCTCTGACGAATCGCGATACGTCACCGGACTGCAGATGTTCATCGACGCCGGTGCCGCGCTGAAAATGGGTTTCTGACCTCCCCGACGACATGACACCCGATCAGGCGGTACGAAGCTGGCTCGAGAGTCACCTGGGGCCCGTGCGGGCCTTCGAGCGCCAACCACGTTGGCGTCCGGCCTGGTTCGCCGACGTCGAACGCGACGGCACGATCATGCCGCTGTATGTGCGGGGCAACCGCGAGGGCATGGAGTTCTCGTTGTCCACCCATCGAGAGGCGGACATCCTTGAAGCCCTGGAGAAGCAAGGGATTCCAGTCCCACACATTCACGGTCGGATTGAGGCACCACCGGCCATCGTGATGGATCGCCTCCCCGGCGCCACCAATCTGTCAACCTCGCCGAGTGCAGCAGAACGCAACTCGGTCATCGATGAATACATGGAAATCCTTGCGCGGATCCATCGGCTGGATCCGGGTGAGTTCTCCACCGCCGGGCTCAAGTTGCCCGAAAGCCCTCAGCAGCATGCGTTGTCGAGCTTCGAAGCGTCCGTCGCGAGGTATCGGTCTACCAAGAAGCGCCCGGAGCCGTTTCTGGAATTCGGCATCGGCTGGATCCGCCGCCACGTTCCCGCGCACCGGTTCGACCCTCGCTTCGTCCTCGGCGATCCCGGACAGTTCATGTTCGCCGACGGTCGTGTGACCGGACTGCTCGACGTCGAACTGGCCTACCTCGGCGACACCGCCCACGACCTCGCAGGACTGCGCCTGCGCGACATCTCCGAGCCCTTCGGCGACCTCGAGCGCGCGTTCCGGCGCTATGAGGAGGTTTCCGGCGTGGAACTGGACCTGCCGGTGGTCGAGTTCCACACCGCGCAGTTCTCGCTCACCACGCCTCTCTCGTTGGTGATGGTCTTGCACAACCCTTTTCCGATGAGCGACTTGCTGCAATATGAGGAGTGGTTTCAGCAATGCTCGCTCAACGCAGTCGAAGCCATGGCCGCGGTCGAGGGCATCGCCCTCGGCGATTACCGACTCCCGCATGCGACAGATGTCCGCCAGAGCGGCCTTATCGACGCGTTGGCACCCATCATCGAGGAGCTAGCGGCCGAGACCGAGATTGAGCGCTTTCGCCGGCGTCAAACGGCGCAAACCGCGCGCTACGTCGCCGGCGTCTGCCGGCACGGCCCCGCGATCGAATCCGAAAACCTCGACGACGTCGAACGCCTGCTCGGCTCCCGATACGCCGACTGGCGCGCAGGCGATGCGGCGCTGGAGGCATTCGTGCTGCAGGCGCCCGACAACATGGACACCGAGCTCATTCGGCTGTTCCACCGCCGCATCATGCGGCAAATGCGTTTACTGGAGCCGGTTCTCAACCGCGCCGGCGGCGTGCACCCGCTGACGCCGCTGGCCCGGTTACTCGGCCGCTGACGCGCGCGTCGGAGGCCGCTACCGTGCGACGAGCTCCAGCCGCTTCCGTCGTCGGACCAGGATGCTGGGCAGCCAATCTCCGACGTCACACGCGTCGATCCAGGTGGTCCGCTCCAGTAGCATCTTGAACACGATCTGAGCCTCCAACCGGGCCAGGGCCGCCCCGACGCAGAAATGCACGCCCTTGCCGAACGTCACATGCCCCTTCCCGTTGCTGCGGTCGAGAAGGAATTCGTTGGGCGACTCGAAGTGCTCGGGGTCGCGGTTGGCGGCTCCCCACAAAAGAATCAGATGCGCATTCCCCGGCACCTCCACCCCGCCGAGGGTGGTGTCACGCCACACGTGGCGGTAGTGGCCACGAAACGGCGGCTCGTAGCGCAGTGTTTCTTCGATGAAATTGCCTAGTAGTTCCGGGTTTTCGCGAATCCGCTGTTGGACCTCGGGGCGGTCGGCGAGAATCCATGCCGCACTGCCCAACAACGAGGCGGTTGACTCGCCGGCGGCACTGAACAGCGTGAGCATGATGCCCATCGCCACGGCCTGGTCCACCTCGCCGGAGGCGTAGCGGGCGGCCATGTCCGGTATCAGCCCGGATTTGTCCGCGGTATCCGCCTTGTCGAAATGTTCCATGACGTACGCCGACAGTTCGAACGCCGCAATCCCGGCCTCCGCGAGCTGCGCCTCGGTGACGACGCCGTCGAGCAGGGTGGTGGTGGCGTAACCCAGCCGGATCAGTTTGTCGACATCGGCATGGGGCAGGCCCAGCAATTTTGCGACCACCATCATCGGGAGCCGGTTCGCCACCGCGCCCATCCATTCGATGCGTCCTTGGTGCAGGTTCTCCTCCCACAGGCGCTCGGCGGTCTCCGCAGCGAATTCCTCGATGATCCGCACCCGGCGCGCGGACAGGTGTGGGAGCAAGATCTTGCGGTGCAGTGCGTGCGCCGGATCATCGGCCGTGGCCAGGGCGTGGGTGGGGCTTCCCGCCTCCATCATCGGCAACGCCCCGATGCTGCCGTCCTCGCGGAAAATCATGGTTGCCGTGAGATTGGACGAAAAGTCATCGACCCGAGTGACGGCCTCGATCAACGCGTCCCAGCCACACACGGCATAGAAGTCGGAATCGGCGATGCGATGCACCGGAGCCGTCGCGCGCATCCGGTCATACATCGGATACGGATCCTGCAAAGCCTCGGCACCGAAGAAATCGACCGGGTCGCTCAAGACCGCCATAGACCCAGGCTGAAGGTGACCGTCGGCGCGGTCAATAGGGCGAGGAAAGTTTGATAAGCCTCCCGCCGCGCCGTCCGTGCACCCCAAACCGCTTGCGCGGGAGGACCAGCGCGTTAGCCTGAGAATTGTTACCGATAATTCTCACCCTGAGGGAAGTTTCTGTCGGCTGTACGGGAGGGTTGCATGGCACGGAACGACTGGCTGGTGGGCCGGGATCGCCGCAGCGCAGCCGCCGAACGGATATATGCGGCCGCCGCCGACCTCATCTCGCACGTCGGATACGACGAGTTCACCATCGAGAGCCTCGCCGAAACGGTCCACTGCTCACCGGCGACTATTTACCGGCACGCCGGCGGAAAGGCGGCCATCAGGGACGCGGTGGTTGCCCTCCAGGCAAGCCGCATCGTCGATACCGTGCGCGAGGCCATCAAAGACCTGACCGGCCGCGAACGAGTGGTGACGGCCACCATCCTGGCCCTGCAGCGCCTGCGCTCTGATCCGTTGGCGCAGCTCATGCAGACCGCACCGACGGTGCCGCGCAGCGAGTGGCTCACGAACTCCCCCGCTGTCACCGCACTCGCCTATGACATGCTCGGATCCGACAATGCAGATCCACTTGCCGCCCAATGGCTTATCCGGGCGTTCCTGGCGCTGTGGTGGTGGCCGGTGAGGGACCCCGCCGACGAACGCGCCCTCGTCGAACGCTTTTTCGGCCGGTCTTACGAAGACCCCGGCTGAGGGCCGAATCACCGACCCAGTACGGCCACAACACAGGACCCACCGCCCCCCATCGCCTGCGCCAGCCCGACGCGGGGATCGGCGGCCTGCCGCGAATCCGACTCTCCACGAAGCTGACTCACCACCTCGGCGACCTGGGCCAGTCCCGTTGCACCGAACGCGTGCCCGCGGGCAAGGCAGCCGCCGTCGGTGTTGGTCGGCAGCCTGCCTTTGGATCCCAACCCGCCCGACTGGACGAGTTCGGCGACATCCTTGACGTCGACGAGGCCGAGTGCGATCAGCGCGGTGACCTCCTCGCTGGCGCACATGTCATGCAGGGAAACAATTCCGACGTCATTCGCCGCGACCTGCGCCGCGGCGTAAGCCCGCCCTGCCGTCAGGGTTATTTGCGACGGCGGGCCGACGCACGGACCGGCCAGCGGCCAGCCCGGGTCGCGCGGCCAACTCGTCTGCTCGATGGCGTTGATCGCCACGGACCGCATGCGTGGTCCGGACGTCACGACGATCGCGGCGCCGCCGTCGACCGAGGCGTGACACATCATCTTGGTTAGCGGCTCGGCGATCATCCGCGACGACATCACCTGTTCAACGGTCACCTCGTGGTCGTTGCGCCGAGCCGCCAGCGGATTCAGGCGCGCCTGGTTATACGACTTGGCCGCGACGGCACCGATAACATCCGGCGCGCAGTTCGCCTCGTACAGAAAGCGATTCGCCTCGATCGCGTAGTGGATCTGCGGCGGGAACCGGTCCCAGAAATCGACCGCCGCCGGTACCACCCCGCCGGGCTCGAGCGCGGTCGTCTTCTCATAGCCGATCGCCAACGCCGCCTCGCAGCGGCCCGACGCCACCGCCCACACAGCATGCCGCAGGGCGACCATGCCCCCCGCCGAGGCGCTTTCGATCGCGGTTACCGGGATCCCGCTGCGTCCCAACGCATGCGCGACCTTCAGCCCGGTCTGCGGCGGCGCCATCGACGACGAGCAGAAGACCTCGCCGATGGCGTCATAGCCGAGACCCGCGTCCTCGAGCGCCTGCCGGGCGGCCGTCACCCCGAACTGGGCGAGCGCGGTGTCGCCGTGTTTGCCGAACGGGGTGAGCCCGACGCCCGCGACGTGGACGCCCGTCACGCCGGATCCGCCTCGAAGAGCAGCACTTCAGCCTCGCCAAGCTTCCGCTCGACGATTCGGCCAACGGCACCGGGCCCGGGCCGTGGCCCGGACACCAGGAGTTGCACCCGGCCTTCGCGAGTGTCGACCCATGCGACGGAGTAGCCCTCCTGGCCGAACTCGGGAATCGGCGACCTCGACGGCACGAACGTCGATGCCCACACCGTCGCAGTCTCATCACTGGGTGGATCAGCCGGCACTTGTCATCCTCTCCTGACGGGCATTCGCGTCGCCCAGGGCCGGCGGCGGCGCCAGCGGGATCGGGCCCTGCCCGGTGAATCGCCACGGGAGACCGACCAGGCGCGCGGTGGTGATATCCGGATCGGGGTGGGCGATCTCCGGGAAGAATCCCCGCGCGGCCAAGTGGGGGTCGTTCACCAGGTCGTCCGCGCGTTGCACGACCGCAGCGCGCAACCCCGCGGCCGTCAGGCGCGCTGCCGCCTCGCCGGCCGGCGCGCCGGCGATCAGCGCGGCGAGCTGATCGGGTTCCCCGGCCAATTCCGTCAGGCGCGCCCGGTCCGCGGGAGCCGAGAGTTCGACCGCCACCCAGCGGTCATCGGCGCTACGGTAGACGCCGCCCCGCGCGTCGGCCCCACCGTCGGACACCACCCCGACGGGGGCCGAGGCCGCGGCGACGAATTCGGCCACCGTGGACGCCACCACCTCGGCCATGGACAGATCGATCACCGCCCCGAAGTCGCGGGCAGGCCCGAGCGCCCAAGCCGCTATCACGGTGGCCGCCACCACCGAAGACAGCGGGTCGGCGATTACCGTGCCGAGCCGCGCCGGCGACCCGTCGGATCCCGTGGTGAGTCCGGCCAGACCCCCGTAGGACTGAACGTTGTTGGCGTACACGCGGTATCCGGCCATGGGACCCGTCGACCCGAAACCCGAGACCCGCATCACCAACCGGCCCGAGTCGGCGATTTCGGCGGGGTCGACGCCGAGCCGGGTCAGCCGTGCCGCGCCGACATTCTCGATCAGCACGTCGGCTTCCTCGAGGGCGGCGGCGACGTCCTGCGTCGGCCGGCCGGGATCGATCAGCGCGCTGCGCTTGGAGTGGTTGGCCACCGCGAAATACGCGCCGCGCTCGACGCCGGGCCGCCCTGCGGCGAACGGTCCGGTGCGGCGGTAGATGTCGAGTCGGTCGCGGTCTTCCAGTCGCAGCACCCGGGCACCCATCCCACCGAGCAACGCGCCGACGATCGGCCCGGCCAGGACGTGGGTCAGCTCGGCGACTCGCAGGTCGTTCAGCCGGCCCGTGCGGTGCCGTCCGAACCGCCCGCCCGGGCGCGTCGCCCATGGGGGGGCCAGTACGGACAGGGCAGTACCGCCCAGTCGAGTCACCGAAATGGCTCCGCGAGAAGCGAATTGGGGCGACGTCAGGATCTCCGCGGGTGTATTCACCGGCGTCGAAGGCACGCCGTTGGCCTGCAACAGGGCTGCGCAGTCTTCCTTGAGGAGCGTCGCCGCCCACGCCCCGACGTGGTGGTTGATCAAATCGGCGTGCTCTATCCGGGCGGCTCGTTCGCCCAGGCCCGTGGCCCATCCGGGATGACCCAAGGCCACCAACAGGCCGGTCCACTGGTGATTTTCGACGGCGGTGATGCGCACCAGTCCGTCGCGGCAGGCGAACAAGCCCGACGGGGCGAGATAACGCCCGCTGCCCGCCCTTCCCGGGCAGGAGTACAGCACGTGGGCGCACTCGGGAAGGGCCGCGGTGAATGCGACCGCCTCCTGCACCGACACATCCACGCTCACCGGCGCGCTCGTAGCGTTGCGCCGATCGAGGCCGTGCAGGGCCGCCAGCGCCGTCACCGCGCCCGCCGCCTTGAGCGCGACATAGCCAGGGGCGGGCACCGGCGTCCCGTCAGAGCCCTCGATCGTAGCGAGCATGCCACCGGTCGCCTGGGCGATCAGTTCACCACCCCGCTCGACGGAGCGCGGTCCGGTCAGGCCGAATGGGCTGACGCTCACCACCACGGCGTTTCTGGCCTGCGGCGGGTCGATCGCGGCGTCGTGGTCGACGATCACGATGTCGTGTGCGTCGATCAATGCCGATGTGTCGCTTGGTGATCGCAGAATTCGCTTGCCACGATCTAGAACCACGTCAACCAGTGGCACCGACGCGGCGCCAACCGCGATCATCGGCCCTACCCGGGACGGCGAGAAACCGCCGCCGAGCTTCCTCACCTCGGCGCCGAGGTTCGCCAGCAGCGACGTGGCCGCCGCAGCGGCGATCCCGTCGCCGACCTGAAGGACTTTGACACCCGAGAGGAACGAGTTCACCCGTCACCTCCCGGCTGCTCCACCGGATAGCGCCCCGTGAGCCAGCGCGTCACGATGTCGCGGTGGTGCGCGCGCTGACCGAGACTTCCCGCAGCACTGGCCGCCCGGCGGAGATGAACGTGGGCATCGTGCTCCCACGTGTACGCGATGCCGCCGAACACCTGAGTGGCGCCCTCGGGCACGGTACGCAGCGCGTCGATACCCCAGTAGGCGGCGAGGGAGCCCAGCGCGGGGGCCTCGGGATGCCCGTGTTGGCAAGCGTCGGCGGCACGATTGACGAGCGCCCGCCCGATCTCGATCGCGCACCGCTGATCGACCAGGCGGTGCTTGATCGCCTGGAAGGCGCCGATCGGGCGGCCGAAGGCGACGCGCAGCTTCGCGTACTCGGTTGCGGCCTCGTTGGCGGCCGCCGCAATGCCAACCAACTCGGCCACCCGACCGATCAGGGCGCGCAGCGCGGCTTCACCGTGGCGGCGGACCGCATCCGGCCCGGTCTCGAGGACCTGAATCGGCGTATCGCTCAGCGTGATTCGTGCGCCGGGGTTGTGATCCAGGGGCGTCACCGGCTCGCGCACCACGCCCGCCTCCGCCGGGTCGACAACCCCGAGCACGGCGGACTCTCCGTCGCCCGCGCAGACCAACAACTTGGTTGCGACCGCACCGAACGGCACGAGCGGCCACACTCCGGAGACGCCCGCCGTGGTGCGCTCTCCGCGCTCGGGCAACAGCAGGGGAATCCCGTCGGCGCAGCGGTTCTCGCACCATCCCGTGGCCGCCGCCATCGCAAGCGGGGCAGGCGCCGACGCCGCGCCGGCGGCCTCGGCCAGCACGCACAGATCACGGAGCCCGCCCCCTCCGCCCCCGGCGGCCTCGCTGACCAAGACGTCGGCCCACCCGGCCTCGACGATCGTCTGCCACAGCTTCGGGTCGAACACCGGGCCGGGGCCATCGAGCAGGCTCCGAAAAGAGCTGGCAGACCACACCTTTCGGAGGGCGTCATCGGCCGACGCCCGCAACTGCTCGAGTTCGGCCGCGCTGCGTGCGAGTTCGTTCAGCGACGACGGGCCATCAGGGGTCACGCGGCAGTCCCAGCAGCTTCTCGGCGATCACGTTGCGCTGGACCTCGGACGTGCCCGCACCGAAGGTCGCCGCCCGCATCAGCAGGTAGCTCCGTGCGACGTTCCCGTTGTTCGTCGCCCCCGCCGAGCCGCGCTCCAGGGTGCCACCCGGCCCGGTGAGTTCCAGCCCGAAATTGGCCATCTCCTGATCGACTTCCGACGTCAGCAGCTTGGCCACCGACGCCTCGGGCCCGGGACTGACGCCGCGGACGCCGGCGGCCGTCGCCTGGGCCGAGATCTGACGCAGCGCCTCCACCCGCGCGGCGAAACCGACGATCCGATCGGCCACGTAGCCGTCGCCGCAGCCCTCGTGCCCCAGCGCTCCTTGCTCCTGCGCCATCTTGATCAGAATCGCCAGCCGCCGTTCGATCCGATGGGTGCGGCTCTGTCCGACGCGCTCGTAGCCCAGCGTGGATTTGGCCACCCGCCAACCGCCGTGCAGTGGGCCGAGCACGTTGTCGAGCGGCACCCGCACCGAATCGAAGAACACCTCGTTGAACTCGGCCTGCCCGGTGATCTGGCGGATCGGGCGCACCTCGATCCCGCTGGTGCGTAGGGGTACGAGGATGTAGCTGATTCCTTGGTGCTTGTCCGCCGTGGGATCCGTGCGTGCCAGGATGTAGATCCAGTCGGCGTATTGCGCCTTGGACGTCCAGACCTTCTGCCCGGTGATGACCAGCTCTTCGCCGTGGATCTCGGCCCTGGTCTTCAGGGCGGCGAGATCACTGCCCGCGTCGGGTTCGCTGAATCCCTGACACCACACCTCGTCGCCCGAAAGGATTTTCGGCAGATAGCGTTGGCGTTGCTCGTCGGTACCCCACTGAATGATCGTGGGGCCGAGCTGATTGACGGCGCTGCGGTTGATGGGCTCTGGAGCGTGCGCGGCGGCCATCTCGGCGTTGAAGATGAGCTGTTGCACCGGAGTGGCCGCGCGACCACCGAATTCGGACGGCCATGAGATCGCCGCCAAGTCCGCGTCGTGAAGACGCCTCTGCCACAGGCGCATTCGGCTCAATCGATCCATCTCGTCGCGGCCCTGGACGCGCACGTCCGAGGTCAATGCCGTTGCAAGAAACCCGCGCACCTCGTCGCGGAACTGCCGATCGGCCCCGGTGAGGACGACCCCGTAATCCGGTTCGGTCACGCCCCACCGCGAAGGATCGACGCCATCCGTACCTTCATGTCGCCGTACGTGATCGCGGTAGCGCCCGCCCTGGGCGCGCGGCCGGCGTCCACCTTGGGCGCCGACAGATCCAGGCCGGCAATTCTTTCCCGCAGCGCCGCGACGGTGCAGTGTTCCCTGCCCCGTCGCTCGACGCCGGTGTAGCCGAAGGCGCGGGCCGCATTACGCCAGGTGATCGCCTCGACCTCGTCGGGTGTGCAGCCCTCCAACTGGGCGGCGAGCTGCTCGGGCGCGTCCGGCCAGCTGCTGTCCGAGTGCGGGTAGTCCATCTCCCAGCAGATGGTGTCCACTCCGATGCGCTCCCGCATCTCGATGCCGACCCGGTCGCGGATGAAGCACGACATGAAGTTGCGGCGATACACGTCGCTGGGGCTCAGCCCGTCACCCAAATCGTCTCCCGTCCAGGCCCGCTGTCGCGAGTAGATGTCCTCGAATCGCTCCAGCAGGAACGGAATCCATCCGATGCCGCCCTCCGACAGCGAGAACTTGATGGACGGGAACTTCTTCACAATGGGTGAGAACAACAGGTCGGCAACGAAGCGCTGGGTGTCGATCGGCAGCATCGAGTTGTACGCCAGATAGGTGGTCAGGTCCGACGGCACCGGCAATCCGCCGCCCGTGCCGATGTGGATGTTCACGACCGTGTTCTCTGTGCAGATCGCCTCCCACAGCGGATCCCAGTGCGGATCCTGCCAGGGCGGCTGCCCGTAGCTCCCGATGTGCTGTGGAGCCGTCACCGCGCGACAGCCGCGCCCCGCCAGGCGCCGCACTTCGGCCGCGGCCAGGCTCGCGTCCCACAACGGCAGGATCCCCATCGGGATGAACCGGTCGGGATGCCGCCCGCACCAGTCCTCGATGTGCCAGTCGTTGTAGGCGCGCACCATCGCCTCGGACACGTCGCGGTCCCCGCGGTAGGTGAACAGCGCGCCCGAGATGGTCGGGAACGACGGGAAGCACAGCGACGCAAGGACCCCCGAGGCGTCCATGTCGTTCACCCGTGCGTCGACGTCGTAACACCCCGACCTCATGTCGCTGAATCGCGACGGCTCGAATCCCCATTCGTCGTTGGGCCGGCCCACAACGGCGTTGAGCCCGATGTTCGGCAGCTGCAGACCGTCGTACACCCAGAAACACATGCCGTCGGCGTCCTCGACGATGCGCGGTGCGTCGTCGGCGAAACGGCTTGGCACCCGGCCGTTGAACATGTCGGGTGGTTCCACGGTGTGGTCGTCGACGCTGATCAGTACCAGATCGAGAGGATCAATCACTCGAACAATCCTAAACTAATAGACACTTTCTGTCTAAGTGTTCTATCCGGACTCTTTCGCTTGGGCGAAGTCCTGCACCCAGCCCGCCATCAGGCCGTAAACGGCCTCCATGGCATCGCGCGCGGCGGCGTCGTCACCGATGGGCTCGTAGTCGATGTCCCAGACCACGATTGATTCTCCGCCGGCATCCGCGCTCTCGGTCACGGTGTTGACCGCCACGAAGCGGCTGACCGGCATCGGATTGTTGGTGATCTCGTACGACAGCGCACGCTCGTCCGGCTTGATCCAGATCAGGGTCTCGATGACCGGCTTCTCGGTGCTCGCTGCGATGAACCGCCGCATGCCGGGTCCTTCGCCCTCGACCCTGACATCGCTGGGTCCGGGGATCCAGTCGACGTTACCGAAGTCGGCGAGAACGGCCCACACCGCGTCCGGTGACACGGCGAGCCGCTTGGTGACCGTGAATGTTGGCATTCGCCGACCGTATCACCCGATGTGACAATTGATCGACTAGTGTACTTATGTACTGCCAACGCGCGAAGGAGGGCTGATGGCCACCGACTCCGCGGCTGGAGGCGAATTCGAGGTCGATGAGGACTGGGTCCGCTATGAGGTTGTCGAACCGCACATCGCGCAGATCACCATCAACCGGCCCGAACGGCGCAACGCCATCCTGTCTCCGGGCATGCATCGACTCTTCAAGGAGCGGCTGGACCGCGCCGAGGACGATGACCAGGTCAAGGCCGTCGTGTTGCTGGCCGAAGGCAAGGACTTCTGTAGCGGCGACGACGTGCGCCGGCTCCCGGTGGAAGAAGCGGGACTGCGCAAGGGCGAGCGACTGCCGCAGACCGCGCGCCTGGGCAACGCCCGGCGGCTGCACCGGCACCTCACCAATTGGCTGGAGTTCCCGAAGACGGTGATCGCCGGCTGTCAGGGTGCCACGCTGGGCGCCGGGATGAATCTGGCCCTGGCCGCCGACATTCTGGTCGTCTCGGATGACATGTACGTTGCCCGCCCTCAGGCGCGCATTGGGTTCGCCGGGTTCTCCACGGCCATGCCGCTCGCGTTGCTCAAGATGGGACCCAACCGCGGCTACGAGGCGATGATCACCGGCCGCAAGGTGACCGCGCACGAACTACGCGAGTGGGGGGTAGCCGCGTCGGTGGTGCCCGCCGAGCGGCTCCGCGACGAAGCGTTGCGCTATGCCCGCGCGATCGCTCACCACTCGGCCGACGGCCTGATGGTGGGAAAGCACGCTCTGATCGCGTTTTGGCACGCCGTCGGGATGGCGCAGTTCGGGGACTGGGTCCCGATGGGCCACACGGTGTTCAGCAACCTCGTGTGGCGCGACGACGAGTTCAACTTCATGAAGGAACGCAGTACCCGCGGCGGCCGGGAGGCGATGGCCGAGTTGGAGCGCCGCTATGCCGAGTGGGGGTTCGAGTAGGCGCTAAACAGCTATACAGATATTGTTTGTATGTTCTGTATGCTCGTCTTTGACGCGAGGCCACGAGGAGTTGGATGACGATGGGTGTGTTGGACGGACGGACCGCGTTGGTGACGGGGGCCGGGCGGGGAATCGGCGCCGCGGTGGCAGAGGGCTTGGCCGCCGAGGGCGCGACGGTCCTGGTCTCCGATGCGGGCGTCGGCGTCGACGGGACCGGACAGGACTCCGGTCCGGCCGAAAGCGTCGCGGCGGCGATAACGAGCCGTGGCGGCAAGGCATTCGCCGACACCACCGACATCACCGACTTCGCCGCGTGCGCGGATCTCATCGGCCGGGCCGCCGAGACGCTCGGCGGCTTGGACGTCGTGGTGAACGCGGCGGGGATCCTTCGGGACGGCATGGTCTTCAAGATGAGCGAGCAGGACTGGGACGCGGTGGTGTCGGTGCACCTCAAAGGGACGTTCAACGTCACGCGCCACGCGGCAGCCTGGTGGCGGGAGAACCGCGGCGGGCAGTACCGGCTGATCACCTTCACATCCATGTCGGGCTTGCAGGGCGCGCCGAGCCAGCCGAACTACGCCGCGGCCAAGATGGGCATCGTCGGCCTGACCTTCTCGTGCGCCAACGCGCTGCGCAACTACGGGGTGCGCTGCAACGCCGTTGCGCCGATCGCGGGCACCCGGATGACGCAGGGCATCAAGGGCGGCGGCAGCATGGACTACTCGGACTCGAACGTTCGCCTTTCGCCGAAGAATTGCGTGCCGCCGGTCGTGTATCTGGCCAGCGAGCAGTCCGACTGGCTCAACCGGCGCGTGATCTTCGCCGGGAACGGGCGGATCAGCCTGATGTCCAATCCGGTCGTCGAACGCGAGATCGTGTCGGCGTCGGGGACGTGGGACATCCCGACCGCATTCGCCGAGATCGAGACGTCGTTCAAGGAAGCGGTGCTGTATCCCAACATCTTTGACAAGCCACCCTCCAGCTGAGCCGACGAAAAGTGCGACAATGACCGAGCTTGCCACCGAGCGGGTGCCACAAAAGTTCGCCTGCGGCGAGACTTTCGTGCCCAAGAGCCGGTACATCGACCCGGAATTCCTGAACCTCGAGCTGGAGCGATTGTTCACCCGCGTGTGGCAGCCCGCGTGTCGCGTAGAGGAAGTACCGGACGCCGGCTGCTTCTACGAGTACACGATCGGCCGGCAGTCCATCGCCGTGGTGCGCCAGAAGGACGGCAGCATCAAGGCATTCCACAACACCTGCGCCCACCGCGGCATGAAGGTCGTCCGCGGCAGCGGTTGCTCGGCCAACAAAGAGCTGCGCTGCGAATTCCATGGCTGGCGTTATGAATTGGATGGCCGGTCCTCCTTCGTCCCATGTCGCGACGAATTCGCACCGCGCCCCCGCCAGCAGTGGGGCCTGCGTCCCGTCGCGGTTGGGACGTGGGGTGGCTGGGTGTTCGTGAGCATGGCCGAGGACCCGCCGGATCTGCTCGAGTGGCTGGACCCGCTGCCGACCGCGCTGGCTCCATTTCGGTTGCAGGACATGCGCTACCGCTGGCGCAAGCGCACGTTCCTGCCGGCGAACTACAAGACCGTCGTCGACGCTTTCATCGAGGGCTATCACACGCCCGGGACCCATCCGCAGACGATGCGATCGGCGCAGGGCCCGCGGCCGTCTGCGGAGCCCGCAGCGCCGCAAGAATACGTCTACGCTCCCTACACCCCGACCATCACCTATAAGAACCACTCGCGGTTCGTCTACACACAGCGTCCCGAGCATGCCGGCCGCGACAAGGGCCGCCAGGAGCAGGCGGCGCGACCCGAGGTGTTCGCGAATTCGATGAAATACCAATACCTCGAGGTCGGGTCGCTGGTCACCGAGCGAGACTACCGGGCCGCGCAAAAGCTGGCCGCGATGGAGCCCGGCGACGTCCCACCGTTTGTTCTGTACCACCAGATGTGCGAGGAGCTCGCCCGCGCCGAAGGCGTTGACTTCCCGCGGATGTCGATGGAGCAATACTTCGCGGGGAACGGCGACTGGCATGTGTTTCCGACCATGGTGATCCTGGTCGAGAAGTCCTGCCTGCTGGGATACCGCATGTTGCCCGACGCCGAAGACCCGAATCGGTGCACGTTCGAGATGTTCTCGCTGGAGCATTTCGCGCCCGGCGAGGTGCCCGAGACGCAGTGGCAGGTCTTCGAGCGGTGGCAGGACCACGACGGCTGGGGCGAGCTGCCCTCACAGGACCTGAGGAACATCGGCGCCATCCACGCGGGCATGCACTCGGCCGGGTTCGAGGGACTCTGGCTCAACACCGCCCAGGAGATGTCCATTCGCAACGAGCATGCGATCGCCGACAGGTTTCTTTTCGGTGCGGACCGCGACGGTGTGGATCGTCGCGCTCAGGAGGGCGGTTCCTCCGCGTCGACATCGGAGAAGCGATAGGGGTTCTCGCCATCGGCGGCGGCTCCCAGCCGCATTCATGCGACGACAGCAACACCGCCGACCGTGCAGCCGCCGGTTTCGATCGCCGGGATGGCCTGACGTACAAGCTGGTTGGCGACCCACGTGGAGTTCCCGGTGGGCGCAACGCCAACTTGCCGAATCGGGCTGCGCCAGAAACACGTTGGTGACCGGTCAGAGACCTGTTTCAGTCGGCTCACGCGGATATCCGAAAAGCTGCAGCGCCTCGTCGGCGACTGCGATCAGCGAGCCGGTGGGGGCATCGCGTTCGCCGGTCAGCCGGTCGAAGATTCCGATGTCTTTACGGAGCAGGGGTCCCACCATTGGAGCCAACACCCCGAAGCCACCGACAGCGACGGCGGTGTTCAGCGAAAAGCTGTTGCCGCTGCTGACCGACAAAGCGCGGCCCAGAGCGTGCTCGTCCAGGCCCAACCGGGTGCCGGCAACCATCGCGTCGCGCGCCAGGGCGTAGTGGGCGGCGTGCAGAGTGTTGTTGACGAGTTTGGCGATCAACCCGCTGCCGAGCGGCCCGAGGTGAATCACGTTGCCGCCGAAAGTTTCGAGCTCCGCGCGGCATTTTTCGTAGTTTTCGTCCTCGCCGCCGACGAGGACGGTGAGCTTGCCCTCGGCAGCCGCGAAGCCGCCGCCGCTGACCGGAGCGTCGATCACCCCGACGCCCCGTTCCGCCGCGATCCGCGCAATGTGGTGACAGACCTCCAGGCTGATTGTCGAATGGATGGCCAGCACGGACCCGGGCGACATGCCGGCGAGCACCCCGGATTCGCCCAGGACGACGTCTTGGACCCCTGCATCGTCGACCACACAGATCCCGACCACGTCGCTGTTGGCCCCCAGCTCGGCCCGGGTTTCCGCGAACGACGCCGCAGAACCGCGATAGGGCTCAAGCGATTCCGCCCGGCGTGCCCACAACGTCGTGGGCACCCCGCAGGCTATGAGCCGATCCGCCATTCCCTTGCCCTGGTCCCCGAGACCGATGAATCCGGCTCGGATCTGCGGACGATCCGACGACGTCGGCGTCGCGGAGTCGGGGCGCGCGGTCGAGCCGGCTTGGTCAGTCATGAAGGGCGATGGCCTCCTCGGGACAGGACCGCACGGCGTCCGTGGCGGAGGGTTCCTCTCCTACTGGCACCTCGGCCGCCAGCAGCACGCTGTGCCCCTCCTCGTCGGCGTCGAACAACGCGGGCGAGAGGCTGTAGCAGCGGCCATGCCCCTGGCAGGCTCCGCTGTCGAGCTCCAGCCTCATCCACGCACCTCCCAACTCAGTGGCAGCGGCCGCGCCAGCCGCACCGGAAGAGCTTCGTATCGCAACGATGAGCCCGGCGTGATCTCGTAATCGGGAATGCGCTTGTGAAATTGGTCGAGTGCCGCCCGCAGCTCCATCCGGGCGAGATGGCTTCCCAGACAACGGTGAAAACCGCTTGCGAACGAGTAGTGCGGATTGGGCCGACGGGTCAGGTCCACTTTGAGAGGATCTTTGAACTTCTCCGGATCCAGGTTGGCAGCGGCCCACAGCACCGTCACCTGCGTTCCTGCGGCCACGGTCGTCTCGCCGACCTGCATGTCCACGGTCGGAGTGCGCGATGCCACCGGCACCGGGGTCTCCCAACGCATCAACTCTTCGATCGCGTCGGGCCACATTTCCGGGTTCGCCACTACCTGACGGCGCTCGTCGGGATGGCGCGCGAGCCAGGACAGGATGCAGGATAGCGACGCCGCTACGGTATCCAGGCCGGCGATCATCAGCAGGAAGCAGATGTCGAGAATGTTCTCGCGGGTCAGTGAGTGGCCGTCGACTTCGGCTGTCATGAAGCGGCCGAGGATGTCGTCCCCGGGTTCGCCGCTCGCTTCGCGTTCGTCGAGAACTTGGTTGAAGTACGCGTAGCACCGTTTGCCCGCCGCCTTGTACCTGGCCTCGCGTTGCGCGACGGTTTCCCCCTCGACGTCGCGCAGCAAATCGTCTTTGTTCTGCAGGAAGTAGTTCAGCTCGGAGAGCGGAATTCCCATGAGGCGCAGGAAAATCGTGGACGGGAGGATCGCGCAGAATTCATCGTAGATGTCAGCGTGGCCGCGTTCGATGAACTTGTCGATCAGCTCGTCGGCGAGCGTTCTTACGTCGGTCTCCAGGTGAGCGATCGCCTTCGCCGAAAAGATCGGGTCAAGCAGTTTGCGGTATTTGGTGTGCTCGGGCCGGTCGATGTCCAGCGGAATCAGCGGGCGATCGGCGCTCTGCGTATTGCCCACTGCCCCCGATCCGCGCACATCGTGGCTGCGGGTCAGAGCGTCGACGCTCTTGGCGGCGCCGACAATGTGATTGCCGTCGATCACGATTATCGGCGCCGATCCGATGCCTGCATACACTTCCTGTGGTTCGGGGACAGTCAGCATCGCTGCGAAGTCACCCCCGAAGGCCTCGGCGGCTATGCCCTCCGTTACGGCGTCGTCGGACTGTTCGTCGTGGCTAGCCGACAGCGCTGTCGTTTCGCTCATTTTTGTTCCTTCGCGGTGTACTACGGGGAAGTCCCAGGAATCGCTCGGCAATCACGTTTCGCGCCACGTCGGTGGATCCGCCATAGATGCCGGTCCCCGGCGCGAATCGGAATCCCGCTTCGAATGCACCGTCGCCGGCACTCCCCTCCGCCCCGCGCGCCAGAAGGGCTGTCGGGCCGATGAGATCGATCAGCTCCGACGCCGTCTGCACCAGCAGGTCGGAGGACAGGATGCGAGCCGGCGGTCCCGACGCCGAACGCGTCATCTCGACCTTGACGAGCGCTTCGCCGATGCGCTCGGCCACCACGGCGTCGTCGAGCAAGGATGTGCCTGCGGGACCCGGTTGCGTTGCGGCCCAACGAACGAACTCCGCGAGGAGTTTCTCGCACTCGGCCAGGTAGGGCCCCCCGATGGTCGGGTCACTGCCGTCGGCGGAGATGCCGTGTTCCTGGCTCAGCGGCGCGGCGACCACGGTCCAACCCGCGTTGACGTCGCCCAGGCGCCAGCGGTCGTTGACGCGAACATCTTGCAGGTAAACGAAATTGGTACGTTCGCCGCCAAGTGTGCCGATCGGCCGGATCTCCACCCCCGCAGTGTCCAGGGGCAGAAGGAAAACGGTGAGGCCCTTGTGCATGGGCGCCGACGGGTCGGTGCGCGTGAGGAGAAAGCAGTATTGGCTGAACTGGGCACCGGTGGTGAACATCTTCTGTCCGTTGATAACCCATTCGTCGCCATCCCGCTCCGCGCGGGTGCGCACCGCGGCCAAATCCGATCCGCAGTCCGGTTCGGTGTAACCCAGGCAGATGCGAACGGTGCCGTCAGCGACCCGCGGCAGCACCTCGGCCTGGATGTCCGGCGAGCCGAAGATTCGGATGGCGATCGGTGGTAGCAACGTCGTGGAGGCCAGGATGTAGGGCGCGCCGCTGCGCGCCCATTCGGTGGCGACGATGCGCGCCCGCAACGCGTCCAGGCCCGCCCCACCCTCGGACGTCGGCCATTGCGTCGTGACCCATCCCCGCGCCCCCATCGCCAGGTGCAGGCCCTCGTTGAATCCGCCGCCGTGCAGCCGTTCGTCTTCCAGCACCGCCGGGGTGACGTGTTCGCCGAAGAAGGCGCGTGCCCCCTGCCAGAACGTGAGGGTGTCGTCGTCGAGTTCGATGGTCTCGAAATTCACGCGAGCGCATCCTTCAACACATGCGGCGCCCACCGGGCGACGCGTCGCAGAAGGGTGCGACGGTCGCCGACGGCCAGCCCCCAGCCTTTGGCCCGGCGGTAGTAGAGCTGAACGTCGGATTCAAGGGTGAACCCGAAGCCGCCCTGGGTGTGGATGGCGGTGGCCCCGGCTTGCTCGGCGGCGTCACCGGCGGCCAGCACTGCGCACAAGGCCAGCGCACCAACGGATTCGGGTTCATGGTCGCAGAACCAGGCAGCGCGCCACATCAGCCGCCGGGCCGCGCCCACGCTGTTGGCGGCGTCGACCAATGGATGAGCGATGGCTTGAAACGCTCCGATCTGGGTGCCAAAAGCCGTGCGCTCTTTGGCGTATTGCACACCGAGGTCCAGGGCGGCCTGACCCAGCCCGACCAGCGCGGCCGCCGTCAAGACGTGCCATTCCCGTTCAGCTAGGTCCCACTCGTCGGCCGAACCCACCCGTGCGCCACCGGTAACCTCGCGCCAGCCCAGCGGAGCGCACGCCAGATTGGCCTGGGTCGGCGCCGGCGGGCTGGTGACCAGCGTCAGGTTGGCGCCCTGCGGCGCGAGCACGGCCTCTGCGATCGCTCCGGCGGGTGCTAGCCGACGGTCGGCGGTGCCCGGGGCGAGGGTGACAACCGCGCCACGATCGCGCATGGCGGCCAGCAGCCGCGATGACGGGTCGATGCGGGCGAGCGCGCGAGCCGCCGCCAACACCTCGGCCAGGGGTACCGGCGCCGCGCGGCGGCCGGCCTCTTCGAGCACGAACGCCAGCTCGACCAAGCCGGCCCCGTCGCCACCGACCGCTTGGGGCAGCGCCATCTCAACGACGGCACGTTCCTGGAGCTCGTCCCACAGCGCCGCGTCGAACCCGTCCGGTTCGGCCGAGCGAACCCGTGATGTCGGGATGGTCTTTTCGAAATAGGCCCGGAAAGAATCCCGCAGTGCGGCCTGCTCCTCGCTGAGCGAGTAGTCCTGTTGGCGAAGCGAGAACTCTGCGTTCATCGGACGGCCACTCAGGGGGCGTCCTTCAGGACGCTTTCGTCAAAACCAAATAGCCTGCGTGCATTTCCGCCGACGATGGCCCGCGCACTGTCGATGTCGACGCCGGCGAAGAGCCTGTCGAGGATCTTCTCCGACTCTGGGTATGTGCTCTCGGGGTGGGGATAGTCGTTGCCCCACAACAGGCATTCGGCACCGGTATCCGCGAGGTTCGTAATCGCGACGGGATCGTCCTGGAAGGTCGAGTGGATCTGATGACGGATGTAGTGACTGGGCAGTTCGGCAAGTTTCGGTTTGGTCCAGCCGATCTCGTCGTGCGCCTGGTAATAGTAGTCCAGCGTCTGCATCGCCCACGAGATCCAGCCGCCGTTGCACTCGACGAAGACAGCGTGCAGGTCTGGATGCCGCTCCAGGATCCCGCTGCAGCTCAACAAGGCGGCTGCGCGCGGCGCCATCGATTGCGTGGCAAGAAGATTCGCCGTGCCGCTCCCCCACCCTCGATAGAAGATCATGTCGTGGCCGCTGCCCTGATGCATGACGGCCGGCCGGCCCGTCGACGCGATGACGCCCCACAGCGGTTCCCACTCTTTGGAGTTCCACTCCGGCTTGCCGACCAGCGGCAACAGCAGTCCACCCACCGACGGATCGGCAGCCACCCGCTCGACCTCGGCGATGGCCATGTCGGCATCCCAGGTGGGGATCATCATCGCAAGTTTGATCCGGTCGTGTCCCCCGATCTGCTCGCGAATCCAATCGTTGTAGACCTGGCATACCGACTGCCCGGCAAGGGGATTGGCGATGCCCCACGCGTATAGCCCGATGGTGGGAAAGACGATTTCGGCGTTGATGCGGTCGGTCCGCATCATGTCGAGCCGCACGTCGGGCGAGGCCGCCGCCACGCGCTCGGCCTCCTTCGCCGCTGCCTCTTCTGCCGACAGTTCGTTCCAACCGATGGGGCTGCCGTTGACGACCAGGCTCCACCCGCCGGCGTCATTGGCCAGGATGCGGCGCGGGGCGTGATCGCGCAGGTCCACGCTGAGGCGTTCATACCAGAGGTCATGCGGCTCGTCGACGTGCGCATCGGCCGAGATCTTGGGCAGATCGACGGTACTCGTCATATCAGACCTGCACCGTCTCCCGGCCGGCCGCCTCGGCACGGGCCCGGTACTCGGCCTTGCTCACCGTCGACAGGTCGACGTCGGTGGCCCTGGCGCGTAGCGCACCCACCGTCGCGTCTTTCTTCGCGGTGTGCTTGAACGGGTCGAAATCAAAGAAACGACAGCTGTTTTCGTGAGTGATCTTATTGATTTCCTCGTCGGTCGCACCGGCAGCCGTGAACTCGCCGAACAACTGCTCCGGGCCGTTGGGCCAGGTCGAGTCGGTGTGCGGATAGTCGCACTCCCACGCCAGATTGTCGATGCCGATCTCGTTGCGCAGCTTGACGCCGGCCGGGTCGGTGATGAAGCAGGCCAGGACCTGGTCCCGAAATATCTTGCTGGGCATGCGATCCGACCAGTCCTGACCGATCCAGAGTTGATTCTTGGCGTGTCGGTCGGCCCTCTCGAGGTAATAGGGGATCCAACCGATGCCGCCCTCGGAAAGGGCGATACGCAGGTCCGGGAATCTGCGCAGGGTACGGCCGAACATGAGGTCCTGCAAGGCCATCAGCGTGAGCTGGGTGGGCAGGATGATGTGATGGTCGATCGGAGCGTCAGGCGCCAGCGTGATCAGGCCGCCACTGGCCCCGATGTGCATGCACAGCACGCTGCCCGTCTCCGACATCGCGGTCAGCATCGGGTCCCAGTGCTCGCTGTGAAAGCTGGGGAAGCCGAAAGCGTGCGGCGCCTCGAGGAAGCTGATGGCCTTGCAGCCTTTGTCGGCCAGACGCCGCACCTCGGCCGCGCACAATTCCGGATCCCACATCGGCACAA
>NZ_LZJN01000183.1 GCF_001667735.1 Mycobacterium sp. E183
ATCTTCCTGCGTCGGCAGCTGGCCGCCCGGAAAAATCTCGGTGCCGATGAATCGCGCGAATCTCACATCGCTCATCGTCAGCTTGACGCCGAGTGCGGGCATCTGCTGCCATTGATAGGTCAAAATGGTGTGCAACAGCATCCGACCGTCGTCGGGCAGGATGTGGTGGGCACGTTCAAAAAAGGCCGGCCACCGGTCGGCCTTGAACGCCTCGAAGGCGCCGATGCTGACGATTCGGTCGACCTTGTCGTCGAATTCCTCCCAGCCCTGCAACCGGACTTCGACGGAGCGGTCGGTGGGGATGGCGGCCATTTTGGCCTTACTGTAGGCAAACTGGTTGCGACTCAGCGTGATCCCGATCACGTTGACGTCATATTTCTCGATCGCCCGGTGCAGCGCTCCTCCCCAGCCGCAACCGATGTCGAGTAGCGTCATGCCCGGCTCGAGATTCAACTTGCCCAGCGCCAGGTCGATCTTGGCAAGCTGCGCCTCTTCCAGGGTCATGTCGTCGCGCTCGAAGTAGGCGCAGCTGTACGTCTGGGTGGGGTCCAGGAACAACCGGAAGAAATCATCGGACAAGTCGTAGTGGGCTTGCACGTTTCCGAAATGCGGCGTGAGCTGCACAGACATGTCGAGAAGAGCCTTTCATTTTACACGGAGGCAGGGACGCCCGGCGCAGCTGCGTCGCCCCCGGTGCACCCTCTGCATGCTAGTCGCTGCGGGCGATGCACGTCGTTCTCACTAGCGGGTCATAGCGTCACACGAAACGGGTTGAATTCACAAAATGAGAACCGCCCTGGGCGCCCCGCGGGGACGCATCTACTGGCCGCGGGGCGGAACGATCGGCGACGGGTGGGGCTCCTCGCGGAACTTCTCCAGCGATCCGCCTACCTCGACGATGCCCTTCAACGCATTCCAGCTCAGCATCGTCAGGTAGTCGATCAACTCGTCGCGGCTCATGCGCGGGAACGACATCCAGGAGTGGGTGGCCAGTTGCACACCGCCGACGATCAGGTAGGCCCACGGCTCCGCCCCGCCGGTGTCCATCCCCGCCTGCTGCATGCGTCGGCGCATCAGCACCGCGAGCATGCGGGCGATGATGCGCTCGGAGTCGGCGATCACCTTGCTCTTGCTGGCCGAGCTGTTCGACATCACGAAGCGGTATGGCTCGGGTTCGTTCGCGACGGTTTCGACGTACACCCGGATGACCTCGCGGGTCAGGTCGAAGCCGTCCAGATTGGAGGTCAGCGCCGAGGCCAGGTTGGGAATCAGGGTGGTTTGGGTGAACCGCATCATCACGGCGGTCGTCAGGTCGTTCTTGTCGACGAAGTAGCGATACAACACCGTCTTGGATACGCCGATATCCGCGGCGATGTCGTCCATGCTCAGGGCGCCGCCCTGCCGCCGGATCGCGTCGATCGTGCCGTCTACCAACTCGTTGCGGCGCTCCACCTTGTGTTGGTGCCAGCGCCGCTTGCGGCCATCCGTCTTGGCCGCCGCCGCCAACGTTCGCTCTGCCACTGTCGCCGATATCCCATTCACTAGACGCCCTCGATAATACGGCGTGCGGGCCTGTTTCGAACGGTGACCGCGCGCCCCTCGCGGGCTTGTGAACAGTGCGGTCACACCAAACGCCCGCAACGATGAATGATGGAGTGGTGGTACACAGAGCCTCGCCCCGAGGCGAAGCACCGGGGCCCCGCGCGGCGGCCCCCGCCCCGACGACCCCGTCGAGCGGAACCGGGCGTCCCCATCCGTCGCTCGCCGAATCCTTCGCCGGCGCCGACCCGCAGGCCGACGCCGAGCGACGGGTGGCGCTGCGCCGGATGAAGGCGGTGGCGCTGAGCTTTCTGATCGGCGCCACCGGCCTGTTCCTCGGCTGCCGCTGGGCGCAGGCCCACGCGAACCTGGGCGCCTGGGTCGGCTATGTCGGTGCCGCCGCCGAGGCCGGGATGGTGGGCGCCCTCGCGGACTGGTTCGCGGTGACGGCGCTGTTCAGGCATCCGCTGGGCATCCCCATCCCGCACACCGCGATCATCAAGCGCAAGAAGGATCAGCTCGGCGAGGGGCTGGGCACCTTCGTGCGGGAGAACTTCCTGTCGCCCCCTGTGGTGGAGACCAAGCTCCGCGACGCCCAGGTGCCCGGACGGCTCGGCAAGTGGCTGTCGGAGGCCTCGCACGCCGAGCGGGTGGCCAGCGAGACCGCCACGGTGCTACGGGTGCTGGTCGAGCTGCTGCGCGACGAGGACGTCCAGCAGGTGATCGACCGGATGATCGTGCGGCGCATCGCCGAGCCCCAGTGGGGGCCGCCGGTCGGGCGGGTCCTGGCGACACTGCTGGCCGAGAACCGGCAGGAGGCACTTATCCAGTTGCTGGCCGACCGGGCCTTCCAATGGTCGCTGAACGCCGGCGAGGTGATCCAGCGGGTCGTCGAGCGTGACTCGCCGACGTGGTCGCCGCGGTTCATCGACCACCTGGTGGGCGACCGCATCCACCGGGAGCTGATGGATTTCACCGACAAGGTGCGCCGCAATCCCGATCACGAGCTGCGCCGGTCGGCGACCCGGTTCCTGTTCGAATTCGCCGACGACCTGCAAAACGACGCCGACACCATCGCGCGCGCCGACGCGATCAAAGAGCAGCTGATGGCGCGCGACGAGATCGCCAATGCCGCCGCGACGGCCTGGAAGACGCTGAAACGGCTGGTGCTCGAGGGCGTGGACGACCCGTCCAGCACGCTGCGCACCCGGATCGCCGACACGGTGGTCCGCATCGGGGAGTCGCTGCGCGACGACGCCGACCTGCGCGACAAGGTGGACAACTGGATCGTGCGGGCGGCCCAGCACCTGGTTTCGCAATATGGAGTCGAGATCACAGCGATCATCACCGACACCATCGAGCGCTGGGACGCCGAGGAGGCCAGCCGGCGCATTGAGCTGCACGTGGGCCGTGACCTGCAGTTCATCCGGATCAATGGGACCGTGGTCGGGTCGCTGGCGGGCCTGGTGATCTACGCGGTCGCGCAGGTACTTTTCTAGTAGTGCTAACAAGTGCTTGCAATAGCAAGCACTTGTAGTAGTCTGATGGCCGTCACCATCGACCATCCGACCCAGGAGCGCGCCATGGCACCCGAGGAGAAGCTCTCCGCGAAGGTGTCCAATGCCGCCTCCGACATGGCCTCGGACATCGGCAGCTTCATTCGCACCCAGCGCGAACTCGCGCAGGTCTCGGTGCGCCAACTCGCCGAAAAGTCCGGGGTCAGCAATCCGTACCTGAGCCAGGTGGAGCGCGGATTGCGCAAGCCGTCCGCCGACGTGCTCAATCAAATCGCGAAGGCCTTGCGGGTTTCCGCCGAGGTTCTCTATGTGCGGGCCGGGATTTTGGAGCCGAGCGACAAAAGCCAGGTGCGCGACGCCATTATCACCGACACCGCGATCACCGAGCGCCAGAAGCAGGTTCTGCTCGACATCTACACATCGTTCACCCAACAAAATGAAATCAGTGAACCAAGCGACGAGGAGTGTTCCACCGAACCCAACGGCGAGTGAGCTTCCCCCTTCTGGCCGGCACGCATAGACCACCGACCGCTTGGATTACAGCCCTTCGTCTCCCATAGCAACACCCAAGAACGCCGTTAACGAAAGGAATCACCATGGCGGATAACACCAACATCGAAGATCTGCGGGCTCCGCTGCTCGCGGCCCTCGGCGCGGCCGACCTGGCCCTGGCGACGGTCAACGAGCTGATCGCGAACCTGCGTGATCGCGCCGAAGAGACCCGCGTCGACACCCGCACCCGGGTGGAGGAGAGCCGCGCTCGCCTGACCAAGTTGCAGGAGGACCTGCCCGAGCAGCTCGGCGAGCTGCGCGAGCGCTTCACCAGCGACGAGCTGCGCAAGGCGGCCGAGGGCTACCTGGACGCCGCGACCAACCGCTACAACGAGCTGGTCGAGCGGGGCGAGGCCGCCCTGCAGCGGCTGCGCAGCCAGACGGGTCTGGACGACGCCTCCGCGCGCGCGGAGGGCTACGTGGACCAGGCCGTCGAGCTGACCCAGGAAGCGCTGGGCACCGTCGCATCGCAGACCCGCGCGGTCGGCGAGCGTGCAGCCAAGCTGGTCGGCATCGAGCTGCCCAAGAAGTCCGACGAGACGGCGAAGAAGGCCCAGAAGGCCGTCGCCAAGAAGGCGCCCGCCAAGAAGGCTCCGGCCAAGAAGGCTCCGGCCAAGAAGGCGTCCGCCAAGAAGGTCACCCAGAAGTAAGTCCGACGGTCGACTCGGAGTTGCCCTCGGGCAACTCTGAGTCGACGTTTGGGACGGGGCCCGCATACGCTTAAGGCGTGAGCCACCTCGTGGGAACCGTCATGTTGGTCTTGCAGATCGCCGTTTTGGTCACGGCGGTATACGCGTTCGTGCACGCCGCGCTGCAGCGGCCCGACGCGTACACGGCCGCGGAAAAGCTGACCAAGCCGGTGTGGCTGGTGATCCTGGGGCTGGCTGTCGCGCTGACGTCCATCCTGAGTTTTGTTTTCGGGGTACTCGGGATGGCGATCGCCGCGTGCGCGGCCGGCGTCTATCTCGTGGACGTACGGCCGAAACTTCTGGAAATCCAAGGTAAGTCGCGCTAGCCGGATGAAGGCGCTGCTGACGGCGCCCGCCGCCGTGCTTCTCGCGCTGTGGGGCCCGGCGGCCACCGCGGCGGCCGCTCCGGTTTTGCCGTCCCCGCCGTTCATCGACCACACCGAGTGGGGGCAGTGGCGCGGCATGAGCAGCCTGCGCGTCTTCCCGACACCGTCGGGGCGGGCGGCCGCCGCCGGGCAACCCGGCAACGTCGCGCTCGCCGACGAGGCGTGGGGCGAGGTGCTGGCGCTGTCGCCGGACGCGGACACCCCGGGGATGCGCGCGCAGTTCATCTGCCACTGGCAGTTCGCCGAGGTGGCCGAGCCCGGCAAGACCAGCTGGAACTTGGAGCCGTGGCGCCCGGTCGTCGACGACGCCGAGATGGTCGCGTCGGGCTGCAATCCCGGCGGGCCCGAGGAGAGGTTCTAGTGGCCGGCAAACCCACCCGGGCGCAGCTGGCGGCGATGGTCGACCACACGCTCCTCAAGCCCGAGGCCACCGAGGCGGACGTGGCCGCGCTCGTCGGCGAGGCCGCCGAATTGGGCGTCTACGCGGTGTGCGTGTCGCCGTCGATGGTTCCGGTCGCGGTGCGCACCGGGGGCGTCCGGGTGGCTAGCGTCGCGGGTTTCCCGTCGGGCAAGCACATTTCGGCGGTCAAGGCGCATGAGGCCGAACGGGCCGTGGCGTCGGGGGCCGCCGAGGTGGACATGGTCATCGACATCGGCGCCGCGCTGGCGGGAGACATCGACGCGGTGCGGGCCGACATCGCGGCCGTGCGGGCCGCCATGAACGACGTGGATGCCGGGTCGGTGCTCAAGGTGATCGTGGAGTCGGCGGTGCTGTTCTCCGGGACGGACGAGAGCACGCTGGTCCAGGTGTGTCGCGCGGCCGAGGACGCCGGCGCCGACTTCGTCAAGACCTCGACCGGGTTCCATCCCGCGGGGGGCGCGTCGGTGCGCGCGGTCACCGTGATGAGTCAGACCGTCGGGGGCCGGTTGGGCGTCAAGGCCAGCGGCGGCATCCGCGCCGCCGCGGACGCGCTCGCGATGCTGGACGCCGGCGCCACCCGGCTCGGCCTGTCCGGCACCCGTGCCGTGCTCGACGGGCTTGGCTGAATTGTCCGGCGCCTCAACGCGCCGTGCCGGCGCGCATCGTTGCCGAACGGGCTGAATTGTCAGAGGTTGGCGAAGCAGGGGTCGTTGTTGTTGCCGGTCGGGATGCTCGCGTTACGCGTCGAGAAGTGGCTGGTCACACCGTCGTTGGTGACCTGCACGCTGTCCGCGTGGATGCCCAACGGGTAGTTCTTGGTGAACTGCGAGGTGAAGTCGTCCAGGGTCGACTGCACCGACTCCTTGGGCATCGTGAAGCCGAGCGCATTGAAGCTGACGATCTGCAGCTGAAGGCCGGTCCCCGACACCACCGGCTTGGTGGTCAGGTTGTCCAACATGCCCTTCAGCTCGATGGTCCCGTCGGCGGGGTGGGTGGTCACGGTGTTGGTGACGAACGGGCCCAGCACCGGAATCGCGTTCTGGACCGACTCCTTGATGCCGTCGGACGTCCAGGTGACGGTCGCGTCGAGTGAGCCGATCGTGCCCTTGGAGTCCTGCGTGTCCTTGAGCCGGACGTCGCGGATGTTGATGTCGATCTTCATGCCCTTGGCGTCGCGGACCTGGTTACCGGCGGTCTGCACCGAGATGTTGGTGTAGTGCTTGGTGAGTTGCTGCCACAGCATCAACGGCGCCACCCCGAACGATGCGGTGGCCTGGTCCTTGACCTCGCAGGCCACCGCTTCGGCGACCTTGCTGTTGGCGACGTGGCGGACGTACAGTTCCGCGCCGACCAGGCCTGCGATCACCAGGCAGACGGCGGTCAGTCGTTGCAGAGTGCGGCGGCTTATCTTCACTGTCCCCCCAGTTCGTCGTCTCCGAC
>NZ_LZJN01000184.1 GCF_001667735.1 Mycobacterium sp. E183
GTCGTCGGCTGGTGGCTCTACGACATCTTCTACATCACCCCGTTCCTCGCCATCCCCTACCTGCACACCGTCAACCGAGAAATCTTCACCGACTAGCTCAAGGAGCGCCGTCATGACCGCCACATCCGAAGAACGGGAACCGGCAACGGATCTCGAGCCGGGGACCACGCCGTACTACGCGCGCATGCACAAATGGATCAAACGGGCCGTCCTGGTATGCCTGGTGGCGCTCGTCATCGAAGGCGCGTTCACGCTGCCGTTCATGGCGGTCTACTACGGCTACCCCACGCTGAGCCTCACGCAGATCTGCAGCGAACTGCTCAAGATTCGATACTCCAACGACGCTTTGGAGTGCAAGTACCCCTACCCGCCGTTCGGGCCGCCGGAGGGCGCCGAAGGCAAGGCCACCGCGCAGGACGTGTGGGGCATCCAGCCGATACCGAAGTACCACCGGCTCGGGTTCCGCGAACTGGTCAAGATCCACAACGACCGGCTCGCGCGCCACGCCGCCCAACAGCACACGGCGCCGCACCCGTGACCCATCGCGTCGTCCAGTGGACGACGGGCGCCCTCAAAATCGACCGGCGCAAGCCCAACCCGCGCCGCGTCACGGAGTCCCGTTGGAAGCCGATGCTCGGGCTGAGCGGGCCGCTCGATCTCGACATCGAATTCGATGCCTTAGCCGACTCAGCCGAGTCCTAACTTCCCGGGGCCAGTGCGAGCACCCGTATTTCGCCGGTCACGCCGTCGACCTCGACGAGGGCGCCGGGCGGCAACGACTTGGTGGCTCCCTCAACGTCCACCACACAGGGGAAGCCGAATTCGCGGGCCACCACCGCGGCGTGTGACATCGGGCCGCCGAGTTCGGTCACCACTGCGGCGGCGTAGCAGAAAGCCGCGGTGTAGCCGACGTCGGTGACCTCCGCGACGAGGATTTCGCCGGGCTGCAGGTCGTCGATCGTTTCGGGCCGCACGATACGCACCCGGCCGCGAACCTTCCCCCCGCACACGCCGACCCCGCGCAGAGTTTCTCCGCTGGCGAGAGCCGCAGGCGTCGTCGTGGTTGGCTGCCAGCTCCCGCTGAACACCGTCGGCGGAACCACGGCGGCCAGCCGGCGTTGTTCGGCACGGCGCCGGGCCACCAGCGCCCCGACATCCGCGGGAAGCGCATCGAGCTCGTCGACGAGCAGGTAGAACACATCATCGGCGATGTCGAAAATTCCGGCCTCGACCAACCTCCGGCCGTACTCGCGCATCAGGTTTCGTAGCACCCAGTTGGCTCGCACCACTTTATCGCGACGGACTTCGCGGTCGCGCAGCTGGTGTGCTGCCAGCTGCGCAACGGGCTTGGCGTGCAGTGGAATACGAGGACGCTGCGGCTGAGGTGCCGGAGGGGCGCTCATCGCTTTCGTCACCATCCGGACGAGCAACTCGGGATCATCCGAGTAGCTGATCGAGAGCATCTCGAGTTCGGCGGGCCCGCGATGCCCGATCAGCGCCAGCTCGGCCGCTACGGCGGCGTGAAACTCCGGCGCCTCGACGGCGAGTTTGTCCAGCCGCTCCCCCGGTTCGGCGAGCAACGCTGTCACTTTCGGATCGCGCTGTGCGGCGACCGCCAACCGCTGCATTGCCTCGACCGATCGCGCACTGACCAATTCGGGGCCCGCCGGCGCGGCGGTATCTCGTCCACACAAACCGCGCAGCAGGACGTTGAACGCCGCGCACAGCATGAACGACGCCGACGCCAGCACCCAGCCGTGCACCACCTCGTCGCGCGCCAACGTGATCAGACTCAGCAGCCGACGATCGTCCAGGCGGGCGACGTCGTCGGCCAGACGTTCCAGCCGATCGACGTCGGCGACGAACTCGTGGGTGTCCTTCGACGAGCCCGCCGACAGGCCGATGAGGTTGACGCCGAAGACCCCGATGTTGCGAATGGTCCTCAGTTGCTTGCGGATCCGGCCGATATCCGAGCGCGCACGCTCCGCACCGAAGATCGGCAACGATGCCATGCTGGGTCCGAAGAATCCGCTGTTGCTGACGATGGTCGTGGGCTTGGCAAACGGTACGGTTTCGGCCATGTAATGCGCCGACGTGATGGCCCCGTAGAGCCGGTGGGCGAAGACGGCGACGGTTCGCGTGGCGATTTCGCGCTGGACGACGCCGCCGGGGCGCAGCCGCTCGGCGATTGCCACGCCGCCGGCGCGCAACCCGCGCACGGTCGCCGAGGCCGAAGCGGGCGAGAACGGGCCGGGCAGCGCCTCCGACAGGTTGGTGGCCAGAAACGTCGGAAAGCGCGGATCGATCGGGGTATCGAATTCCCCGTTGTCACCGGCGGGACCGGCCCAATCGGGCTTCACCCCGTCCTCAGTCGGCGCATCGACGGACGGAAGGTCGCCGATGGTGGCCATCCGCCACGGTAGTGACACCACCCGCTTGCCCACCGTGACGCGGCCGCGCACCGCGAGCGAGAAATCTTCGACACATTCACTGGAGTTCCAGGCCGGCCGGAACCCCCACTGCTCACGCAGCCGCGCGGTATCCATGAACGCGGCGCCGTGCACCAGTTCCAACTCGGCCAGTTCGAAGCCCAACCGCATGACGGGGCGTCCGAGCGCAGCGGCGATCCGGCGGAACGTCAGCTCGCCCGGAGCGGCGAGATTGACTGGACCGCTGCCGATTTCGTCGTCGACGATCGCCCGGTGAAATAACCGAAGGGCGTCGTCGGGGTGGACCACCTGCATCAGGCGGTCGGCCGATCCATCCGGGAATACCGGCAGCGCCAGCAGCCGGCGCACCCAGTTGTCCACGCTTCGGCCGAGGATCAGCGCGGAGCGGATCGCGACCCACTCCAGGTCCGAATCCTCGAGCATCTGCTCGACCATTGCCTTGTGCCGGCCGTCGTCGCCGATCGGCGTTCTCTCGTCGTGCTCGGTCTTCGGTGCGTCCCCGCCGCCGTAAACATGGGCCGACGATGCGAAGACGATCCTTCTGGCCCGGGTCTCGGCCATCGCCGCCAGCACATTGCGGGTGCCGTCGATGTTGACCTGCCGGCTGATTCGGTCGTCGTGTCCGGGACTCGTTGCCCACGCGCAGTGGACGACAACGTCCGCGCCGGCCAAGGCGCGGGTGACCGTGTCGGTGTCCCGGATGTCGGCCACGACGAATTCGGCCGCACTGGGCCAGCTTTCGGTCCGGTGCCGGGCTATCCCGGTGACATCGTGGCCCTGGCTGAGCAAGCGGGCGGTGAGGCCGCGGCCGAGCACACCGCTGGCCCCGGTGATCGCGACTCTCACTGATTGCCCTTGCGCAGACCCATGGCTACTCGTCGTCGTCCATCAGCGCCGCGTTGACGAGATCCTCGAGATCCATGTCCGCGATGTCCTTCTCCGAGGTCGCCGCGGCGGCCGGCGACTGTCCGTCCCCCCGACCGCCGTCGGCCTCGTTCGCCAACGCGAGCAACAGCTCCAGCACCCCGGCCTGCCGCAGGCGCTTGACCGGAATCGAACCCACGGCGCGCTGGATCTCGGCCTCACCCGGCGCGGCGGCGGGCGTCTGCTGCTCGGCCGCGCCGACAAGTTCGCGGTGCATGTAACCGGCCAGGGCGGCGGAGTTCGGGTAATCGAAGATCAGCGTGGGTGACAACGCCAGGCCGGTAGCGGATTTCAGCCGGTTGCGCATTTCGACCGCGGTCAGCGAGTCGAAACCCAATTCCTGGAATGCGCGGTCGGGGTCGATCGACTCCGGGCTGGAGTTGCCGAGCACGGTGGCGATGTTGGCCCGCACCAAGTCCAGCAGAACCGCCTGCTGCTCGTCCTCCGGAAGCCCTTCGAGGCGCTGCAGCAGAGCGGATTTCGACTTCGCCGCGGCCAGCGAATCGTCGACCTGACGCCGGGTCGGCGCGTTGATCAGATCGACGAACATCGGCGGCAGCGTCCCGCTATCGAACTTGACCCGCAACGCGGCGAGGTCGATGTGGGCGGGCAACAGGAACGGCTCGTCGACGATGAGCGCGGTGTCCATCAATTCCAGTGCCTCATCGGACGACATCGCGACGATTCCGTCGCGGCCGAACCGGGCACGGTCGGCCGCACCGAGCGCGCCGGTCATGGCGCTGGCCTGATCCCACAACCCCCACGCCAGCGACATCGCCGGCAGGCCATGGTTGCGCCGGTGCACGGCCAGTCCATCCAGGAACGAGTTGGCCGCCGCGTAGTTGGCCTGACCCGACGCTCCCGCCAAACCCGCCATCGACGAAAACATCACGAACGCAGACACATCCAGGTCGCGGGTCAGCTCGTGCAGGTTCCATGCGGCATCGACCTTGGCCCGCAACACCGACGCCACCCGCTCCGGGGTGAGCGACGAGATCACCGCGTCGTCGAGTACACCGGCCGCGTGGATCACACCCGACAGCGGCCGGTGCACCGGAATGTCGGCGATCACCTTGGCCAGCGCCTCGCGGTCGGCGGCGTCACAGGCCACCACCTGCACCTGCGCACCGGCGGCGTTGAGTTCCGTCACCAGTTCGGCGGCGCCCGGCGCGTCGAGACCACGCCGGCTGACCAGCACCAGGTTCCGCGCGTCGTGGCGCCTGACCACGTGGCGGGCCAGGGCCGAACCCGCCATCCCGGTGGCACCGGTGATCATGACGGTGCCCGCCGCCCAGGCGTCCGGCATGGTCATGACGACCTTGCCCACGTGGCGGGCCTGGCTCAAATACCGCAATGCCGCCGGTGCGCGTCGTACGTCAAACCTGGTTACCGGCAACGGCCGCAGCACGTCATCACCGAACATCGCGGTCAGTTCGTCGAGTATCTGCGCGATGCGGTCCGGCCCGGCCTCGAACAGGTCGAAGGCGCGATAGCGCACACCGGCGTGTGCCTGGGCCACCGCCTCGGGGTCGCGCATGTCGGTCTTGCCCATCTCCAGGAACGCGCCGCCGGGGGCGACGAGTCGCAGGGAGGCGTCGACGAAGTCGCCGGACAGCGAGTCCAGCACCAGGTCCATGCCGCGCCCGCCGGTGACCGCCCGGAACTTCTCCTCGAAGTCCAGGCTGCGGGAGTCCGAGATGTGGTCCTCGTCAAAGCCCATGGCGCGCAGGGTGTCCCACTTGCCCCGGCTGGCGGTCGCGAAGACTTCGAGGCCCAGGTGGCGGGCCAGCTGCACCGCGGCCATTCCCACCCCACCGGCGGCGGCGTGCACCAGCACCCGCTGGCCCCGTTTGGCGGCGGCCAGGTCCACCAGCGCGTAGAAGGCGGTGGCGAATACCACCGTGGTGGTGGCGGCCGCGGTGTGCGACCACCCGGCCGGCATCTTGGCGAGCAGGCGCTGGTCGGTCCTGCCGATCGTGCCGGTGCCATCGGGGAACAGACCCATCACCCGGTCGCCGACCGCGAAACGCCCGCTGCCCGGCCCAGTTTCGATGACCACACCAGAGGCCTCGATGCCCATGACGGCATCCGGGTCCGGGTAGAGCCCCAGCGCGATCATCACGTCGCGGAAGTTGGCGGCCAGGGCCGACAGGGCGACCCGAACCTGCCCGGGCGCCAGCGGGGCGTCGGCGTCCGGGATCCGTTCCAGCCGCAGATTCTCGAACGTGCCGTAACTGCTCATGCCGAGTCGCCACGGCCCGTCGGCCGGGGGCACCAGCAGGCCGCCGACTGCGCGAGTGCCATGCACCCGCGCGGTGTACACCGCCCCGTCGCGCAGCAATACCTGCGGCTCGCCGACCGACAACGCCGCTCCGACGGACTCGTCGTCCAACCGGGCATCGGTGTCGACGAGCACGATGCGACCGGGGTGTTCGGTTTGCGCCGAGCGCACCAGTCCCCACACCGCCGCGCCCGCAAGATCGGTGACGTCCTCCCCCGGCAACGCCATCGCGCCGCGGGTCGCCACGACCAGGGTGCCCGCGCCGTCGCGGGCCAGCCAGGACTGCAGCACCGGCAGGACCGCGCGCGTGGCCGCGTAGACATCGGCCACGACATCGTCGACCACCGGCGCCGATTCGAAGACGACCGCCGACGGCTGCGTCTCGGGACCATCTGATTCCGTTGCGCCCCAGAGTGATACCGTCACAGGCTGCACCGACGTCGACCGCTGGGCCGACCAGATGACCTCGAAGAGCCGGTCGGGTCCCGAACTCGAGACCGCCGCCAGCAGCTGCTGGTCGGTCACCGGCCGGGCCACCATCGACGCCACCGAGAGCACCGGCAGCCCCAACCCGTCGGCAAGTTCGATCGACACCGCCGAATCACTCACCGGCACGATCCGTGCGCGCACCGCCGTCGCGCCCGCGGCGTGCAGCGAGACCCGCTGCCAGGAGAATGGCACCAACATCGAACCTTCGGGGAGTTCGTCGCCGTCGGACGCCAAGATCACCGCGTGCAGGGCCGCGTCGAGCATAACCGGGTGGACGCCGAACCCGGCCGCCGAAACCCCCGTGTCCGCGGGCAGGGTCACTTCCGCGAAGACTTCGTCGCCGCGACGCCACATCGAGGTCAGGCCGCGGAACGCGGGGCCGTAGCCGTATCCGCGCTCGGCGAGGCGCTCATAGCCGTCGCCGACGTCGACCGCGGTGGCACCCATCGGTGGCCACACCGACAGGTCCGCGCTCGGCTGCACCTCGCCCGCACGCAGGACGCCCTCGGCGTGCAACGACCAGCCCGAACCCACGTCAGCGCGCGAAAAGACCGACACCGCACGGGCACCCGATTCGTCAGCGCCGCCGACGACGACCTGCACCGCGACCGATCCGGAGCCCGGCAACACCAGCGGCGCCGCCAGATTCAGCTCGTCGACAACGCCGCAGCCCACCTCGTCGCCGGCGCGGATCGCGAGCTCCACGAATCCAGCGCCGGGGAACAGCACCACGCCGCCGACGGCGTGATCCGCCAGCCAGCCCTGCGCACTGGGCGACAACCGGCCCGTCAGTACCACCCCGCCGGACGCCGGCAGTTCCACCACCGCACCGAGCAGGGCGTGCTCGCCGGGCGCGAGCCCCAAACCCGCGGCGTCGACCGTGGCTCCGGCGCCGGAGAGCCAGAACCGCCGGCGCTCGAACGCGTAGGTGGGCAATTCCACGAAATTGGCTTTGCCGATGGCGCGGCGCCAGTCCACGTCCATCCCGGCGACGAATCCCTGCGCGACCGCGTTGGTCAGGGCCAGCGGCTCCGGGCGGTCTTTGCGTAGCGCCGACATGGTGATCACCGGAGCGTCGGGAAGCGATTCTTCGATCGATGCCGTCAACCCGCTGCTGGGACCGACCTCGAGGAAGCGGTTTGCGCCGGCCGAATGCACGAAGCGCACGCTGTCGGCGAACCGCACGGCTTCGCGGATGTGCCGTTTCCAATAGGCCGCCGAAGCGAAGTCGTCGGCCGCCAGCTGTCCGGTGAGGTTCGACACGATCGGTATCGTCGGGCTGCCGATTGCGAGACCGGCGGCGACCGTGCCGAATTCGTCGACCATCGGATCCATCAACGGCGAGTGGAACGCGTGGGACACCGCCAACTGGTGGACACGGCGCCCGTCGGCCCGGAGTTGGCCCGCAATCGCGGACACCTTGTCCTCGACCCCCGAAATGACCACCGACATCGGCCCGTTGACCGCGGCGATGCCGACCCCGGGCACCAGCAGCGGTCGCACCTCATCCTCGGTGGCCTGCACGGCGATCATCGCCCCACCCTCGGGCAGGGCCTGCATGAAACGGCCGCGAGCGGCGACCAGCACCGCCGCGTTTTCCAGCGACAAGACGCCGGCGACGTGCGCGGCCGACAGCTCACCAATCGAGTGGCCCAGCACGAAGTCGGGATGGATGCCCCAGGATTCGAGCAACCGGAACAGGGCGACTTCCACCGCGAACAACGCCGGCTGGGCGAATTCGGTGGTGTTCAAGAGATTTTCGTCGTGGCCCCACATGACTTCGCGCAACGGCCGCAGCAAATGCCGGTCCAACTCGGCCACGACGGTGTTGAACGCCTCGGCGAACACCGGGTAGGCGGCGTGCAAACCCATGCCCATGCCGAGAATTTGGGCGCCCTGGCCGGGGAAGACGAAGACGGTCTTGCCGCCGGGCGTGACCGTGCCCTGGACGACCGCTCCGAGTTCACCGGCGGCCAACTCATCGAGGCCGGCCAGCAACAGCTCGCGATCACCACCCACAACGACGGCGCGATGCTCGAAGTTCGACCGGCCAGCCAACGACCACGCCACATCACCGGCGTCGAGGTCGCCGCGCTGGCGTACGTGCTCGGCCAGCCGTGCGGCCTGGGAACCCAACGCCGACAACGACTTCGCGGATACCACCCACGGAACGAGCGGCGCCGTGGCGCGTTCGGCAACCGGCGCGGCGCCGACGGGCGCGGACTCGATGATCACGTGCGCGTTGGTGCCGCTGATGCCGAATGACGACACGCCGGCCCGCCGCGGATGATCGGCCGTCCAGGGCTGCGACTCGGTCAGCAGCGCCACCGAACCCATCGACCAGTCGACGTGCGGGCTGGGTTCGTCGACGTGCAGCGTCGCCGGCAGCAGGTCGTGGCGCATCGCCAGCACCATCTTGATCACGCCGGCCACGCCGGCGGCGGCCTGCGTGTGACCGATGTTCGACTTGATCGAGCCAAGCAGGAGCGGTTCGGCACGGCCCTGCCCGTAAGTGGCCAACAACGCCTGGGCCTCAATGGGATCGCCCAACGTGGTCCCCGTGCCGTGGCCTTCGACGACGTCGACGTCGGCCGCGGACAGGCCGGCGTTGGCCAGCGCGGCGCGCACCACCCGCTGCTGGGACGGGCCGTTGGGCGCGGTGAGGCCGTTGGAGGCGCCGTCCTGGTTGATCGCCGAACCGCGGACCACCGCCAGCACCGGGTGCCCGAGCCGCTGCGCATCCGACAACCGCTCGACCACCAGCATGCCGCCGCCCTCGGAGAATCCGGTGCCGTCGGCGGCCCCGGCGTACGCCTTGCATCGGCCGTCGGCGGAAAGCCCGCGCATGCGGCTGAATTCCACGAAGATGTCGGGTGTGGCGTTCACGGTGACGCCGCCGGCGAGCGCCAGGTCGCATTCGCCCGAGCGCAGGGACTGCGCCGCCATGTGCAGCGCCACCAGCGACGAGGAACACGCCGTGTCCACCGACACCGCCGGGCCCTCCAGGCCCAGGGCGTACGACACCCGGCCCGACGCCACGCTCGACGACTGCCCGGTCAGGCGGAAGCCCTCCGCGGCCGGGGCGGCGCCCATGCCATAGCCCTGCGTGTAGACCCCGGCGAAGACGCCGGTCGCGCTGCCCCGCAACGCGCCGGGTTCGATTCCGGCCCGCTCCAAGGCTTCCCAGGACAGCTCGAGGAACATCCGCTGCTGCGGGTCCATCGCCAGCGCCTCGCTGGGCGCGATACCGAAGAAGGCGGGGTCGAAGTCCGCGACGCCCTCGACGAACCCGCCGGTGCGGGTGTAACACGTGCCAGGGACGTCGGGGTCCGGGTTGTAGATGCCGGCCAGGTCCCAGCCGCGGTCGGTGGGGAAGTCCGAGAGCACGTCACGCTGCTCGACGAGCATCCGCCACAGATCGTCGGGGGAAGTGACCCCGCCCGGATACCGGCACGCCATGCCGACGATCACGATCGGGTCGTCGCCGACGGCACGGACGGCCGGGGCGGGCGCGACTTCCTGCGGCACTCCCGCGAGTTCGCCCCGAATGTAACCCGCGAGGCCGTTCGGTGTCGGGTAGTCGAAGATGAGGGTGGGTGAAAGGGCAAGCCCGGTCGCGGTTTTCAGCCGGTTGCGCATTTCGACCGCGGTCAGCGAGTCGAAGCCCAAGTCCTGGAACGCCTTGTCCGGGTCGATCGCCTCCGGTGTGGTGTTGCCCAACACGGTGGCGATGTGCGCGCGGACCAGGTCCAGCAGCACGGCGTGCTGTTCGGGTTCGGTCAGGCCGTGCAGCCGATGCGCCAAGGCCGATTTCGATTTGGCGGCGGCCAGTGAGTCGTCGACCTGACGCCGCGCGGGCGCGTTGACCAGGTCGGCGAACATGGGTGGCACTGCGGTGGCGTGGGCGCGCAGCGCGTTCAGGTCGATGCGGGCGGGCGCGAGGAACGGCTCGTCGACGATCAGGGCGGCGTCGAACAATTCCATCGCCTCGTCCGACGACAGAGCCAGGATCCCGTCGCGACCGAGCCGGGCGATGTCGGCGGCGTCCAGCCCACCGGTCATGGCGCTGGCCTGATCCCACAGTCCCCAGCCCAGCGAGATCGCGGGCAACCCGAGAGCCCGGCGGTGCGCGGCCAGCCCGTCGAGGAACGAGTTGGCCGCCGCGTAGTTGGCCTGGCCCGACGACCCCACCAGCCCGGCCATCGACGAAAACATCACGAACGCAGCGAGATCGAGGTCGCGGGTGAGCTCGTGCAGATTCCAGGCCGCATCTACCTTGGCGCGCAACACCGCGTCCACTCGCTCAGCGGTCAAGGATGTGACGACCGCGTCGTCGAGCACGCCCGCTGCATGGATCACCCCGCTCAGCGGATGCTCCGCCGGGATGTCGGCGAGCACCGAGGCCAATGCCGCCCGGTCGGCGGCATCGCACGCGACGGCGCGCACCCGGGCGCCGGCTTGCTCCAATTCGGCGATCAGCTCGGCTGCCCCGGGCGCGTCGGGACCGGTGCGGCTGAGCAACACCATGTTCCGCACACCGTGGTGCGCGACGAGGTGGCGGGCCAGCGTCGAACCCGCCATCCCGGTTCCACCGGTGATGAGCACCGTGCCGGTCGCCAGGGCACCCGGAAGGGTCATGACGACCTTGCCGATGTGGCGGGCCTGGCTCAGGTACCGCAACGCCGCGCGACCGCGCCGGATGTCGAAGGTGGTCACCGGCAACGGCCGTAGCACACCGGCTTCGAAGAGCCCGGCCAACTCGTTCATCCACTGGTGCATCCGGGGACGGCCGGGCTCGAAGAGGTCGAAGGCGCGGTAGCGCACGCCGGGGTATTGCTGGGCGATCACGCCGGGGTCGCGGATGTCGGTCTTGCCCATCTCCAAGAACACGCCGCCGGGAGCCACCAGGCGCAGGGAGGCGTCCACGAAGTCGCCCGCCAGCGAATCGAGCACCACATCCACCCCGCGACCGGCGGTCACGGCCCGGAACTTCTCCTCGAACTCCAGGCTGCGGGAATCCGAGATGTGGTCGTCGTCGAAGCCCATGGCCCGCAACGTGTCCCATTTACCGCGGCTGGCAGTCGCGAAGATCTCGAGACCCAGGTAGCGGCCGAGCTGGACCGCGGCCATGCCGACACCGCCGGCCGCCGCGTGCACCAGCACCCGCTGGCCCGGCTTGACGTCGGCCAGGTGCACGAAGGCCATGTAGGCGGTGGTGAAGACCGCCGAGATCGCGGCGGCCTCGGCGTAGGACCAGTCCGCCGGCATCGGCTGCAGCAGGCGGACATCGCCCGGGACCAGCGTGCCGCTACCGTCGGGGAAAAATCCGTAGACCGAGTCGCCGACGGCGAATTCGTTGACCCCGGGACCGACTTCGACGACCACGCCGGCGCCTTCACCACCGAGCAACGCGTCATGGGTGAACATGCCCAGGGTGATCATGATGTCGCGGAAGTTGGCCGCGATCGCGCGCAGCGCCACCCGCACCTGACCCGGCTCCAGCGGCGCGTCGGCGTTGGGAACCGGCTCCAGCCGCAGGTTTTCAAAGGTGCCGGCGGTGCCGATGCCCAGTCGCCAGGGACCGTCGCCCGGAGGCACCAAAAGGTCGTCGACCGCGCGGCTGGGCCGAACCCGCGCGGTGTAGACCTGGCCGTTGCGCAGCAAGACCTGGGGTTCGCCGGTCGCGAGCGCCGACGCGACCGCCCGATCATCGAGCGGCACATCGGAATCCACCAGGACGATGCGGCCGGGGTGCTCCGTCTGCGCCGAACGCACCAGCCCCCATACGGCCGCGCCGGGCAGGTCGCTGATGTCCTCGCCCGGCAGTCCGACCGCCCCCCGGGTGGCCACGATCAGCACGCCGGAGTCGCGCTCGGTCAGCCATGCCTGCGCGGCGGCCAGCGCCCGGTGGGTGCGCTCGTAGGTTGCGGTGACCGGATCTTGTTCACCGGCAAGGGATTCCAGAATCTCGTGCGGCGGCGCCTGGTCCGTGACGGCCGTTGCGGAGGCCGGCGACCAGGCGACGTCGAACAATCGCTCCGGGCCGGAGCTCGACACCGCCGCGCGCAGCTGCCGCTCGCTCACCGGCCGGGCGACCATTGTCCCCACCGACAGCACCGGCAGGCCCAGCCCGTCGGCCAGCTCGATCGAGATGGCGGCGGTGCCGGCACCCGCCTGCGGGCCATTGTCGGTCGGTGCGATCCGCACGCGGACCGCGGTCGCGCCCGCGGCATGCAACGACACGTCCTGCCACGAGAACGGCAGCATTAGTTCGACGGGCCGGCCCGCCGCGTGGTGTGCCATGACGACCGCGTGCATCGCCGCGTCGAGCAGCGCCGGGTGCATCCCGAAACCGCTGACGCCCCCGGCCGCGTCCGGCAGGCGCACTTCGGCGAACACCTCGTCGCCGCGGACCCAGGCCGCGGTCAAACCACGAAACGCCGGGCCGTACCCGTAGCCGTGCGCCGCGAGCTGGTCGTAGCCGTCGGCGACCTCCACGGCAACCGCGCCCGCGGGCGGCCACACCGACAGATCGGCGCGGGGCTCGATGGACCGCGAACTCAGCACACCCTCCGCGTGACACACCCACGCCGAACCGGCGTCGGCGCGGGAGAACACCGAGACGGCGCGGCGCCCCGATTCTTCGCTGGGACCGACAACGACCTGCACGGCAACGGAACTGGCCGCGGGCAACATCAGGGGCGCCTGCAATGTGAGTTCGTCGACCACCGAGCAGCCGACTTCGTCGCCGGCCCGGATCGCCAACTCGACGAAACCCGCGCCGGGGAACACCGCGGCACCGGAGACGGCGTGATCGGCCAGCCAGCCCTGCAGGCCGGGCGACAGCCGGCCGGTCAGCAGCACCCCGTCCGAGGCCGGCAGTTCGACGACAGCGCTGAGCAATGCGTGCTCGCTGGTCCCGAGCCCCAGCCCGGCGGCGTCGGCCCCGATGCCCTCGCCGGACAGCCAAAACCTGCGCCGGTCAAAGGCGTAGGTGGGCAGTTCCACGAAGCCCGCCCCGGACAAGACGCCACGCCAGTTCACGCTCACACCGGCCGCGAATGCTGCGGCGGCCGACGTGAGGAAGCGCTCGAGGCCGCCGTCATCGCGGCCCAGGGTGGGAACCACGATGGCCTCGGGGTCGCCGGCCGAGTTTTTCAGGCAGTCGTTGGCGCTGCCTTCGATCCCGGCGATCAGCGCGGGGTGCGGGCTGGATTCGATGAACGTGCGGTACCCGTGCTCGCAGGCGGCGCGCACCGCCTGGTCGAACTGCACGGTCTGCCGAATGTTGCGGTACCAGTAGGCCGCGTCCAAACCGGCTGTGTCCAAACGGCTTCCGGTCACGGTGGAGAAGAAGGCGACACGCGAGGAACGGGGCTCGATGCCGGCCAGGGCCTCGGCCAGCTCGTCGCGAATGGCCTCGACCTCGACCGAGTGCGACGCGTAGTCCACGTCGATCCGGCGGGTGCGCAGCTCCAGGTCCACGCAGAAACCGGCGAGTTCGTCGAGCGCGGCCACTTCGCCCGACACGACCACCGCCGAGGGGCCGTTGACGGCGGCGATGCTGACACGGTTGCCGTAGGGCGCCAACAACTCCCGTGCGCGTTCGGTGCTGCACGCGATGGACAGCATGCCTCCGGAGTGGGCCATCGACCGCAACAACTTGCTGCGCAGCGTGACCACCTGAGCGGCGTCGCGCAGCGACAGCGCGCCGGCGACGAACGCGGCGGCGATCTCTCCCTGCGAATGGCCGATCACCGCGTCGGGGCTGACGCCGACCGACTTCCACAGTTCGGCCAGCGACACCATCACCGCGAACAGCACCGGCTGCACGACGTCCACCCGGTCCAAGCCCGGGGCGTCCGCGTTGCCGCGCAGCACGTCGATCAGCGACCAGTCGACGAATTCCGCGAAGACTTCCGCGCACGCGTCGATCTGGTGCGCGAATACCGGTGCGGTGTCGAGCAATTCGATCCCCATACCCAGCCATTGCGAGCCTTGGCCGGGGAACACGAAGACGTTCTTGCCCGCGGGTGGCGCGCTGCCCTGGATGACCGAACCGGCCGGGTCCTGAATATCTGAGGCGGCCAACTCGTCGAGCCCGGCCAGCAATCGATCCCGATCGGCACCGACGACGACGGCCCGGTGCTCGAAGGTGGCGCGGCCGGCCAACGACCAGGCCACGTCGGCGACGTCGATCTCGTCGTGGCCGCGCAGGTGCCCGGCCAACCGGGCGGCCTGAGACCTCAACGCCGACAGTGACTTTGCCGACAACGCCCACGGCACCGTCGCGGGCTTCGGGCGGTCGGTCAGCGGCTCGGGCGCCGGGACCGCCTCGATGATCACGTGTGCGTTGGTGCCGCTGATCCCGAACGACGACACCCCGGCCCGTTGTACGTGGCGATTCGCGGGCCAGGGCCGCGCCTCGGTCAGCAACGAGACCGATCCCGCCGACCAATCGACGTGCGGGCTGGGCACGTCCACATGCAGTGTCGCCGGCAGCATTTCGTGACGCATGGCCTGGACCATCTTGATCACGCCCGCCACGCCCGCGGCGGCCTGGGTATGGCCCATGTTCGACTTGATCGAGCCCAGCCACAGGGGCTCGGGCCGGTCCTGGCCGTACGTCGCCAACAACGCCTGGGCCTCGATGGGGTCGCCCAGCGTGGTGCCTGTTCCGTGGCCTTCCACCACGTCGACGTCTGCCGTCGACAGGCCGGCATTGGCCAGCGCCGCCCGCACCACCCGCTGCTGCGAGGGGCCGTTGGGCGCGGTCAGCCCGTTCGATGCGCCGTCCTGATTGACCGCCGAGCCGCGCACCAGCGCCAGCACCGGATGGCCCAACCGCCTGGCATCCGAGAGCCGCTCGACGACGAGCATCGCCCCGCCCTCCGACCAGCCGACTCCGTCGGCAGCCCCGGCGTACGCCTTGGACCGGCCGTCGGGGGCCAGCCCTCGGTGGCGGCTGAACTCGACGAAGACCGTCGGGGTGGCGTTGACGGTCGCGCCCCCGGCCAGCGCCAGATCGCACTCCCCCGAGCGCAACGACTGAACCGCCATGTGCAACGCGACCAACGACGACGAACACGCCGTGTCCACCGACACCGCCGGGCCCTCGAGTCCCAGCACATACGACACCCGACCGGAGGCGACGCTGGAGGTCATGCCGGTCAGGCGGTAGCCCTCGATCTCCTCGGCGAGCATGCCGTAGCCCTGGACGATAAGCCCGGCGAACACCCCGGTCGCGCTGCCCCGCAGCCCGCTCGGGTCGATGCCGCCCCGTTCCAAGGCCTCCCAAGACAGTTCCAGCAGCATCCGATGTTGCGGGTCCATCGCGAGTGCCTCGCTCGGAGCGATGCCGAAAAAGGCCGGATCGAAGTCGGCGACACCGTCCACGAAACCGCCGGTCCGCGCGTAGGTCTTGTGGCGGGCGTCGGGGTCCGGGTCGTACAGGCTCGCCAGGTCCCAGCCGCGATCGTTGGGGAAATCGGTGATCACATCGCGGCCGTCGGCCACCATCTGCCACAGGTCTTCTGGTGTCTCGACTCCGCCGGGGAAGCGGCAGGACATACCGACGATCGCGATCGGCTCGCTCGACCGCTCCAGCAGCGCACGGTTGGTGCGTTTCAGGCGCTCGACCTGGACCAGCGCTTTGCGCAGCGCTTCGGTCGCATGCTGGAGTTGATCCACCATCACTACCTCTCGCCTAACTTGGCCGTCAGCTGCCCCGATGCGACTCTCGCCGAGTCACGGAATTTGCTGCACGATGCGATGCCGTGCCGCTCTCCGGCCCAAGAATGTCGCTGGTGAGTATGGCCAACTCTGACGGTATTTCAAAACGCCCGATGCTCCCGACTGCTACGGGAGAACCGGCATCGGCGTGAGGCACGCCTTGTCCAAGGGGATCCGGAACGCGCCGTTGCGCCCGCGGGTGCCGGGGCATCTCACGACCCCGGTACGCCGGGATACAACTGACGCGCCGTCCATGGCGCGACTCTACCCGGCTATGCATCGGCAGTGGTCAGGACGGCTCAGACGCCCACCCGGCGCCAGCCGTCGGCCGCCCGGGCGGCCCTGATCAGCAGGTCGCACAGTTCGCGCAGTTCGGTCGCCTGCGCTCCCTCGTCGAGGGCGGTGGCGACATCCTCCGCCGCGCACCGCACCTGGTAGACCCGGTCGGACAGGTCGGCGGCGTCGTCGGCCGAAAGGACCACCGCGTCGGGAGGCAAGGCCAGCGAGGCGCCGGCACCGCCCCGGGTCAACGAGGCGCGTTGTTCGTACGCCCGCTGCCGGCACGACTGGCGGCAGTACTGGCGGCGGCGTCCCATCCCGGCGTCGGACACGTCTCGACCGCACCAACGGCACGGCTGCGGGCGGGGACGGCGGCTCACGCCTGCCGACTTTAGTCGGGATTGCGCGGCGATCCCGGTATCATTGAAGGTCGCGTCGCGTACGCCGGCCACCCGACCGGGGAACTACGCAGACCGCCGCAACGTTTGCCAAGCGGACAGAATTGCATTACAGCAGCCCGAAGTTCAGTAGACCTAGAGGAGTAGCAACATGGCTGATCGCGTCCTTAGAGGCAGTCGCCTCGGAGCCGTGAGCTACGAGACCGACCGCAATCACGACCTCGCCCCACGTCAGCTCGCGAAGTACCGCACCGAGAACGGCGAAGAGTTCGAGGTCCCTTTCGCCGACGACGCTGAAATTCCCGGCACGTGGCTGTGCCGCAACGGCTTGGAAGGCACCCTGATCGAGGGCGACCTGCCCGAGCCGAAGAAGGTGAAGCCCCCGCGCACGCACTGGGACATGTTGCTGGAGCGGCGCAGCGTCGAAGAGCTCGAAGAGCTGCTCAAGGAGCGGCTCGAAATCATCCGGACACGCCGCCGCGGCTGACCTCAGACCGCTTTAGCTGCGGTTGTCGGCGCGCTGGGTGCCGGCGCGGGTCTTGCGGCCCTCGATGCCCCATCGGGTGACCTTCATCAGCGCCTCGCGGATGTTCGATCCGCTCATCTTGGAGACGCCGAGTTCGCGCTCGGTGAAGGTGATCGGCACCTCGACGATGACGAACCCGCTGCACACGGTGCGCCAGGTCAGGTCGATCTGGAAGCAGTAGCCCTTGGAGTCCACCGCCTCGAGACCGATCGCCTCGAGGACTTCCCGCCGGTAGGCGCGGTAGCCGGCGGTGATGTCGTGGACACCGATCCCCAGCGCGAGCCGCGCGTAGGTGTTGGCCGTCCAGGACAGCGCCCAGCGCCGCCATGGCCAGTTCCGCACCGACCCGCCCTCGACGTAGCGGGATCCGATGGCCAGGTCGGCTCCGGCGTCGACCGCGTCCAGCAGACGGTGAAGCTGCTCGGGCGCGTGGCTGCCGTCGGCATCCATCTCGACCAGCACCGAGTAGTCGCGGCTCAGACCCCACGCGAAGCCCGCCAGGTACGCCGCGCCCAGGCCGTCCTTGGCGGTGCGGTGCATCACGTGGGTGCGGCCCGCGTCGGCGGCCGCCAGCTCCTCGGCGAGCTCGCCGGTGCCGTCCGGGCTGCTGTCGTCGACGATCAGCAGGTGGACGTGGGGGCACGCGTCCTTCAGCCGCCGGTGGATGACCGGCAGGTTCTCCCGCTCGTTGTAGGTGGGGATGATCACCAGGACACGCTCGCTGGGACGATTCCCCGGGCCGCGGGGCGCCGGCTGGCCGGTGGTCATGTAGCTCCTCTGTGTCGCCCGAAATTACGCGACGGTCGTCGGCCGCCCTCGTGGAGCGGAGTGTAGTCACCGCCGTCGCCCGGCGGCGCCTGGTCCCCGCCCTCGGCGGGCGGACTGTCCTCGTCAAGCGGGGCTTCACCCGAGGGCGCACCGGTGTCTGGGGATTCGTTCGGGGCCTCGGACCTCCGACGAACCGGACGCGCGAACCAACCATTCTGCCGTATCCCGGCCAGGATCGCCCCCGCGGCCACCGCGACCAGGAGCCATTGCAGGATGGGACCCCAGCGGGTCGCCGGCGTCAGTTTCGTCTTCAGGCGCACCTGTATGTCCAGGTAATCGGGCTGGAAGAAGTCGGTGCGCACCAGCTCGGCGCCGTCGGGGGCGATCACGGCGCTGATCCCGGTGGTGCCCGCGACCAGCACATAGCGATCGTGCTCGACGGCCCGCACCTTGGCGAAGCCCAGCTGTTGTTCGCTCATCGTCTTGTTGAAGGTGGCGTTGTTGCTCGGCACGGCCAACAATTGGGCGCCATTCAGGACGGCTTTGCGCGGGACGCGGTCGAAGATCACTTCCCAGCAGGTGGCCACCCCGATCGGCACCCCGGCGATGTGCACGACGTCGCTGCCCGGGCGGGGCACCATGTTCCCGGCTCGGTTGGCGTAGCCGGATAGGTGCTTGAACAGCCACGGCATCGGCAGGTATTCGCCGAACGGCTGCACGATCTCTTTGTCGTGCCGATCGGCGGGCCCCGTCGACGGATTCCACACGATCATCGTGTTGGTGTATTGGGGGTTCTCCGGTGGGCTGCCGGGCAGCTCCGAGACCGTGCCGATCAGGATCGGCGCGCCGATCGCGGTCGCCGCCTGTGAGATTTCCAGCGCGGCGTCGACGTTGGCCAGGGGGTCGATGTCGGAGGAGTCCTCCGGCCAGATGACGAACTGGGGTTGTGGCGCCTGCCCCGCGCGCACATCCTCCGCCAGCCGCAGCGTCTCGCGGACGTGGTTGTCGAGGACCGCCCGGCGTTGCGCGTTGAAGTCGAGCCCGAGTCGCGGCACGTTGCCCTGCACCAGGGCGACGGTGACCGAGGGCTCGCCGCCCGACCCGGTGCCGGCGTGCCGAACCTGCGGCCAGACGACGACGGATGCGAAGAGCACCAGGCAGATGCAGACGCCGGGCAGCACCACCGCAGGCGGTGCCGCATCGGCGTTGGCCGCCTCCTCTTCGCCGGCACCGCGGTGCGCCCGGTTGCCGGTGCGCCACCACTTGACGATTTCCAGTTCGATCGCGGTCGCGCTGAACCCGATCAGCACGATCGCCAACGAGAGCAGCGCGGGCCCCCCTAGCTTGGCCAACGGCAGGAACGGGCCCTGCGCTTGTCCGAATGCCACCACTCCCCATGGGAAGCCGCCGAACGGGACGATCGATTTCAACCATTCCTGGGCCGCCCACACCAGCGCGAACCAGACGGGCCAGCCCGGCAGCCCGCGCACGAGCACGGCGCACAGGCCGAATAGCGCGGGAAACAGCGCACACGTCATCGCCAGCACCATCCAGGGCACGGCGCCGACGAGCGTGCTGACCCAGGGCAGCAGCGGAAGATAGAACGCCAGCCCGAACAGGAACCCGTAGCCCAGACCACCGGCCGGAGTTGTTGCCGGATGCTTGAGCACCCAGGCCAGCAGCGAGGCCGCAACGACCGCGGCCCACCACCAATTCAGCGACGGGAAGCTGGTGAACAGCAGAACGCCGCCCCCGATGGCGCACGGCAACCGGGTCAGCCGCGGCAGCATGGCCGCCCGGACGCCGGGCAGCCGCGCGAGCGTTCCCGCCCCCAGCGCCGCGAGCGCCGGCCGCAGTCGGTGCGTGAGCGGCACGGCGCCCGGTTCCGCGGCGGCGTCACCGGCCCCGGACTCCGGGGCGATGTCGGCGGGATCGTCGTCGCGATCCGATTCGGCTTCGTCGCCGATCGGGTCGGTGTCCGGGGGGACCGCCAGGTCGCCGGCCGCCGGGTCGGGCTCGTCGGCTGGGCCGGGGCGGTCTTTCCGGCCGAACCATTCCCTAGCCATGGATGACAGCGCCCCGATGCACCGTTCGCCGGCACCGCGGCAAGGCGTCGGTCGGGCCCAGGCGCGGCAAGGCCGGGACCCGGGCGCGCGGGTCCGTCGACCAGCGCTGAACGGCGTCGCGGGGCGCGTGGACCTCCAGGGCCGCGGCGTCCCAGACGGCGTAGGAGGCCGGCGCGCCCGGCACCAGGGTTCCCGTCCTGCCGTCGTCGATGCCGGCGGCGCGCCAGCCGCCGCGGGTCGCGGCGGCGAACGCCGCCCGCGCGGAGACCCCGCTGCCCGGCGTGTGGTGGTTGACCGCCGCGCGCACGCTCGCCCACGGGTCGAGGCCCGTGACCGGCGCATCGGAACCAAGCGCGAGGGGCACGCCTTGCGATGCTAACAGCGCAAACGGATTGAGCCGACGGCCTCGTTCGGCGCCGAGACGCCGCGCGTACATGCCGTCGGCGCCGCCCCACAGCGCGTCGAAGTTGGGCTGCACGCTGGCGATCACGCCCCATTGCCCGAGGCGGCCGGCCTGCTCGGCGGTGACCATTTCAAGGTGCTCCAACCGGTGCCCGCACCGGGCGACGGCCACCGCCCCGAGGTCGGCGACGACCCGTTCGAGGGCCGTCACCACCGCCGACACCGCGGCATCGCCGATGACATGGAAGCCGGCGGTCACCTCGGCCTCGGTGCACGCGCGCAGGTGCGCCTCGACGAGGTCGGGGTCGAGGTAGCAGGTGCCGAACCGGTCCGCGGCGTCGGCGTAGGGCTCGTGCAGCCAGGCGGTGCGGGACCCGAGCGCGCCGTCGACGAACAGGTCGCCGGCCAGCCCGCGGGCTCCGGTCTCCTCGATGAGCGCGCGCGCCCGTGCCGGGGTGCTCACGGCCTCACCCCAGTAGCCGGTCACCTCGACGCCCTGATCGAGCGACCGCAGCCGCAGCCAGTCGTCGAGGCCGCCGATCTCGGGTCCGGCGCATTCGTGCACCGCGACGATGCCTGCCGCCGCGGCGGCCCGCAGGGCGGCCGTGCGGGCTTCGGCGAGCTGCTCGGGCGTGAGCATGTCGCGGGCGGCGGCGCGGACCAGATGGTGCGCGTCGGCGGTGAGCGGCCGGTCGGGATGGAAGCCGCCGGCCGCCGGCAGGTCCGCGATGCGCTGGCGCAGCGCTGTCGAGGCCAGCGCGGAGTGGACGTCGACTCTGGACAGGTAGGCGGGCCGGTCACCCAGGACGGCGTCGAGGTCGGCGGTGGTTGGCGCGCTGTTCTCGGGCCACGACGATTCGTCCCACCCGTGGCCCCAGACGGGAAGGCCCGGGTGGGCCGCCGCGTAATCGGCCACCAGCTGGAGGCACTGCTCTCTCGAGCCGGCCGCGCGCAGGTCGAGGCCGCTGAGCGTCAGGCCGGTGGCGGTGAGGTGGATGTGGCTGTCCACGAATCCCGGCGCCAGAAAACCGCCGTCCACGTCGTCGATGTCAGCGTCGGGAAACAGGCTGCGGCCGACGTCGTCGCTGCCCAGCCAGGCGATGACGTCGCCTCGCACCGCCATGGCGGTGGCGTCCGGATGGCTCGGGCTGTGCACCCGGCCATTGACCAACAGCGTGGTGGGCGTGTGGCTCACAGGGCAAAACTACGTGGGCTTCGGGGCGGGGCGATCAGTCCCAGGCGGGCCGGCCCGGGAATCCGCCGCGGACCGGCTCGTTCTCGAGGGCGGGCGGGCGGTAGTCCCGGACGTCGACGACCTCGCCGTCGATGTAGCCGTCTTGCGCGGGGCCGCCGGTCTGACGCGCGCCGGCGCCGAACAGAGTCGTGTCGGCGAGCAGCGGCATGCGCCGCCGCAGTCCGCGCATCGCGATCGCGGCCAAACCGGGCCCGACGGCCGACCGTACGGGTCGCACCATCAGCAACAGCCCCAGCGCCGTTGTCACGAGGCCGGGTACCAAGACCAGCAGGGTGGCCAGCGAGACCAGCGTCCCGTCCCGCACCGCGGTGCGGGGCTCTGCGAGACCGGAGCGGAGGTCGCCGACCTGGCGCAGCAGGTGCGAGCCCATCATCGGCACCAGGAGGCCCCATCCGAGCAGGAAGGTGCCCGCCAATGCCAGCAGCGTCCAACCCCACCCGATCGTCGAGACCAGGGCGATGATCGCCGCCAGCTCGACGACGGCGTAGCCGAGAAACAGCCGTGACAGCATGTCAGGGCAACGTACGCCGACCGCGTCGAAGTTCCCATGGTGGTGTCCGGGGCGATTGCAGTTAGATGACGCTATGACCACGATTGAGATCGACACGCCCGACGGACCGATCGACGCGCTGCTGGACCTTCCCTCGGGTCAGGGCCCGTGGCCGGGCGTCGTCGTGATTCATGACGCGTTCGGATACGGCAGGGATAAGGAGTCGACGAACAAGCGCATCGCCCAGGCCGGCTATGTGGCGATCACCCCCAACATGTACGCGCGGGGCGGCCGGATGCGCTGCATCACCCGGGTGATGAAGGAGCTGCAGACGCAGCGCGGCCGCGCCCTATCGGACATCCTGGCGGCGCGCGATCACCTGAAAGCCATGCCGGAATGTTCCGGCCAGGTCGGCATCGCGGGGTTCTGCATGGGCGGCCAGTTCGCATTGGTCATGTCTCCCAAGGGTTTCGGCGCTTCCGCCCCGTTCTACGGCGCTCCCCTGCCCCGCAACCTCGACAAGACGCTGGACGGGGCGTGCCCGATCGTGGCCAGTTTCGGCGCCAAGGACCCGCTGGGACGGGGCGCGCCCGAGAAGCTGCGCGAGACCATCGCCAGGAAGAACATCACTGCCGATGTGAAGGTCTATCCCGGTGTGGGGCATAGCTTTGCCAACGACCTGCCGGCCCAGCCACTGCTGCGGATCACCGGTTTCGGCTACGACGAGGCGGCCACGGAGGACGCTTGGCGCCGGGTGTTCGCGTTCTTCGGCGAGCACTTGGCGGCGGGCGCGACGACGTAGCTGCGTCAGTTGAGCTTTCGCGACAAGACCGTCGCGAACGTGTGCGTGTCTCCGGGCCAGCGCGCGGACACGTAGTTGCCGTCGTCGACGACGAACGCGGGCCGCGGGTCGGTCGCGGTGTCGCGCGCCATGCCGGAGGTCTTGCGCCGCCAGTCCGGTGAACCGCGCACCACGTCGCGAAAGTCCGTCGGATCTTCAAGCGCACGAGTCACTTCCGCCTGCACCGACATGTACCCTTCCGCCTGGCCGGGTTCCTCGGTGTAGGTGCGGTAGTAGTCTCGGTCCCAGAACCGGGTGACACGCGTCAACCGCCACGCCAGGCGCTCCATCGCCCACGTCAGGGCCGTGGTCTGGTGCCCGTAGAGCACCGAGCGGCCCGTCTCGGGGTCGACGCTGCGCGCCGCGAGCAGCACGCCGTGACAGATGGCGCCGACGACCATGCCGCGTTTGAAGGCGTCCACCACAAGCCGATGCAGGATGTGGCTGTCGACGTAGCTGCGCATTCCGCGGGCCCGATGCCCGCCGGGCAGCAGCAGCGCGTCGATGCCGTCGAGGGTGGCCTGGGCCCACGCGACCGGGCGCTGAAACTCGTTTGACGCCAACATGTCCCGATAGGCGTTGCGCCCGTCCTTGTTCGCCCGCAGCATCAGACCGATGACGGGAATGGCCCCCAGCACCGGCAGGGCGGACCAGAGGTCCAGGCCACGGCCGCTCACCATGATGTCGTCCGCCGCGCCGGGCGTTCCGCTCTCGGTGGCGAACACCACCCGATGCCCGTCGTCGGTCAGGACGCGCCAACTGACCGCGACCTCGGTCGGGTCGAAGTCGCGGTCCGGGATCGGGACGAGAACGGTGCCCATGGCCCTTACGTCGGGGACACCCTGAGTTCGAGGCCGACGTTGTTCTCCATGCCGCCGCGCAGCTTGCTGAAGAGGTTGAAGACCTTACCGAGGATGCCGTAGCGCTTGCCGATGGCGTCGTACACGGCGGCGGTCTGCGACTTGTCGAGGATGGCGGCGGTGCCTTCGACTTCCTCGCTGGTCGGTTTGCCCTGCATGGTACAAGTGGCCAGCGTGACCCGCGGAGTGTTGCGGATCCGCTTGACCTTCCACGACTTTTCCTGGGTAATGACCAGCAGCCGATCCTGGTCGGCGGCGGCCCAGATCGGCGTCGGCTTGGGCTTGCCGTCCTTGGTGAACGTGGTCAGCAGGATGTATTGCGCCTTGGCGAGATCGGCGAAGGTGGGTGTCACGGTGTCAACCTACGCCCCGTAGCCCGCCCGTGCCGAGTGTGCGGGCAGCCGCACGTTCGCTGCCGAGTGTGCGGCTAGCCGCACACTCGCGTCAGGGGTCAGCCCTCCAGGTCCCCCTCGGTTTCCAACAGCGCCTGGCGCAGGCCGTCGAGGGTCTCCGGTTGCGGCTGTTCCCACATGCCGCGGCCGGCGGCCTCCAGCAGTCGTTCGGCCATGCCGTGCAGCGCCCAGGGATTGGACTCCGCCATGAACTTCCGGTTCTCGGGATCCAGCACGTAGCTCTGGGTGAGCTGCTCGTACATCCAGTCCGCCATCACGCCCGCGGTCGCGTCATAGCCGAACAGGTAATCCACCGTCGCCGCCATCTCGAACGCACCCTTGTAGCCGTGCCGGCGCATCGCCGCCATCCAGCGCGGATTGACCACTCGGGCGCGAAACACCCGCGTCGTCTCCTCGGACAGCGTCCGCGTCCGAATCGCGTCGGGCCGGGTGTTGTCACCGATGTAGGCGGCCGGCGCCTGCCCGGTCAACGCCCGCACCGTGGCCACCATCCCGCCGTGGTATTGGAAATAGTCGTCCGAGTCGGCGATGTCGTGTTCCCTGGTGTCGGTGTTCTTGGCGGCCACCGCGATCCGCCGGTACTGACGATTCATGTCGTCGACCGCCTCTCGGCCGTCCAGGTCGCGGCCGTAGGCGAAGCCACCCCACGCGGTGTACACCTGCGCCAGGTCGGCGTCGTCGCGCCAGTTGCGGCTGTCGATCAGCTGTAGCAACCCGGCGCCGTAAGTTCCCGGCTTGGAGCCGAAAATCCTTGTCGTGGAGCGGCGCTGGTTGCCGTGCTGCGCCAGGTCGGCCTGCGCGTGCGCCCGCACGTAGTTGTCGTCGGCCGGCTCGTCGAGCCCGGCGACCAGCCGCACCGCGTCGTCGAGCATCGTCACCACGTGCGGGAAGGCGTCGCGGAAGAACCCCGAGATCCGCACGGTCACGTCGATGCGCGGACGGCCCAGCTCGGCGAGCGGTATGGCGGTGAGGTCGACGACGCGCCGCGACGCGTCATCCCAAACCGGCCGAACTCCCAGCAGCGCAAGCACTTCGGCGATGTCGTCGCCTGCGGTGCGCATCGCCGAGGTGCCCCACACCGAGAGCCCCACCGACTGCGGCCATTGCCCATGGTCGTCGCGGTAGCGGGTCAGCAGCGAATCCGCCAGCGCCACGCCGGCCTCCCAGGCCAGCCGCGAGGGCACCGCCTTGGGGTCGACGGAGTAGAAGTTGCGGCCGGTGGGCAGCACGTTGACCAGACCGCGCAGTGGTGAGCCCGACGGGCCGGCCGGGATGAAGTGGCCGTCCAACGCGTCGAGCACCTGGTCGATCTCGGCCGCGGTGCCGGCCAGGCGGGGCACCACCTCGGTGGCGGCGAACCGGAGCACCGCCGCGATCTCGCGGTTGTCGGTGATGCGGTCGGCGGCGTCGGGCTCCCAGCCGCTGGCCTGCAGCGCCGCGATGAGTCCGCGGGCCGCTGCCTCGGCCGAGTCGACCGATGCGCGTTCGTCGGTACCGTCCTCCGCAAGGCCCAGCGCCTGCCGCAATCCCGGGATGGCCTGCTCTCCCCCGAACAGCTGGCGGGCGCGCAGGATCGCCAGCACAAGGTCGAGTTCGGTTTCCCCCGAAGGCTTTTGGCCCAGTACATGCAGTCCGTCACGGATCTGCACGTCCTTGATCTCGCAGAGCCAGCCGTCGACATGCAGCAGCATGTCGTCGAACGAATCCTCGGGGGGCCGCTCAGTCAGCCCGAGATCGTGGTCCATCTTGGCGGCCCGGATCAGGGTCCAGATCTGTTGGCGGATGGCGGGCAGCTTGCCGGGGTCGAGCGCGGCGACGTTCGCGTGCTCGTCGAGCAATTGCTCCAGCCGGGCGATGTCGCCGTAGGTTTCGGCGCGCGCCATCGGCGGAATGAGATGGTCGACCAGGACCGCGTGCGCCCGCCGCTTGGCCTGGGTGCCCTCACCCGGATCGTTCACCAGGAAGGGGTAAATCAGGGGCAGGTTGCCCAGCGCGGCGTCGGATCCGCAGGCGGCCGACATGCCCAACGTCTTGCCGGGCAGCCATTCCAGGTTGCCGTGCTTGCCCAGGTGCACCACGGCGTGCGAACCGAACCCGGCGTCGAGCCAGTGGTAGGCGGCCAGGTAGTGGTGGCTGGGTGGTAGGTCGGGGTCGTGGTAAATCGCCACCGGGTTCTCGCCGAAACCGCGGGGCGGCTGCACCATCAGCACCAGGTTGCCGGCTTGCATTGCGGCGATGACGATTTCACCGTCGGGGTCTCGTGTGCGATCGACGAAGAGGTCCCCGGGCGGCGGGCCCCAATGCCGTGTCACCGCGTCGGTCAGATCGGCGGGCAGGGTGGCGAACCAGTCCCGATAGTCCTTGGCGGACAGGCGGATCGGGTTGCCCGCCAATTGCCCGTCGGTGAGCCAGTCGGGGTCCTGACCCCCCCGTTCGATCAAGGCGTGGATCAGGGCGTCGCCGTCGTCGGCGTCGACGCCGGGGATTTCGCCCACCTGGTACCCGCGCTCGCGCATCGCGCGCAGCAGCGCGACCGCGCTGGCGGGCGTGTCCAGCCCCACCGCGTTCCCGATCCGCGCGTGCTTGGTCGGATAGGCCGAGAACACCAGGGCTACCCGTTTGTCGGCCGGGGCGACGTGGCGCAGCCGCGCGTGCCGGACTGCCAGCCCCGCGACCCGTGCGCACCGCTCCGGGTCGGCAACGTAGGAGATCAGGCCGTCGTCGTCGATCTCCTTGAAGGAGAACGGGACCGTGATGATGCGGCCGTCGAACTCGGGCACCGCCACCTGGGTGGCCACATCGAGCGGGCTCAGCCCGTCGTCGTTTTCGCTCCACTGGGCCCGAGAGCTGGTTAGGCACAGTCCCTGCAGGATCGGAATGTCCAGGGCCGCAAGGTGTTCGACGTTCCAGCTGTCGTCGTCGCCACCGGCGGACGCCGTGGCCGGCTTCAGTCCCCCGGCAGCCAGGACGGTGACCACCATGGCGTCGGCGTCCCCCAGCCGTTGCAGCAGTTCGGGTTCGGCGGTCCGCAGCGACGCACAGTAGACCGGCAGCGGCCGCGCGCCGGCGTCCTCGATGGCCCGGCACAGCGCCTCGACGTAGTCGGTGTTGCCGGCCAGCTGCTGCGCGCGGTAGTACAGGACGGCGATCGTGGGGCCGTCGGACTCGCCGGGGTGTGACCGCTCCAGCTCGCCCCAGGTCGGTGTCACGACGGGCGGGCTGAACCCGAACCCCGTCATCAGCACGGTGTCGGACAGGAAGGCGTGCAGCTGGCGGAGGTTCTCGACGCCGCCGTGCGCCAGATAGATGTGCGCCTGCACCGCGATGCCGGCGGCGAGCGTGGACAGCCCGGTCAGCTCGGCGTCGGCGGCCTGCTCACCGCTGACCAACACGGTGGGCACGCCGCTGGCGACCACGCTGTCGATCCCGCTCTGCCAGGCGCGGTAACCGCCGAGGATGCGAACCACCACGATCGACGCGCCGGCGAGCAGTTCCGGCAGTTCGCTTTCATCCAGGCGCGAAGGGTTGGCCCACCGATAATTTCTTCCGCTGGCGCGGGCGCTGATCAGGTCCGTGTCGGACGTCGACAGCAAAAGGATGGTCGGCTCAGCCACCCCTCATTCGTACCGTAGGGTCGCCGCGATCCGGGCGGCGACCTCTCCGGCGACCCGCAGCGCCTCGTCGCTCTTGCCCGGCTCGTAGCGATCCGCGGCGGCGTCGTAGTCGGCGCCCGCGATGGACCCGTGGTCGGCCGCCAGCTCCACCAACTCCACCGGCCAGCCGGCCCGTCGCAAGGCGGCGGCGAAGTCCCTGCTGGCCGTCACCGGGACGACATCGTCGGCCAGGCCGTGCAGCAACGTCAACGGTGTGCCGCCGCCCTCCGGCGTCAACGCCTCGGTCGGCACCCGGCCGGTGAGCGGGTCGGGCACCATGAAAGCCCCGGCGAGGCAGACGGTGTGCGCCAAGGGGACGTCGCCGCGAAGCGTCAGGCCCGCCGCTGCGCACCCACCCATGGACCACCCGACCAGCACGATGCCGTCGGGGTCGGCGGCACGTTCCCGGGCGAAGTCGAGCGACCGCAGCAGGTCTGCGCGCCCGCCGTCGTCGGCGTGGGAGTTCCAGTCCGGTGCGACCGCCGCCGCGCCACGTTCGGCGAGCAGGCGGGCGAGCGGACCGAAGGCCGCGCGCGCGTCGGTCTGCATGCCGTGCCATAACAGGACCGTGGGGCGAGTGGAGTCGCCGTAGACATCAGCCAAGCGGCCCGGGGCGTATTCGACCGTCTGCATGCGGACGAGGGTGCCCCGGATCCCGAGACCCCAATCGTGAGGCGGACCAGGCCCGTACCGTGGACGCGTGCCCAGATCCCGCGACACCGACGCATGCCCGGGTGCGCTGCAGGTGCACCGGGCCGCCGACGGCGCCCTGGCGCGGGTCCGGCTGCCCGGCGGCATGCTGACGGCCGCTCAGCTCGCCGCGCTGGCACGGGTGGCCACCGAATTCGGTTCGGCGACGCTCGAGCTCACCGCGCGCGGCAACGTGCAGCTGCGCGGGATCACCGATGTGACGGCGGCGGCCGAGGCCATCGCCGACGCGGGGCTGTTGCCCTCGGCGACCCACGAGCGGGTACGCAACATCGTCGCTTCGCCGCTATCCGGCCGGGCCGGCGGGACTGTCGACGTGCGTCCGTGGGTCGTCGAGCTGGACGAGGCGATCCGCGCCGAGCCGAGCCTGGTCGAGCTGGGCGGGCGATTCTGGTTCGGCCTCGACGACGGGCGCGCCGACGTTTCCGGCCTGTGCGCCGACGTCGGTGTGCACGCGCTTCCCGATGGCTGGGCGTTGTTGCTCGCCGGACGCGACACCGGCGTCCGGCTGACGGCCGGCGAGGTGATCGAGACGCTGGTCATGATCGCGACACGTTTCGCGGCGACACGTGGAAGCGCTTGGCGTGTCAAGGAATTGGACGACGTCGAAAGCCTGTTGCCCGGCGCGGAACTGGGCGCCGTCGCCTTTCCCGCGGTCACCAGGCCGCCGGTGGGCTGGATCAACCAGGATGATGGCCGGGTGGCGCTCGGCGCCGCGGTGCCGCTCGGGGTGCTGTCCGCGCGGGTCGCGGAATTCCTGGCGGCGATCGAGACGCCGCTGGTGATCACACCCTGGCGCTCGGTGCTGGTGTGCGATCTCGACGAGGGCGTCGCCGACGTCGCGCTGCGGGTGCTGGCCCCGCTGGGTCTGGTGTTCGACGAGAACTCCCCCTGGCTGAACGTCAGCGCCTGCACCGGCAGCCCCGGATGCGCGCATTCGCTGGCCGATGTCCGGGCCGACGCGGCCGCGGCGCTGGGCGGGGATGCGGGAGTGCATCGCCATTTCGTCGGCTGCGACCGCGCGTGCGGCAGCCCGCTGACCGGCGAGGTGCTGCTGGCGACTGGCGATGGATACCGCCAGCTACGCGGTGACCGCAAGCGCGGCGAAGCCGGGCGAAGCGGGTCGCCGCCAGGACCTTAGGGTAAGCGGGTGCTCGACTACATCCGCGACGCAGCTGAGATCTATCGGCAGTCGTTCGCGGCCATTCGGGCCGAAGCCGACCTGGCCCGCTTCCCGGACGACATCGCGCGGGTGGTGGTGCGCTTGATCCACACCTGCGGGCAGGTCGACGTCGCCGAGCACGTCGCCTACACCGACGACGTCGCCGCGCGCGTCGGCGCCGCCCTGCGCGGCGGCGCGCCGGTGCTCTGCGATTCGTCGATGGTGGCCGCCGGGATCACCGGCGCGCGGCTGCCGGCCGGCAACGAGGTGGTGTCGCTGGTGGCCGACCCGCGCGCCGCGGACCTGGCCTCGCGCAGGCACACCACCCGATCGGCGGCCGGGGTGGAGCTGTGGGCCGATCGGCTGCCCGGCGCCGTGCTGGCCATCGGCAACGCGCCCACCGCCCTGTTCCGGTTGCTCGAGCTGGTCGACGAAGGGGTTTCCCCGCCGGCCGGAGTCCTGGGCGGGCCGGTCGGATTCGTCGGGTCGGCCCAGTCCAAACAGGAGCTCATCGACCGTCCGCGCGGGATGTCGTATCTGGTGGTGCGGGGCCGCCGCGGTGGCAGCGCCATGGCCGCCGCCGCGGTCAATGCGATCGCGAGCGACCGCGAATGACCACGCGGGGCACTCTCTGGGGTGTCGGGCTGGGACCCGGCGACCCGGAGCTGGTGACCGTCAAGGCGGCGCGGGTGATCGGCGAGGCCGACGTGGTGGCCTACCACAGCGCCCGGCACGGCCGCAGCATCGCGCGCGGGATCGCCGAACCGTACCTGCGGGCCGGGCAGATCGAGGAGCACCTGATCTATCCGGTGACCACCGAGGTGACCGACCACCCCGGCGGCTACGCCGGGGCCCTCGAGGACTTCTACGTGGAAGCCAGCGCGCGCATCGCCGCTCATCTCGACGCGGGCCGCGATGTGGCGCTGCTCGCCGAGGGCGACCCGCTGTTCTACAGCTCCTACATGCACCTGCACACCCGGCTGACGCAGCGGTTCAACGCCGTCATCGTGCCGGGGGTTACGTCGGTGAGCGCCGCGTCGGCGGCCATCGCGACGCCGTTGGTGGCCGGCGACGAGGTGCTCTCGGTGCTGCCGGGCACCCTGCCGGTCGCCGAGCTCACCCGCCGCCTGGCCGACGCGGACGCCGCGGTGGTGCTGAAACTTGGTCGCTCGTATCGCGCTGTGCGCGAAGCGCTTTCGGCGTCCGGGCAACTCGACGACGCGTTCTACGTCGAGCGGGCCAGCACCGCCGGGCAGCGAATCCTGCCCGCCGCCGACGTCGACGAGGCCGGCGTGCCCTACTTCTCGCTGGCGATGCTGCCGGGTGGGCGCCGCGGACGGCAGCCAGCGGCGGCCGGCACGGTCGCGGTGGTCGGCCTGGGTCCCGGCGGCAGCGACTGGATGACCCCGCAGAGCCGGCGTGAGCTGGCCGGCGCCACCGACCTGATCGGTTACGCCGGTTACCTGGATCGCGTCCCGGTGCGCGACGGCCAACGCCGGCACCCCAGCGACAACACAGACGAGCCCGCGCGCGCCCGACTGGCCTGCGCGTTGGCAGAGCAGGGCCGTGCCGTCGCGGTGGTGTCCTCGGGGGACCCCGGGGTGTTCGCGATGGCGACCGCGGTGCTGGAAGAGGCCAAAGAGTGGCCGGGAGTGGCGATCCGGGTGATTCCGGCGATGACGGCGGCCCAGGCCGTCGCCAGCCGGGTCGGCGCTCCGCTGGGCCACGACTACGCGGTGATCTCGCTGTCCGACCGGCTCAAACCGTGGGAGATCATCGCCGAGCGGCTGGCCGCGGCGGCCGCCGCCGACCTGGTGCTGGCCATCTACAACCCGGCGTCCAAGTCGCGAACGTGGCAAGTCGGCGCGATGCGCGACCTGCTGCTGGAACACCGCGAGCCCGGGACGCCGGTGGTGGTCGGCCGCAGCGTTTCCGGGCCCGACGAGGACGTCCGCGTGGTGCGGCTGGCCGATCTAGACCCCGCGCAGGTGGACATGCGTTGCCTGCTGATCGTCGGATCGTCGCAAACGCAATGGCATGCAAGCGATTCCGGCGACCGGGTGTTCACACCCCGGCGCTACCCGCTCGGTTAATCGTCGCTGCGCCAGCTGCTGGGCATCATCGGCACGGTCGGCCCGTCACCGAACCCGTCGCGGGTCAGCGTCGCCAACCCGGTCGGCTGCGCGAGACCGGATCTCGCTGCGGCACCGGCGAATCCGAGCGGTCCCCCGCCCTGGTCCGAGGCGCGCACGGCGTCCGGGTCCTCGTCGCCGGCCCCCGACTCCTGGTCGAGGTCCATGAATTCGTAGCGGTACGCGCGGTCGGTGGCCGTTCCGGGGCGGCGCCGGCGGGCCCGCGCCTTCTTCTTGGCCGCGGCGGCCGCGGCGGCCGCGGCGGGGGCGTCGACGTCGTCGGGCGCCGGTTCCTCCGATTTGCGACGTGACCGGCCGCTGGCGCTGCCGCGGGCCGCCAGCCCGGACAGTCCCACGGCGTACAGGGCGTCGGACATGCCCGCTCCGATGCCGTCCGTGGCCGTGGGACTGAAGCCGGCGCCCGGCCCGCCGCCGAACGGTCCGCCACCGGCCGGTGCGGCCACCGTCGATGCGGGGGCGCTGGACATGGTCGGGGCGTTGCTCACGCTCGCCGGAGCGGTGCCGATCGCCGGCGCCGGCGCGGTCGCCATCGGCGCCGGCGCGGCCGCGGGCGCCGGCAGCGGCGCGGCGGCCGACAGCGGGGCCGCGACGCTGACCGCGGTGACCGCGGCCGCTGCTCCCCCGGCCGCTGCGGCGCCCAGCACGGACACCACCATCGGCGCCAAAACCACCGCCATCTGGATGGCGGCCTGCATGAAGGGCCAGAAGATCATCAGCGTGTGAAAGATCGCCCAGCCCAGGGCGCTGGAAAGCGCCGGCGAGAGTCCCAATTGACCGAAGAACGAGGCGAGGCCGTTGACGAACGGCACCGGCGGAAACGGCCAGCCACCGGGGTTGAGGTCTTTGGAGACCGGCCACGCGAAGTTCTTCGTGTACTGCTGCAGCCACGCGGTGAGCTGGTCCTGCCAGGACGGGTAGGTCCGCGCCGGTTGCGGAGTGTCGGCGGCCTGCGCGCTTGCGACGCTCGCCTCCGCGGCCGGGGCCACGATCATGGGCGCGGGCGTGGTGGTGGGGACCGCCGCGAGCGCGGATTCGGCGGCCACTTGGTAGGTGGTCATCGTCGTGGCGGCTTGCACCCACATGCGCGCGTAGTCGGCCTCGTTGACGGCGATGGGAATGGTGTTGATGCCGAAGAAATTCGTCGCCACCAGCGCCGCGTGCGTCGCGTGGTTGGCGGCGAGCTCGGGCATCGTCGGCATGGCAACCAGTGCCGCGGTGTAAGCCCCGGCCGCCGTCTCGTGCAGCGCCGCGGCCGTCGCGCTCTTGGCGGAGCCCTCCAGCAGCCACGCCAGGTACGGGGCGTGGGCCGCGACGTACTGCTCGGCGGTGGGCCCCTCCCACGCGCCGCCCTGCACGGCGCCCAGGAGCCCGGTGAGTTCCTCTGCGGCTTCGGCGTATTGGCTGCTCATCGACGACCATGTAGCGGCGGCGGCGAGCATCGGCCCGGCTCCGGGCCCGCTGCTGAGCAGCGTCGAGTGCACCTCGGGCGGGAAGGCGATCCAGATCGGGGCGGTCACCGTCGGGGGTTTTCGGGCAGGAACACGAATACCTCTTCGAATGTCGGGGCTGTTGACGTCCAGTGGTCGGTTCGCCGGACGGATTAGTTCCCGCCGGCTGATTTCGGGGGCTCTTTGCGCCCGGCCCGGGCATGCGCAACGATGCAGGGATGCGGTGTGACGCGGCGCGTGAGGCGCTTTCGGCCCGACTGGACGGCGAGCGTCCCCAGGCGCTCGCGCGGCAGGTCGATGCCCATCTCGAATCGTGCCGGCGCTGCCGCTCCTGGCTCATCGGCGCCGCCGCGCAGACCCGCCGGCTGGCGTCAGTCGAGCCGGTCGACGGGCCCGACCTGGTGTCGCGAATCATGGCGAACATTGGCGAAGAGTCCTCCGGCCACCAGCGCAGGATGCGTTGGCTGCGTTCGCACTACCGGCGGTGGGGACTGATCGCGGTCGGGCTGTTCCAGGTGGCGATCGCCGCCGCGCAGATCAGCGGTGTCGATTTCGGCATGGTGTCCAGCCACATGCACGGCGCGATGTCCGGCGAGCATCTGATGCACGAGTCCACCGCCTGGTTGCTGGCGTTGGGTCTGGCGATGGTGGCCGCCGGCGTCTGGCCGGTCACCGCGATTGGGGTGGCGGCGATTACGGGCGTCTATTCGGTCGCGCTGCTGGGTTACGTGATTGTCGACGCGTTCGCCGGCGAGGTCACTGCGACGCGCATCGCCAGCCACATGCCCCTGCTGCTGGGCCTCGCGTTCGCGTTGCTGGTGGCGCGGGAACGGGTGCGATCGGACCGGATGGGCGCGTCCGATGCTGCGGACGGCGCGGCCTGGCCAGCCGAGTCCCCCGCAGTCAGGCGCCGCGCTCACCTGTGGCCCATCAACCGGTCCGCCGCCGACCCCGCCGCAGCCGCTACGACAGGCCGTCGTAGACTCACTGAGCCCGCGAAACAAAGGTGGTTCGCCATGATCGCGTCCAGCGATGACGAGGCCGTTACCGAGCTCGCGTTGGCCGCCGCGCGTGGGAACGACCGGGCGCTCGAGGCGTTCATCAAGGCCACCCAGCAGGACGTGTGGCGGTTCGTCACCTATCTGTCGGACGCGGGCAGCGCCGACGACCTGACTCAAGAGACGTTCCTGCGCGCGATCGGGGCGATCGAACGGTTCTCCGGGCGTTCGAGCGCCCGGACCTGGCTGCTTTCCATCGCACGACGCGTGGTGGCCGACCACATCCGCCACGTCCAGTCGCGGCCGCGCTCCGCCCCGGGCGCCGATCCGGAACACGTGATGCGCGGCGATCGCCACGCCCGCGGATTCGAAGACCTGGTCGAGGTCACCACGATGATCGCGGGACTCACCGCCGAGCAACGAGAAGCCTTGTTGCTCACCCAGTTGTTGGGTTTGCCCTACGCCGACGCGGCGGCGGTGTGCGGCTGCCCGGTGGGCACCATCAGGTCCCGCGTCGCGCGCGCCCGTGACGCGCTGCTGGCCGCAGACGTCGAGCGCGACGACCTGACGGGCTAATTCAGCCGCGTCACCCATTCGACGGCCTCGTCGACGCTGGCCACCGCCGTCACCCCGGGCGGCAGCGGCGGCCGCGCGACCATCACCACCGGAATGCCCAGCGCCACGGCCGCATCCAGCTTCGCCCGCGTCATCGCCCCACCGCTGTTCTTGGTGACCAGGGCGTCGATGTGGTGTTCCCGCATCAGCGCGACCTCGCCGTCGTATCGATACGGCCCGCGGGACAGGACCAGCTGGTGGCGGCGCGGCAGCGAGGAGGGGTCGGGTTCGGTGACCGCGCGGATCAGAAACCACGCGTCGCTGCCGGCGAAGGCCCTGGTCCCCGAACGCCCGGTGGTGAGAAATACCCGCAAAAATCGCTCTTGCGCAACGGTTTCCGCCGCCCGCAAGTCGGATTCCACCACGATCGCGGAGCCGGGCTCCCACGCCGGACGGGCCAGCACCAGGTGCGGCATCGACAGTTCACCGCACGCTTGCGCCGCGTGCGCCGTCATGGCCGCCGCGAAGGGGTGGGTCGCATCGACCACCGCGTCGATACGCTCGTCGAGCAGCCAGCGCCGAAGCCCCTCGACGCCCCCGAAGCCGCCGATGCGGACGGGACCGACCGGCAACGCGGGGTCGGGTACCCGCCCTGCCAGGGAGCTGACGATGTCGATGTCCGGGTGGAGCGCCTTCGCCAGCGCGCGACCTTCGGCCGTGCCGCCGAGCAGCAGCACTCGCATCAGTGCCGGCTCCCCCGCGTCCGCCCGGTCGAATACAGGTAGCTGTCGGTGAACCCCTCGGCGGCCAGCACGTCGCCGACGACGATCACCGCGGTCTTGGTGATGCCGGCCCGGTGCATCTGGTCGGCGAGGTCGGCGAGCGTGCCGCGCAGCACCACCTCTTGCGGCCAGCTCGCGAAAGCCACGACCGCGGCCGGTGTTTCGGGTCGATAGCCGCCGTCGAGAAGTTGCGGGACGATGGCGTCGATCTGGGCCGCCGCGAGGTGCAGGACCAGGGTCGCGCCCGAACGGGCGAGGCTGGCCAGGTCCTCACCGGCCGGCATTGCGGTCGACAGGGTGGCGACCCGGCTCAGCGTCACCGTCTGGGCGACGCCGGGGACGGTGAGCTCCCGCTTCAGCGCGGCCGCAGCCGCGGCGAAAGCCGGTACGCCGGGCACGATTTGGTAGTCGATGCCCCGCGCGTCGAGCCGTCGGCATTGTTCGGCCAGCGCGCTGTAGAGGGACGGGTCACCCGAATGCAGCCGGGCCACGTCGTGACCGGCCGCGTCGGCGTCGGCGAGTTCGGTGATGATCTGCTCCAGCGTCAGCGGTCCGGTGTCGACGATCTTCGCGTCGGGCGGGCAGAGCGCCAGCAGATCGTCGGGCATGATCGACCCCGCGTACAGGCATACCGGGCAGGACTCGAGCAGTCGCTGGCCGCGGACGGTGATCAGGTCGGCGGCGCCCGGACCCGCTCCGATGAAATAGACCGTCATTTCGTCATCGTCCACTGGGTGACCGGCATCTGCGGCCGCCATCCGGTGAAGCCGCCGAGCGGCTCGCCGTGATAGTGCTGGAAGCGTCGCAGTTGGCCTCCTAAGCGCGAATAAGCCTGCACTACAACGGCTTCGGATTCCGCGGTGACGGCGTTGACGACGAGGCGCCCGCTGGCCGCCAGCGCGCCGAGGCAGGCATCGAGCAGGCCGGGCTGGGTGAGGCCGCCGCCGATAAAGATCGCCGACGGCGGCTCGGTGCCGCCGAACGCGCCCGGGGCCTCGCCGCGCACGTCGATGGGGGCGCCGAATGCTGCGGCGTTGGCTGCGATGTTGTCGCGACGTCGTTCGTCCCGCTCGAAAGCCACCGCGCTGCAACCTTTTCCGATAAGGCACCATTCGACGCTGATGCTGCCGGAGCCCGCGCCGACGTCCCAGAGGCGTTCACCCGGGCGCGGGGCCAGTGCCGCGAGTGTCACCGCGCGGATTCCGTGTTTGGTGATCTGCCCGTCGTGGGCGAACGCTTCGTCGGGCGGCGACGACGTCCGTTCGTCGGGCAGGTATCGGATGGCGATGACGTTGAGGTCGTCGACGTCATCGGGTGGCTCAGCGGCCCAGTGGCTTGCGGTGCCGTCACGACGCTGTTCGGTTGGGCCGCCGAGGTTTTCCAGAACGGTGAACTCGGAGTCGCCGCGGCCGTGCGCGTCGAGGAGAGCGGCGAGTTCTCTCGGTGTGGTGGCGTTTTTCGAAAGCACGACGGCTTGGCCGCCGCGGCGGACCGCGGTGTGCGGTTGCGCGGTGACCAGGCTGATCACCTCCGTGTCGTGGCGGTTCCAGCCCATTCGGGCGCACGCCAGCGTCACCGAGGACACGTGCGGCAGCACCCGGACTCGCCCGGGGCCGTGGAGCCGGATCAACGTTCCGCCGATGCCGTGCAGGAGCGGGTCGCCGCTGGCCACCACATGCACGTCCGCGGTGTGGTCGTCGAGCAGCGTCTGCAGCGCGGGCAACATCGGCGAGGGCCACTGCCGGCGGGGTGCGGTTAGCGTTTCGTCGAGCAGGTCGAGTTGCCTTTTCGATCCGTAGATTATTGTCGCCCTTCGCAATTCATCGCGAGACGTCTGAGCGAGCCCGGCCATGCCGTCGGCGCCGATGCCCACCACGATGATCATCGCGGCATCCTGCGCCAGACGAACTGCGGCAGCAGCCGCATCACGGCGGCAGCCGGCCCCAGCGCCCAGGGGATCCACACGGTGCGTCGGCCCTTGGCCAGCGCGCGCGCGGTCGCTTTGGCCACCTGGGTGGGTGTGCTGGACAGCGGCGCGGGATCCATGCCCTGCGTCATGCGCCCGATCACGAAACCCGGGCGGGCGATCAGCAGTTTGACGCCGGTGCCGTGCAGGGCGTCGGCCAAGCCGCTGGCGAAGCCGTCCAGGCCGGCCTTGGCCGAGCCGTAGACGTAGTTGGCGCGACGCACGCGAGCGCCCGCGATCGAGGAAAACACGACCAGTCGGCCTGTGCCGGCCTCGCGCATCGCGGCCGCCAGGTGGGTGAGCATGCTGACCTGGGCGACGTAGTCGGTGTGCACGACGGCGACCGCGTGGGCGGCGTCCGTCTCGGCGAGGGCTTGGTCGCCGAGGATTCCGAAGGCCAGTATCGCGGTGGCGATGGATCCGTGGTCGGCGATGACCGCGGCGACCAGGGCGCCGTGGGAATCCAGGTCGTCGGCGTCGAATTCTCTGGTGTGCACCGTCTTGGCACCGGCGGCTTTGAGCGTGGCGACCTGGTCGTCGAGTTGGTCGGCCTTGCGCGCCGCCAGCACCACCGTCGCCCCGGGCGCCAGGAGGCGGGCCAGCTCGATGCCGATCTCGCTGCGCCCGCCCAGGACTAGTACTGGTCCCGCGCCCGTGTCGCCCACGGCTGCGATTATGTCCTGCGCTAGCGTGGGCGGTGATGGCGAATACCACTACCCGGCTCACCGACGATGCGCTGGCGTTCCTGTCCGAACGGCATCTGGCCATGCTGACCACGCTGCGAGCCGACAATTCGCCGCATGTCGTGGCGGTGGGGTTCACCTTCGACCCGAAGACGCACATCGCCCGGGTGATCACCACCGGCGGCTCGCAGAAGGCGGTGAACGCCGACCGCGGCGGGGTGGCGGTGCTCAGTCAGGTCGACGGCGCGCGGTGGTTGTCGCTGGAGGGCCGGTCCAAGGTCAACAGCGATGCCGACGCCGTCCGCGATGCCGAACTCCGCTACGCCCAGCGCTACCGCACCCCACGGCCCAACCCGCGGCGGGTGGTCATCGAGGTGTACGTGGAGCGGGTGCTCGGGTCGTCGGGCTTGCTGGATCGGGGCGAGACGTAGGGCTGATTGCCCGGGTTTGCCTGAGACCGGCGGCACCCTTCCGGCGGCCCTTAACGAGGTCTTTGTTCGTGCATTTCTTTTAGACCGGGGTTCCTCGGTTTCTGCCGGGCTTCTGGATGAGAAGGTCATCGTGCGCTCGCCTACGGCATGCTTCGATGAACTCTATTGCAGCATTCCTATCGTGCAGCAAGTGATCGTATTCATCAGGGGTGAGTTCGTAGTATTCTTCATAATCTACGACGCCATTGCTTACCGGTAGTGAAGCATAATACCTGCCCGACTCCGACTCTACGCCGAGCGAGTACCTATCTTCTCGAGAGAAATAGGTGTCGTCAAACGTCATCTGATCTCTTTCTGGTCGAAGATGTTCGTTACAGTATAGTCATCAGGCGGTATTTCTCCACCGTCTATGACAGCCTCAGACGCGCCATCGGGGAGGACACCACCTGGAATCCATTGTTCATTTGCACCGGCCTCATTACCGGAAGGCATTCTTAAGTGGTACTCCCCGGGGTCTGCGATATCGATCCTGACAAGGTTGTTAGAATCAAGGAAGCCTTCGGGTAAGCCGAGTTCGTTTTCCATGCTTCTTAGGTTTCCACCCGAAGCCTCGAGCATTGCATCAGCTTCATTCCGCGGCATTACGAACGATGTTCCGTCTCTCTGAGCAATGCCATATTTCTCGAGGTTACTTGCCGGCATGAAACGGGTAGCACCATCGCTAAATTTTTGCAGATGGTTCTTTATATAGTCCGGCGATAAATATTCGGAAGGATCAGGTCGACTGCCTTTCGGCATCGCGATGATCTCACTCCGCTTTTCTGCGCTGATTCCATCGGATGAGGCGTCTTCGTTGCTCGCGTGATCCTTGCCATCGTCCCCGTCAGACCTACCATTCCGATCGTCACCCGACTTACCGTCATCGTGCTCATCGGGCTTCCCCTCGTGCGGCGGCTTTCGATGCGGATGCTCGCCGGGAGGCAGCCCGTCATTAGGCACATGCCCTCCGCCAGGTGCGGGCATCTCGGCCGGGTGGCCGCTCGGGGACGCAAAATGCGGCCCGGCGGGCGGCGCGCTGGACGGCGCGGACGGAGCTGGTCGCGGTGAATGCGCGGCGGATGCCGGCTCGAAGGGCGGTCTTGCGGGCGACACCGGAAGCTGCGTCGGCGAATGGTCGACCAGCCGCAGCACGGCGGATGCCATGCGATCGCCCACCGCGTGCCCAGCCTGCGCAGTGGCACCAGGAGCCGTAACCGGCTCACGTGGACCTCCACCCGGAGCCGGCTCGTGCGAACCCCCCACCGGTTCGGGGGCGGGTCGCTCGCCGGCCCCTCGGGGTGATTCGGGAGGCACCGTCGCCGGATCTGCCGGGCCGTGAGGTTGAACCGGCGGGTGGGGCGCCGACTCGACCGGCACCTCGGGCAACTTCCCTGGCGGCAGAGCCACCGCGCTGCCGCCAGGGAGCGGATCTCCCTTAGGCAGATCTTCGCCGAGATTCTGAAGGCCCTTCGTGAGGTCGGCGCCGTTCGTCGCGATATCAGCGAGCGTGCCGCCAACCCCGTTCAATTCGCCGGCCGCGCCTGCGGCGCCTTGGGCCGCCTTCTCGCCCTCGGTAGCCTCCTCGGTGGCTTCAGCACCCGCCGCCTCCGCACCTTCCGATCCCGCCTTCGCCAAACCGCCGCCCAGCAGGAATGTCATGCCGTCGAAGATGCCTTCCCCGATCCCCAGCCCGGGCCGACCAGAGGTCAGATCATCCCAGTGGGTAAGACCTTTCAAGACTCCTAAGTCGTTCTTCGCGGCGCCCTTCGGGTCGAAAAGCGCATACACAGGAATGGATTTGAACGCACTCTGATCCAGTGCCGCCCAACTGGCCGCAACGCCTTTGGGATCGAAGGCGAACCGGCTCGGGTCAAGCTGGTCCTGCAATTCGGCAATGCCGACTGCGCTCTTGAAGATTCCCTCACCGGCATCCGCGGTGAGGGCGAAGTCATCCGCCACGAACTTGCCGACGGTCTCGCCCAGAAATTCGACCAGCTGCCCGCGCACGTAGGTTTTCAGGTCGCCGACCAGACCGTCGATGATCTGCATCCCCGTTTTGATGACGTGCTCGCGGGCCTGCGCTTCCCGCTTCATGTTGTCCAGGACGTCGTTGATGTCTCGCACGATCTTCTCCAGCTCATCGGCCGCATCGCCTTCGAAAATCAACATCACGTCATGGGCAAGGTTGGTCAGGCCTGCCAGGCGGCCCAAGAGATCCCGAATCTTGTTCTGTGCGTTCTCCACAACGTTCGCGAATTCGTCCAGAGCCTTTGCCAGGTCGTCGCACCGACCGGCCAGCTTCTCCAATTTGCTGCCCAGTTCGGACAACACCTGCTGCACCAATTGAGCTTCGGGGACCTGCTGCCCGGCGACCACCGACTTCGGACCGTCAAGCCCGTGCCCCACCGCACGAAGTGCATCGCCGAAGCCTCGCCAACATCCGGCAGCCGCGTGCATTCCGACCCCGTTGCCGTTGGGCCAGACGTCGTCGACCAGCGCCTCCACCACGGCCCACAGCAGCGGTTGAGCGACCCCGGCGCCCACGGTCCCGGGGCGGCCCGGAGGCGGGAAGTCCTGCGGTTGCGCGGGCGTCGGCAGCATGTGGCCGCTCCCTCGGACATTGGATGCCGCCTCGGCCCGCGAGTAATTGGACGCGCACAGCTGCACCTTGGCCCCCAGGTACCTGCACGCGAAGATGCCGGCCGCCGCCCCGTTCAGCAGCGACTGGGCCGCATTCCGATACCCCAACCCGAACATTAACCCGGCCGCATCCTGGCCGCTGTTGATCCCGAAGCCCGCGGTGAGCGGTCCCAATGCTGCCGCCAAGCCCTCGCCGACAGCATCCACGGCGCTCCCCGCGACGAACATCGCCTCGGGATCAACCACCAACGGAGCCACGCGCGAATTCTCGCCGGAACCGCGCGCGGCCGCTATTCACCCAATGATGGCTTGGAAAAGCTAGCGAGGATCTCTGCAAAGCCGCAACTCATTTATCAACAGCCCGCGCGGCCAGCGTGATGCGGTGCCGTCCCACCGGCACCGCCACGGTCGGTTCGGCCGGTTGGCCGTCGAGGTGAACGCTGACCCCGGCGGGCAGGCCGCTCAGCGTGATCCGCGCGGCGGTATCGGTGGCCATCATGATGGTCGACGCCGGCAACGTGGCCAGGCCAGCGCGCCGCACATCCACCGTGATTGCGGCGACGCCAGTGAGCCGCAGCGTGAGATACGGCAGCGGACTCACGGGCGGGCCTACCCGCCAGTCCAATTCGCTGTACACGCCCGGGGTCGGGTCGAAGTTCAGCACGAACCCGCGATGGTGCCGAACGGTGTGTGTCGGGTCAGGGCGCGCATACGAACGCGCGTCGACTTCGGCGATGGCCCCGCGCCGCGCCGTCACCGCAGGGTCCGCGGCCAGGCCGGACAACCACCAGACCCGATGCGGCCCGATGCCCAGGTCGTCGCGCACCAATTGCGGGTGCCAGGCGAACGTGATGTGCCCCGGATCGGCCTGGCGCAGGCCGGTTTCCATGTGGGCGATCGGGTCTTCGAACTTGTCCTGCAACACCCAGGCGAGGTGATCCTCGAGCGGATACACCGTGAAGCGATGTCGGTAGCCCAGCCGATCGAGTTCGAGGGCCTGCTCGGCGGCCGACGGGAACGGCACCAGCTCGTCGACCAACCCGTGCGCGATCACATAGGGCAGCCAGCGTGCGTTGACCAGCAGCTTCCACGTGTCGCCCTCGCGGGCACAGGGCGAGTCCGGGTCGAGGTCGGCCGGGATGTCGACGTCGGGAAGTAGCCGCACCCCGCACGTCGGCGGCCCCGCGAGCACCACCGCCTGCGAAAACACCTGCGGGTAGGTCAATCCCAGCTTGTAAGCCGCGTAGCCGCCCATCGAGTAGCCGGAGATCACCGTGCGATTGGGATCGGTGCCCAGTTGTTCGGCGACGCGCGCCCACACTTCCCAGACATCCAGTTCTCCGGTGTCGAAGTACCACGTCGACGGGCCACGGGCCAGCGGCGTGATCACCACCGAGTCGCGCCCCTCGCACACCTCGTGCAGCAGGCGGGGGTCGATCGCGGCGAATTGGCTCTGCCCCAGCGCCAGCGAATGCAGCAGCAGGGTCAACGGCAGCATCCGTCCGGGCTTGAAAGTCGAAGGCAGGCACACCGAATACGGCTGCACCCGACCGAGGAATTGCGGCTTGGTGCTCAAGATGTCGTCGGCGGCCCACCCTTGTTCCAAGCCCTGACCCAGCTCGATCGAGGACACGTACCACCGGGTCGACGGCCCGGTGATCACCGGCTCGGGCTCGGTCTCGCCGGCTGCCAACCGATCCCAGTCCACGGTCAGGGCGAACTTCGACACGTCGCCATGGGTCAGCGCGTCGGCCTGGGCGGCGTCCGACCAGAAGTTCAGGTGCGGCGCCTCCTGCTCGGTGGTGCGGAAGGCCACGTTGTAGACGTTGGGTTGCCCGGGCAGCGCGCCGTGCTCGGCCGGCACGTCGGCGAACCCGTCGCCCGCCGCGTTGGCCAACCCCGCTGCCAGCCGCACCGTCCAGCTTCCGGCCGGCTCGAGCAGGGTCCGCGGCAGCTGCGCGAGGAACGATCGGGACCCCATGTCGACGCTGTGTTGCACGGGCGTCGTGGACTGGGTGGTGAGGTCGATCAGCGCGGCTCCGCTACCGGAAACCAGCAGGGCCATGTCGATTCCGGGCGAGCGCACCCCGGCCCCCGCGGGCCACTGCTCCGGCGCGCTGCGGGCGGGACCGGTGTCGAAAGTGAACAGGGCGATGGGGACCGACGCGTCCACCAGTGTGTTCCAGTCGATCCGCCACCACGTGTGGGTCGCGGTGAGCCCGACCGCCACCCGGAAAATGTCGGCGCCGTTGCGGGCCGCCGGGCCGTCGGGATAGATGTAGGTGCCGCGCGGCGGCGCCTGCACTTTCAGGTCACCGATCGGCAGGCCGGTCGCCCCGTGGTCGTCGTACAGAAAGTCGGTCCAGAACAGGGCACCGCCGGCCAACCGGCCCGCGCCGCACGTGCGCGGAAACTCTTCCCCGAACGGCCATCCCGACGGCACCGGTAGTTGCGGCTCTGGGCGCAGCGCCGCCGGCGGCACCCCCTCGGGCATGCCGTCGACCACGACGAGCTCAGCTGCTGGTGCCGGTGCCGTCGCGGCGGGATGGACCAGCGTGTCGGCGATGTGGCGTGCGATGCGGATCGGGAGGAGAGTCAAATCCAGAAGTGACATCAAGCCCCAACGTACGCGCCGGTGCGCCTCGGCTGCTACGGCACCGGCACCACGATGAGCTCGTGCGGCCGGTTGTTGACGGGCAGGGCGCCGTCTTCGGTCACGACGACGATGTCCTCGATGCGGGCGCCCCACCGGCCCGGAAAATAGATCCCGGGCTCGATCGAGAAGGCCATGCCCGCGGCCAGCGGCAGGTTGTTGCCCGCGACGATGTAGGGCTCCTCGTGCACCGATAACCCGATGCCGTGGCCGGTGCGGTGCACGAACACCTCCCCGAGTCCGGCGGCAGCAAGCACATCGCGCGCCGCCGCGTCGACCTGTTCGGCCGTCACGCCCGGGCGCACCGCATCCACGGCCGCCAGTTGTGCCCGATGCAGCACCGAATAATGTTGTGCTACTTCAGGATTTGGCTCACCGATGCTGTAGGTGCGGGTCGAGTCGGAATGATAACCCGGCTCGTAGGCGCCGCCGATATCGACGACGACGATGTCACCCACCTGCAGTTCGCGGTCCGAGTAGCCATGGTGGGGGTCCGCGCCGTGCGGACCGGAGCCGACGATGATGAACGCCACCTCCGAATGGCCCTCGGCGACAATCGCTTCCGCGATGTCGGCGGCCACGTCGGCCTCGGTGCGGCCGGGGACCAGAAACTCCGGCACCCTAGCGTGCACGCGGTCGATGGCCGCGCCGGCTTTGCGCAGCGCATCGATCTCGCATTCCTCCTTGACCATCCGCAGCGTCCGCATCACGCCGGTGGCCAGGATCGGCAATACCCCCAGGACACCGGCCAGCGGCAGCAGGTGCAGCGCCGGCATGGAGTCGGTGACGGCGGTCGCGGCGGGAGCACCCCCCAACGCGGCGCCCACCAATTGGTAGGGGTCGTCCCCGTCGACCCAATCCCGCACCGCCAGACCCAGTTCCGCGATCGCCGACCCCTTGAGCGACGCCAGCTCCAGCCGCGGCACCACTACCGTCGGGTCCCCGGACGCCGGCAGCACCAGCGCGGTGAACCGCTCGAGCGTCTGGGCGCGCGACCCCACCAGGTAGCGCAGGTCGTACCCGGGAGTGATCACCAGGCCGGACAACCCCGCGTCGGCGGTCGCGGCGGCCGCCGCCGCCAGCCGGTGGGCATACACCCCGGTGTCGAACCGATGAGATTCCATGGCAGCCAGGCTAACCGGTCCGACGAACGCCGACTTGGTGCGCCGATTACGTTGGGTGGTCGACGAGAAGCCGACGCCCGGCAGCGTGAGACGATAACCCGCATGCCATCGGCCCCACGTACGACCGGCGAACCGCCGCTATTGCTGCTCGACGGGGCCAGCATGTGGTTCCGGTCGTATTTCGGGGTGCCGTCGTCGATCACCTCCCCCGACGGCCGGCCGGTCAACGCCGTCCGCGGATTCATCGACTCGATGGCCGTCGTGATCAGCCAGCAGCGTCCCAGCCGGCTGGTGGTCTGCCTGGACCTGGATTGGCGGCCGCAATTCCGGGTGGACCTCGTCCCGTCCTACAAGGCGCATCGAGTCGCGGAAGCCGAGCCCGAGGGCGAACCCGACGTCGAGGAGGTCCCCGACGATCTGACGCCGCAGATCGACATGATCATGGAGTTGCTGGACGCCTTCGGCATCCCGACGGCAGGCGCCGAAGGTTTCGAGGCCGACGATGTGCTCGGCACGCTGGCCGCCCGCGAACGCCACGACCCCGTGGTGGTGGTCAGCGGCGACCGCGACCTGCTGCAGGTGGTGTCCGACGATCCGGTGCCCGTCCGAGTCCTCTACCTGGGCCGGGGGCTGACCAAGGCCACCCTGTTCGGTCCGGCGGAGGTCGCCGAACACTACGGCGTGCCCGAACACCGGGCCGGCGCCGCCTACGCCGAGTTCGCGCTGATGCGCGGCGATCCCTCCGATGGCCTGCCGGGCGTCCCGGGTGTCGGGGAGAAGACGGCCGCGACCCTGCTGGCCCAGCACGGCTCGCTCGAACAGATCCTGGCGGCCGCCCACGATCCGAAATCGAAGATGGCCAAGGGTCTGCGCTCGAAACTGCTGGGCGCGACGGACTACATCGACGCCGCGGAACAAGTGGTCCGGGTGGCCACCGACGCACCCGTCAGCCTGTCGACCCCGACCGACGCCCTGCCGCTGGCGGCCGACGACCCGCACCGCACCGCGGAGCTGGCGACCCGACTGGGCGTCGGGTCGTCGATAGGGCGGTTGCAGAAAGCGCTCGACGCGCTGCCGGACTGACCGACTACTGCGGGCGGCCCACTTCGTAGGTGCCCTTGTTGTCCTGGAAGGTCACCGTCACGTGCTTGGGGGCTCCGTCGATGCTGACGTCGCAGTCGAACGTGGCGCCCTTTTTGACGGTCGGGTTCTGGCCGTGGTTGCACTTGACGTTTTGGACGTTCTTGGCGCCGTAACCGTTGGTTTCGTCGGAAAGGACCTGCTGCACACCCGCCTGCGCCTTATTCACGTCCAGCTTGGTGGTGACGAAGAACCCGGGCTGCCAGAAGCCGAGCACCAGCACGACGGCGATGAGCAGGAAGGCGATCACCCCGCCCACGCCGGCGATCACGGCGACCGACCGCTTCTTGGGCGGCTGCTGCTCATATGGCGCGTACTGCTGCGGGTACTGGCCCGGCTGCCCGTACTGCCCGGGCTGGCCATACTGGCCGGGCTGGCCATACTGGCCCGGCTGCCCGTACTGACCCGGCTGGCCGTACTGACCCGGCTGGCCGTACTGGCCGGGCTGCGCGTACTGGCCGGGCTGCGCGTAGCCGGGCTGCTGGGGGTATTGCTGCGGATACGCCTGTTCGGCCGGCTGCTGGTACTGCGGGTACTCGGCGGGCGGCGTGTATGCCGGGGCCTGCCACGTCGCCTCCTGGCCCGGCTGCTGCTGCCACGGCGAACCGACCTGGGTCGGTTCGGACGACTGATCGCTACCTTGGCCGGGCGGTTGCCACTGCTGCTCCGGTCCCTGCGGTCCGCTCATCGTCTCTCCTCAGCCCCTTAGTGTCTTGGCACGCACTCTCGGCGTTGTGATTGATTGGATCTACGGTAGCTTCGGCACAGCCTACCCGGCGTCAACAGCGACGACGCCGCGCCGAACGTCATTGATGGCGCGCTTGGCCGTGGCCCGCAACTCGGGATCGGGGGCGGCGTTGCGGACCTGGTCCAACAGATCCAGCACCTGGCGGCACCAGCGGACGAAATCACCCGCCAGCAGCGGCGAGCCGGCGCCGGCCGGGTCGACGGCCGCCAGGGCCGCGGCCAGGTCACCGGTCTTGGCCCAGCGATAGATGACGTTGACGAAGCCGTCGTCGGGTTCCCGGCTCGGCGCGATCCGATGGGTCTGCTCGTCGGAGCGCAACGCGTACGACAGCCGCGACGTTTGCTGCAACGCCTGTCGCACCCGCTGAGTGGGCGCCTCGGCGGCGAACGCCGCGCGCGGGCCTTCACCACCGCGGCTCTCGTACAGGACCGCCGAGACCACCGCCGCCAACTCGGGCGGTTTCAGATCGGCCCACGCGCCGGTCCGCAGGCACTCGGCGACCAGCAGATCGCTCTCGCTGTAGATGCGGGCCAGCAGCCGGCCGTCGTCGGTGACGTGGGGATCGGTCTCCGGGCCCTGGATGAAGCCGCGCTCGGTGAGCAGGCCGACGATCCGGTCGAAGGTCCGCGCCAGCGAATTGGTCGCGGCGGCAACCTTTTTCTCCAGCTGCGCGTTGTCCCGTTCGATGCGCAGATACCGCTCGGCCTGCCGGACTCGCGACTCCAGCCCGGCGCTGTTGTGCGACGGGTGCCGGCGCAGCTCCTCCCGCAACGAGGCCAGCTCCGGGTCGTGGAACGCCCCGTCGTGGTCGCCACGGCCGCCGCGGCGCCTGGCCGGAACGGCCAGCCCGGCCGCCGCCGACCGCAGCGCTGACGCCAGGTCACGCCGGACCCGCGGCTGGCGGTGCTCGACCCGCTTGGGCAATGGCATCGAGCCGACCGGAGCCGACGCGCCCGAGTAGTCGGCCGTGGAAATCCTTCCCGCCCAGCGGTTTTCCGTGAGCACCAACGGGCGCGGGTCATCGCCGTCGCGGGCCGATTCCAGCACCACCGCCAGCCCGCCGCGCCTGCCATGGGTGATGTTGATGATGTCGCCGCGCCGCAGTGCGGCCAGGGCGTCGCTGGCCGCCTGACGGCGCTGCAGACGCGACGCGCGGGACTGCGCGCGCTCCATCTCCGAAATGCGAGCGCGCAGCCGCGCGTAGTCGAGGATCGGGGCCTGCGGGCCGCCCAGCTCGGCGGCGATCTCGGCGAGCATCGCGTTGCCGCGCTCGATTCCGCGGACCAGGCCGACGACGGAGCGGTCGGCCTGATACTGGGCGAACGACTGCTCCAGCAGCCGGTGCGCCTGCTCGGGCCCCATCTGCTGCACCAGGTTGATCGTCATGTTGTACGACGGGGCGAACGAGCTGCGCAGCGGGAAGGTGCGGGTGGAGGCGAGGCCCGCCACGGCGGACGGCTCGGTGTTCTCGTCCGTGGGATTCCACAGGACCACCGCGTGACCCTCGACGTCGATGCCGCGCCGCCCGGCGCGGCCCGTCAGCTGCGTGTACTCCCCCGGTGTCAGCGGCATGTGCTGCTCGCCGTTGAACTTGACCAGCCGCTCGAGCACCACCGTGCGGGCGGGCATGTTGATGCCGAGCGCCAGCGTCTCGGTCGCAAACACCGCCTTGACCAGACCGGCGGTGAACAGCTCCTCGACGGTGTGCCGGAACACCGGCAGCATCCCGGCGTGGTGGGCCGCCAGGCCGCGCAGCAGCCCCTCCCGCCACTCGTAGTAACCGAGCACCGCCAGGTCGGCGTCGGCGAGATCGCCGCAGCGGTGGTCGATCACCTCGGCGACCTGCGCCCGTTCCTCCTCGGTGGTCAACCGGAGCGGCGAGCGCAGACACTGCTGGACGGCGGCGTCGCAGCCGGCTCGAGAGAACACGAACGTGATCGCCGGCAGCAGCCCCTCGGAGTCCAGCGTCGCGATCACGTCCGCCCGCCCCGGTGGCCGGTAGAACCGCGGCCGGCCGGGCGCGCCGCGTCCACCGCGCCCGCGCCGCGGCTGCCAGTCCGACATCCGGTCGGCCTCCCGGCGATGCGCGATGTGGCGCACCAGGTCCGGGCTGACGCGCGCCTCGTGGCCGGCGACCGGCTGCCCGCCGGCTTCCGAGCTGCGGTAGTCGAAAAGGTCGAAGAGCCGCTTGCCCACCAACACGTGCTGCCACAACGGCACCGGCCGGTGCTCGTCGACCACCACGGTGGTATCGCCCCGCACCGTCTGGATCCAGCCGCCGAATTCCTCGGCGTTGCTCACCGTCGCCGACAGGCTGACCACCCGCACCTCGTCGGGCAGGTGCAGGATCACTTCCTCCCACACCGGGCCGCGCATCCGGTCGGCCAGGAAATGCACCTCATCCATCACGACGTAGGAAAGCCCTTGCAGCGCAGGCGAATCGGCGTAAAGCATGTTGCGCAGCACCTCGGTGGTCATCACCACCACGGGGGCGTCGGCGTTCACCGACATATCACCGGTCAGCAGGCCGATCCGGTCGCGGCCGTAGCGCGCGATCAGATCGGTGTGCTTCTGGTTGCTCAGCGCCTTGAGTGGCGTGGTGTAGAAGCACTTGCCGCCGGCGGCCAGCGCCAGGTGCACGGCGAACTCCCCCACCACCGTCTTGCCGGCGCCGGTCGGGGCGCACACCAGCACGCCGTGGCCTCGTTCCAGCGCCGCGCATGCGCGCTGCTGGAAACCGTCGAGCGCGAAGGGCAATTCGGCGGTGAACCGGGTCAGCTCGACGAGCTCCGTTGCGTCCTTCGGCACCGACGGTTTAGGTGACATCGTCATGCTGGCCGGCGGTGAACGACGGCTCCCGCGCCGGCTCGTGTATCGGTGCGGGCGCCTCGATGACCGAGGCCTCGTCGTCCGGGATCGCGGTCTGCGCTTCGCGCTTTGCCTTCCGCCTGTCATGCAGGCGGGCGATCTGGATGGCGAACTCCAGCAGCACCGACAGCGCCACGCCCAACGCGGTCATCGAGAACGGATCGGACCCGGGCGTGAAAACCGCGGCGAACACGAACATCCCGAAGATCAGGCCGCGCCGCCAGGACTTGAGCCGCTCGTAGGTCAGCACGCCCGTCATGTTGAGCATCACGATGAGCAACGGGAACTCGAAGCTGACCCCGAACACCACCAGCAGGTTGATCAGAAACCCGAAGTACCGGTCCCCGGACAGCGCGGTCACCTGCACGTCGCTGCCGACCGTCAGCAGGAAGCCCAGCGCTTTGGACAGCACGAAGTAGGCCAGGATCGCGCCCGTGACGAACAGCGCCGCCGCGGGGATCACGAATCCGACCGCGAAGCGGCGCTCCTTTTGGTACAGCCCCGGCGTGATGAACGCCCAGAGTTCGTAGAACCACACCGGGCAGGCCAGCACGACCCCGGCGGTCAGCCCGACCTTGAGCCGCAACATGAACTGGTCGAACGGCGCCGTGGCCAGCAGCCGGCATTGACCGTCGGCGCTGATGCTGGCGCGCGCCGACTGAGGCAGGGAACAGTACGGGTGGCGCAGCCACTCGCCGAGGCTTTCCAGCCCGAAGATCGAGTGCGAATACCAGAAGAACCCGAAGATCGTGGTGATCAAGATGGCGGCCAGCGACAGCAGCAACCGGGTGCGCAGCTCGGTCAGGTGATCGACGAGCGACATCGTCGCGTCGGGGTTGGTGCGGCTGCGCCTGTTACGCGGATTGAGACGCTTCAGCACGCCGGCAGTGCGCGCTGAAACCTTGAAAACTTTCACGACGCTCGTTCAGTAGCGCTCGGGCCCCGCGACGATGACGGCGGGCTACGCCGGGCGTGCTTCGGTGTGCCCCTGCTCGGCCGCCGGAGCGTCGACACGCTGCGACTGCACGGGAGTGGGGTTCGCCGCGGAGGGGGCGCTGTTGGTCGCGCTGTTGGTCTCCAAAGCCGACGACTCCGCTTTGTTCTCGGTCTGCATTTCGCGCAGCTCAGACTTGAAGATGCGCATCGACTTGCCCAGCGAACGTGCTGCATCGGGGAGCTTCTTGGCACCGAAGAGCAGGATCACCACCACGGCGAGGATCGCCCAGTGCCACGGACTAAGACTGCCCACTTTGATTACCTCCAGACGTCTACCCGATGCTACCGCAGCGCGGCGATACACCGGACCGCCCGCGCCGTGGCCTCAGGGGGCAAGCGCCCGGTAGGACTCGAGGGCCGCCGCCGCCGCATCCCGGACACGTACCGCCAGCGACTCCGGTTCAAGCACCCGCACGGCCGACCCGAAGCCCAGCACGAGGCGGGTCATCCAGTCCTCGGAGGCGTAGGTCATCACCGCCTCGCAGGACCCGTCCGGCAGCTCCCGCACGTCGCGCATCGGGTAGTACTCGAACATCCACGACGCCGACGGCGCGATCCGCAGCCTGGCCGACGGCAGCGACGGGTCGCCGTCGAACAGGGAGGTGTCCGGCGGCGCCTGTAGCGCCAGTTCGGGCGGGGCCGCCGGCTCGTCCAACTCGGTGGCGTCGACGATGCGGTCGAAGCGGAACAGCCGCACCCCTTCGGCCTCGCGTGACCAGGCCTCCAGGTAGCTGTGGCCGCCGATCAGCAGCACGCGGATGGGGTCGACGATCCGGCTGGTCAGGGTGTCGTGCGACGCGGAGTAATAGTCGATGGCCAGCGCGTGTTTGGACTGCACCGCGGTGCGCACCGCGGCCGCGGCGTGGCTCTCCGCGGGTGCCTGCTCGTCGACCGCTGCCGCCGACCCGGTGGCGTCCTGCCCGACGGCACCCGCCGCGGCCTCGATCTTGGCGATCGCGCTGCGCGCCGCCTCCGGATCCACGACGCCCGGAATGTCGGCGAGCGCGCGCAGGGCCACGAGCAGACCGGTGGCCTCGGGCGAGGTGAGTTTGAGGGGCCGGTCGATGCCCGCGGAGAAGGTGACCTCGATGGTGTCGCCGGCGAATTGGAAGTCGATCAGGTCTCCCGGGTAGTAGCCGGGCAGCCCGCACATCCAGAGCTGGTTGAGGTCCTCTTCCAGCTGCTTGGCGGACACCCCGAGGTCGGCGGCGGCCTTGGCGCGGGTGACCCGCGGGTTGGCCTGGAAGTACGGCACCATGTTGAGCAGCCGGACCAGGCGTGTGGATATGGCGGTCACGACGGCCCCCCGCCGTCCAGGTGGGAGCCAAGCCGCGCCAGGACGTCGTCGCGCAGCTGCTGCGGTTCGAGCACGACCGCGTCGGCCCCATAGCCGGCGATGTCGCCCGCCAGCCGGTCGCTGGACCCGATGTCCAGTTCGATCACCTCCCCGTCGCGGCCGCCCAGTTGCCGCGCGCCGGTGGACCGCCCAGCGCGCCGCAGCGCGGTGGCCCGCCCGTCGGCGACCCATACCCGCGCCTGCCCACCGGTCGGCGTCTCGGCGATCGTCCGGGCCACGATATGGCGCAAATCCACATCCGCGGGCACCACCACCGCCCCGGCCGGGCCGATCGGCCGGACCTCGGCGCCGATCCGCGACAGCCGGAAGGTCCGGGTGGCGTCGCGGTCGCGATCATGACCCACCAGGTACCAGCGGCCCTTCTGGGTGACGACGCCCCACGGCTCCACGGTGCGCACGCTGTACGGCTCGGCGCGCGAGGGCCGGTGCGGGAACTGCACCGCCTGCCGGGAATCGATGGCCGACAGCAGGATTCCGAGAACCTCTTCCGAACCGCGCAGCCCGGGCACCCCGGCCGGTGAGGCGATCGCCACCGGCGCATCGGGGTCGACGTCCACGCCCGCGGCGCGCAGCTTGAGCAGCGCACCCTGGGTGGCGGTGATCAATTCGGGCGACTCCCACAATTGGGTCGCGACGGCTACCGCGGCCGCCTCGTCGGGAGTCAGCTCGACCGCCGGCAGCGCGTAGGCGTCCCGGTTGATCCGGTACCCCTCGGTGGGCTCCATGGCCGACGCCCTGCCCACCTCGAGCGGGATGCCCAGGTCGCGCAGCTCGTTCTTGTCCCGCTCGAACATGCGGGAGAAGGCCTCGGCGCTCGGGCTGTCCGCGTAACCGGCCACGCTGGACCTGATCTTCTCCGCGCTGATGTAGCCGCGGGTGGACAGCAGGGCGATGACGAGATTGACCAACCGCTCGACTTTCGAGGTCGCCATTCGCACCAGGTTATAACCGTCGCCCGTGGTGCGCCTGCACCGGCCTGCGAGTCGCAGTTTTCACAATTGGCACATCAGTCACTAGTTCGCCGGGACCACCGGCTCGACGGATTTGATAGCGCCCGCGATATCAGTCGTGGCGCGCATCGGTGGGTACGAGCGACGGGTGTGGCAGCTGTGACCAGAAACTACATGCTGGCGATCAGCCGCTTGACCCGCTCGTCGACCGCCCGGAAGGGGTCCTTGCACAACACGGTCCGCTGGGCCTGGTCGTTGAGCTTGAGGTGCACCCAGTCGACGGTGAAGTCGCGGCCCGCAGCCTGAGCGGCGCTGATGAATTCGCCGCGCAGCCGCGCCCGGGTGGTCTGCGGCGGGTGGTCGACGGCCTCCGCTATCTCCTCGTCGGTGGTGACGCGCGCCGCCAGGCCCTTGCGCTGCAGCAGGTCGAACACGCCGCGCCCACGCTTGATGTCGTGATAGGCCAGGTCCAGCTGGGCGATCTTGGGGTCGGACAGCTCCATGCTGTAGCGGTCCTGGTAGCGCTGGAACAGCTTGCGCTTGATCACCCAGTCGATCTCGGTGTCCACCTTGGCGAAGTCCTGGCTCTCGACGGCGTCTAGCTGACGCCCCCACAGGTCGACGACCTGCTCGATCTGGGCGTTGGGCTCGCGGGTCTGCAGGTGTTCGACGGCGCGGCTGTAGTACTCGCGCTGGATGTCCAGGGCGCTGGCCTGCCGGCCGCCGGCCAGCCGCACGGGCCGCCGCCCGGTGATGTCGTGGCTGACCTCGCGGATGGCGCGGATCGGGTTGTCCAGCGAGAAGTCACGGAAGGGGACGCCGGCCTCGATCATCTCCAGCACCAGCGCGGCGGTGCCCACCTTGAGCATGGTGGTGGTCTCGCACATGTTGGAGTCGCCGACGATCACGTGCAGCCGCCGGTACTTCTCGGCGTCAGCGTGCGGCTCGTCTCGGGTGTTGATGATCGGACGGCTGCGGGTGGTAGCCGAGGAGACGCCCTCCCAGATGTGCTCGGCGCGTTGCGACAGGCAGAACGTCGCCGCCTTCGGGGTCTGCAGCACCTTGCCGGCCCCGCAGATCAGCTGGCGCGTGACCAGGAACGGCAGCAGCACATCGGAGATCCGGGAGAACTCGCCGGCCCGCACGATCAGGTAGTTCTCGTGGCAGCCATACGAGTTGCCCGCCGAGTCGGTGTTGTTCTTGAACAGGTAGATGTCGCCACCGATGCCCTCGTCGGCCAGCCGCTGCTCGGCGTCGATCAGCAGGTCTTCCAGCACCCATTCGCCGGCCCGGTCGTGGGTGACCAGCTGCACCAGGCTGTCGCACTCGGCCGTCGCGTACTCGGGGTGGCTGCCCACGTCGAGGTACAGGCGGGCGCCGTTGCGAAGAAAAACGTTCGAGCTGCGCCCCCACGACACGACGCGCCGGAACAGGTATCGGGCGACCTCGTCCGGCGACAGCCGGCGATGGCCGTGGAACGTGCAGGTGACACCGAACTCGGTCTCGATGCCCATAATTCGTCGCTGCACGTAATCGAGCGTACTGGTTGTCTGACCGGGACGGTGCGGAAGCCGCGCCTACGGATCCGGACGAGTTTCGCGAAGCCCGCCAGGGCACCGCCTGGGGACCGCAACGGGACGTCGACAACTCGGACACCCGCGGGCGCGGTGTTCAGCCCGTAGCGAACACCGCACGCGGCGGGCCCGAGTCAGCCGGCGGCGTCGCCGTTGGATTCCGGCGCTTCGCCGTTGGTTTCCGACTGCCTCGAATCGCCCTCTTGCAGCAGACCTTCCAACGTGGCCCGGTTGATGCGCCGGAACGCCCGGCGTGGCCGGTTGACGTCCAGGATGGCGACCTCCAGGCTGCCCACGTCCGGGGAGGGCTGGTCCCCGCCTGAACCGTCGGTGCTGCCGGCCCGCAGCGCCTTCACGGCGATTTTGGTCGCCTCGCGCAAGTCGGCGTTCTCCGCGTAGGACTCCTTGAGCGCGGTCGTGATCGGCTCGGTGGTGCCGCCCATCACCACGAAGTGCGGCTCGTCGGCGATCGACCCGTCGTAGGTGATGCGATACAGCTCAGGCGGTTTCGTCTCGCCGTAGTGCGCCACCTCGGCGACGCACAATTCCACCTCGTACGGCTTAGCCTGCTCGGTGAAAATGGTGCCCAGGGTCTGCGCGTAGACGTTGGCCAGCTGGCGTCCCGTGACGTCGCGGCGGTCGTAGGCGTAGCCCCGGGTGTCGGCGAACTGGATTCCGCCGCGGCGCAGGTTGTCGAATTCGTTGAACTTGCCGGCGGCCGCGAAGCCGACGCGATCGTAGAGCTCACTGATCTTCTGCAGGGACCGCGACGGGTTCTCCGCCACGAACAGCACACCACCGGCGTAGACCAGCGCCACCACGCTCTTGCCGCGCGCGATGCCTTTGCGCGCGAGCTCGCTGCGCTCGCGCATCGCCTGCTCGGGCGATATGAAATACGGGAAGCTCACTTCTCACCACCGTCGGGGCCGAAAGTGTCTGCGCGTGAGCGGCTTTCGATCACCTCGCGGGCGAGCTCGGCGATCCGGCTCTCGGGCACCTCGGCCGCCCCCTCGGCGCCGATGGTGACCGCCGTCGGGTAGATGCCCCGAACCAAGTCAGGCCCGCCGGTGGCGGAGTCGTCATCGGCGGCGTCGTAGAGCGCCTCGACGGCCACCCGCACCGCCGAATCGGCATCGACGACCCGCGAATACAACTTCTTTATGGAGGACTTGGCGAAGATCGAGCCCGACCCCACCGACTGATAACCCTCTTCCTCCAGGTTCCAGCCGCCGGCGGCGTCGAACGAGACGATCCGGCCGGCGCCTTCGGGGTCGGGCGCGTCGATGTCGTACCCCGCCAGCAGCGGCAGAGCCACCAGGCCCTGCATCGCCGCGGCCAGGTTTCCGCGCACCATGATCGCCAGTCGGTTCACCTTGCCGGCAAACGTGAGCGGCACGCCTTCGAGCTTCTCGTAGTGCTCGAGTTCGACGGCGTAGAGGCGGGCGAACTCCACGGCGATGGCCGCGGTGCCCGCGATGCCGGTCGCCGTGTAGTCGTCGGTCACATAGACCTTTTTCACGTCGCGCCCGGCGATCATGTTGCCCTGGGTCGAGCGACGGTCCCCGGCGATGACGACGCCACCGGGAAACTTCAGGGCGACGATGGTGGTGCCGTGCGGCAGCTGCGAGCCCACCCCATCGGCGTGGGCACCGCCACCGAGGCTCGCCGGCAGCAGCTCCGGCGCTTGGCGGCGCAGGAAGTCAGCAAACGACGACAGGTCTACGGCGGGGGTTCCCGGGAATGCGGAGTTAGTGGACAGGCGATCGGAGAAGGGCCAGGTCACTGTCCGCCCTTTTGGACGTATGCCCGGACGAAATCTTCGGCGTTCTCTTCGAGCACGTCGTCGATCTCGTCGAGCAGATCGTCGGTGTCCTCGGCTAGCTTCTCGCGGCGCTCCTGGCCCGCGGCCGTGCTGTCGGCGAGATCGTCGTCGTCGCCACCACCACCGCCACGCTTGGTCTGCTCTTGAGCCATCGCCGGCCTCCTGCTTCATCTGAACTTGTTCAGCGGCTCGCTTGCCTTTTAAGCCACACTGCTCGCTGGTATCTCTACCCTACCGGTCAACCCCGACGTTCCCCGGTTTAACCGGCTTAGCTGGTGAGTTGTTCGACCAGTTCGGCGGCGCTATCCACCGAGTCCAGCAGCGCCCCGACGTGCGCCTTGCTGCCCCGCAGCGGCTCCAGCGTCGGTATGCGCACCAACGAGTCACCGCCGAGGTCGAAGATGACCGAGTCCCAGCTGGCCGCGGCGATGTCGGCACCGAACCTGCGCAGGCACTCACCGCGGAAGTACGCGCGCGTGTCGGTCGGCGGGTTGTCCACCGCCTCCAGCACCTGGTGCTCGGTGACCAACCGCTTCATCGAGCCGCGGGCGACGAGCCGGTTGTACAGGCCCTTGTCCAGCCGGACGTCGGAATATTGCAGGTCGACGAGGTGCAGCCTTGGCGCCGACCAGCTCAGGTTCTCTCGCTGACGGAAACCCTCGAGCAGGCGCAGCTTGGCGGGCCAGTCGAGCAGCTCGGCGCACTCCATCGGGTCCCGCTCGAGTTGGTCGAGCACCTGCGCCCAGGTCTCCACGATGTCGGCCGCGCGGGGATCGGGGTCGCGGCTGTCGACGAGCTTCGCCACCCGATCCAGGTAAATCCGTTGCAACGCAAGGCCGGTCAATTCCCGCCCGTCGGCAAGGGCCACGGCGACCCGCAGCGACGGATCGCGGCTGATCGCATGGACCGCGTGCACCGGCCGGGCCAGCACCAGGTCGCTCAGGTCGATCCCGTGTTCCGGGCCGACCTCGATCAAGTCCAGCACCAGCGCCGTCGTGCCCAGCTTGAGGTAGGTCGACGTCTCGGCGAGGTTGGCGTCGCCGATGATGACGTGCAGCCGGCGGTATCGGTCCGCGTCGGCGTGCGGTTCGTCGCGGGTGTTGATGATGCCGCGCTTGAGGGTGGTCTCGAGGCCGACCTCGACCTCGATGTAATCGGAGCGCTGGGACAGCTGGAAGCCGGGCTCGTCGCCGGAGGGCCCGATGCCGACCCGGCCGGAGCCGGTCACCACCTGGCGGGATACCAGGAAAGGGGTCAGTCCCGCGATGATCGACGAAAACGGTGTCTGCCGCGACATCAGGTAGTTCTCGTGCGACCCGTAGGAGGCGCCCTTGCCGTCGACGTTGTTCTTGTAGAGCTGCAGCTTGGCGGCCCCGGGCACGCTGGCGACGTGCCTGGCGGCGGCCTCCATGACGCGTTCGCCGGCCTTGTCCCAGATCACCGCGTCCAGCGGGTCGGTGCACTCGGGCGCCGAGTATTCGGGGTGGGCGTGGTCGACGTAGAGCCGCGCGCCGTTGGTCAGGATCATGTTGGCCGCGCCGACTTCGTCGGCGTCGACCACTGGAGGCGGGCCCGCCGAGCGGCTCAGATCAAAACCGCGGGCGTCCCGCAACGGTGATTCCACCTCGTAGTCCCAGCGGGTGCGTTTGGCGCGCTGAATGCCGGCGGCGGCGGCATAGGCCAGCACCGCCTGGGTCGAAGTGAGGATCGGGTTGGCCGTCGGGTCCGACGGCGATGAAATGCCGTACTCGACCTCCGTCCCGATAATCCGTTGCATGGCCTAAGCGTAGGCCCGCCGACGATGCGCCCCGCGCGGCGGGGCGTTGAGAAGGCGGGCAATCGGGCTAGGCCCGCCGACGATGCGCCCCGCGCGGCGGGGCGTTGAGAAGGCGGCCCTAGTCGCTCAACGACCAGCGCGAGCGGGGCGCCCGTCGTAGGGTGAGCCGCCATGGACCTAAGTCTGCGCCGCGCCCCGCGCCGCCGCGGTCCGGTGAACGGCGCGGCTGAAAGCTGGTTCCTAGCGCGGGGTTTGCCGTCCGTACTGACGAGGCGCGCCCGGTGGCGCCGGCTCTGGCCGCGCGCGGCGCCGGTGCTCGCGGCGTACGCGGCGCTGCAGGCCTGCATCCTGCTGGTGTATCTGATCACCGGCGGCCACGACGTCGAAATCACCGGCACACCAACGACTTCGGAGCTGCTCGTGCTCGTCGTCGTCGGCCTCAGCCTCCCGCTGATGGCGGTCGTCGGCTGGCTGGTGTCGCGATCGCGCAACGGGCGGGCGCGCGCGACGATAGCGACGGCGTCGGTCGTGGTGGTGGTGTCCGTCGGCGTGGCGACGGGAGACGCTGCGCAGCTGCCGCAGCAGGCCGCCGTCATCGCCGTCGTGCTGATCCTGACCGGCTTCGGCGTCGGTTCGGTGGTCGGCTGGGCGGTCCGCATGATGCTGTCGCACTTCACCATGGTCGGCGCGCTGGCGGTCCGGGCGTTGCCGGTCGTGCTGCTGACGGCGTTGGTCTTCTTCAACACCTACGTCTGGCTGATGGCCGCCACGATCAGCGGGAACCGGCTCGGGCTGGCGATGGCGTTCCTGGTCTCCATCGCGGCGGCGTTCGTCATCTCGGCCACGGTGGAGCGGGTGCGACCGACGCTGAAGTCGGCGGCGGCCTTGCCCGGAGACGCCGAGCACCTCGCGGGCACGCCGTTCGCGACCATGCCGGACGCCCCGGACAGCACGCCGTTGAGGAAGAGCGAACGCCTCAACGTGGTGTTCGTTCTGGCCGCGTCCCAGCTGGCACAGATCCTGGTGGTGGCGGTGGTCACGGCCACCATCTATTTGATTCTCGGCCTGATCGTGCTGAGCCCGGAACTGCTCAACGAATGGACCCACACCTACAAGAGCACCGCGACGGTGTTGGGCTTCACGCTGCCGGTCCCGGACTCGCTGGTGCACATGAGCCTTTTCCTGGGCGCGCTGACCTTCATGTACATCAGCGCCCGCGCGGCCGGCGACGCCGAGTATCGGTCCACCTTCCTGGATCCGCTGATCGGTGACCTGCATGCCACGCTGATCGCCCGCAACCGCTACCGCGGCGCCGTCGCGCCGACCGCGGGTGCTGTTGACGACACCGACCGTAGTGACTAACTTCACCGTGTGTCCGCCCCCGAGTCCGACCGTGCCGTCGGCAAACACGCGCTCGACCTGGCAGGAAAACGCTACGGCGAAGTGCTCCTGGTAACCGCCGGCGAAGCCGGCCCGCAGGCAACGGTTTACAACAGCTTCCCGCTCAACGACTGTCCCGCCGAGCTGTGGTCCGCGCTCGACCCGCACGCCATCGCCGCCGAAAACGGCGTGGCCGCAGCCCTGCTCAACGGTCCGCGGTACTGGCTGATGAACGCCATCGAAAAGGAAGCCCAGGGTCCTCAGATCACGAAGACTTTCGGCGGTATCGAGATGATTCAGCAGGCCACGGTGCTGCTCTCTTCGATGAATCCGGCGCCCTACATCCCGAACAAGGTCAACCGGCACACGGTCTTCGTCTTCAACGCCGGTGAACAGGTCTACGAGCTGATCGACCCCCAAGGGCAGCACTGGGTGATGCAGACCTTGAGCCAGGTCGCCGACCCCAACCTGTCGCAAGCGGACCTGCCGGGGCTCGCCGAGCGGCTCGACCTGCCGGCGGGGTGGAGCTACCAACCGCGCGTGCTCACCGACGAACTGCGCGTCGACACGCGGACCCGGGCGGCCCAGGTGCTGCAGGACAACCTGACCAACAGCTATTCGCTGGTGACCGACTGACGGCTGCCACGCACATCCCTCGCGGCGTGTCGTGCGCGCGGTTTTGAGTGTCGCGGCGCCGCGACCCGAACCCTGAGCAAGCGCGCCCTACAGGTACTGGCCCAGGTTGGATTCGGTGTCGATGGCCCGCGATGCGCTCGAGCTCTTGCCGGTGACCAGGGTGCGGATGTAGACGATCCGCTCGCCCTTCTTGCCCGAAATCCGCGCCCAGTCATCGGGGTTGGTGGTGTTGGGCAGGTCCTCGTTCTCGGCGAATTCGTCGACGATCGAGTCGAGCAGGTGCTGGATGCGCAGACCCGGTTGCCCGGTCTCCAGCACCGACTTGATCGCGTTCTTCTTCGCCCGGTCGACGACGTTCTGGATCATCGCCCCGGAGTTGAAGTCCTTGAAGTACATGACTTCCTTGTCACCGTTGGCGTAGGTGACCTCCAGGAACCGGTTGTCGTCGATCTCGGCGTACATCCGCTCGACGACCTTTTCGATCATCGCGTGGATGCAGGCCGACCGGTCGCCCCCGAACTCGGCGAGGTCGTCGGCGTGCACCGGCAGGGTCTCGACCAGGTACTTCGAGAAGATGTCTTGCGCCGCTTCGGCATCCGGACGCTCGATCTTGATCTTCACGTCCAGACGGCCGGGCCGCAGGATCGCGGGGTCGATCATGTCCTCGCGGTTGGAGGCGCCGATCACGATGACGTTCTCCAGACCCTCGACGCCGTCGATCTCGCTCAGCAGCTGCGGGACGACGGTGGTCTCGACGTCCGACGAGACGCCGGTACCACGGGTGCGGAAGATCGAGTCCATCTCGTCGAAGAACACGATCACGGGCGTTCCCTCGGACGCCTTCTCCCGGGCCCGCTGGAAGATCAGCCGGATGTGGCGCTCGGTCTCGCCGACGAACTTGTTCAGCAGCTCGGGGCCCTTGATGTTGAGGAAGTAGGACTTCGCCTCGCGCGCGTCGTCGCCACGGACCTCGGCCATCTTCTTGGCCAACGAATTCGCCACCGCCTTCGCGATCAGCGTCTTCCCGCAACCGGGCGGGCCGTACAGCAGCACACCCTTGGGCGGGCGCAGCGCGTACTCCCGATACAGCTCCTTGTGCAGGAACGGCAGCTCCACGGCGTCGCGGATCTGCTCGATCTGGCGCGTCAGACCACCGATGTCGGAGTAGCTGACGTCGGGCACCTCTTCCAGCACCAGGTCTTCGACCTCGGCCTTGGGAATGCGCTCGAACGCGTAGCCGGCCTTGGTGTCCACCAGCAACGAGTCGCCAGGCCGCAACTTGCGCGGCCTGGTGTCGTCGTTGAGCGCGTCGGGATGCCCTTCCGGCAGGTCCTCGGCCACCAGCGGCTCGGCGAGCCACACGATGCGTTCTTCGTCGGCATGACCGACAACCAACGCCCGGTGCCCGTCGGCCAGCAGTTCGCGCAACGTGGAGATCTCGCCGACCGATTCGTAGGTGCCGGCCTCTACGACCGTCAGCGCCTCGTTGAGGCGGACCGTCTGGCCCTTCCGCAGCGACCCGACGTCGATGTTGGGCGAGCACGTCAGCCGCATCTTGCGGCCCGAGGTGAACACGTCGACTGTGTCGTCCTCGTGTGCGCCCAGCAACACGCCGTAGCCACTCGGCGGCTGCCCGAGCCGGTCGACTTCCTCACGCAACGCGAGTAGTTGCTGGCGCGCCTCTTTGAGCGTCTCCATCAACTTCGAGTTGCGGGCCGCAAGTGAGTCGATCCGGGCTTCGAGCTGATGCACATCACGCGCAGAGCGGGCGCCGCCTTGCGCCCCCGCTGCATGCTCGAGTTGCTCGCGCAGCAACGCTGCCTCGCGGCGTAATTCTTCCAATTCGGCAGCATCGCCGCTGGACATGCCTGACTCGCGGGGGGTACCGAATGATTCAGAACGCTCTGAGCCACCCATGTTGCGCTCCTTTCCCACACCGAATTGGCGCGGTGGATACTTCAAAGCTACCGGCGATTGACCAATGATGTGCGGAGTCAAATACCCACGAAAAGTTAAGATTTTCGTCTCGCTGGTAATCTCGGCCACTAATCTCGCTGATCGAAAGGGCCGCCGTGACCGCAAAAAGCCTCGCCACAGGCTTTACCGGCACCGCCGACGTCGGCGTGGCGACCGCGAGTGTGAGTTCAGTTGCACCCGTTGGCCCGACCGCGCGGCGGGCGCCCACTTCGGGAAGCGCCCCGACCCCCCGACCGGCCTGATCGACTGGATGCGCCGACACCTGTCCGCAGCAGTGAGCGCCGTCACCGTCTTGGCGGCGGTCGGGATTTCGGGATGTTCGTCGCATCAGCAACCCCGCATCGCCTCCTCCATGCCCGCGGCGGCCCCCGCCACGTCGAGCACGGTTGTCGTACCTCCGACTACCCCGCTGCCGACGCCTGAAGCCCTTACCGACATCTTGACCCGGCTCGCCGACCCGAACGTACCCGGTATCAACAAGGTGACTTTGGTCGAAGGCGCCACCCCCGAGAGCGCGGACACGTTGGACAAGTTCACCAACGCGTTGCGCGACAACGGCTACCTGCCGATGACCTTCGTCGCGCACGACATCGCCTGGTCCGACAAGACCCCCGGCAACGTGGTGGCCAACATCGACGTCAACACCGCCCAGCGGCCCAACGCCAGCTTCCACTTCCCGATGGAATTCACGCCGTTCCAAGGCGGTTGGCAGTTATCTCGGCGAACCGCCGAAATGCTGTTGGCACTGGGCAAGTCACCCGCGACACCGCCGCCCAACCCGGCACCGCCTCCCGAGCCTGCCCCTGCGCCCGCACCTGCGCCGCAACCCGCCCCGGCTCCCGCGCCGCCGCCCGAGCCCGGCCCGACGCCGAGCCCACCCGGTTGACCCGCGGCATGTGGATCGGCTGGCTCGAGTTCGACGTGCTGCTCGGCGATGTCCGGTCGCTCAAACAGAAGCGGTCGGTGATCCGCCCCGTCGTCGCCGAGCTGCAACGCAAGTTCAGCGTGTCGGCGGCCGAGACGGGTTCGCACGAGCTGTATCGGCGCGCCGGCATCGGCGTGGCCACGGTGTCCGGCGACCGAAGCCATGCCGTCGACGTCCTCGATGCGGCCGAACGGCTGGTGGCCGGGCACCCCGAGTTCGAGCTGCTGTCGGTGCGACGGGGCCTGCAGCGCAGCGACGATTGAGGCCCCGGTCAGCCGTCGCGGCCCTCGCGTTTGCGCCCCAACGGCGCCGGCGCGACGACGCCGGGCGCGAGCCGTCGCGTGAAGACCAGGAACGCGGTATGCCCGCGCATGGAGTGCTGCGGCCGAACGGCCAGACCGACGACGTTCCAGCCGCGTTGCAGCGTCTCCCACGACCGGGGTTCGGTCCAGCACTGCTGGGCACGCAGGGCCTCGACGACCCGCGACAGCTGGGTCACGGTGGCGACGTAGACCATCAGCACGCCGCCGGGGATCAGCAGCCGGGCGACTGCGTCGAGCACCTCCCACGGCGCGAGCATGTCGAGCACGGCGCGGTCGAACGAGCCGTCGGGCCAATCGGAGTCGGCGACGTCGCTGACGATCAGCTCCCAGTTGTCGGGCGGCCGGCCGTAGAACACCGAGACGTTGCGGCGGGCGTGCTCGGCGTGGTCGGCGCGCTGCTCGTAGGAGACCACCCGCCCGTCGGGTCCGACCGCACGCAGCAGCGAGCAGGTCAGCGCCCCCGATCCGGCCCCGGCCTCCAGCACGCGCGCGCCCGGGAAGATGTCGCCTTCGTGCACGATCTGCGCGGCGTCCTTGGGATAGATGACCTGCGGGCCGCGGGGCATCGACATGATGTAGTCGACCAGCAGCGGGCGCAGCACCAGGAAGGGCGCACCGTTGCTGGACTTGACCACAGTGCCCTGCTCCTGCCCGATCAACGCGTCGTGTGCGATCGAGCCGCGATGGGTATGGAACTCCGCGCCGGGGGTGAGCGCCATCGTGTAGTGCCGGCCTTTGGCGTCGGTGAGTTGGACGCGTTCCCCGACGGTGAACGGGCCGGTTGCGGACACGCCGTCTAGCGTGCCAGCCGACTCGCCGCGGGCGGTGCTCGGGGTTGTCGGCACCCGGTTCTACGCTGCGGACATGACCGACCAGCCGCAGGCACTCGCGCGGCCGGCTGCAAGACCGGCGTCGAAACCGGCGCTGTCCCCGTCGAGGGCGGCGGACTTCAAGCAGTGTCCGTTGCTCTACCGGTTCCGGGCGATCGATCGGTTGCCCGAGGCGCCGTCGGCCGCACAACTGCGCGGCTCGGTGGTGCACGCGGCGCTGCAGCAGCTGTACGGGCTGCCCGCCGCGCAGCGCGGCCCCGACACCGCGCTGGCGCTGGTCGAGCCGGCCTGGGAACAGGTGATCGCCGCGACGCCCGACCTGGCCGGCGACTTCGATACCGAGCAGCGCGGCCAGCTGATCGCCGAGGCTCGGGCGCTGCTCTTCGGTTACTACCGCCTCGAGGACCCGACGCGCTTCGATCCGCAGTGCTGCGAGGAGCGCGTGGAGGTCGAGCTCGCCGACGGCACGCTGCTGCGCGGATTCATCGACCGGATCGACCTCGCCGCCACCGGGGAGACCCGGGTGGTCGATTACAAGACCGGCAAGGCCCCGCCGGCGGCGCGGGCCCTGGCCGAGTTCAAGGCGATGTTCCAGATGAAGTTCTACGCGGTGGCCCTGCTGCGCACGCGCGGCGTACCACCCACTCGGCTGCGGCTCATCTACCTCGCGGACGGGCAGGTGTTGGATTATTCGCCCGACCACGACGAGTTGCTGCGCTTCGAGAAGACCCTGATGGCGATGTGGCGTGCCATCCAATCCGCAGGCCGGACCGGCGATTTCCGTCCCAGCCAGTCGCGGTTGTGTGACTGGTGCCCCCACCAGCAGTACTGCCCGTTGTTCGGCGGAACCCCGCCAACCTACCCCGGATGGCCGGATATCGCACTGTCACAAGGCGTTTCGCAGCCGACCGAACCGGCGGCGTGATCGCAGCCCGTCCGTAGGTGTGACGAGCGTCATTGCGGCCTGAGCGTCCGGACGCAATAGTTCATCGGCGAGTGCGGTAGGCTGTTGTCAACGTTGGCGCCAAATGGCTTGCCAGCACGTCGTGATCGATTCGTTATTTCCTCTCAGATCCCCGCGGGGCGCCGAGTCCGAGATGACTAGGTGCGCTCCGCACAGCCTCGAGTCGCGGCGATCGACGTTGCCATACGGGCAATCTCGCTACCACCGACGCTTTAGGGACAGTGAAACATGCTTGAAGACAAAACATTTGCGCACCTCGGGGTGAGCCCACCGCTGGTTGACGCGCTCGCCAAGGGCGGCGCCCACCGGCCGTTCCCAATCCAGATCGAGACCCTGCCGGACACGCTTGCCGGCCGTGATGTGTTGGGCCGCGGCAAGACCGGTAGCGGCAAGACGCTCGCCTTCTCGATCCCGCTGGTGAGCCGACTCGATGCGGGTAACCGCCGACCGGGCAAGCCGACCGGGCTGGTGTTGGCGCCCACCCGCGAACTCGCGACGCAGATCGCCGCGACCATCGCGCCGCTCGCCGCGGTTCGGGGTCTGCGCGTGACCACCGTCTTCGGCGGGGTGCCGCAGCACCGGCAGGCCGCGGCGCTGAAATCCGGCGTCGACATCGTCGTCGCCTGCCCGGGCCGGCTGGACGACCTGATGAAGCAGGGCATCGTCACGCTGAGCGCCGTACAGGTGACCGTGATCGACGAGGCCGACCACATGGCCGATCTGGGCTTCCTGCCCACGGTCACCCGCATCTTGGCGGCCACGCCGGCGGCCGGGCAGCGGATGCTGTTCTCGGCCACTCTCGATGCCGCGGTCGACACCCTGGTGAAGCGATTCCTCAGCGACCCCGTGACGCGATCGGTCGCCGAACCGGCATCCGTGACTCCCGCGATGACACATCATCTCTTCTGTGTCGACGGACCCCAGGCCAAGAAGGACCTGGTGCACCGGTTGGCCTCGGGCGAATCCCGGCGAATCCTGTTCATGCGGACCAAGCATCAGGCCCGGAAGCTGGCCCGCCAACTCACGCAGTCCGGCATCCCGTCGGTCGAGTTGCACGGCAACCTTTCCCAGAACGTGCGCGACCGAAACCTGGCGGCGTTCGCGGCCGGTCACGCGAGAGTGCTTGTGGCAACGGACATCGCCGCGCGTGGCGTGCACGTCGACAACATCGAGCTGGTCGTCCATGTCGACCCGCCGCCGGAGCACAAGGCCTACCTGCACCGGTCCGGCCGCACGGCCCGCGCCGGCGCTTCCGGCGACGTGGTCACCATCGTGTTGCCCGACCAACGCCGGGACGCCGAATCGATGATGCGCAAGGCTGCCATTCGCGCCGTGCCCCAGCAGGTAACCGCGGCCTCCCCCGTCATCCACGCCCTGGCCGGCCAGCCGGCGCCACGCGAGGTCGTCGCGCCGGCCCCGGTGGCGACTCGTGCGCCCCGGGCGAGCGCGGCGCGCAACAGGCGACGCCGCTCGCGTCGCCCCGCCCCGGCGTCGCGGTAGGGACTGCCACTAGCCAATGGTGGCGGTGGCGACCCGCCGCGCCCGGCCAACGCCGCGCTTGCGATCGCCACTAGCCAATGGTGGCGACCCGCCGCGCCCGGCCAACGCCGCGCTTGCGATCGCCACTAGTGCAGCGGCGTCATCTCCTGCAGCATCGTGGGAATGAGCTCGCTGACGGTGGGATGGATGTGCATGGTGCGAGCCAGCGTCGTGTAGGGCGCTTTGGCCGACATGACGTCCAGGATCTCGTGAACGGCCTCGTCGCCGCCGACGCCGAAGATGGCCGCTCCCAGTATCTCCCGGGTGTCGGCATCCACGACGACTTTCATAAACCCTTGCGTCTCACCCTTTTCCACCGCCCGGCCGACCCGCGTCATCGGACGCTTGCCTACCAGCGCCTTGCGTCCCGACGCACGTACCTGGTCAACGGTCATCCCGGCACGCCCCAGCGGCGGGTCGATGTAGAGCGCGTAGGTGGTGATGCGGTCGCTGACCCGGCGCGGGTCGTCGTCGAGCAGGTTGGCGGCGACGATCTCGAAATCGTTGTAAGAGGTGTGGGTGAAGGCGCCTTTGCCGTTGCAGTCTCCCATCGCCCAGATGTGGTCGACGTTCGTCTTGAGTTGGTCGTCGACGACGATGTAGCCGCGGGCGTCGGTCTGCACACCGGCCGCCTCGAGGCCCAGGTCGTCGGTGTTGGGCCGTCGGCCCACGGCCAGCAGCAGGTGACTGCCGGCGACCGGGGCGGCGCCGGCGCTCGGGGTCAGTTCAAAGCCATTGTCCTTCTTGGTGATTCGCACGTCATCCGCACCGACGATGACGTCGATGTCCTCGCCCTCCAGGATGTCGCGGACGGTGGCGGACACGTCCTCGTCCTCGCGGGATGCCAGCCGGGAACCCCGCTCGACGACGGTCACCCGGGCGCCGAAGCGCCGGTACATCTGGGCGAACTCCAGCGCGATGTAGCTACCGCCGAGAATGACGAGGTGGCTTGGCAGCGTGTCGAGTTCGAGGATCGAGACGTTGGTCAAGAACTCGATGTCGGAGAGCCCGGGGATTTCCGGCACCACCGCGCGACCGCCGACGTTGAGGAAGATCCGGTCGGCGTGCAGCACGTCTTGCCCGTCTCGGGAGTCGACACGCAACGTGTGCGGGTCCTCGAACCTTGCGTGCCCACGAAAGACGGTGCAACCGTCCATTCCCGCCAACCAGTCCTCGACGCCCTTTCGGTCGCCCAGCATGATTTCGTCCTTGCGTGCCTTGACTTTCGCCATGTCCACGCTGACCGGTCCGGTCGCCACTCCGAAATCCGCACCGCGGCGCGCGAGGTGGGCAGCGTACGCGCTGGCGACCAGGGTCTTGGTCGGGATGCATCCGGTGTTCACGCATGTGCCGCCGATCAGTTTGCGCTCCACCAGCGCAACCCGTTGCCCGGCCCCAGTCAGCCGCCCGGCCAACGGGGGCCCGGCCTGCCCGGCGCCGACGATGATCGCGTCGAAATGCTGTGTCACTTAACGGCCGTCAGGATGTATTCCGTCAGCACGTGACCCGTCACCGCGGCGATGGCGAACCCGCCCAAGATCGCGACCGCATCCTCGAGCAGCGCGATGGGCAGGTCCCTTCCGGCCACGGCGGCCAGCCGCTTGCGCGCCTGATAGCCGCCGAGTGTGCCGAGCACCGCGCCGATGACGCCGGCCCCGAGCGCGGTGAAGGTCCAGTGCGGCCAGGCGCCGAGCGCAGCCCCCGCCAATCCGCCCATGACGATCCTGGCGGCGAAGATCGGCGGCGCCGTGCGGGCCGGCGTCTTGGGCAGCTTGTCGTTGACCAGTTCGCCGACCGCGAGAACGGTGAAGACGATGACCGTGATGATGTTGGCCATCCACGACGCCCACGTGCCATGCAGGTCGAGCCAGCCAAGATAGGCCGCCCAGGCGACCACGGCGGGGGCCGTCAGCGAACGCAGCCCGGCGATGACGCCAATCAGTAAAGCCAGCAGCAGAATAAGCGCGTGTGTCACGAAGACCCTCCTGGGGATCGAACAGCCCGGCAATGGTGAGGGATGACGGCCCATGAGGGTGACACGGGCAAACAGCCCTAGGCGGACGCTAACACAGCCGCGGTCGCGGCACCCGCCTCGAGCGTCACGCTAGCGTGACCGCCGGCGCCGAGCGTCACGCTAGAGTGGCGCTCGAGCGGTTGGTCAGAACCGGCAGAACCTGATGTCGGAAGCCAGAATGGCTTTGGCGCCGATGGCGGCCAGCTCGTCCATGATCTCGTTCACGCCACGGCGGGGCACGAGCGCGCGGATCGCGACCCAGTCCGGATCGGCGAGCGGCGCGATGGTCGGCGACTCCAAACCCGGCGTGATCGCCGTGGCCTTTTCCAGGACGGAACGCGGGCAGTCATAGTCGAGCATCAGGTATTGCTGCCCGAAAACCACACCCTGGATCCGCGCCACCAGCTGATCGCGCGCCGCTCGCGTGCCGCCCTGGCCGTCCGGGTCGGCGCCCTCGATCAGCACCGCCTCCGAATCGCACAGCGGATCGCCGAAGGCCACCAGGTCGTGCAGGCTCAGCGTGCGCCCGGAGCCGACTACGTCGGCGATGGCGTCGGCCACGCCGAGCTGCACCGAAATCTCCACCGCCCCGTCGAGTCGGATGACGGTCGCTTCAATGCCGCGTTCCGCCAGATCTTTTCGCACCAGATGGGGGTACGCGGTCGCGATCCGCTTACCGGCCAGGTCCGCCGTCGTCCACTCACGCCCGGCCGGGCCGGCGTAGCGAAAACTCGACGACCCGAAACCCAAGGCCAGCCTCTCGCGCACCGGCGCGTCCGAGTCGCGGACCAGATCGCGTCCGGTGATGCCGAAATCGAGCTGCCCCGAACCCACATAGATCGCAATGTCTTTGGGCCGCAGGAAGAAGAACTCGACCTGGTTGACCGGGTCGATGACGGTGAGGTCCTTGGAGTCGGTGCGACGACGGTAGCCCGCCTCCGCGAGAATCTCGCTGGCCGGCTCGCTCAGCGTGCCCTTGTTGGGAACCGCGACCCGCAACATCGTCAGAGCTTCCGGTAGACGTCGTCGAGCGACAGGCCACGCGCGATCATCAACACCTGCGTCCAGTAGAGCAACTGGCTGATCTCCTCGGCCAGCGCCTCGTCGGGTTCGTGTTCGGCGGCGAGCCATACCTCGCCGGCCTCTTCGAGGATCTTCTTGCCCAACCCGTGGATGCCACCGTCCAGGGCGGCAACCGTCGCGCTGCCGGCCGGCCGGCTACGGGCGCGCTCGCCCAACTCGGCGAACAGATCCTCAAACGTCTTCACGGCCAGCGATTGTTTCACGCGGCGGCGAGCAAAGTCACGGCGGTTTCCGCCGGTGACGTTTTGCGCCGCCGGTCAGTCGAACCCGGCGAGCGTCATGCGCAGCGCCTCTTCGAGCTGAACGTGAAACTCCGGGCCGTCGGGGGGCTGGGTGAGCCAGCGGTCGATGACGAATTTGGCCGTGGCCAAGCTGGTGTGCACCAACAGCGCGGGCCGGACGTCTGCCGCCGCGTCGACGCCCATGCGGGACGCCACTTGCTCGACGAATTCGCGGTGTTCGATCTCGGTGACCAGCACCGATTGGCTCAGCAACCGCGGGGCGGTGGCGACGGCCTGGCGCCAAGTGTCCAGCGTCTGGACTTCGATGACCTCTTGGGCGCGCGCGACGAACAGCCGAATCAACGCCTCGACCGGTGACTCGTCCGGTGGTCTCGCGCTGTAGGACTCGACGATCTCGGCGCTGGCCTCCCGGACGGGACCGACGAGCAGGCTCTCCTTGGTGGGTGCGTACCGGAAATAGGTGCTGATCGATACGCCGGCCGCCGAGGCGATCTCCTCGGTCGTCACGGCGTCGAAGCCGCGTTCGGCGAAAAGCCGCTGGGCGGTCTGCTGGATCTGCGAAACTAGCTCAGCACGACGCCGGTCCCGCAACGAGCCGGTGTTTGCTGAGGGCATGCCTTCACCTTCGTCAATCCGACATTGGAACCCCGCGGCGCTGTCCAGCGACGAACTCAGATGAGTGACTCTACACTATTGAAAGTCGCTATCAAGTAGGCTAACGTGATGCGGCACACACCGATGAGCTGCAGAGTCTTGGGCGCCTGTTGACATTATTTTAATAAGAATTGGCTTCGACGGCGTCGGAAGTCGTCTGCTCGGCACTCAGGAATTCAGGGGTGGGGAGAGGGCCGATGGAAGCGGTAGCTGATAGTCGATGACGGTTGCCATAAGTTTGCTGTGCGGGCTTTGGGTCACGCCGCTATGACGACGCAACTCGATGGTGTCGTCGCGATCCGGAACTGGTCGGTCGGGTACGTCAAGCGCCACCCGGTCGCGTCGCTGACCACGGTGGGCGAACAGTTCGTCTTGGGCGTGCGCACGGCACAGTATTTCTTCTTCGACCTGATGACCGGGCGATTTCAGTGGCAGGAGTTCGTCCGCCAGGGCGCATTCATGGCAGGCACCGCGGTGTTGCCGACCATCCTGGTGTCACTGCCGATCAGCGTCACGCTGTCCATCCAGTTCGCACTGCTGGCCGGCCAGGTTGGGGCCACGTCGCTGGCCGGGGCCGCCAGCGGCCTGGCGGTCATCCGGCAGGGAGCATCGCTGGTGGCCGCGGTGCTGATGGCGTCGGCGGTCGGGTCGGCCATCACCGCCGATCTGGGCTCGCGAACGATGCGCGAAGAGAACGACGCGATGGAGGTGATGGGCGTCTCGGTGATCCGTCGTCTGGTGGTCCCCCGGTTGGCCGCCGCGGTGATGATCGGCGTGGCCCTCACCGGAGTCGTGTGCTTCGCCGGATTCTTCGCGAGCTACATGTTCAACGTGTACTTCCAGAACGGGGCGCCGGGCAGCTTCGTGTCGACGTTCGCCTCCTTCGCGACGACCGACGACATGATCCTGGCGCTGGTCAAGGCGGTCGTGTTCGGCGCCATCGTGGCCATCGTGTCGAGCCAGAAAGGCTTGTCCACCAAGGGCGGACCTACGGGCGTCGCAAACTCGGTGAACGCGGCGGTCGTCGAGGCCATCCTGCTACTGATGATTGTCAACGTCGCCATCAGCCAGCTCTACATCATGTTGTCCCCCAGGACGGGGCTGTGACATGACGGCGTCCGCTTATCAACCGTTGGCACCGATTTCGGTCCCGCTCGTCCGGCTCTACCGACGGGGCAAAGTGCCGATCATTCGGCTCGGGCACCTGCTGGTCTTCTTCGTCCGCGCGCTCGTCGCGGTCCCGCTTGCCCTGCGCCAGTACCGGGGCGAGTTCCTGCGGTTGCTGTCGAACATCACCTGGGGCAACGGCTCGATCGTGGTGGGCGGCGGCACCGCCGGCGTGGCCGTCGTGCTCGGCATGACGGTCGGGGCGCTCGTGGGAATCGAGGGCTACAACTTCCTGGACCTGCTCGGCCTGGGGCCCGCCACCGGTTTCGTCTCGTCGTTGGTCAACACCCGCGAGCTGGCCCCGCTGATGGCATCGCTGGCCTTCGCCATGCAGGGCGGCTGCCGCTTCACCGCCCAACTGGGCTCCATGCGCATCGCCGAAGAGATCGATGCCATGGAATCGATTGCGATCCGGCCGATTCCGTACCTCGTCACCACCCGGCTGATCGCCTCGGTGGTGGCGATCGTCCCGCTGTACGCCGCATGCCTGGCGATCGGCTACCTGAGCACCCAAGTGGTGGTGGGACTGGGCAGCGGTGGCTCGACCGGTTCCTACCTGCATTACTTCACGTTGATGCTGGCGGGGCAGGACATCGTCTATTCCCTGATCAAGGCCGTCATCTTCGTCTGGATCGCCTCCACGATCCAGTGCTACTACGGGTACTACGCCGGCGGCGGACCGGAGGGCGTCGGGGTCGCCGCGGGCCACGGCATGCGGGCCAGCATCACCGTCGTGATCATCGTGAACATGCTGCTCACCATGGCGCTTTGGGGCGTCGACTCCGGCGCACGGTTCGGCGGGTAGGTCGGGGGAACATGCCGAACTCCTTTGAGCTGGACGGGCGCGGCCCGTCCGACCGGCAGCTGTTCGGCATCGGCATCGCGGTCGTGGTGGTCAGCGCGCTGCTCACCACCGCGATGTTGGTCAAATCCACTGGCAGACTCAACGATTACGTCCGCGTGGTCGCCGATCTGGTGAACGTGGGCGATGGCTTGCCGCAGAGGTCGGACGTCAAATACCACGGTGTGCTGGTCGGCATGGTCGACGGCGTCGTGCCCGCGGCGCACGGCAACCCCAACTACGTCCACATCGACCTCAAGGAAGAATTCGCCGGCTCGATCCCGGCCAACGTGACCGCGCGCGTGGTGCCCAGCAATGTCTTCGCCGTGTCGTCGGTTCAGTTGGTGGGCTCCCCGAACCGGGAGCGCCCAGCGGCAACGATCCGCGACGGGGCGCATATTCCGGAGGACAAGCGGCTTCCGACGGTGTTGTTCCAGACGACCGTGACGAAGTTGCGCGACCTGCTCGCCGCGGCGGGCCGCGACCGGGACGACCGGTCGGTGGGGATCCTGGCCGCGCTGGGCGCCGCCACCGATCACCGCCGCGTCAGCCTCCTGAACGCCGGCGCGCAATTGAATCGCCTTCTCGACCAGCTCAATTCGATTGTCAGCACCGACGCCGGCCCCTCGACGGTGTCCGCGTTGCTGGATGCGACTCGGGGGCTGGCGCAGACCGCCCCCGATTTGCTCGACGCGCTGCACCAGGCCGTCGAGCCGATGCGGACCTTCGCCGAGACGCGCGGTCAGCTGGCCGCGTTGCTGTCGGGCGCCGACTACACGGTCGGCACCACGCGCCAGTCGTTGGGCAACCATATCGACCAACTCATAGGGATCACAACCGATTTCACGCCCGTGCTCGGTGTGCTGGCGCAGAAGTCCAATAACTTTGTGCCCGCGGTCGCCAAGCTGGACAACCTGGCCAACCAGTTCATGGAGCAGGTCTGGAACCCGGTCACCAACCTCGGCAACATGCGCGCGATGCTGACGTTCACCCCCAGTTCCACCTACACCCGCGCCGACTGCCCCCATTACGGCGAGCTGAAGGGACCCAGCTGTTTCACCGCACCGCTGATACCGGTGCGGCCCGACCTTCCCGACGTCCTGCTGCCGCAGAACTATCAACCGCCCAAGGATCTGGCCCCGCCCCCGGGCACGGTGATCGGCCCGGACGGAAATCTCGTCGCCGTGGGTCCGCCGCTGATCAACCCGAACCCCAACCTGTCCGATCCCAATCCCCCACTGCCCGCGGGGATCACGCCGTCACCGCCAGTGCCCGGGAGTGCGAACCCCGACAACCCGTCGCCGGGGGCGCCCGCCACGCCGCAGCCCCACGAACCGTGGGTCGCACCGGTGGCGCCAAAGGCACCGTGGATCCCGCAGGCGTCGTTCGGCGGGAACGTGGGACCCGTTGGGAGCCAGTACGAACGGAACATGTTGGGCGTGATCACCGGCGAGCCTGCGACCGCCGCCACCGAGCTGCTGCTGGGCCCGGTCGCCCGCGGCACGACGGTGTCCATCACCCATCCGCCGGCTCATCCGCCCGGGGAGGCCAAATGAGGTTTCGAGGCCCGCTCGTCGCGTTGACCCTGTTCATGGTCGTCTCGCTGACCTTGACGTGGCTGGTGTACGTCAGCCTGCGCCGTGACGTGGCCGGCAACACCGCCACGTATTCGGCGGTCTTCAGCGACGTCTACGGGTTGCGCGAAGGCGACGACGTCCGGATGGCCGGCGTGCGCGTCGGCCGGGTCGAAAAGATCGAGCTCGAGGGGAATCTCGCGAAGGTCTCGTTCGTGGTGCAGCAGGAACAACGGCTGTTCGGAAACACCCTCGCGTCGGTCACCTATCAGAACATCGTCGGCCAGCGTTACCTCGGGCTGTCCCTGGGCAGGGACGGCAGCCCGCAGCAGCTCCCACCGGGTAGCACGATTCCCCTGGAACGCACCGAGCCCTCCTTCGACGTCACCACGCTGCTGAACGGCTACGAACCGTTGTTCAGCCTGCTGAACCCCCACGACGCCGACAACCTCACCAAGGGCATCATCGCCTCGCTGCAAGGCGACACGTCGTCGCTGACCACGCTGGTCGGCCAGACCTCAACGCTCACAGAGACATTCGCGGGCCGGGACCAGGCCCTCGGCAGCGTGATCACCAATCTCAACAAGGTGATGGCCAACCTGGCCCAGCAGAACGACAACCTCGACGGGGTGATCACCCAGACCCGCGGCGTCGTGGGCGAGCTCGACGTCCGGCGCCCCGACCTGGTGGCCTCGGTCGGTTCGTTGGCCCGGGTGACCGACCGGCTGTCGACCGCGGCGACGGACGTGTACCCGGCGCTGCGCGAGTTCATCGACCGCCAGCCCGGTGCCACCAAACACATCATGGAGGTCGAACCGCAGGTGGCGTTCTTCGGCGACAACATTCCGCTGCTGCTCAAGGGGCTCGCCCGGGTCGGCAACCAGGGCGCCTACGGCAACGCCTACGTGTGCGACGTGAACTTCATGGGGTTCTTCCCCGGCCTCAACGACGTGGTGCCGATCATCGTCAACGCCGCGACCCCGGGCAACAAGGCGTGGCACAGCCCCAGATGCAGGAGCACGGCGGATGGCTGACGCGTCGGTGTGGCGGCGGATGAGGAAACGACCGCTGGAAAGCTACAACAAAACCCTGCTCGGGTTCATCGCCGTCGCGGTGGTCGCGGTGATCATCGGGGTGATGCTGCTCGTGCACGCGCTCGGCGCCGGATATCGGCACTACACCGCCGAGTTCCTGCAAGCCGCCTCGCTGCGGGCCGGCAACCCGATCGTGGTCGCAGGCATCCCGGTGGGCAACGTCACCAGCATGAAACTCGTCGGCGACCACGTCGAGGCGGGGCTGAAGATTCGGGACAACATCGCGCTCGGCAAGGATTCCCGGGCGCAGATCAAGGTCACCACCATCCTGGGTTCGCGGTACCTCTCGCTGGAACCCGCCGGCGCGGCGCACCTGCCCAACAACACCTTCGACCTGGCACACACCGAGGTGCCCTACGACCTGCAAGCCGCGCTGCAGGACGCCACCACCACTTTCGAACAGGTCGACTCCGACCGGTTCGCGCAGTCGCTCGCAGTGCTCGGCAAGCAGCTCGAAGGACTGCCTGCGGTTGTGCCGCAAGCGATTTCGAACATCCACACGCTCTCGTCGATCATCGCGCTGCGACGTGACCAGCTGGGCCAGCTGCTGCGCAGCACCGAACAGGTGACCAACACGCTGCGGCGTCAGCAGGCCGACATCGGCACCCTGGTCAACCAGGGCCAAGACCTGCTGGGCCAGTTCGTCGCGCGGCGAGCCGTTTTCCACGCGATGATGCAATCCCTGTCGAGCCTCGTCGACACCATGAGCCAGGTCGTGGTCAACGACCGGCCGGCCCTGGACGCGCTGATCAAGGACATGCGCGACTTCACCAACCTGATGTCCGGGCACGACGACCTGCTGCACAGCATGCTGCAAACCAGCCCGATCTTCTTCCGCGAGGCGGCCAACCTCACGGGTGACGGAAACGCGATCAACTTCAACGCCCCCAACGTCCCGCTGATCGACTCGTGGATGTGCGCAATCAGCGGCCGCGCCAAGCAGTTCGGCATGATCCAGTACTTCAAGGATTGCAAGTGAAATCGCTCGCGTCGAAATCGGTGGCCGTCATCGCGGCCCTCGCGGTGATCGCCGCGGCCGCCGGCATCGGTTGGTGGTGTCTGGGGTCCGACGAGGACGCGATTACCGTGACCGCCCAGTTCGACAGCGCCTCAGGCCTCTACGAGGGCAACGAGGTGGCTGTGCTGGGCATGCCGGTCGGCAAGATCACCAAGATCACCGCCAAGGGCGGCTACGTCGAAGTCGAATTCACCGTCGACCGCCACGTCAAGGTTCCCGCCACCGCGCAGGCCGTCACGGTGTCAACCTCCATCCTCACCGACCGCCAGATCGAACTCACACCGCCCTATCACGGCGGACCGACGCTGGAGAACCACGACACCATCGGGTTGCCGCGCACCAAGACGCCCGTCGAATTCAGCAGCGTCCTCAACGTTTTGGACAAAGTGACCAAGTCGCTCGAGGGCGACGGCCGCGGCGGCGGGCCGGTCGCCGACGTGCTCAACGGCGGCACCCAGGTCGTCAACGGCAACGGGGAAAGGATCAAGGCGGCGCTCGGCGAGCTGTCCAAGGCGCTGCGATTGTCCAGCGACGGTGGCGCGGCGACCCGCGAGCAGATCACCACGATCGTGAAGAACATCAGCTCCCTGTTCGACGCGGTGGCCGCCAACGACACCAAGTTGCGGGAATTCGCCTCCACCATCCACCAAGTCAGCCAGATCATGGCCGACGAGGACCTCGGCAGCGGCACCACGGGACGCAAACTCGACGAACTGATCCAACGGGCCGGCGACCTGCTCGACGCCAACCGCGACAACATCAAGCAGACCGCCCGAAACGGCAACGCCACGCTGCAGACGGTGACCGACCAGCGACGCGACCTGGCCGAACTCCTGGACCTGGCTCCGTTGGTGGCCGACAACGCCTACAACATGATCGACCGGGCCAACGGCAGCGTCCGGGCGCGGTTTCTGACGGATCGGTTGCTCTTCGACAGCCAGTACACCAAAGAGATCTGCAACCTGATGGGCCTTCGGCAACTGGGCTGCAGCACCGGGACGATACAGGACTTCGGCCCCGATTTCGGGTTGACCTATGTGCTGGACGGCATGGCCGCCATGGGGCAGAAATGATGACCGCGGTCCCCCGGGGCATGCTGGCGGCGGCGGCCGCGGCGCTGGTGACCGCCGGATGCGCCACGAACGGCCTTGCCAGCCTGCCCCTTCCGGCCCCGGGCCTGGGCTCGGGCGGTTACTCGCTGAACGCCGTGTTCTCCAACGCGCTCAACCTGCCGATGAACGCCAAGGTGAAACTCGCCGGCGCCGACGTGGGGCAGCTCGAGTCGATGGTCGCGCGCAACTACACCGCGGTCACCCGGTTGCGCATCAGGGACGGCGTGCAACTGCCGCGGGGCAGCACCGCCGAATTGCGAACCGCGACACCGCTGGGCGACGTGTTCGTCGCCCTGAAGCCGCCGGCGGCCGGTGATCCGGAGGCGCCACTGTTGAAGGACGGCGACACCATCGGCCTGGACTCGACGGCGGCCGCCGCGACGGTCGAGTCGGTGTTGAGTTCGGCGGCGATCCTGGTGAACGGCGGGGCGGTGCGCAATTTCACCAACATCATCAACGGTTTCGGCAAGGCGACCGGTGACCAGGGCCAGGCGTTCGGGGACATGATCCGCAAGTCCAACGAGCTGCTCGGGACGCTGGACTCGCGTTCCGGCCAGATCTCGACCGCGTTGACCCAATTGTCGCACCTGGCCGACGAACTCGACGCCAAGAACCAAACCATCAGCGAGCTGATGGCGGCCGCCGGTCCCGCCACTTCGGCGCTGGCCGACAACACCGCCCAGCTCTCCGACGTCGCGATCCAGGTGGGCGACACCTCCCGGCTGCTGGCCCGGTTCCCGTCGATCGGCGGGACCGACACCAGCGGCCGCAGCATCATCCGCGACCTGAACACGGTCGCCGGGGCTGCCAATGACGTTGCGATGAGCCCGGATACCAGCTGGCTGGCGCTCAACCGGCTGATTCCGCCGTTGGTCAAGTCGACCGCGGGCAACTCGATTTCGGTGAACGTGGGCGTGGACAAGATCATGCTCGGATCGCTTCCCGATATCGGGTTCCCCGGTGACATCGGACTGCACGGGCCGCACCACTACAACGTGAACCTGCTCGTCGGCACCCTGAAGTACACCCTGTGGCGTCTGCAAGAACGGGTGGTCGGCCGCGGGCCGAATTCGCCACAGGTTCCGGTGGTTCCGGACCCGAACATCCCCGGCCAAATCGACGTCGCCCCCGGACCCCCGCCAGCACCATCGCCGCCGGCACCACCACCGCCGGGACCGCGACCATGATCCGCACCGTCGACAACGTCGCGAACGCCATCGTCCGGGCGGTGCGTACCGGTCACCGGCAACAGGTCTGGCTGTCGGTGGCCGGATTGGCGCTCATTCTGGTCGTCGCCACCGCCTACCTGCTCATCGGAGCGTTGCGGGTGAAACCTTTCGCATCGACCTACCGCGTCACCGTGCAGTTGCCGGAATCCGGCGGCTTGCTGCCCAACCAGGATGTCGCGCTGCGGGGGGTGCGCGTCGGCCGGGTCGAGTCGCTGCGGATCACCGATAACGGCGTGAACGCCATCGCCAGCATCACGTCGAACGTTCGGATACCGGCGAACAGCGTGGTGCACGTGTCGGCGCTGTCGCCGGCCGGCGAGCAGTACATCAACTTCGAGGCCACCTCGGACGCCGGGCCGTACCTGCACGACGGCAGCCTCATCACCTCCGACCGCGCCACCGTTCCGGTCAGCTTGGCGCAGCTGCTCGGCGACGCCGACGGGCTGCTGGCCCAGGTCGACCCCCACAAGGTCGAGTTGATCAAGAAGGAACTCAGCCTGAGCAAGGAGGGCCCGGCGAAGCTGACCGCCATCGTCGACGGCGGCACGTTTCTGCTCTCCACGCTCGATTCGGTGCTGCCCCAAACCACCAGCATCATCAAGACCAGCCGGGTGGTGCTCACCCTGGCGAGCGACAAGAACGCCGGACTGGGCGCTGCCGCAACGGAACTCGACCGAACGCTGACGGGCGTGGCCAGGATGCAGGCCGGCTATCGCCGCTTGACCGGGCAAACCCCGCGCACGCTTTCCGCGGTCGACAACCTGTTCGCCGACAATTCCGACACGATGGTGCAGCTGCTGGGCAGCATGGCGACCATGTCGCAGCTGCTCTATCTACGGGTTCCGGCGCTCAACGCGCTGTTCCCCGACTACCGTGGGTCCGTGTTGGACGCGGTGGCGAGCGCATTTCACGATCACGGGGTCTGGGCGACGGCCGACCTCTACCCGCGCTATGTGTGCGACTACGGGACGCCGTCGCACGCCTCCTCCGCCGCCGACTACTACGAGCCGTTCGTGTACACCTACTGCCGCGACGACGACCCCGCGGTCTCGATCCGGGGAGCCAAGAACGCCCCGCGGCCGGGCGGCGACGACACCGCCGGTCCCCCGCCGGGTGCCGACCTGGGCCGTCGAACCGATCCGATCCCGCAGGGTCGCTACACCATTCCCACCCCCTACGGCGGCCCGGCTCTGCCGATCGAACCGCCGCACTGAGCCGTCAACCCATATCTCGAGGAGCTGATCGTGATCGTGACCACCAAGAAGAACCCGAAGGCCGAGGTGCGCGCCGAGGTGGAGCCGGACGACGAAACACCCCCAGTCGCAACCGAAGACGCCGAGGCGGTCCGCGTCGACGACGAACAGCTCGACGAAGACCGGCCGGACGAAGAAGACGGCGTGCTGCTCAAAGGCAAGCGGCGCGAGCCCGATCGCCGCGGGCGCCCCTGGAAGCACTACCTGCGTCGCGGCGCGTTGCCGGCGCTACTCGTTGCCTCACTTGCCGTTTCGGGTTTCCTCGGCTGGCGGCAGTGGCAGGAGCACCAGGTGAAGCTGGCCGGCGAACAGGCCCAGCAGGCCGCCATCGCCTACGCCCAGGTGCTGACGAGCATTGATTCGAACAAGGTCGATGATAACTTCAGGCAGGTTCTTGACGGCGCGACGGGCGAGTTCAAGGACATGTACACCCAGTCCAGCGTGAAACTGCGGCAGCTGCTGATCGACAACAAGGCGACCGCGCACGGCGTGGTGGTGGACTCGGCGATCCAGTCCGAGTCGACGAACAGGGTTGTGGTGCTGGTCTTCATCGACCAGACCGTCACCAACACGGCCGCGCCCGACCCGCGCATCGACCGCAGCCGGATCAAGATGACCATGGAGAAGGTCGACGGTCGCTGGCGGGCCGGCAAGGTGCAGCTGCTGTGATCCGCCGGATGCTCGCGGCGACGGTGTTGACCGCCGCCGCAACGGTTCCCACCACCGCCGTCACCCACGCGTCGGCACCCTCATTCTGCGGGGAGCTGGGCGGTGACTGGGACGGCCAGTACTGCCATACCTCGGTCACGTCGGAACGCAAGGCCGTGCGGGACATCAAGGTCGCCGTGCCCGACGACCTGGTCGACAACCCGACCACGGGCCCGGTGATCCGCGACTACCTGCACACCCTGGTCAACAACTGGAAGACCGCCAACTCGCAGATGGCCGCCGACAGCTATGGCGAGGAGAACTTCGAGGTATTCCGGCATCAAAACCTGCTCAGCGCGGTGTTCCACGAGGACTACCACGCCGACGGGCCGAAGTTCAACAACGCCTACCGGACCTTCACCTTCGACATGGCGAGCGGCCGGCGAGTGCAGCTGGCGGACCTGACGACGTCGAACCCGCTGACCGCCATTCCCCCGCTGGCCCAACCGTTCATCGAAACAGCGCTGGATCAGGCGCCGCCGCCGCACGACCCGGGCAGCTACCCGTTCGTGATCGACCGCTGGACGCCGGACAAGGTCTACTCCGGGGCCTACAAGGCGTGGGCGGTGACGCCCGACGAGTTGATCCTGTACATGCCCGACTATCCGGTGGGGCACGATGAGCCGATCAACTTCACCCCCGGCGTCATGCAGTGGTACATGGACGGCGGGACGGTGCAGGCGCATATCCCGCTGGCGGCCTTGAGTTCCGTGCTGCGCATCTAGCACCGGCGCCTTTGGCGTTGTCTCAGTTGGCCTTCCGACGGCGCAGCTCGATCGATATCACGTTGTCCGCGTGCTCGCTGAGCGTCTCCCGACCGTCGTGCTCGGTGGACGCGCGGTTACGGCGAGCCGAGAAACCGACGCTTGTCGCCAGATCGCCATAGTCCCAAGCTAAGTCGCCAACTTCGCGTTTCGTGCGGTCGAGCGCGGTGCACAGGACTCCCACAATGCGCCGGACATGCAAGACCGTGACACTGACGGCCTCCACGGCGATGTCGGCAATGCGATTCAACTCTCGCTCGAGCATGAACATCCCTTCCCCTGAATGTCCCCTTGAGCCCTTGGGCTCAGTCCTCCGGGTTGTAGCCGAGGCTCGGGGCGAGCCAGCGCTCGGCTTCGGCCAGTGTCCAGCCCTTGCGCTTCGCGTAGTCGGCGACCTGGTCCTGGCCCAACCGGCCGACCACGAAGTACTGCGACTGCGGGTGCGAGAAGTACCAGCCGCTGACCGCGGCGCCGGGCCACATCGCCATCGACTCGGTCAGCTCGATGCCGGTCCGCTCCTTCACGTCCATCAACTTCCACAGCGTCACCTTCTCGGTGTGCTCCGGGCAGGCCGGGTAGCCCGGGGCGGGACGGATTCCTTGGTACTTCTCATCGATGAGCGCCTCGTTGTCCAGCTGCTCGTCCGGCTGGAATCCCCAGAACTCCTTGCGGACCCGTTGGTGCATCCGCTCGGCGAACGCCTCCGCCAGCCGGTCGGCGACCGACTCCAGCAGGATCGCGCTGTAGTCGTCGAGGGCCGCCTTGAACTCCGCGATCTTCTCCTGGCTGCCGAGCCCCGCGGTGACGGCGAAGGCGCCGACGTAGTCGGCCAGCCCGGTCTCCTTGGGCGCGATGAAGTCGCCCAGCGACCGGTTGGGGATGCCGTCCCGGTGCTCGCCCTGCTGGCGCAGGTTGCGCAACGTGGTCAGTACCTCGGTACGGGTGTCGTCGGTGTAGACCTCGATGTCTTCGAAACCCGGGCCGACCGCGTTCGCCGGGAAGAACCCGATCACCCCGTTGGCGGTCAGCCACTTCTCCTTGATCAGGGTGTCGAGCATCTGCTGGGCGTCGTCGTAGAGCTTGCGGGCGGCCTCGCCCGAGGCCGGGTTGTTGAGGATGTCGGGGAAGCGGCCCTTCATCTCCCAGGCGTTGAAGAACGGCTGCCAGTCGATGTACTCGCGCAATTCGGCCAGGTCGTAGTCCTGGAATTCACGTACCCCCGCACCGATAGCGGGCACCGGCGGCGTGTAGCCGTCCCACTCGATCGGCGTCCGGTTCGCGCGGGCCTTTTCCAGCGTCAGCATCGGCCGCTCGTTCTTTTGCGCGTGCCGTTCCCGCAACGACGCGTAGTCCTTCTCGGTGGCCTCCAGCAGGGCCGGACGCTGCTTGTCGTCGAGAAGGGCCGCCGCGACAGGCACCGAGCGCGAGGCGTCCTTGACCCACACCACCGGACCGCTGCGGCGCGGCGATATCTTCACGGCCGTGTGGGCCCGCGACGTGGTCGCCCCACCGATCAGCAGCGGGATCTCGAGCCCCTCGCGTTCCATCTCGACGGCGAAGTTGGCCATCTCGTCCAGCGACGGGGTGATCAGCCCGGACAGTCCGATGATGTCGGCGTCGTGCTCCTTGGCCGCATCCAGGATTTTCTGGGCCGGCACCATCACACCGAGATCGATCACTTCAAAGTTGTTGCACTGCAACACAACCCCGACGATGTTCTTGCCGATGTCGTGGACGTCGCCCTTCACGGTCGCCATCACGATGGTGCCGTTGGTGTCCTTCGCCGCTGCGGTCCCGTTCTGTTCTTTCTCCTCTTCGATGAAGGGCAGCAGGTACGCGACGGCCTTCTTCATCACCCGGGCCGACTTCACGACCTGGGGCAGGAACATCTTGCCGGAGCCGAACAGGTCGCCGACGACGTTCATCCCGTCCATCAGCGGGCCCTCGATCACCTCGATCGGGCGGCCACCCGCGGCGGCGATCTCGGCGCGCAACTCCTCGGTGTCGTCGTCGACGTGGGCGTCGATGCCCTTGACCAGCGCGTGCGTGATGCGTTCGCGGACGGGAAGGCTGCGCCACTCGGCGGCGGCGGGATCGTCCGTTTTCTCGGTCTTGTTGAACCGTTCGGCGATCTCCAGGAGCCGTTCGGCCGCATCCTCGCGACGGTTCAGGACGACGTCCTCGATGCGGTCCCGCAACTCCGGATCGATCGAGTCGTAGGGCACCAGCGCACCCGCGTTGACGATCCCCATGTCGAGGCCCGCCTTGATGGCGTGGAACAGGAACACCGAGTGGATCGCCTCGCGGACCGGGTTGTTGCCCCGGAACGAGAACGACACGTTAGAGATGCCGCCGGAGATGTGCACCCCGGGGAGGTTCTCCTTGATCCAGGCGCAGGCCTCGATGAAGTCGATGCCGTAGGTCGCGTGCTCCTCGATGCCGGTCGCCAGCGCGAAGCAGTTCGGGTCGAAGATGATGTCCTCGGGCGGGAAGCCGACCTCCTCGGTCAGGATCCGGTAGGCGCGCCCGCAGATCTCCTTACGGCGCTCCAGGTTGTCGGCCTGGCCCTGCTCGTCGAAGGCCATCACGACGACGGCGGCGCCGTACTTGCGGCACAGCCGCGCCTCGCGGATGAACTTCTCCTCGCCCTCCTTCATGGAGATCGAGTTGACGATCGGCTTGCCCTGCACGTTCTTCAGGCCCGCCTCGATGACCTCCCACTTGGACGAGTCGATCATCACCGGGACACGGCTGATGTCCGGCTCGGCCGCGATCAGCTTGGTGAACCGGTCCATCGCGGCGACGCCGTCGATCATGCCCTCGTCCATGTTGATGTCGATGACCTGCGCACCGACCTCGACCTGCTGCAGGGCCACCGACAGCGCGGTGTCGTAGTCCTCGGCCTTGATCAGGTTGCGGAATCGGGCGGAGCCGGTGATGTTGGTGCGCTCACCGATGTTCACGAACAGGGAGTCGTCGGTGATGTTGAGCGGCTCGAGGCCCGAGAGCCGGGTGGCGACCGGGATCTCCGGCAGTTCGCGCGGCGCCTTGCCCTCGACGACCTTGGCGATCTCGGCGATGTGGGGTGGCGCGGTTCCGCAGCAACCACCGACCAGGTTGACCAGGCCGGCCTCGGCGAAGTCGGCGATGTAGCCGGCCTGCCGCTCCGGGGTCTCGTCGTACTCGCCAAAGGCGTTGGGCAGTCCGGCATTCGGGTAGCAGGAGACGAAGGTGTCCGCGATCCGCGCCATCTCGGCGATGTAGGGCCGCATCTCCGGGGCGCCCAGGGCGCAGTTGAGGCCGACCGCGAGCGGCTTGGCGTGCCGGATCGAGTTCCAGAAAGCCTCGGTGACCTGACCGGACAGCGTCCGCCCGGACGCGTCGGTGATGGTGCCCGAGATGATGACCGGCCAGCGGCGTCCGCGCTCCTCGAACAGCGTCTCGACGGCGAACACCGCCGCCTTCGCGTTCAGCGAGTCGAAGATCGTCTCGATGATGAGCAGGTCGGCACCGCCGTCGACCAGGCCGTTGGCGGCTTCGAGGTAGGCGGCGACCAGCTGGTCGTAGGAGACGTTGCGGGCCCCGGGGTCGTTGACGTCCGGCGAGATCGACGCGGTGCGCGTCGTCGGGCCGATGGCGCCGGCGACGTAGCGGGGCTTATCCGGCGTGCCGTATTCGTCGGCGGCCTTGCGGGCCAGGGCGGCGCCGGCGTAGTTCAGCTCGTAGGCCAGCTCCTGCATGCCGTAGTCGGACAGCGAGATCGCGTTCGCGTTGAACGTGTTGGTTTCCAGGATGTCGGCGCCGGCCTCGAGGTACTCGCGGTGGATCCCCTCGATGATCTGCGGCTGCGTCAGGTTGAGCAGGTCGTTGTTGCCCTGCAGAGCGGTCGGCCACTCGGTGAACCGATCACCGCGGTAGCCGGCCTCGTCCGGCCGGTCGCGCTGGATCGCCGTGCCCATCGCGCCGTCGATCACCACGATCCGCTCGCGCAGAGCGGCCGTGAGTTCTGCGGTGCAGTCGGGCCGGATGTCGGGCACGAAGGTCTCTGCCTCTGCGTCTTTTACAGGGACGTTCACGTGCATCCTTCCGTAGCGGAAGGCGCCCTTGACTCTGCCGAGCGTGGCGGATACCGGTGAGACCGGAGATCCGTTGCAACGCCTCTCGACCAGAAAAGTCTACGTCGTCCCCCGATCGACGTCTGGACGCCCAACTCATCGCCGCGATCGACAGCCCTAGGGTCCTGCCTGCGACGAGGTAGTTACCAAGGTTAACCAGTGTGAAGCCGAACGTATTTCGCCCTGACGGCGTCGACGCCTGCTGCCGATGTCGTCGACGGTCAGAACGGCACGCACCCCACAAGGATAATCGTCCTAGGGAATGCCCTTGAACGGTTGACGGGACCCTGCCCACAACGCCGAACATCGGCCGCAAAGGCCGTACGCTGATTCTGTGACCCCATCCGATCGCCCACCGTTTGGGAACGCCGCACTGCCCGAACTGCACGACACCATCGTCGTGGCGGCATTCGAGGGCTGGAACGACGCCGGCGACGCGGCCAGTGACGCCCTCGAGCACCTCGAGGCCATTTGGGAAGCCGACCCGATCCTGGAGATCGACGACGAGGCGTACTACGACTACCAGGTGAATCGGCCCGTCATTCGGCAGGTCGACGGGGTCACCCGGGAGCTGGTCTGGCCGGCCATGCGGATTTCGCACTGCCGGCCGCCGGGCAGCGACCGCGACGTCGTGTTGATGCACGGCGTGGAACCCAACATGCGCTGGCGGACCTTCTGCGCCGAACTGGTGGCCATCGCCGACAAGCTCAACGTGGACACCGTCGTCATCCTCGGCGCCCTGCTGGCCGACACGCCGCACACCCGGCCGGTTCCGGTTTCGGGCGCCGCCTACTCCCCCGAATCGGCCAGACGTTTCGGGCTCGAGGAGAGCCGCTACGAGGGGCCCACCGGCATCGCCGGGGTGTTCCAGGACGCCTGCGTCGCCGCCGGGATCCCCGCCGTGACGTTCTGGGCGGCGGTGCCGCACTACGTGTCTCAGCCACCCAACCCGAAGGCGACGGTGGCGTTGCTGCGCCGCGTCGAGGACGTGCTCGACATCGAGGTGCCGCTGGCCGACCTGCCGACCGACGCCGAGGAGTGGGAGCAGGCCATCACCGAGATGGCCGCCGAGGACGAGGACCTGGCCGAGTACGTGCAATCGCTGGAACAGCGCGGCGACGCCGAGGTCGACATGAACGAGGCCCTGGGCAAGATCGACGGCGACGCGCTGGCCGCGGAGTTCGAGCGTTACCTGCGCCGACGGCGCCCGGGCTTCGGCCGCTAGCCCGCTAGCGGCGATCGCAAGCGCGGCGTAGCCGGGCGCGGCGGGTCGCCGCCATCGAACCTAGCGGCGATCGCAAGCGCGGCATAGCCGGGCGCGGCGGGTCGCCGCCATCGAACCTAGCGGCGATCGCAAGCGCGGCATAGCCGGGCGCGGCGGGTCGCCGCCATCGAACCTAGCGGCGATCGCAAGCGCGGCATAGCCGGGCGCGGCGGGTCGCCGCCATCGAACCTAGCGGCGATCGCAAGCGCGGCATAGCCGGGCGCGGCGGGTCGCCGCCATCGAACCTAGCGGCGATCGCAAGCGCGGCATAGCCGGGCGCGGCGGGTCGCCGCCATCGAACCTAGCGGCGATCGCAAGCGCGGCATAGCCGGGCGCGGCGGGTCGCCGCCATCGAACCTAGCGGCGATCGCAAGCGCGGCGTAGCCGGGCGCGGCGTAGCCGGGCGCGGCGTAGCCGGGCGCGGCGTAGCCGGGCGCGGCGGGTCGCCGCCATCGAACCTAGCGGCGATCGCAAGCGCGGCGTAGCCGCGCCCGG
>NZ_LZJN01000185.1 GCF_001667735.1 Mycobacterium sp. E183
CCAGGTCGGGGCGTTCCACCTCCGCCCAGTCCGCGAGATCCTCGATCGAACCGCGTACGGCGGCCCCGAAGCCCTCCCCATCCGGCGGCATCGGCAGGAACATGTGGTGCGTGAACCCGGCCTGGTAGGCGCCAGCACCACCGATGTGCACGCCGCCGCGCTCACCACTGGCCACTGGGGTGCCGTCCGGCAGTGTCGCGGCCGTGTGGCCGCCGTTCCATCCGATCACTAGGGCGTTGGGGGCGGTCCCGTACTGGAAACCCCGCGCCAATAACGCCGCTTCTTCGTTTCCGGTGTTGAACCGGTTGCCGAAGACTGGCCTGTCGGATGCTGCGTTGGCAACCCACGAAACGAGTCCTGAGCAATCCGTCCCAGCGGGAGAATCGCCACCCGGAATATAGGGCGTCCCGGAAACCTGATTAATCAATGACATCAATGTTGCAAGTACTACCATGGCCGGGGACGCTAGCAATAACGGTTATTGTTCGCCAAAATTTGTGGCCTACGTCATTCGCAATGCGGACAATGGCGTCCGCCGCACTTATAGCAAACGCAGTGCTGGCCGAGATTCGGCCGCCAGCAAACGCGTGGCCTCAGGTGTAGTCGGGCCCGCGTTCGGTTTGCGCCATCTCCCGGTCGACGTCGGCTTGCTCTCGCCGGGCCGTCGCATCCGTGCGCATCGCCTGTTCGGCCAGGCGCCCGCGTCGGGCACGCTCACGCTCTTCCACCGAGCCCTCGCGTTCGTCCGCGCGCCGCTCCCGCTCGTCTGCTTGACGCTCGCGATCGTCCGCGATTCGGTCTCGCTGGTCGGCGAGCCGATCTCGTCTACCGGCCAGCCACTCGCGCCTTCTGATTTCGGCCTCGCGCTCGTCAAGCGCCTCCTCGCGCTTATCGAGCGCCTCGGCCTGGCGTTCGAGTTCTCCGGATGTTTCGGGGCTGTCCCCAGCGGCCACGAGCTAAACCATAACGCCGCGGGGGACCCCGCGCACGGGTGTTCGGTGCGCATGGGCCGACACTGTCTCACCCCATCGGCTCAGTCGCTATCGTCGCATCGAATTTATCTGTGCGCCAGTCAAATTCCGAACTTGGCGCGAGCCTCGTCGGTGACCGGGGTGAACAGGTTGACGAGGTTCCCGTCCGGGTCCCGGAACAGCAGTGCGCGGTTTCCCCAGGGCATGGTGGTCGGCTCGGTCACGACCTCGCCCACGTGTTCGCGCAGCCGCTCGTATTGCGCGTCGACGTCGTCGACCAGGAATTCCACGATCGCGCTGCGGTTGGCCGCGGCTTCGGCGGATCCGGCGCCAAACAGCGGCACGGTCTTGTCGCTGCCGATCGCCAGCGTGCCAACCGGCGTCGGGATCTCGGCGAAAAGCTCGTTGCCCCACACCGCGGGAACCTCGGTGACCGCCTCGTAGAAATCGACGAGCCGGCCGACGTCGGCGGTGATGATGCGGGTCGAGACGAATTTCATGAGCCCTCCTGGCTGCGGTGACGCGACCAGGGCATGCTACGAGGCACCTCCGACAGGCGGGGCGGCCCGACTAGACCGGGGTCCAGATTCCGTTGTTCCAAAATCCCCAGTTGCCCGGGCCGGTCGGGTTCCACATCAGTTTGGCCCCGGGCGCCCACGACGGCGGGGGCGGTGACGGCGGCGCCCATATCGGTGCCGGCCCCCACGGTCCCGCGCCCGTCGGGAAACTTTGGCCCGCCGGGCCCTGCCAGTCGTGGCACGTACCCCAGTCCCAGTCGTAAACGGTGCCCCAGCTCGGATCCCAGGCAGTGCCCGGGCACCAGTGCGAGGTCGGGGCCGCGTGTGCGACGCCGCCGGCCAGCGCGAGCGCGGACAACACCAAGGTGCCGCCCATCAAGCTTTGCCCCAACCGCCGGACGCACGACCTCACGCGTTCACCCATCCCTAGAGCATTTCCCCGGAGCGGAATCCAAGCAAGCCCCAAACTTTGCCCCGGCTAAGCCCAGTATGGTCGGGAGATGCCGCTGAGGTACGTGGACCCGCACAAGCGCCGGGGCCCGCTGTATCGGGCGAGCGTTCGTTTCGGACGTTCGCGGGCGGGGCAGTTCATGGCCCGCCACATCGCACGCCATACCGATCCATACCTGTTCCGCCTCACGGGAGGGCGGGTCAACATGGGCTCGATCATCAACGCGCCGCTCGTCACCACCGGCGCGAAGTCCGGCCAGAAGCGCGAGGTGCAACTCACCTACTTCCATGACGGTCCCGACGTCATCCTGCTGGCCTCCAACTTCGGCGGCACCAAACACCCGCAGTGGTACCACAACTTGAAGGCGCATCCGGACTGCGAATTCGGCGGCGAGCGCTTCACCGCGCGGCAGGTCACCGATCCCGACGAATACGCCCGTTTATTCGAATTGGCTAACCGGATCTACTCGGGATACGCCGAGTACCGGGACAAAGCGGCGCCCGCGGGCCGCGACATCCCGATCTTCCGGCTCAAGCCGCGCTGAATACGTTGTGCCCCTGGGCGTTACAGACGGAAGCCGTTTACGAGTGCAGCGTGTCGCCCTGCGCCCGGTAATAGTCGGCCTCCGGAACGACGGGTGTCGCGGCGGGCGTCTCGGTCCGGCCTGCCCGCGTCCGAGACGAGAACCGTGCGCCCCGGGCCGGTTTCACTGGAGCGAACCGCGCCATGCCGAGCTGGGGCGTGTCATCGTAAATCGCCTCCATGCCGCCGCTCATCAGATACGCCTCGTGCCAGAAGCCGGTGCCGCCGGAGTCTTTCAGGAACTGTTGCCACCACTGCCGATGCGGCTCCGAGCGAGTCCACCGCTCCAGGCTGTCCAGGTCGCGCCAGTACTGCCGCATGCCAAGATGCGGGGGAAGCAATGACCAGACGAGGTCTTCGTGCAACAAGAGGCCGTCGGGTTGCCGCTTCCACGACTGACGAATCTGGGGACCGAGGCCCAGCATCCGCAGCAGTCCGCGGGGCCGCCGCACCCTCATCCCGAGATACACCACCACCAGGTCGGGGTACTCGGTGAGATCCACCGTCTGCCGATCGACTGCCATCCCGACCTCCGGTCAAGCCCCCGAGACGCGTGATTCGACTGTCGCATCGTGCATGCGGAATGGCAACACGACGTCGTCGCCACTCACGTCCCCGACGTGAGATAGGCCGCGAGATTGGCCAACGACGACCGCAGTCCTTCAAGATGGTCTTCAGCGGAAATGCCCGGCGGGACATTGTCGGCGCGGATTTCAACACGGGTGCTGCCGGCGCTCAGCGCTGTGACCGCCCACGTCATGGTCATCGTCCCCGCGAACGAGGGGTCGTCGGATTCGAAGTCGACGGCCTGCACGACCCGGTCGCCAGGCACGATCTCGACGAACCGACCATCCACGACATCAGAGTCGTCGCTTGACTTGCCGCCCGACGCGGGCGGCTCGGCATAGGTCAGCCTCATCCGGTAAGACCCGCCCGGGCGGGCGTCGAAATGATCGAACCTCCCGGACATCCCTTGCGGCGGAAGCCATTCGACGAGCGCCTGCGGTTCCACCAGCGCGGCATACACCTGATTCAGTGGGGCAGCGATCACCACCGAGGCGGTATCTGTTCGTCCCATGACGCCAGTGTTCCCGCTAGACGTTGAACCGGAATTCGACCACGTCGCCATCTGCCATGACGTAGTCCTTACCTTCCATCCGGACCTTGCCGGCCGCCTTGGCCGCCGCCATGGAGCCGGCGCCGATCAGGTCGTCGTAGGACACGATCTCGGCCTTGATGAAGCCCTTTTCGAAGTCGGTGTGGATCACCCCGGCCGCCTTCGGCGCGGTGTCGCCCTGGTGGATCACCCACGCCCGCGCCTCTTTTGGGCCCGCGGTGAGGAAGGTCTGCAGCTTAAGGGTGTGAAAGCCGGCGCGGGCCAGGGCGTCGAGCCCGCGCTCGGTCTGCCCGATGGACTCCAGCAGTTCGGCGGCCGACTCGTCGTCGAGCTCATTCAGCTCGGCCTCGATGGCCGCGTCCAGGAATACCGCGTCGGCGGGAGCCACCAGCTGGCGCAGCTCGGCGATCCGCGCCGCGTCGGTCAGCACCGCCTCGTCGGCGTTGAAGACGTACAGAAAAGGCTTGGTGGTCAACAGGTTCAGCTCGCGCAGCAGCGACGTGTCCGCCCCGGCGCCGAACAGCGTCTTGCCGGCGTTCAGCGTCTCCTGGGCGGCGACGGCCGCGTCGTACACCGGCCTGCGGTCCTTGCTGGTGCGGGCTTCCTTCTCCAGCCGCGGTACAGCGCGCTCCAGCGTCTGCATGTCGGCCAGGATCAGCTCGGTCTCGACGACCTCGATATCCGATCTGGGATCCACCTCACCGGCCACGTGGGTCACATCGTCGTCGGAGAACACCCGCACCACCTGGCAGATGGCGTCGCATTCGCGGATGTGGGCCAGGAACTTGTTGCCCAGGCCCGCCCCCTCGGACGCGCCTTTGACCAAGCCGGCGATGTCGACGAATGTCACAGGCGCCGGCACGATGCGCTCGGACCCGAACAGCTCGGCCAGTTTGTCCAGCCGCGGATCGGGCAGCGGAACGACGCCCTCGTTCGGTTCGATCGTGGCGAACGGATAGTTGGCCGCCACCACGTCGTTGCGGGTCAGCGCGTTGAACAGAGTCGATTTGCCGACATTCGGCAGACCCACGATTCCCAGGCTCAGGCTCACAGGGACCCAAGTCTAGGGGTCGGCGACCCCGCGGGTTGCCGTGGACCTTTCGAGCGCCTCCCAGCCTCCGGGGCGTGGCACGCCCGGGATCGCTACAAGGTATTTACGGGGCTTTCGCCCCATTGCCGGTACGGTCAACATGTGTCAGGACAGCGGGCAACCTCGACGGTGGAAGCCTCCCACCGGTCGATCCACCCAAATATCCCAGGTGTGCCGTGGTATGCCGCCCTGCTCCTCGCCGTCACCGCCACCGCGATCGGATACGGAATCGACTCCGGCCACAAGGAGCTGACGCACGTCTTCGCGGGCTTCTATATAGCCGGCTGCGTGGCGGCGGTGCTCGCGGTGCGCCAGGACGGGCTGTTCACCGCGATCATCCAGCCCCCGTTGATACTTTTCGTCGCGGTGCCCGGCGCGTACTGGCTGTTCCACGACGCCAAGGTCGGCCATCTCAAGGATCTGCTGATCAACTGCGGCTATCCGCTCATCGAGCGGTTCCCGCTGATGCTGGGAACCGCCGGGGTAGTGCTGCTGATCGGGCTGGTCAGATGGTATTTCGGCATGTCGCAGCGGCCGACCGCGGAGGCGCCCGCCCCGGACGACGCGCAATCCGCCGACTCCAAGTCCGTCCTCGGCGGCCTCGCCGCCAAATTGCAGGCGATTCTGCGTCCCGAATCCGGGGAGCACGACGCCGACGAGGCGGCGCCCGCCAAGGGGCGGCGCAGCCGCGGGGCCGGTTCCTCGGCGCGGGCCCGCCGGACGGCGCGCGGCGATCGGTCCACCGCCCGCTCCGCCCGAACCCATTCCCGGCGCTCGCGGGAACCGCTGGATGAGACCGCCGAACCGGGCGAGCGGCGCAGCCGGAAGGGCTCGGCGGCCGCCAGGGACTACGACCCCGCAGAACCTCCCCGCCGGTCGCGCCGGCGCCCCCGGCCGGAGGCCGATCCGGACCCGCGTGGCCAGTCGACCCGTGAAGGCCGCCGGGAGCCGCGCACCCGGCGCAACCCCTACGAGCGGCCCTACGAGCCGCCTTACGAGCGGCCCGCACCGCGGAGCAGCCGTTTCGGGGATCCTTACGACCTGTCCGGAGAGCAGTTCGGCCGGTTCGACAGCTACGACCGGTATGAGCCGGCGCACGAGCCGAGGCGACGCCGCCCCACGCCGAACGGCAACGGCGGGACGCATCATCCCATCTCGCAGGTGCGCTACCGCGACGCGGGCGACGAGCCCGCGGCGGAGCGTCGCCCTGACCGCCGGAATCGCTCACGGGCGTATGGCCGGCCTCAGCGACCCCCGATGGAGTCCTGGGAATACGACGGCTGAGCGCCATCCGGCGCCCGACTACGTCAGAGCAGTGACCGGATCTCGCGCGGTAGGGCGAACACCAGGGTTTCCTGCGCCGTCGTAACGGGCTGCACCACGTCGTAGCCGTGATCGGCCAGCCGCTCCAGCACGCCGCGCACCAAGACCTCGGGGACCGACGCACCGGAGGTCACGCCCACGGTGGTCACCCCCTCCAGCCAAGCCGGGTCGATGTCGTCGGCCCAGTCGACCAGGTGGGCGGCCGCGGCGCCGCCGCCCAGCGCCACCTCGACCAGGCGCACCGAGTTCGACGAATTCCGCGACCCCACGACGATCACCAGCTGGCACTCCGGCGCCATCGCCTTGACGGCGACCTGCCGGTTCTGCGTCGCGTAACAAATGTCGTCGCTGGGCGGATCCTGCAGCTTCGGGAACCGCTGCCGCAGCCGGTCGACGATTTCCATCGTCTCGTCGACCGACAGCGTGGTCTGTGAGAGCCAGACCACCTTGTTCTCGTCGCGCACCGTCACGTTGTCGACGGCGGCCACCCCGTCCACCAGCTGCACGTGGTCGGGGGCTTCCCCAGAGGTGCCGATGACCTCCTCGTGACCCTCGTGGCCGATCAGCAGGATGTCGTAGTCATTGCGGGCGAATCGCCTGGCCTCGTTGTGCACCTTGGTCACCAGCGGGCACGTGGCGTCGATGGTGTGCAGGTTGCGTTCGGCGGCCGCGGCGTACACCGTCGGCGCGACCCCGTGCGCGGAGAACACCACGATGGACCCCTCGGGCACCTCGTCGGTCTCCTCGACGAACACGGCGCCGGCCTGCTCCAGCGTGTTCACCACGTGCCGGTTGTGCACGATCTCATGGCGCACATACACCGGGGCGCCGTGCTTTTCCAGCGCGCGTTCGACCGTCTCAACGGCCCGGTCAACGCCCGCGCAGTAACCACGCGGCTCGGCCAGAAGCACTCGCTTGCGGGCCGGATCGCTGGCTACCGAGCTGGACGCGCCGGGAATCCCCATGTCAACAGTCGGCGGCATGACACCAGGGTACGTTCTGCCGGCACGGGCTTGCCAGCTCGCGCCGGCGGGCTTGGAGTTAGCGGTCGCTTAAGGCAATCTTGGACCCATGGCTACTGCACCGTATGGAGTTCGGCTACTGGTCGGCGCGGCGACAGTCGCCGTCGAGGAGACCATGAAGCTGCCGAAAACCATCCTGATGTACCCCATGACCTTGGCCAGTCAGGCGGCGCACCTTGTGATGCGATTTCAGCAGAACCTCGCCGAGCTGGCGATCAAGGGCGACAGCACCCTGGAGAACATCTTTCCGCCGAAGGACGAGCAGCCGGAATGGGCGACCTTCGACGAGGACCTGCCCGACGCGGTCGAGGCGCCCGGCCCGGCCGAGGGCGGTGTCGCCGACGGCGATCGCCGCACCGAGGGACGGTTCGCGCTGTACTCGCTCGCCGACGCCGCGTCCGATGCCGCGCCCTTGAAACAGGGCAGGAAATCCTCGGACGCGCCGTCGGTTCCGCAACCGTCGGTCGTCGCCGAGCTGGACTACGCGACCCTGACGCTGGCGCAGCTGCGGGCCCGCCTGCAGTCCCTGAGCGTCGACGAACTCGAAGCCCTGCTGGCCTACGAGCAGGCCACGAAGGCCCGCGCGCCTTTTCAGACGCTGCTGGCCAACAGGATCACCCGCGCGAACGCGAAGTGACCCCGGCCGCACAGTCCGAACCGAACTCCGCCGAGAACCCGTTTCCGGTGCGCGCGGTGGCCATTCGCGTCGCGGGCTGGATCGACAAGCTCGGCACGGTATGGGTCGAGGGCCAACTCGCCCAGATCAGCGCCCGGGCCGACTCCAAGACGGTGTTCATGGTGTTGCGTGACCCGGCCGCCGACATGTCGCTGACCGTGACCTGTTCGCGCGACCTGGTGGCCAACGCACCGGTAAAGCTGGCCGAGGGCACGCAGGTGGTGGTCTGCGGCAAGCCCTCCTTCTACACCGGTCGCGGCACATTCTCGTTGCGGCTCAGCGAGATTCGCGCCGTCGGCGTCGGCGAGCTGCTGGCGCGCATCGATCGGCTGCGCCGGCTGTTGGACGCCGAAGGGCTCTTCGATCCCCGGCTCAAGCGGCCAATCCCCTTCCTGCCCAACATGATCGGCCTCATCACCGGGCGGGCTAGCGCCGCCGAGCGCGACGTGACGACGGTGGCCACCGGACGCTGGCCCGGCGTCCGGTTCGCGGTGCGCAACACCGCGGTGCAGGGCCCCAACGCGGTGGCGCAGATCGTCGAGGCGCTGTACGAACTCGACCGCCACGGCGAGGTCGACGTCATCGTGGTCGCCCGCGGCGGTGGCAGCGTGGAGGACCTGCTGCCGTTCTCGGACGAGACGCTGTGCCGCGCGATCGCGGCGTGCCGCACCCCGGTGATCAGCGCCGTCGGCCACGAACCCGACAACCCGCTGTGCGACCTGGTCGCCGACCTGCGTGCGGCCACCCCCACCGACGCGGCCAAGAAGGTGGTTCCCGACACCGCCGCCGAGCTCCGGCTGATCGACGACTTGCGCCGGCGCAGCGCGCAGGCGCTGCGCAGCTGGGTGTCTCGCGAACAACGCGCGCTCGCCCAGATCCGCAGCCGGCCGGTGCTCGCCGAACCGCTGACGGCACTGACGGCACGCGCCGAGGAGATCCACCGCGCCCGGTCGGCGATACGCCGCGACGTCACCCGGCTGGCCGCCGCCGAGACGGAGCGCGTCGGCCACCTCAGCGCGCGGCTGGCGACCCTGGGCCCCGCGGCCACGCTGGCCCGCGGCTACGCGGTGGTGCAGGCGGTCCCCGACTCCGGGCCCCCGGTGGTGCTGCGGTCGGTCTCCGGCGCGCCGGCGGGCAGCCGGCTGCGGGTGCGGGTTGCCGACGGCGCGATCGCCGCGGTGAGCGAAGGGCAGACCGATGACCGCTGAAGAGGAGCATTCAATTACACCTATTAGTCAACTCGGCTACGAGGCGTGCCGGGATGAACTGATCGAGGTCGTGCGCCTCCTGGAGCAGGGCGGCCTGGACCTGGATGCATCGCTGAAGTTGTGGGAAAGAGGCGAAGAGCTGGCGAAGCGTTGCGAAGAGCATTTAGCTGGGGCTCGCAAGCGCATCGAGGATGCACTGGCGGCCAGCCAGGCGGAAGACGCCTGAATTGGGCCACTCTAGGGAAGCCGAGACGATGATCTTGTTCGAAATTGGAACACGTTTCAGTTATGCTTCGGGCCATGGCTGATCCGACACTGACCACCGAACTCGGCCGCGTCCTGGTAACCGGCGGCTCCGGCTTCGTCGGCGCCAACCTGGTCACCACCCTCCTGGACCGCGGATACCGGGTGCGTTCGTTCGACCGCGCGCCGTCGCCGCTTCCGGAGCACCCGCAACTGGAGGTGCTCGAGGGCGACATCACCGACACCGCCGTCTGCGCCCAGGCGGTGGACGGTATCGACACCGTCTTTCACACCGCGGCCATCATCGAGCTGATGGGCGGCGCGTCGGTGACCGACGCGTACCGGCAGCGCAGCTTCGCCGTGAACGTCGGCGGCACCGAGAACCTGGTGCACGCCGGACAGGCGGCGGGCGTGAAGCGATTCGTCTATACGTCGTCCAACAGCGTCGTGATGGGCGGCCAGAACATTCCCGGCGGCGACGAGACGCTGCCCTACACCACCCGGTTCAACGACCTCTACACCGAGACGAAGGTGGTCGCGGAGCGGTTCGTGCTGTCGCAGAACGACATTGGCGGCATGCTCACGTGTGCGATTCGCCCCAGCGGGATCTGGGGGCGCGGCGACCAGACGATGTTCCGCAAACTTTTCGAAAGCGTGATCGCCGGCCACGTCAAGGTGCTTATCGGCCGCAAATCGGCCCGCCTGGATAACTCCTACGTGCACAACCTGATTCACGGTTTCATCCTGGCCGCCCAGCACCTGGTCCCCGGCGGCACGGCACCGGGTCAGGCGTATTTCATCAACGACGGCGAACCGATCAACATGTTCGAGTTCGCCCGGCCGGTGGTCGAGGCGTGCGGCGCCAATTGGCCCCGCGTGCGGGTGAACGGCCCGATGGTGCGCGTGGCGATGACCGGTTGGCAGCGGCTGCATTTCCGCTTCGGCATCCCGGCGCCGCTGCTCGAGCCGCTGGCCGTCGAGCGGCTTTATCTGGACAACTACTTCTCGATCGCCAAGGCGCGCCGTGACCTCGGCTATGAACCCCTGTTCACCACCGAACAGGCGATGTCGCAATGCCTCCCGTACTACGTCGACATGTTCCAGCGCATGAAAAGCCAAGCGGACGTTGGGTCCCCGAAGCCGGCGGTCGGCGGGGGGCAGTGAGTTCGCTTGCGCGGACGCTGACGAAACCACCGCGCCGGGGCTAAAGTTCCCTCAGCGGCGACGACGCGGAGGGCGGCCCGGTGGCATGAATACCGAATTCACGCTCAACCAAAAGCGCGCCCTGGCGATCCTGACCGCGATCGCCCTGCTGTTCGGTGCGTACTTCCTGCGCGACTACTTCGTGCTGATCGTCGTGGCCGCGGTAGGGGCCTACCTCTTCACACCGCTGTTCAACTGGTTCAGCAGGCGGCTGGGCACCGGGTTGGCGGCGACCAGCACCCTGTTGTGCGCGCTCGTGGCCGTCGTCGTGCCGATCACGCTCCTGGTGCTCCTGGCGATCGTTCAGATCTCCCGCATGATCGACAGCATCACCGATTGGGTCAAGTCGACGGACCTCAGCGCGCTTGGCGACCGCACACTGCGGGCGGTGAACGAGCTGCTGTCCCGGGTCCCCTTCGCGCACATGACGATAACGACGGAAACCCTGCGCAAGGCGATGGTCACGGTGGGCCGTAATGTCGGTGAATGGGCGCTGCACTTCCTGCAGGGCGCCGTCGGTGGTATCGCAGGCGCGGTCACGTCGGCCATCATCTTCCTGTATGTCTTCGTCGCGCTGCTGGTGCACCGCGAGCGGGTGCGGAGATTGATCGCCGAACTCAACCCCCTCGGCGACGAGGTCACTGATCTGTACCTGGCCAAAGCCGGAGCAATGGTGCGCGGCACCGTCAGCGGCCAGTTCGTGATAGCACTGTGCCAAGGCGTCGCGGGCGCCGCGTCCATCTATGTCGCCGGCTTTCACCACGGATTCTTCATCTTCGCGGTCCTGCTCACCGCGTTGTCGATCATCCCATTGGGCGGCGGGATCGTGACCATCCCCTTCGGCATCGGAATGATCTTCTTCGGCAACATCGCCGGCGGCGCGTTTGTCGTGCTCTGGCACCTCGTCGTGGTCACCAACATCGACAACTTCCTGCGGCCGATCCTCGTTCCGCGTGATGCCCGGCTGAACCCGGCGCTGATGCTGCTGTCGGTGTTCTCGGGCATAGCGATGTTCGGCCCCTGGGGCATCGTCATCGGGCCCGTGCTGATGATCCTCATCGTCACGACCATCGAGGTGTATCTGATGGTGTTCAAGGGCACCGAACCGGACACTCCCGAGCCGCCGCCCGCCCGCCGCAACTGGCTTCGCCGGCAGGCGAAGTCGGGCGCGGCGCAGTCCGGCGCGGACTGACGCCGGCAGTTAGCGGAACCCCACCATCTGGCTGCCCCACGCGGCGCGGATCTTCCCATCGACGTCGTGCGCGACGGTGTCGCTCGCGTCGATGATGAGGCAGGCGCGGTCCGCCTCCCGGTAGGGCCTCCACTCCGGCTCGCCGCCCGGGCCCGCGGGCGTCGACCGCGCGGCGAAGTTGATCCACCGGGTCCGCATTCGCCTGGAGACCGCCTTGGCGGTCTTGCTGCCGCCCAGCTTCAGGGTGGGATCCTTCGGCGCCCCGAGATTGCCCCAGACGTAGGGCAATTCGGTGGCGTGGGCGGCATTGACCAACAGCAGCTTCAGTAGCGGGGTCGCATAATCGAATCGGTACAGGTAGACCGGTGCCACCTTGCTGTGCCCCTCGGCCAGCCAGACCGACGGCATCCGGAACCCGACATCTGTCGCGATGCTCAAACTCCTTGCCCTGCGCCGCAGCCGGGAATAGGTCAGTCCGATCTGCTCGTCGGTCGGCAATTGCAGGTCCGGTTGTTCGGCCGCGATCTGGTCGAACATCGACGTGATCGCGCGAGGCGTGATCGGCATCAGCCGCGAACGCATCAATCGGAAAAGCGCCGCCTCGTGCTTGTTCGTCCCGATGATCAGGGGGACCGGAAGCGAGCGGCCCTCCTGCACGCGCTTGACCGGGTAGTCGTCCAGCAGGTCGCCGTCGATGATCGGGACGAACGCAAGGAGGCCGGGATTGCGCACCGGCACTTCGTCGAAGACCTCTTGGGATGCGGCAAGCAGCACCGCGGTCGGCACGTCGGGCAACCGGTCCGCGTCGACGTCAAGCCTGTCGAGGACGGTTTCTGCGACGCGTTCAGCCCGGCGCCGGTCGTATACCGACGTGGCCGGTGAACTCTGGGCGATCGCGCGGGCGAACAGTCCCTCGGCGGACGGGCTGGCGAGCAGGGTGGTCACGATCCCCGCGCCCGCGGATTCACCGAACAGCGTCACGTTGCGGGGATCACCGCCGAAGGCTGCGATGTTGTCACGCACCCAGCGCAGGGCAGCCAGCACGTCGCGCAGCCCGACGTTGGAGTCGAACCGCCGCCGCGACGTGGTGAACGACGACAAGTCCATGAAACCGAGCGCTCCCACCCGGTAGTTGACCGTGACCACGATGACCTCGCCACCGCCGACCAGCCGGCGCCCGTCGTACAGCGCCTGGCTGCCCGACCCCAGGACGTAAGCGCCCCCGTGCAGCCACACCATCACGGGCTTTCCGTCGCCCGGCTGCGTGCCGGACGATGCCCAGACGTTGAGCCGCAGGCAGTCTTCGCCCTGCGGCGCGCCCAGGTCGAGCGGCATGTTGGGGAAGACCGGCTGCGGGCACGCCGGCCCGTAGCGGGTGGCGTCGGCCACCTCGGTCCACCGTTCGGGGGGCTGCGGCGCCCGGAAACGCAGGGCGCCGACGGGCGGGGCGGCATACCGGATGCCCTTCCACGAGCTCACGCGGCCGTCATCGGCTCCGCGGACGGGACCGAAGGTGGTTTCGACCACGCGGTCTTGGGTGGTAGTCGTCATGCGTGTGGGGCTTTCCTAACCAAGGCGCTGGGTGAGGAACTCGACTACCCGCTTGCGGGCCTCGTACGCCGGCTGGCCGTCCACCTCGCGGACCTCGTCGGTCAGCACCGAATGCGCCATCCTGCCGAAACCGCCGACATTGCCCGGGCTGGAATCGATCTCGATCACCTCGAACGCGTCCCCGAGTCGCTCCTTGAGCACCGCGAAACGCTCGCGCGGCACGGCGCTGTCCTCACTGAACCGCAGACCCATCGCGCACAGGCCGTCGTTGGCGCAGCGATCGGCCACGGTGGCCAGTTCGGATTCGCTGAGGCCGGGATCGCGGCGCCGGGCCCGTCCCAGCGGCAAGGGTACCGAGGGCTGGGAAAGCACCGGGGCCAGGACGGCATCGTCGACGGCGACGGCCAGCGCGAAACCGCCGGTGAAGCATTGGCCGATCACGCCGACGCCCTTGCCCGGGGTCGACGCGTTGAGGTCACGGGCCAGCGCGCGCAGGAACATCGACACCGGCCGCTGCTTGTTCGTCGCGAAGGCCGCGAATTCCTTTGCCACACAAGCGCGGCTGATCGAGGAGGCGATGTAGCCGACCGTCTTGGCTTTGCCCGGCTCGCCGAACAGCGACGGCATCGCGACCGTGAAGCCGTTGTCCACGAGGTGATTGCCCAGGGCCAGCACACCGGGATGGATCCCGGGGATTTCGGGTATCAGCACGACGCCGGGGCCGCTGCCTTTGCGATAGACGTCATGGGTGTAGCCGCCACCGGTGAACGGCGCCACCGACCATCCGGACAGATCCGCTTGGGGTGCAGTCACGCTCGGCCTTCCTTCAGCGCGCCGGTAACGGCGGTTGCGATTGCGTCGCCGAAGCCAGCGTACGGAATTGATCGGTGTCACCGGCACCGGTTATCGCAATCTGGGTGGCTCCGGACGGGCCGGTGAGCCGGGTGGTCCACACCGGCTCGGCGTCCGCCCCGCTTTGGCCGCCGCCGTTGTAGACGACCCAGGTGGTCCCGGCGACGTCGACCGTTCCGGCGGGATAGGCCGACCGGTGGATCGAGCCCACCAGTTTGTCCTCGTCGGCGTTGCTCTGGGTCAGGCTCAGATACATCCCGGTCGGGCTGATGTAGCCGACGGTCGAGGTGGCCGCGTTCACCCGCTGGCCGGTCGCGGGGTCGGCGCGGCCGCCCTGGATCCCGCCCCGGCTGCCGGAGTTGGCCTGCCAGCCGGCGGGCAGCTTGGGCTGCCGGATCGGGAAGCCCAGCGTCGCGGCGTCGGCACGCAGGGCGCCCGACGCGTCGTAGGACGGGACCGCGCCCTGGTGACTGCCGAGCTGGAAGGAGCACATGCCCACCAGGCCGGCCAGCAAGATACAGCCGAGGACCAACGGCATCAGCGACCAGAACATGTCGCGGCCGTCCTGCAGCAACCGCGGTTTGGCCGGCCTGGCAGCAGGTCCGGCCACCGGGGCCGGCTCGCCGGCTACCTCGGCATTCGGCGGCAGCTCTTCGGTCATCCCCCGAGTATCCCAGTTCCAGCAGACCGATCCGCTTCTGGGACAATCACCAACCATGACAGTTGAGGGCGACCGCCCGGCCGGGCGGCCACGTGGTGAAGCCCCGGACCGCAACCTGGCACTGGAACTGGTGCGCGTCACCGAGGCCGGGGCCATGGCCGCGGGCCGCTGGGTGGGCCGCGGTGACAAAGAGGGCGGCGACGGCGCGGCCGTCGACGCCATGCGTGAGCTGGTCAACACCGTGTCGATGCGCGGCGTGGTGGTCATCGGCGAGGGCGAGAAGGACCACGCGCCGATGCTCTACAACGGCGAGGAGGTCGGCAACGGCGACGGGCCGGACTGCGACTTCGCCGTCGACCCGATCGACGGCACCACCCTGATGAGCAAGGGCATGCCCAACGCCATCTCGGTGCTTGCGGTCGCCGACCGCGGCGCGATGTTCGACCCGTCGGCGGTGTTCTACATGAACAAGATCGCCGTCGGGCCCGAGGCCGCCAACGTGCTGGACATCACCGCGCCGATCGCCGAGAACATCAAGGCCGTCGCCAAGGTGAAGGCGCTGTCGGTGCGGGACATGACCGTGTGCATCCTGGACCGGCCGCGGCACGCGCAGCTGATCGAAGACGTCCGGCTGACCGGCGCCCGCATCCGGCTGATCACCGACGGGGATGTCGCGGGCGCGATCTCGGCCTGCCGGCCCGACTCGGGCACCGACATGCTGGCCGGGATCGGCGGCACCCCGGAAGGCATCATCGCCGCCGCCGCGATCCGGTGCATGGGGGGCGCCATCCAGGCGCAGCTGGCGCCGAAGGACGACGAGGAGCGCCAGAAGGCGATCAACGCCGGCCACGACGTCGATCGGGTGCTGACCACCGAGGACCTGGTGTCCGGGGAGAACGTCTTCTTCTGCGCCACCGGCGTCACCAGCGGCGACCTGCTCAAGGGCGTGCAGTACTACCCCGGCGGCTGCACCACGCAGTCGATCGTGATGCGGTCGAAGTCGGGCACCGTGCGCATGATCGAGGCCTACCACCGGCTCTCGAAACTCAACGAGTACTCCGCCATCGACTTCACCGGCGACAGCACTGCCGCCTATCCCCTGCCCTGACCGAAAACCAGCGAGGACTGCAACCTATGGCCGATAGCGCCACCGACACCGAATACCGCATCGAGCACGACACCATGGGCGAGGTCCGGGTGCCCGCAAAGGCGTTGTGGCGCGCGCAGACCCAGCGTGCGGTGGAGAACTTCCCCATTTCGGGCCGCGGACTGGAGCGAACCCAGATCCGCGCGCTGGGCCTGTTGAAGGGCGCCTGCGCGCAGGTCAACAAGGACCTCGGGCTGCTGGCACCGGAGAAGGCGGACGCGATCATCGCCGCGGCGGCCGAGATCGCCGACGGCCGGCACGACGACCAATTCCCCATCGACGTCTTCCAGACCGGTTCGGGCACCAGCTCGAACATGAACACCAACGAGGTGATCGCGAGCATCGCGGCGGCCAACGGCGTCACGGTGCACCCCAACGACGACGTGAACATGTCGCAGTCGTCCAACGACACCTTCCCGACCGCGACCCACATCGCGGCGACCGAGGCCGCGGTGCGCCACCTGATACCGGCGCTCGAGGTGCTGCACGAGGCGCTGGAGAGCAAGGCCCGCGAGTGGCAGACGGTGGTCAAGTCGGGCCGCACGCACCTGATGGACGCCGTCCCGGTGACGCTCGGCCAGGAGTTCAGCGGCTACGCCCGCCAGATCGAAGCCGGCATCGAGCGGGTGCGCGCCACGCTGCCGCGGCTGGGCGAGCTGGCGATCGGTGGCACCGCGGTGGGCACCGGCCTCAACGCCCCCGACGGGTTCGGCGCCAAGGTGGTCGAGACGTTGATCGCCTCCACCGGCCTCAACGAATTGCGCACGGCCACAAATTCTTTCGAGGCACAGGCCGCGCGCGACGGCCTGGTCGAGGCGTCCGGCGCGCTGCGCACCATCGCGGTGTCCTTGACCAAGATCGCCAACGACATCCGCTGGATGGGCTCGGGCCCGCTGACCGGCCTGGCCGAGATCCAGCTGCCGGACCTGCAGCCTGGTAGTTCGATCATGCCGGGCAAGGTGAATCCCGTTCTGCCCGAGGCGGTTACGCAGGTGGCCGCGCAGGTGATCGGCAACGACGCGGCCGTCGCCGTCGGCGGTCTGTCGGGCGCCTTCGAGCTCAACGTCTACATCCCGATGATGGCCCGCAACATCTTGGAATCGTTCAAGCTGCTGACCAACGTATCGAGGCTGTTCGCGGAGCGCTGCATCGTCGGGCTCAAGGCCAACGTCGACCACCTGCGGGAGCTGGCCGAGTCGTCGCCTTCCATCGTGACGCCGTTGAACTCGGCGATCGGCTACGAGGAGGCCGCCGCGGTGGCCAAGCAGGCGCTCAAGGAGCGCAAGACGATCCGCCAGACCGTGATCGACCGCGGGCTGATCGGCGACAAGCTTTCGGAGGAAGAACTCGACCGCCGCCTCGACGTCTTGGCGATGGCCAAGGTCAAGCCGGCGAAGTAGGCGGGTGTTGCAGCGATGACGACTCCCCCCGGCGGCCCCTACGGTCAGGGACCCTACGGAAATCCCTATGGGCAGCAACCCTATTGGGGCGGCCCGCCGCAGGGCGGCCCGCCGCAGGGCGGCCCGCCGCAGGGTGGCCCGCAACCGTACCCGCCGACCGGTCCCTACCCGTACCCGCCCCAGGGCTATCCGCAACCGGGACAGCCATTCCCGCCCGGGCCGTATCCGCCGGGGCCGCCACCGCGCGGACCTGGCTCGAAGCTGCCCTGGCTGATCGTCGGTGGCCTCGTCATCCTGGCCGTCATCGCACTGGTGGCGACCCTGATCGTGATGCGGGGCGGCAGCCACGGCAAGTCCCCGACCGCTGCGCCCTCGACGTCCACCAGCACCAGCAGCCAACCGAGGGGCCAGCAGACCGCCACCGATTGCACCCCGAACGTCTCCGGCGGTGAGATGCCGCGGACCGACTCGATCACGGCCGGCAAGCTCTCGTTCCCGGCGAGCTCGGTGCCGCCCAACTGGACCGTGTTCTCCGACGACCAGAACCCGAACCTGATCGGCGCCGTAGGCGTCGCCCAGGAAGTGCCCGGGGCCAGCCAGTGGATGATGACGGCCGAGGTCGGCGTCACCAACTTCGTCGCCAGCATGGACGTCACCGCGCAGGCGTCGAAGCTGTTGCAGTGCATCGCCAACGGACCCGGCTACGCGAACGCGCAGCCCACACTCGGCCCGGTGAAGTCGTCGTCGATCACGGTCGACGGAACCAAGGCCGCCCGCGCCGACGCCGACATCACGATCGCCGACCCCACCCGCAACGTCAAGGGCGACTCGGTCACGGTGATCACCGTCGACACCAAGCCGGTCACCGCCTTCATCGGCAGCACCCCGATCGGTGACGCCGCGTCGGCGGGCATCATCGGCAAGATCATCGCCGCGCTCAAGGTGAACAAGTCCTGACGCGGTTCCGGCGCCCTACCTCGTCGGCGCCGAGACCTGGGTAGCTTCCGAGCGTCCCCGCAGGACGGTGGAATAGCACTCGGCCCAATGCGTTTGCTCGGCCTCGCCGGCCCGCTCGATTGCTCCCGCCGCACACAGAATCCGCCGGTCGGCGGTCTTGGCCAGATCGGCCAACCGCGCGGCCTCGTTGACCGCGTCGCCGATCACCGTGTACTCGTAACGGTTCTCCGCGCCGATGTTGCCGGCGAAGACCCGGCCCGCCGAGACGCCGATGCCGAAATCGACGGGCAGGCGCCGCAATTGGGTACCCAGGGCGCGGGCGGTCGCCAGTGCGGCGGACGCAGGCTCGCTGGTGGCCAACGGCACTCCGAAGACGGCCAGCGCGGCATCCCCCGCGAATTTGTTGATCAGCCCGTGGTGTTCGTCGACGGCGTCGACGACGATGCGGAAGAAATCGTTGAGGATTTCGGCAACCTCTTGGGGCGGAAGGTTTTCCGCCAGCTGCGTCGATCCCACCAGGTCGATGTAGAGAACCGCCGCCTCGACCACGTCTCCCGACAGCGAGGCGCCCTCGTCGATGGCGCGCTGGGCGACGTCGGCCCCGACGTGGCGCCCGAACAGGTCTCGCAACCGGTCTCGCTCCGCCAGCCCGGCCACCATGCGGTTGAAACCCGTTTGCAGTCGCCCGATCTGGGAGCGTTCGTAGGCCCCGACGTAGGTTTCCATGTGGCCGTGCTCGACCTCCGCCATCGCGTCGACGACCTCGCCGAGCGGATCCGAGATGGATCGTGACGTCAGGATCATGGTCGGCAGTCCCAGCACCAGCGCCGCCAGCGCGACCACCAGGATCGGTATATCCAGCGACGTCGACTTCTCGATCAGCCAGCCGTACGAACGGAGCACGACCAGCGTCGCGATCACCCCGATCGGGAAGGCGCTGCACAGGAACCACAGCAGCACCAGCCGCGCATACACGCCCGGCACGGTCATCCGCGGTTCGCAGCCGAGCGTGGCGGCGCGCATGATCGGCCGCAGGACGCGCTGCGCCAGCAGCATCGCCGTGCCGGCGGCCGCGGGTCCGCCCAGCAGCGCGCCCAGGGCGATGGGCAACAACAGCTGCGCCCCGCCGCGAAGATTGAGCAACATGAAGATGGTGCCGGTGACGGCCCAGGCCCCGAACAGGATCGTTGATTGGCGACCTGGCAGCTTCAGTGCCGCTTCCCGCTGCTCCTGGGTGGGCTCGGCCCCGGCGACAAACCAGCGCAGCGTCGGGGTCGCGCTCACGATGCCCGCCGCCGCGACGCCGGCGACGCCGAGCGTGACGAGCACCAACACCGCCGCCGTGTTGTTCTTCGCGAAGTCCGCATTCTCGCCGATGGAGGTGTGGCCCCGCAACGGGATCAAGATGGCGGCCGCCTCGATGACGGCCAGAAAGTAGGACAGGGAAAGATCCAACCCGTATTGAATGGCTAACCGACGGAGGGACTTTCGCTGCAATGCCGTGTGGGGGCCGGCGTTCCGAAGCCAGGCGGCCGTACGCGTCCCAACGCTTGTGCTAGGCACCGTTGTTGGGTCCGCCCGAGTTCTGGCCCGGGATGTCGGTGATCGGGAAATTGGGCATCGGCTTGGGCGACGGCGTGTTCGGCAGGGTGGGGATGTCGCTCGCCGGGATGTCGTGCAACTCGTTGGCGGGCGGCCCGTTCTCGCGGCTGCCGTAGCTGCTACCGGGCGTCCGCGGGCCGAGCAGTTCGCTGACCGTCACCATCCGGTAGCCGTTGGCCTTGAGCACCGGAAGGAATTGATAGACCAGATCGACAGTGCTCGAGTAGGTGTTGTGGAACAACACCACCGAACCCGGCTTGATGTACGTCATCAGCATGTAGCGCGTCGCGGCCGTATTCGAGTCGTTGGCCCAATCGAACGGGATGACATCCCAGAGGATTTCGGCGAGGCCGAACTTCGCCGCGGTCTGCCGCACCGCGTCGCTGGACAAGCCGCCCGCGGGGCGATACAACGTCGGCGTGCGCCCCGTCGCGGCGGTGATCGCGTCGTTGGCCTTGGCGAACTGGGGGGCGATGTCTTCCGGCGGGATGGTCGCCATGTTGGGGTGCTCCCACGTGTGGCTGCCGATCTCCATCCCCGCATCGGCGATCCGCTTGGCGCCCGCCGGGTTGGCGGCGACCTTGTTGCCGATCAGGAAGAAGGTCGCCTTCGCGTCGTTGTCCTTCAGGATTTGCAGCAGCCGCTCGTCGAAGGGCCCGGGCCCGTCGTCGAACGTCAGCGCGACGCACTTGACCACCGAGCAGCTCAGGTTGTCGGCGCGGGTCACATGGCCGGTCAGCCCGCCGATGACCAGCACGGCGACAGCCGCGACGACACCGACCACCATGCGCCCATAGCGCCAGGCCTGGTTGTCGGGTCGTTTCGGCACCGTCGAAGTTTATCGAACGCGTGGCCAGGCGAAATGCGCCGTCACTGCGGGCCGGCGATCTCCTCGAGCATCTCGGTGACCAGCGCGGCGATCGGCGACCGCTCGCTGCGCAGCAGCGTGATGTGGGCGAACAGCGGGTGCCCCTTGAGCTTCTCGATCACCGCGGCGACCCCGTCGTGCCGGCCGACCCGCAGGTTGTCTCGCTGGGCGATGTCGTGCGTCAGCACCACCCGCGAACCGGCGCCCAGCCTGGACAGCACCGTCAGCAGGACGTTGCGCTCCAGCGACTGCGCCTCGTCGACGATCACGAACGAGTCGTGCAGTGAGCGGCCCCGGATGTGGGTCAGCGGCAGCACCTCGAGCATGCCCCGGGAGAGCACCTCCTCCAGCACCGCCGGGCTGGCCAGCCCCTCGAGCGTGTCGAAGACCGCCTGCGCCCAGGGGCCCATCTTCTCGCTCTCGCTGCCCGGCAGATAGCCCAGCTCCTGGCCGCCGACGGCGTAGAGCGGGCGGAAGACCACCACCTTGCGCTGGGTCCGCCGTTCCAGCACCGCCTCCAGGCCGGCGCACAGCGCCAGCGCCGACTTGCCGGTGCCCGCCTTGCCGCCCAGCGACACGATGCCGACGGACTCGTCGAGCAGCAGGTCGAGCGCCACGCGCTGCTCGGCGGACCGGCCGCGCAGGCCGAACGCCTCGCGGTCGCCGCGCACCAACTGGACGCGCTTGTCCGCGTTCACCCGGCCCAGCGCGTGCGAGCTCCCGCCGAGAAGCCGAATGCCGGTGTGGCAGGGCAGGTCTCGCGCCTCGGCCAGGTCTATCTCACCCTCGGCGAACAGCGCGTCGATGTCCTCGGTCGCGGTCTCGATCTCGCGCATCCCCGACCATCCGGAGGCCACCACATCCTGCGCGTGATACTCGTCGGCGGCCAGGCCGACCGCGGCGGCCTTGACGCGAAGGGGAATGTCCTTGCTCACCAACGTGACTCGCCTGCCCTCGGCGGCGAGGTTGGCGGCGCAACTCAAGATCCGGCAGTCGTTGTTGTCGCTTCGGAACCCGGCGGGCAGCACCGCGGGATCGGTGTGGTTGAGCTCGACGTGCAGCGTACCGCCTTGCGCCCCAACGGGAATGGGCTGATCAAGCCGTCCGTGCACGAGCCGGAGATCGTCGAACAAACGTAACGCCTGACGGGCGAACCACCCCAACTCGTGGTGATGCCGTTTGGCCTCCAGTTCGCTGATCACCACCAGCGGGACCACCACCTCGTGCTCGGCGAACCGGCTACACGCCCAGGGGTCGGACAGCAGCACGGAGGTGTCGATCACGTAGGTCCGGATTTCGGTCACGTAGCGCTCCTCGAGCGGGGTAAGCCCGCGCGGACCCGCACAGGCATGTCGGCGGGAACTGCGGCACCAGGACCGGGGCCGGTCCTTCCGTTGTGATGACGGGAGGTGCCGCCCTGGCAGCTGAGCATGACGCTGACCATCGAGAACGACGCTACTCTCGTCGCCGCTTTGCAGCAGCGCAGGCGCGCCGAGGTCTAAGCGCTCACGCGCGAGAATCGGCTAGCTGATGACGAACTGCTTGAGGGCGGGCTCGTCGGCGACACCCCATGCGGTGATGCGATCCGAGATCGCCTGCCGCAGCTGCTGTTGGTCGAAGATGCCCGCATCGGCGACATTACGCAGCTTGTCCCGATAGGAGTCGATGTCCGCGCCGGGCACCTGCAGGTCGGCGGCGCGGGCCGCGATGGCGGCAATCGTCTCGTCGCGGGTGTACTGCAGGCAGTGCTCGACGAGGTTGGAGAAGAACAGTTCGTGCCGACGCTCGTCGCGTGCGATGCGGTCGATGAGCCCGGCCAGGATGGGCTCTTCGAGCTTCGCGGCCAGGTTCTCGCAGAAGACGGCGTAGGTGCGCTCGGAGAAAGCCATGTGCACCAGGGTCTCGACCTGCGTGTAGGTGTCCGCGCGGTAGCCCTTCATGACGTACTCGACCCGGGCCTCCTCGTTGGCGGTCGGGTCGACCTCACGGGTGACCACCAGGTATTCGCGCAGCGCGATGGCGTGCAGGTGCTCCTCGGCGGTCCACCGGCCCAGCCAGCGACCCCACCAGTCTTCGAGGATGAAGTGCTCGACGAGTTCGCGGTGGTGTCCGGCCAGGTTGTCCTTGAGCAGCAGCAGGATCTCGCAGGCGTCCGTGTACTCGCGGGGAAGCGTCGCGTCGGACGGCTGCCAGTCCCGTCCACCGAGGAAGGCGAAGTTTTCGCCGCGGTCGAACGGCACGTAGTCGTGGGCGAACCAGATTTCCTCGGTGTTGAGGTGGCGGTCCATGTTGGCCTCGCACACCGGCTCGAGTTCCAGGGTCAGCGCGTTAGCTACAGGTTTCTGTGCCATGCGGTTACTGTAACTCGCATACACAGGTTCGTGAAATCGCCCGGCCCGTGTCGTGACAACTGGTGACTTTGGTCCCTGATCCGCCTCAGCGGTCGACCAGCGTCCACTCCTCGAGGCCGTCGTACAGCGGAAAGTCACGGGCGAGGCGGGTCACCCGCTGGCGCAGGGCCGTCAGGTCGGCCGCGGTGCCCGCCGCCAGCGCCGTGGCGATGACGTCGGCGACCTCGGTGAACTCCGCATCCCCGAAGCCGCGGGTCGCCAGCGCGGGCGTCCCCACCCGCAGGCCCGAGGTCACCATCGGCGGCCGGGGGTCGTTGGGAACCGCGTTGCGGTTGACCGTGATGCCGATCTCGTGCAGCAGGTCCTCGGCGGCCTTGCCGTCGAGCGGGGAGTTGCGCAGGTCGACCAGCACGAGGTGGACGTCGGTGCCGCCGCTGACCACCGACACGCCGGCCTTGGTGACGTCGGGGGCCGTCAGCCGGTCCGCGATGATGCGGGCGCCCGACAGGGTGCGCTGCTGGCGGTCGGCGAACTCGGGGGTGCCGGCGATCTTGAGCGCGACGGCCTTGCCCGCGATGACGTGCATCAGCGGTCCGCCCTGCTGGCCGGGGAAGACCGCGGAGTTGATGGACTTCGCGTATTCCTGCTTACCGAGGATCAGGCCGGAACGTGGGCCGCCGAGCGTCTTGTGCACCGTCGTGGACACCACGTCCGCGTGCGGCACCGGCGAGGGGTGCAGTCCGACGGCGACCAGGCCGGCGAAGTGCGCCATGTCCACCCACAGCTTGGCGCCGACCTCGTCGGCGATCGAGCGAAACGCCGCGAAGTCCAGGATCCGCGGGTAGGCGGACCATCCGGCGATGATGACCGCGGGGCGGAACTCGAGCGCCTTGGCCCGCACCGCGTCCATGTCGACCAGGTGAGTCGTGGGATCCACACCGTAGAAGCCGGTTTCGTAGAGCTTGCCGGAGAAGTTCAGCTTCATCCCGTGTGTCAGGTGACCACCGTTGGCCAGGTCGAGGCCCAGCAAGCGGTCCCCCGGGGTCATCAGCGCGTGCAGGACGGCGGCGTTGGCCTGCGCGCCCGAATGCGGCTGCACGTTGGCGAAGTCGGCCCCGAACAGCGCCTTGGCCCGGTCGCGGGCGATGTTCTCCACGACGTCGACGTACTCGCAGCCGCCGTAGTACCGCCGGCCGGGCAGCCCCTCGGCGTATTTGTTCGTGAGCACGCTGCCCTGGGCCTGCAGCACCGAGCGCGGCACGAAGTTCTCCGAGGCGATCATCTCCAGCGTGTCGCGCTGGCGGCCCAGCTCCTTGCCGAGCAGCTCGGCGATGTCGGGGTCGACCTCGGCGAGCGGGGAGGACATCACAGAGGTCGAGGGCCGGGCGTCGGGTGCAGCAGTCACGGCGCCAGTCTATCCAGCGACGGTTTAGCCAGCCCAGCCGTCGGGCGCGCGTCCGCCCCTGCAACACTTGCACCATGCCGCGGCTTAGCGAGCCGAGCCCCTATGTGGAGTTCGACCGAAAGCAATGGCGCGCGCTTCGCATGTCGACGCCGCTGGCCCTCACCGAAGAGGAATTGGTTGGCCTGCGCGGTCTCGGCGAGCAGCTTGACCTCCTCGAAGTGGAAGAGGTCTACCTGCCGCTGGCCCGGCTCATTCACCTTCAGGTCGCCGCCCGCCAGCGGTTGTTTGCCGCCACCGCGGAGTTCCTCGGTGAGCCGCAGCAAAATCCGGACCGGCCGGTGCCGTTCGTGATCGGCGTGGCCGGCAGTGTCGCGGTGGGCAAATCCACCACCGCCCGCGTGCTGCAGGCCCTGCTCGCCCGCTGGGATCACCACCCGAGGGTCGACCTGGTGACCACCGACGGCTTCCTGTACCCGAACGCCGAACTCGGCCGGCGAAACCTGATGCACCGCAAAGGTTTTCCGGAGAGCTACAACCGCAGGGCGCTGATGCGGTTCGTGACGTCGGTCAAGTCCGGCTCGGACTACGCGTGCGCGCCGGTCTACTCGCACCTGAAATACGACATCATTCCCGGGGCCAAGCACGTGGTCCGCCATCCCGACATCTTGATCCTGGAGGGCCTCAACGTGCTGCAGACCGGGCCGACCTTGATGGTGTCGGACCTGTTCGACTTCTCGCTGTACGTGGACGCCCGGATCGAGGACATCGAGCAGTGGTACGTGTCGCGGTTCCTGTCGTTGCGGGGCACCGCCTTCGCCGACCCCGAATCGCACTTCCACCACTACTCCGCGCTCAACGACACCAAGGCCGTCGCCGCGGCGCGCGAGATCTGGCGATCCATCAACCGTCCGAACCTGGTCGAGAACATCCTGCCCACGCGGCCCCGGGCCACCCTGGTGCTGCGCAAGGACGCCGACCATTCCATCAACCGGCTCCGGTTGCGCAAGCTCTAGCGGTCACGCCGTTTCGAGGCGGCGCACCCCCAGGTACTGCAGCCCGGCGAACGCCGCGGTGTACACGCCGACGGCCAGCGTGGCAGCGATCCCGGTGGCGGACAGCGGAAACACGCCCGCGGCCACGATCGCTGCCAGCGTGAACACGACGTTGGCCACGATGACGCCGATGCCGACGCGGCGCAGGTTCGGCGCCGCCGCAACGAGGAACACGGCCAAGCCGCTGAACACGAACAGGGCGCCGAGGCTGTACTCCTGCAACGACGTCAGGCCCGTCAGCGATGAAAGTGGGTCGGCGAGAAAGGCGATGGCCAAACCGCACAGTCCGGTGAGGGTGGCGTCGGCGCGCATGGCGAAACGCAACAGCGAGTCGGTCGCGTCGTAGAGGGGTCGGGTCGCCAGACCGGGTGCGCCAGATGCATACATCATGTGATTACTCCTCGCGATGGCGATTGGGGGTCGAACATCAGCGTGCCGCCGGCCCACTGCCATATCGACTCGTGGCACTGCCAACTACTGCCACGCATACACAGACCAGCGAGTTCACTCGGCTATTCCCGTTTGCGGTCCCGAATCCCGATTGTTATTCGACAGACGCCAGCCTGGCGCTCAGCAGCCCCAGCAGTCACACATTTTCGGGGACACGCGGTGTACCCGCCTCAGCGCGACAGTCGCGCCTCCGGCGGGTGCCGACCGCGGTGTCGCTGCGAGCCGGGCACGACGCCGCCGCCGGTGACTGAAGTCACGGACGCCGGGGTCGAGCGGCTAGTCGCTGGTCACGGGGACCCGGGCCCGCAGGTCCGCGGCGATCAACCGGGCGGCGGCGTTCTGCCAGTTGTGCAGCGAGCGTTGCGGCACGTCGGTCACCAACCACTGCCAGGCCTGCCGGGCGATCGGATCCAGTCCCGCGGCGGTGGCGTTCTGCGCGTAGGCGCGCACCCCGACGACGTAGGGGAAGTACAGCGAGTTGTAGTGCCGCCACTGCTCGGTGGTCCCGAAGTCGCCGGCGTCGCGCGGTTTGAGCCGCCCGATCGCCTCGGCGAGAACCGCCTTGAGCTCGTTGGCCCGCTCCAGCGGATGGTCGGGTGCGCCCCGCTCGGCGAGCCGCTCGTCGATGACGGGCAGCGCGGTCAACGGGCTGGCGACCAGTTTGCTCAGGTCGGCGTAGTGCGTCAGGGCCCGGCGGGTGAGCCTGGCGAACGTGGCGTCGTCGACGTGGTTGAGCGGATCCACCGACCGCAGCGGCAGCGCCGCGCCGGTGTTGCGAAGCGCCGCCCGATCCTCGCGCAGCGCAGGCGATTTCGAGAACGCCAGCCGGTCGAGAACCCCGGCCAGCGGATCCGCGAGCACCTGCACGGCGATCGCGACGGCCAGGCTGGTGAACAGCAGGACGGTGAGCGCGGTCTGCGCGGCGCGGTCGTCGCGCGTCAGCGCCAGGCCGATCAGCGCCTGGGCGCCGAACAGCACCGCCACCGCCACCGAGCCGGCGAACGAGCGGAGCATGTCGGCGCGCAACGCCTGGCCCTCGTCGAACGCGTCCCACAGGGCCACGGCGATCCCGAGCGAGAGGACGTCGAGACTCGTCGATGCGAGCGCAACCCAGCTGGGCACCAGGCCCAGCGGAATGATCAGGATGGCGTTGCCCAGCGCGAAGAACAGGGTCGCGACGACGGCGAGCCCGACGGCCGACCGCGGCCGGCGGGGCTGCCGCAACGCGACCGCCATCGCGCCGAAGGTGGACACCGAGATCACCGCGAACATCACCCAGTGGCCCGTGCGCAGCGGCCCGTCGACACTGCCGGCCAGCATTGCCCCGACCAGCGTGAGCGCCGCGACCCCGGCGACCAGCAGCACCTCTCGGGTGCGCGCCCTCGAACCGTCGCTGGGCCGGCACAGCTCGACGAGCACCGCGAACCACGCCACACCGGGGATCGCCACCAGGTAGATCTCGACGCGGGCGAGCAGGTGCGCGTACGCCGGGCTGACGGTCCGCACGCCGTCCAGCCCCACCACGAACGCGAAGCCGCACAGCCCGATCGCCGCCAACACCAGAACCGGCTTACGTGGATCGCGAGCCAGCAGGTACAACCCGAGCCAGCCGCTCAGCGTGAACACCACCGCCGACAGCGCAGCCATGAACCTAGTTTGTCACGGAGTCGAACGACCGCTGAGCCCCTCGGCTACTTGCCGTACCGGCGGTGCCGCTGGCTGTAGTCGCGCAGCGCACGCAGGAAATCGACCCGGCGGAATGCGGGCCAGTGCGCCTCCGTGAACCACATCTCCGAATACGCGCTCTGCCACAGCAGGAACCCGGAGAGGCGTTGTTCCCCCGACGTGCGGATGACCAGGTCGGGATCGGGTTGCCCGGAGGTGTACAGGTTTTCGGAGATGCCGTCGACGGTCACCGCGTCGATGAGCTCCTCGGCGGACGCACCGTTGGCGAGCTCCTTGCTCAGCAGCGCCCGCACCGCGTCGACGATCTCGCGACGGCCGCCGTAACCCACCGCGACGTTGACGTGGAACGGCGCCACGACGGGCGTCGACTCCACCGCGCCGCGCAGCCGCCGAGCCGGTTCCTCGCCGAGCAACTCCAGATCGCCGACGGTGCGCACGCTCCAGCGGTTGGCCGGCGCGCAGATCTCCTCGACGACATCGGTGATGATCTCGATCAGACCGGCCAGTTCCTCGGGATCGCGCTGCAGGTTCTCCGTGGACAGCAGGTAGACCGTGGTCATCTCGATGCCGGCCTCCTGGCACCAGCGCAGCATCTCGGCGATCTTCGCGGCGCCCATGCGGTAGCCGTAGCTGACGTCGGCGTAGCCGGCGTCGCGGGCCCACCGCCGGTTGCCGTCGCACAGGACCGCGATGTGGCGGGGCAGGTCGGATTTGGACGACGCCAGACCCTGCCGCAGCCGCAGCTCGTAGACGCGATACAGCGGCTTTTTGAGACGCGGCGGGATAATTTCCACGGAGACTCAGCCTACTGTGAGCTACACCAAATTCCCCCCTGCTGATCCGGCGATCTCACCGCGATGCGAACACCCCTCCGCGGCGGTTGCCGATTACTGTGGCGGGTAAGCAGCCACTGGCAGTTTCCCGACCTGCACGACGAGGCCCCAGGAGATATGAGTAGCCAGACGAGCACACCCGCCACCCCAGAGCGCGGAGCCGAGGCGATCACGCCGGGCAATACGGTCGAACAGCTTGTCGAAGGCGCGGCCAGCGTCCTCACCAAGCCCCGCATGCGCGGCTGGATCCACTTCGTCTCCGCCTGGCTGGCGATCATCACCGGCGCAACCCTGGTCTCGGTGTCGTGGGCCGCGTCCTCGCCGCGCGCAGGGCACTCGACGCTGGTCTACGCGGCGGCAACGGTGGCGATGTTCGCCGTCAGCGCCACCTACCACCGGGTGCAGTGGAAGTCGGCGGCCGCCCGCAACCTGATGAAGCGGCTCGACCACTCGATGATCTTCGTGTTCATCGCCGGCAGCTACACACCGTTCGCCCGCCTGGCCATGCCGCAGCAAACCGGGATGGAGGTGCTGTGGATCGTCTGGGGCGGCGCGGTGGCGGGCATCCTGCTCAAGGTGTGCTGGCCGTCGGCGCCGCGCTGGCTGGGCGTGCCGCTGTACATCGTGCTGGGCTGGGTGGCCGTGTGGTACTGCCCGACCATCCTGCACAAGGCCGGGGTGGCTGCGATGGTGCTGCTGGCCGTCGGCGGCGTGTTCTACAGCGTCGGCGGCATCTTCTACGCGCTGCGCTGGCCCGACCCGTGGCCCAGCACGTTCGGCTACCACGAGTTCTTCCACGCTTTCACCGCCGTAGCGGCGATCCTGCACTACATCGCCATGTGGTTCGCGGTGTTCTACGTCGGCAACCAGGCGTGGCTGCACTGAGCCGGCTAGGAGTGGGTGACGTCGGCCGCTGACCAGTAGGCCTTCATGTGGGCGACCTTGCCGTCCTCGTCGAACGCCATCACGTCGATCGGCTCGATCACCATGCGGTGCTCCCCGGCGGTGATCGTGAGGCGGAAATGGAAGGCCGCCTCGTTGCCGGCCACCCGCAGCGTCACCAACTCGCACTCGCGCTGGACGTCGTTGACCGCGGAGTAGAAGCCGTGGATCGCCTGGCGCCCGATGTGCACCTCGCCGCCGACGGGATCCTCGACCGTGGCGTCATCGGCGTAGAGCTCGACCAGTTCGTCGGCGCCGCCCTTGGCGACCAGTTCGATGTAGCGGTTGACCGTGTCGGTGATCTGTTCGGCGCTCGGCATGAAACGTCACGCTACCGTGGCGCCGCCAGCGCCTCCGCGAGGTCTTCGGCGGTGGTGACCGGCAGGTCGCACACGCGGCCGCGGCACACGTAGGCGGCGTCGGCGGCGGCCACCCGGTCGCGGCCGGCCAGCAGCGCCGACGAGTCCTTTTCGCCGCCCACGACGATCGCCCCGCCGGGCGCCAACCGTCGCGCCTCGGCCAGCAGCGGCGACCGCGACGGATCGCAGGCGACGGCGATCTGCAGCGGACCCCGGATGGCGGCTTCGGCGACCGCCAGCCAGTGGCCCGCCGAGCGCGGCGCGCGCTCGAGCAACAGCGAATGCGCGCCGAGCGCCTCGCCCGCCGCACGCAGGTACCGCTCCGCGCGCTCCCCCTCAACCAGGTGCGCCGCGGTCAGCAGCGCCTCGGTGATCGAGGACGCGCCGGACGGGGTCGCGCCGTCCAGCGGGTCGGCGGGCCGCACCATCAGCCGCTCGGCGTCGTCGGCGGTGTCGAACCAGCGACCCGGTTGCTCCGGGTCGGCGAAGTGCCGCAGCGCGGTGTCGAGCAGCTCGGTCGCGGCGGTCAGCCACCCGGCGTCGGCGTCCAGCTGATGGAGCGCGAGCAGGCCGGTGGCCAGCGTCGCGTGATCCTCGAGGATGGCGGCGCTGTCGCCGACCACGCCGCCGAGGCTGGCCCGCCGCAGCCGCCCGTCGACGAGGTGCGAGCCCAGCAGCGCGGTCGCGCAGTTCCGCGCGGCGCAGGCGAGGTCGGGGTCGTCCAACGCGACGGCGGCTTCGGCCAGCGCGGTGATCGCCAGGCCGTTCCAGGACGTGACGACCTTGTCGTCACGCCCGGGTTGGGGTCGGGCCAGGCGGGCGGTCAGCAGGGCGGCCCGCACCCGCTCCAGCCGTTGCGGGTCGTCAGGATCGGCGGGGGCTTGCAGCACCGAGGTTCCGTGTTCGAAGGTGCCGGTTGCGTTGACCGCGAAAAACGTTGCGGCCCAAGGGCTATCGTCGGGGCCGAGCGCCTCGGTCAGCTGCTCGGGCGTCCACACGTACGTCGAGCCCTCGCGGCCGTCGGCGTCGGCGTCCAGCGACGACGTGAACACGGCGCCGTCGGCCAGGTCGTCGAGCAGAAACCGCGCCGTCTGGGCGGCGACCCGGCGCGCCAACGGGTCCCCGGTGCGCCGGGCCCAGTGCGCGTAGGCGCGCAGCAGCAACGCGTTGTCGTACAGCATCTTCTCGAAATGCGGTACCACCCAAGCGTTGTCGACGCTGTAGCGGGCGAAGCCGCCGGCGAGCTGGTCGTAGATGCCGCCGCGGGCCATCGCGGTACAGGTGCGCGCGACCGCATCCAGCGCCGCCTGGGATCCGGTGCGTTCGTAGTTGCGCAGCAGCGCCTCGAGAATCGCCGACGGCGGGAATTTGGGTGCGCCGCCGAAGCCGCCGCGTGCGGTGTCCTGGTCGTGGAGCACCGCGGCCACCGCGTGGTCACACAGCGCGGGCGCGACGTCCGGGCCGCCGGAGGGCAGGCCCGCCGACATCGCACGCAGCTCGCCGGCGATGGCGTCGGACGCCTCCTCCACCTCGCCGCGGCGCTGGCGCCAGGTGGCGGATACGGCCGAAAGAAGTTGCAGAAAGCCATCTTTCGGGTAGTAAGTGCCGCAGAAGAACGGCCGGCCGTCCGGCGTCAGGAAACACGTCATCGGCCAACCCCCGTGCCCGGTCAGCGCGACGGTGGCGTTCATGTAGACGGCGTCGAGATCCGGGCGCTCCTCCCGATCGACTTTGATGCAGACGAATCCGGAGTTCATGGCGGCGGCCACCTCGTCGTCCTCGAACGATTCGTGGGCCATGACGTGACACCAGTGGCAGGCCGCGTAGCCGATGGAAAGCAGGATCGGCACGTCGCGCTCGGCCGCGGCCGCCAGGGCCTGCGGGGTCCACTGCTGCCAGTGCACCGGGTTGTCGGCGTGCTGGCGCAAATATGGGCTGGTGGCCAGCCCGAGGGTGTTGGTCGTAGCGGCGTCAGCCCGGCTCATCGCCCGGTCCCGGGGGCCGCTGCGATCCCTTGGCCTGGTCCGGCGGCTGTCCGTCGGCGCCGTCGACCCCTTCGGTCCTCTCGTCGGCGGCCTGGTCGAGCTCGGGGTCAAACGACTTGGGCACCTTCTTGAGCTGCCGGTTCATCGACCGCAGCAGCAACAGCGTGGCGATCAGCAGCAACACGACGATCAGCAGCCCGATCGGGCTGGCCTTGCCGAAATCGGGCCCGGTGTGCTGCGGCGCGCCGTCCGCCAGCGCGCTCGCCATCAGAAGAACGTGGTTCACCCGTCACTCTCGATTCCGGCGAACAGGTCGTCCTCGGGCAGCCGGACGGGGACGCGCGAGCGCGCGAGCTCGAATTCCTCCGTCGGCCACAGCCGCTGCTGCCATTCGATGGGCGCGGCGAAGAAGTCGTGCTCGGGGTCGATCTGGGTGGTGTGGGCCCGCAGCGCGTCATCACGCTGGCTGAAGTACTTCGAGCACTCGACGCGCGTCGTCACCCGGGACTCGAAGGGGTCGTGCGCGGCGTCCCAATGCTCGAGCCACTTCTTGAACGGGGGTTCCTGGCCGTGCTTGACGGCTTCGTCGTGCAGCAACTGCATCCGGGCCCGCAGGAACCCGTGGATGTAGTAGAGCTTGGACACCGTCCACGGCTCGCCCGCATCGGGAAAACGCCGATAGTCGCCGGCCGCCTCGAAGGCGCCGACCGAAACCTGGTGGCAGCGAATGTGATCGGGGTGCGGGTAGCCGCCGTTCTCGTCGTAGGTGGTGATCACGTGCGGGCGGAACTCGCGAACGACGCGGACCAACGCCTCGACCGACTCCTCCAGCGGCACCAGCGCGAAGCATCCTTCCGGCAGCGGGGGCGGCGGGTCCCCCTGCGGCAAGCCGGAGTCGACGAAGCCGAGCCAGGTGTGCTCGACACCGAGGATCTCGGCGGCCTTCGCCATCTCGTCACGGCGGATCTCGGCGATGTGGCCGTGCACCTCGGGCAGGTCCATCGCCGGGTTGAGAATGTCGCCGCGTTCACCACCGGTCAGCGTCACCACCAGCACCCGGTGCCCCTCGTCGGCGTACCGGGCGAGGGTGGCGGCGCCCTTGCTGGACTCGTCGTCGGGGTGGGCGTGCACCGCCATCAACCGCAGCTCGCTCACGTGCCCCCTTGTCGGTCAACTGGTCGCCGGTTGCGAACCTATAATTCCAGTTCTTCAGATCGTTGCATGCTGCCGGCCACCGCCCGGCAGCCGACCATCCAGGCATACCCACCAGATGACCGAAACTTCCGCCTCCCGCCCGGAGAGCCGCTACGGCCGCTCCCGGGTGCCCCGGCGCTGGGTCATCGTCGGCCTCGGCGCGCTGGTGGTCGCCGCCGGCCTGGTGATCGCCGTCGTCGGCTACCAACGGCTGGGCACCAGCGCCGTGACGGGCACGCTGGCCGGCTATCGGCTGGTCGACGACCAGACCGCGTCGGTAACGATCAGCGTGACG
>NZ_LZJN01000186.1 GCF_001667735.1 Mycobacterium sp. E183
ACCTGCACATCGTCGGACCCAACATGGCCACCCAGCCCTACGGCATCGGGGTCAACCTGACCAACACCGGGCTGGTCCGGTTCGTCAACGGCACCCTGGAGCGGATCCGCCGCGACGGCACGTGGAACACGTTGTACCGCAAGTGGTTGACGGTGCTGGGGCCCGCGCCCGCGCCACCGACGCCGAGGTATCTGGACTGATGGCCGAGTCGGAGAAGATCGAGCAGCCGGAAACCGGCGCCGACGAAAGCCCGGGCACCCAACCGCCGGACACGCAGGGCGGCGGCCCGACCACGGGGCGCATCCAGGCCACCCAGGCGCTGTTCCGACCCGACTTCGACGATGACGACGACGACTTTCCGCACATCTCGCTGGGCACCCTGGACAGCGATCCGCAAGACCGGGTGACGGTGGGGACGCGGGTGCTGCCACCGGTCCGCCACCTCGGCGGCGGCCTGGTCGAGATTCCGCGGGTGCGCGACATCGACCCGCTCGAGGCCCTGATGACCAGCCCGGTGTTGGTCAGGTTGACCCCGATGCCGTAGGGCTGGGTGGCCATGTTGGGTCCGACGATGTGCAGGTAGGGGTCCTCCTCGACCAGCCCGGCCAGGATCGAGTCGTCGGTGCTGACGGCGTCGATCTCGCGCTGCTGCATCGCCACCAGGCAGTCGGCCCAGTTGACCACCGACACCACGATCGGCGGCGGGTCGATCTGGCGGATCCGGTGCAGCGACGTGGTGCCCTTGGCCACGCACACCCGCTTGCCCGACAGGTCGCTCACCTTGGCGATCGGGGAATCCCGCGGCGTCAGGATGCGCTGGTTGGCGTCGAGGTAGACGGTCGAGAAGTTGACCTGCTTGCGCCGGTCGCAGGTGATGGTCATGGTCTTGACCACCACGTCGACTTCGGAGTGCTGCAGGGCGGTGACGCGCTCGTCGGACGACAAGATGCGGTATTCGACGTGCGACGGGGCGCCGAAGATGTCGCGGGCGATCTCCCCGGCGATGTCGACGTCGAAACCGGTGATCTCGCCGGTGATCGGGTCGCGGAAGCTGAACAGGTTGCTGCCGATGTCGAGCCCGACGATCAGCCGGCCGCGGGCGCGGATGTCGGCGACCGCTGCGTCCGCCTCGGCCTTGGTGGGGAAGGGCCGCAGGCTCGCGGTCAGGTCGCAGCTCTGGCTGGCGTCGTCGGCCGGCAGTGGCGGCTCCGGCGGCAGCTGCTGCATGCCGACCGGGGTGGGCGGCGGCAACGTCGGCACGTTGGGAACCGACAGCGATTCCGTGTGCGAGCAGCCCGCGACCGCGGCCACCGCGGCGAGCGCGGCGCCCGCCCGCCGCAACCGGCCCGGCCGCGTCGTCATCGATACTCTCTCAGCCGGGGCCACAGGCCCAGGGCCACCGCGATGGCGGCGCCGAGGCTGAGCACCACGCCGCCCACCTGGGCGCCGGACAGCCCGCTGCGCGCGCTCAGGACGTCGTTGCGCAGGTGGTTGCGGCTCTGGTCGATGGCCTTCACCAACTGGTCCTCGAGCTTGTCGAATGCCGGGGTGGAGTCGTCCTCGCTGCTGCCGAGCGCCACCTGCGTGGCCGCGCGGTAGTTGCCCACCGAGATGTAGGAGTTGATTCTGTCGTTGGCCTGCCGCCAGCGCAGCAGCAGCTGGTCGGCGCCCTCCAGGTCGGGCTTGTCGACGGCGTCGCTGCGGACCATGTACTGGTCGAGCTGGGAGTGCATGGAGTCGATGCGCTGATAGAACGACTGCTTGCGCTTCTCCTCGTCTCCGCGGCGGATCAGCGACAGCGTCTCGTCGGCGCGGGCCTGCTGGGCGGTGATCGCGACGTTGGTCACGATCCGCAGCGAGTCCGCGGCGGTGTTCTTGGCGCTACGGCTGGCGGCCGTGGAGATCGTTAGCGCAGTTCCGACCCATACCACCATGACGAGAATAGCGAGGCCGCCCACGACCAGTCCCGGGTTGATCCGGCGCCTGGTGCGCCGGGCCAGCCACCGATGGGAGAAGGCGCCGAAGACCGCGGTCGCGGTGACCACCAGGATGACCGGCGCGGGAATCTGCGTGGACGCGGTGGTTTCGGCGTCCACCCGCTCCGACGTCGCCTGATACAGCTGCGCCGCGTCGGGCAGGATCGTCGACTGCATGAGCCCCGAGGCTTCCGACAGGTACGACGAACCGACCGGGTTGCCCTCCCGGTTGTTGGTGCGGGCGATTTCGATCAGGCCGGTGTAGACGGCCAGCTCGGCGTTGATCCGGCCCAGCAGCTGCACCAGCGGTTCGTCGGTCAGCCCGCTGGACGCCCGGGTCACCGCCACCGTCGCGTCGGTGATGGCCTGCTCGTAGCGCTGGCGGACGGGCGGCGGCTCGGCCTCGGCGATGAACGCCGTGGCCGCCGCGGCGTCGGCCACCGAGAGGGTCGTGTAGAGCCGTCCGGCGGCGAACGACAGCGGTTCGGTGTGGTTGAGCACCGTGGTCAGCACCTGCTGGCGGTGGTTGATGGTGGTCGACGTGGCGAAGGCGCAGATGCCGCCGAGCACGGCCAGCACGATTCCGATGCTGAGGATGCGGCCGGGTGTGGTGGAGATGAACCACCAACGCGGGTGGGCTGGTTCGGCCGGCGACCGCGACCCCTGCGGTTCCGTCGACGGGTGCGCCAGCTCAACCGTCACGTCGAATCAGCCCTCATCTTTCGCGGCCACTGGAACGCTGCACGAAACTCTATAAGCGAATTCTAAGAGAATGTCGCGGCAGATGGGTGGAGGCAGACCAATTGACCAGCCGATCACGTGCATATCCTGAACGCGTGCAGGGCGACGGTGACGGCTGGGTGGTTTCCGACAGCGGCGCCCACTATTGGGGCCGTTTCGGCGCGGCGGGTCTGCTGCTGCGCGCCCCGCGGCCGGACGGCACCCCCGCGGTGCTGTTGCAGCATCGCGCGGTGTGGAGCCACCAGGGCGGGACCTGGGGACTTCCGGGCGGGGCGCGGGACAGCCACGAGACCCCGGAGGAGACGGCCGTCCGCGAGGCGCACGAGGAGGCCGGCCTGCAGGGCGAGCTGCTGACCGTGCGGTCCGCGGTGGTCACCGCCGAGGTCGCCGGGCTCGGCGGCACGCGCTGGACCTACACCACGGTCGTCGCCGACGCGGCCGAGCCGCTGCCCACCGTGCCCAACCGGGAGAGCGCCGAGATGCGCTGGGTCGCCGAGGACGAGGTGGCCGAGTTGCCGCTGCACCCCGGCTTCGCGGCGAGCTGGCAACGGCTGCGCACCGCCACGGCGCTGGTGCCGCTGGGCCAGGGCGACGAACGACGGCGTCACCTGCCGCGCACGATCGAGATCGAGGCCGGCGTCTTCGTCTGGTGCATGCCGGGCCCCCCGCTGCAGGCCGACACGGCGCCGCTGCATCCCCGCATCAGCTCCGTGCTGCAAGCGCTGAGCTGAGCCGCTGCGCCGCCGCGCGCGGGTCGGAGGCCGCGGTGATCGCCCGCACCACCACGATGCGCCGGGCGCCGGCGGCGAGCACTTCCGGCAGCCGCTGCTCGTCGATGCCGCCGATGGCGAACCACGGCTTGTCGCCGCCGAAACCGGCCGCCGCCCGCACCAGCCCCAGGCCCGGGGCGTCCCTGCCCGGCTTGGTCGGGGTGGGCCAGCACGGGCCGACGCAGAAGTAGTCGGCCTCGCCCTCGGCGGCAGCGGCGGCCTGGTCGACGTCGTGGCTGGACAGGCCGAGCAGCACGTCCGGGCCGAGGAATTCGCGGGCCACGTCCAGCGGCAGGTCGCCCTGCCCCAGGTGCAGCACGTCGGCGCCGGCGGCGCGGGCGATGTCGGCCCGATCGTTCACCGCGAACAGCGCGTGGTGACGCCTGGCCGCGTCGGCCAGGACCTCGCACGCGGCCAGCTCGTCGCGCGCCTCCAGGGGCCCGAACCGCTGCTCACCGGGTGATCCCTTGTCGCGCAGCTGGATGATGTCGACCCCGCCGGCCAGGGCGGCGTCGGCGAACTGGGCCAAATCGCCGCGCTCGCGGCGCGCGTCGGTGCAGAGGTATAGCCGCGCGGCCGCCAGCCGGGTAACTCGCTGATGCACACCGCGACGCTAGCGCGCTAGCGTGGAGGCCGAAGAACGTGCAGACACGGGAGTCCCGGGAACGGGGTCTGAGAGTGGGCGCGCCTGCCCTTACCGTCACACCTGATCCGGGTCATGCCGGCGAAGGGAGGCCCCCGGAATGGACGGGATGCCATCGGAGCTCGGGTCGCTGGCCGTCATCGGTGGCGGCGTCATCGGCCTGGCGGTGGCGCGCCGGGCGGCGCAGGCCGGGTGGTCGGTGCGGGTGCACCGCACCGCCGAGAACGGCTCGTCGTGGGTCGCCGGCGGCATGCTGGCCCCGCACAGCGAAGGCTGGCCCGGCGAGGAGCGGTTGCTGCGGCTGGGCCTCGAGTCGCTGCGGCTGTGGCGCGAGGGCGGCTTCCTCGACGGGCTGCCGCCGCAAGTGGTCACCGCCCGCGAGTCCATGGTGGTGGCGGTCGACCGGGCCGACGTCGCGGACCTGCGCACCGTCGCCGACTGGCTCTCCGCGCAGGGGCACCCGGTGGTCTGGGAGTCGGCCGCCCGCGATCTGGAACCGCTGCTGGCGCAAGGCATCCGGCATGGCTTTCGGGCGCCCACCGAGCTGGCCGTGGACAACCGCGCGGTGCTGGACGGCCTGTCCGCGGCGTGCGAGCGCCTCGGCGTGCGCTGGGCGCCGCCGGCGCGCGACCTGTCGGTCGACGGCGACGCCGTGGTGATCGCCAACGGGATCGACGCCCCCGCGCTGTGGCCGGGCCTGCCGGTGCGGCCGGTGAAGGGCGAGGTGCTGCGGTTGCGGTGGCGGCGTGGGTGTATGCCGGTGCCGCAGCGCGTCATTCGCGCCCGCGTCCACGGGCGCCAGGTGTACCTGGTTCCCCGCGCCGACGGGGTGGTCGTCGGCGCCACCCAATACGAACACGGGCGCGACACCGCCCCGGTGGTGTCGGGGGTGCGGGACCTGCTCGACGACGCCTGCGCGGTGTTGCCGGCGCTCGGCGAATACGAGTTAGCCGAGTGCGCCGCCGGGCTGCGGCCGATGACGCCCGACAACCTTCCCCTGGTGCAACGCCTCGACGAACGGACGCTGGTGGCCGGCGGCCACGGCCGGTCCGGCTTCCTGCTGGCGCCGTGGACCGCCGAACAGATCGTGTCCGAACTGGCCCCGGTCGGAGCCCGGTCATGATCGTCGTGGTCAACGAGCGGAAGGTCGAGGTCGACGAGCGAACCACGGTGGCCGCGCTGCTGGAGTCGCTCGGCTACCCGGACCGCGGCGTCGCGGTGGCGATGGACGACGCCGTTCTGCCCCGATCCCGTTGGAGCGCAACGCTTTCCGACGGTTCTCGGCTCGAGGTGCTGACGGCGGTGCAGGGTGGCTGAAACCAAACTCACCATCGGGGATCGCAGCTTCGCTTCGCGGCTGATCATGGGCACCGGGGGAGCGACCAGCCTGGCCGCCCTGGAGGAGGCGCTGGTCGCATCGGGTACCGAGCTGACCACCGTCGCGATGCGGCGGGTCGACGCCGAGGGCGGTACCGGCCTGCTCGACCTGCTCAACCGGCTCGGCATCACACCGCTGCCCAACACCGCGGGCTGCCGCAGCGCGGCGGAGGCGGTGCTCACTGCGCAGCTGGCCCGCGAGGCGTTGAACACCAATTGGGTCAAGCTGGAGGTGATCGCCGACGAGCGCACGCTGTTGCCCGACGCGGTCGAATTGGTCCGGGCGGCGGAGCAATTGGTCGACGACGGGTTCGTCGTGCTGCCCTACACGAACGACGACCCGGTGCTTGCCCGTCGGCTCGAGGACGCCGGCTGCGCGGCGGTCATGCCGCTGGGGTCGCCCATCGGCACCGGCCTGGGCATCACCAACCCGCACAACATCGAGATGATAGTCGCGCGCGCCGGCGTCCCGGTGGTGCTCGACGCCGGCATCGGCACCGCGAGCGACGCCGCGCTTGCGATGGAGTTGGGTTGCGACGCCGTACTTTTGGCTACCGCGGTGACCCGGGCCGCCGATCCGGCGACGATGGCGGCCGCGATGGCCGCCGCCGTCACCGCGGGCTATCTGGCCCGCCGTGCGGGGCGTATTCCCAAGCGCTTCTGGGCGCAGGCGTCCAGCCCTCAGCGATGAAACGCTATGTGGCGCTGGGCAGTTCGATGGCAGCCGGTCCCGGCATCAGGCCCCGCGCTGCAGGCGCTCCCTGGGGCTCGGGCCGGTCGGCGCGCAACTACCCGCACCTGGTCGCGCGGCGCTGCGGCCTGGACCTGGTAGACGTCACGTTTTCCGGCGCGACCACCGCGCACGTGCTCGCCGATCACCAGCGCGGCGCGCCACCCCAGATCACCGCGCTGAACGGGTCGGAAAGCCTGGTGACCATCACGATCGGCGGCAACGACGTCGGCTACATTCCGCTGCTGATGGCCGCGTCGTTGCCGCGCCCCGTCCGCCGGCTGCCACTGCTCGGTGCGCGCATTGTCGAAATGCTGGACCGCGACGCGCGGATCGAGGCGCTCGACGCGGTGTTCGAATCGTTGTGCGGGGTCGGACACGCGGTGCGCGAGCGCGCACCGCGGGCCCGGGTCCTATTCGTCGACTACCTGACCGTCCTGCCGCCCGCGGGTGCGCCGGCCGCGCCGCTTTCGCAAGCGGATGCCGATCTGGGCCGCCACGTGGCCGCGACGCTGGAGCGGCTCACCGCCGACGCGGCGATCGCGACCGGCTGCGAGATCGTCGGGGCCGCCGCGGCCAGCCGCGAACATCACGCGTGGTCGGGTGACCCTTGGACCACGAGACCCGGTGTGCCGCTGCCGGGCCGAGCGGCGCCGTTGCACCCGAACGCGGCCGGGATGCGCGCCGTCGCCGAGCTGGTGTCGGCGCTGTTGTGACGGGTCAGCCGTTCGTGCGCCACCACTGGTAGAGGGCGTTGACGTCGGAGTTGGCCGCGGTGAGGTGGCCCAACACGTTCTTGGCGTCGGTGGTCCAGGTGAGCGTCGCGTAGTTCTTGTAGGTGCCGCAGGCGATCTGGCCGCCCGTCTGGCCGTTCTGCTTCCAGGTGCCCGGTGACTGCCCGGCGTCCCCGCACGCGGCCAGGGACACGTCCTTGATGGTGGAACTGAACGCGGCGCCCAGGTTGGTGCCGTTGGAGAACAGGGCGTAGACGCCGGAGCCGGGTCCGCTGGGGTCGGGGCTCTGCCCGCACAGGAGTTCGGCCAGTTCGCCGGATTCGGTCAGCTCCTGCGGCTTGCAGTTGTTGAGGCCGTAGCCCTTCGAGAGGTTGGCGGCCAGCGTGTTCATGTCGGCGGCGCTGCCCGTGTTGGGTTCCGCCACCGCGATGGCGCTACCGGCGAAAGCCAGACATCCGGTGAAAGCTGCGGCCGACGCGGCTCGCAGCGCGGTGGTGAGATGTGACATTTTCGTTGCCTCCCTGCGGTTGTTGGATGGGTGATGCAGAAAACTGTTGCCCCCCAACAGAAGTTTCAGCCGTTGGCCCGCCACCACTGGTACAGCGCCGCGGCGTCGGTGTTCGGCCCGCGGATATAGCTCAATGTGTTCTTGGCATCGGTGGTCCAGATGATCTCGGCGGCGTTCTGGTATGTCCCGCAGGCCACCTGACCGGCATTGCCGTTGCTCCCCTGGTGCCAGCTGGTGGGCGACTGGCCGCTGTCGCCGCACGTGCTCAGCGCGTCGTCCTTGATGCTGGCCTTGAACGAGCCGACCAGGTTTTCGCCGTTGTTGAACAGGATGTACTTGGCCTGGACCGGGCCGCTCGGGTCGGGGTTCTGCCCGCACGCCAACGACGCCAGTTCGCCGGTGGTGATGCTCTGGGCCGTGCAGTTGTTCAGGCCGTAGCCCTTTGACAGCGATGCCGCAAGCGTGTTGACGTCCGACGCGTTACCGGTGTTCGCGGGATCCGCGGTGGCGGTTGCCGTGCCGGCGAAGGCGGCGCCGCCAGCGAGCGCCGCGGCCGCGACGGCCCGCAACGCGTTGCTGAGATAGGACATCCCACGACTCCTCGGCGGTTGTCGAGCCGGCGTCGCTCACCGGAGAAACATGCTTCCGCTAAGTAGGGATCGTAGGGCTATGTCGTGACAAAGCAACACATTCCGCTGGCAATTGTCTGTCTGGGCATCCTTTTCGGTGACGCGGCACGGCGGGGCCGCATGCCGGCTAGTCCGAAAGCCGATGCCGCTCAGTCCCTTTCGTATGGTGCCTTGCCATCGGCGCTGGGCGGCGGAAGGGGCGGGCAGGAGAACGGCGGTTGAACGCCGCGCGACCGCAGCGACGTTCTGCGGCGGGTCGAAAGGGGATTTTCAAATTGCTGGTGCCGCCGCGACTGTGCTCGGGTATGGTTAGCACCGTTTCACGCCAGCTAACTTCTCGGGACTGGAGAATCCATGACACAGCCACCGGCACCGCCCCCTCCGCCGCCTGGTTACCCGCCGCAGCAGCCCGCCGGGCAAGCGCCGAATAACTATTTGGTGTGGTCCATCCTGGTGACGCTGTTCTGCTGTCTTCCGTTCGGGATCGTGGCCATCGTCAAATCCAGCCAGGTCAACGGGCTCTGGGCGCAGGGCCGTTACGCCGAGGCGCAGGCGTCCGCCGACAGCGCCAAGAAGTGGGTGATCTGGTCGGCGGTCATCGGCGTCGTCGTGGGCATCATCTACGGCATCCTGATGGCGGTCGGCGCGCTGAACACGAACACCAATGCGGCACTTGCCGCGATGTTCTAAGCCCGGTTCGCGACCATGGTGACCCGCCAAGGGTCGGCGCCGTCGAGCGTGGGCGCGCCACTGCTGGTGGCCGCGTCCGCGACGCTGATGTGCGCCGCCATCTGGGCGGGTGACCCGACCACTCCCAACGGTCCGCTGCCGGTGTGTCCCACCAAGGCGCTGTTGGGTATCGACTGTCCGGGATGCGGCAGCTTGCGCATGCTGTACTCCCTGATGCACGGCAACATCACGGCGGCCGCCAGGTTCAACGCCTTGGGCCTGGCGGCTGTCGTGCTCTTGGTGTGGGCGTACCTCGCCTGGACCTACGGGCGGCTCGCGGGCAGGCGGATACGCAGCTGGCAACACACTCGCTGGTCCGCCGTGGTGGCCATGGTGTTGGTCGGGGCGTGGTTTGTGGTGCGCAACATCCCCTTTGCACCGTTCAGCGCCCTGTACGTCTGATACCGCCGTGTCCTGATCCCGGCCGGTGGCACCGCGGTCTAACCTGGGGCGCGATGGTGAACAAATTCGCGACGGTACCTGCGGCGCTCGTCGTGGTCGCCCTGACCGCATTCTCGACCGGCTGCTTCCACAAGTCGGCAAACTCGCAACAGGCAACGGGCGACCCCGCCGCGGCGGCCCGGTTCGCCAGCGCCCTGCACGACAAAGTCACGAGCGACGCGATGATGGCGCACCTGGCAAAGCTCCAGGACATTGCCAACGCCAACAACGGTACCCGGGCGGTGGGTACCCCGGGTTACGAGGCCAGCGTCGACTACGTGGTGAACACGTTGCGCGGCAGCGGTTTCGACGTGCAGACCCCCGAGTTCTCGGCGCGGGTGTTCCACGGCGACAAGCCGGAGGTGACCGTCGGCGGTAAGCCGGTGGAGGCGCACGCGCTGGACTTCAGCCTCGGCACCCCGCCGGGAGGAGTGAGCGGTCCGCTGGTGGCCGTGCCCGCCAGCAACGGCCCCGGCTGCGCACCTCCGGATTACGGCAGTCTGCCGGTTCAGGGAGCCGTCGTCCTGGTGGACCGGGGCGGTTGCCCCTTCGCTCAGAAGGAAGACGCCGCGGCGCAGCGCGGAGCGGTCGCGATGATCGTCGCCGACAACGTCGACGAGCAACAGATGGGTGGCACGCTGGGCCCGGACACCAACGTCAAGATCCCGGTGGTAAGCGTCACCAAGTCGGTTGGCGTGCAATTGCGCACCCAGCCGGGGGGCGTCACCATCAAGCTGAACGCGAGCGTCCAGAGTTTCAAGGCGCGCAACGTGATCGCCCAGACCAAGACCGGCTCGACCACCAATGTCGTGATGGCCGGCGCCCATTTGGACAGCGTGCCGGAAGGCCCGGGCATCAACGACAACGGTTCAGGCGTGGCCGCGATATTGGAAACCGCTCTGCGGCTGGGCAATTCGCCACCGGTACGTAACGCGGTGCGGTTCGGCTTCTGGGGCGCGGAGGAACTCGGGCTGATCGGTTCGCGCAACTACGTCGAGTCGCTTGACTTGACCGGGCTCAAAAGCATTGCGCTGTATCTGAACTTCGACATGCTCGCGTCGCCGAACCCCGGCTACTTCACCTATGACGGTGACCAGTCGCTGCCCGCGGACGCTCGCGGCCAGCCGGTGGTGCCGGAGGGGTCGGCCGGCATCGAACGCACCCTGGTCGCCTACCTGAAGTCCGCCGGGAAGACCGCGCAGGACACCTCGTTCGACGGCCGTTCCGATTACGACGGATTCACCCTGGCGGGCATCCCCGCCGGCGGCCTGTTCTCCGGCGCCGAGGTGAAGATGTCCGCGGATCAGGCAAAGCTGTGGGGCGGGACCGCGGACCAGCCCTTCGACCCCAACTATCACCAGAAGACGGATACCCTCGAGCACATCGACCGGACCGCTCTGGGCATCAACGGCGGTGGCGTCGCCTACGCGGTGGGCCTGTACGCGCAGGACCTCGGCGGCCACAACGGGGTGCCCACGATGGAGGACCGCACGCGTCACGTGCTAACCAAGCCATGACCCGTCGGCTGCGCGCGGCAATGCTGCTGGTGACCTTGTTGCTGGCGTCGTGCACATCGGCGCGGCCGGGATCCCCGACTGCCGCACCGGATCTGGCGCACGGCCTGGCCGGCAAGGTGACCACCGAGGCGATGTTCACCCACCTGCGCGCGCTGCAGAACATCGCCAATGCGAACAAGGGCAACCGGGCCGACGGCACGCCGGGTTACGACGCCAGCGTCGACTACATCGCTAAAGCGTTGCGTGACAAAGGTTTCGAGGTACTGACGCCGCAGTTCGACCGGCTCTACACCGTCTCCCCGGGCAGGCCGTCGATGACGGTGGCCGGCCGCAGCTACACCGTTGACCAGGCCTCGCTGCTGGTCCAGACGCCGCCCGGCGGACTCACCGGGCAGCCGGTCCGGCCCACCCAGCCGTCGGGCTGCGCGGCGGGCGATTATCCGGCCGTGCTGCCCAAGGGGTCGATCGCCGTCGTAGACGACACACGTTGCTCGGTGGTCGACAAGCAGAACAGCGCGGTGTCCAAGGGTGCGGCGGCGCTCGTCGTGCTCAGTGCGCCCGCCGGCCAGGGCGCCCCGCCCACCCTGTTCGCTCCCGGCTACTTCAAGCAGCTGACCGTCCCCGTCGCGGTCGCCAACCCGGCCACCGCCACCGCGCTCTCCGGCGCGACCGCGCCAGTCCGCCTGGTGCTGGACGCCCAAAACGTCAAGATCACGTCACGGAACGTGCTGGCGCAGACCAAGACCGGCTCGCCGCACGACGTGATCGTGGTGGGCGCGCACCTCGACAGCCCCCGCGGCGGCCCTGGCATCAACGACGACGGAACCGGGGTGGCCGCGGTGCTGGAGACGGCGCTGCAGCTGGGCCCCCTGGCGCCCGTGAACAACGCGGTGCGGTTCGCGTTCTGGGGCGCCGACGAGGACGGGCTCAACGGCGTCATGGACTACGTGTTCGGCATGAACAGCGATCAGCTCAACGACATCGCGATGTACCTCAACTTCACCACGCTGGGTTCTCCCAACGCCGGCTTCTTCACCGAAGACGGCGATCAGTCCGGTCCGCCGTCGCCCGGGGTGACTTACGCGGACGTCCCCGACGGGTCGGCCGGCATCGAGCGCACCCTGGCCGGTTACCTGAACCTGGCCGGGAAGCGGCCCGCGGACATGCCGCTGAACACGCTCGCCGACTACCACCCCTTCATGGTCGCGGGCGTGCCGATCGGCGGCATGACGGCCGGGGCGTCGCAACCGAAGACCACCGTGCAGGCCCGGCTGTGGGGTGGGCAGGCCGGGGCCCCGTTCGACCCCAACTACCAAGGCCCCCGCGAAACCGTCGACACCGTCAACCGGGACGCCCTGGCCATCATGGGGTCTGGCGTCGGATACGCCGTAGGCAGCTATGCGGAATCCATCGGCGGCGTCAACGGCGTGCCACCGCACGACAAGCGGCATCGGACCCGGGTGCCATAACCGCTGCTCGGCGCCTTGTCGGGGGGCCGCGCTACACTCGAACACATGTTCGATAGACGCCTACACGAGTACTGGGAGCCTCCCCGGTGTGAGCGATCCCGCGCGCTGGTGGAACGGATGTGCTCCTCGTGGCGGCTGGAGGCGCGGATGGTCGCGGACCGGCTGGACGCCATCGGGGAGTTGTTCGAGCTGCGCCGCGCCCAGCGCGGTGAGGAGTCGGATTGGGCGGTGGACACCTGGGCGGCGGTGGGGGCCGAGGTGGCCGCGGCGTTTCGGGTGAGCCTGGCGATGGCCGGCAGCTTCATGCGGTATGCGCTCGCGATGCGTGAGCGGCTGCCGCAGGTGGCCGAGGTGTTCCGCGCGGGCGACATCAGCTATCGGTTGTTCCAGACGATCGTGTACCGCACCGATCTGATCACAGACGCCGCCGTGTTGGCCGCCGTGGATGCCGAGCTGGCGATGCGTGCGGCGAGGTGGCCCTCCATGACCCGGGGCCGGTTGGCCGGCCAGGTGGACAAGATCGTGGGGAAGGCCGACGTCGATGCGGTGCGCCGCCGCGACCAGTCGAGGCCGAGCGCTGGGTCGGGGTCGAGGATCTCGAGGGCGGCATGTCCGAAATCCACGGCAGCTTGTTCAGTCCCGACGCCCACGCGCTGGATCGGCGGCTGGATGCGTTGGCGGCCACGGTGTGTGAGCACGACCCGCGCAGCGCGGATCAGCGGCGCGCCGACGCGCTTGGGGTGCTTGCCGCCGGCGCGGATCGGCTGGGCTGCCGCTGCGGGCGCCCCGACTGCACGGCCGGAAAGCGACCTGGCGCAACGCCGGTCGTCATTCACGTGATCGCCGAGCAGGCCAGCGTCGAGGGCGCCGGGTCGGCTCCGGCGTCGGAGGTGGGCGCGGACGCGCTGATCACCGCCGAGGTCGTGGCCGAGCTGGCCGGCTCGGCCAAGCTGGTGCCCCTGGGCGCCCCGGCCGAGGCGGAGCCGCGCTACACCCCGTCGAGGAGGCTGGCCGATTTCGTGCGGTGCCGGGACCTGACGTGTCGGGCCCCGGGGTGTGACCGCCCGGCCGTCGACTGCGACATCGACCACACGATCCCGTACTCCGAGGGCGGTGCGACGCACCCGTCGAACCTCAAATGCCTTTGCCGCCAACATCATTTGCTGAAAACTTTTTGGGGCTGGCGCGACGAGCAACTGGAGGACGGCACCCTGATCTGGCGGCTGCCCGACGGACACACCTACGTCACCACCCCGGGCAGCGCGCTGCTGTTCCCCAGCCTGTGCGTGCCCACCGGTGACGCCCCGGCCCCCACACCCGTCGAGCGGTGTGGTGAGCGCACCGCGATGATGCCGCTGCGCACCCGCACCCGTGCCCAAAACCGGGCCCAGCGCATCGCCACCGAACGGCACCGCAACCGCCAAGCCCGGCTGGCCGCCCACCCCGTGGCGCCGGCCAGTTCGATACCCGCCGGCCCCGCGCCCCCAGAGGATCCACCGCCCTTCTAGGGCCTGCGCCGTCAAGGCATGTGCGGGTTCATCATTCGTCCGCAGCCCATCCCGCCCCGACCCATCATCTGCTGCATCATGGCCGGCATGCCCTGCTCCACGAAGCCGGTGACTTCGCGCGCGTGCGCTCGGATGACGTCGGTGAGGGCAGGGTCGTCGGCGGTCTCCTCGGCGATCACGCCCCCTGGGGTGAACGTCAGCTGCCGCCGGTAGCCGCCGGCGCGACGGAACAGCGTCGGCAGGGTTTGGCTCATGCAGCCGACTTCGGTTCCCTGATCCAGGTGGGCGTACATGCTCGAGACGTGCGCCTGGAGTTGGGCGGTCAGATCCGGGGACGTCGATTCGGTGGTGGTGCGCACGCCGCCGGGAATGTCCTCGACCACCCGGCTGATTTCGCTGTGCCGCATGAACATGTCCATGTAGCGGTTCATGTCCATGTGACCGGCGCCCATGAAGCCGCCGCAGTTGGTGAGGCGGACTCCTGCGGGCCAGATGCCGCGACGCGCGTAGCGCAGACCCAGCACGCCGCCCGCACCCAGCGCACCGAACGCGGCAAGCGCCGCGCGCCGTGTCAAATTGGCCATCGTCACGTTCCTTCGGGACAGACTCCTGCACGCAATTGAGGCAATCTGACCAGACCCGCGAATCCCGTACTAGGGCCAATGGTCCCTACCCCCGGTGGGTATATGTGTGACATCGTCCTGGGCATGACTGAAACTCCTGAATCCAGCGTTGGGCCCGTGACCGGCAACCACGGGGACGGGCCGTACGCGCGCAGTCGGCTGGGCCACGTGGCCGCATGGGTGGTCATCGTCGCCGGTGTGGTGTTCGTCGTCGCGGTCATCTTCTTCACGGGGCTGTTCTTGGGCTGGTCCTCGGGTGACCACTACGGCTGGCGCCACGGATATGGCGGCGGCCGTGCCGGCACCTGCCCGATGATGCAGCCCGGCGGCATGATGGGGCCCGGCATGATCGGACCCGGCGGCATGATGGGGCCCGGCGGGATGGGACCCGGCGGGATGGGGCCCGGGGGCCCGGTGGGGCCTCAGCAGACGCCGGCACCGACGGCGCCGCGCCCCTAGCGGGCAACGCCCCTCAAACGGCGCCGCCGAGTTCGCTATTGCCATCGGACAACCCACCCGGCGCTTCTCGTTCGACCACCGGTAAGCCGCCCGCAATCGCGCGCCCACGCGGCCGGCGCGGGCGTTCGACGGTGTTTTCATTCGGGCTGTCACGGTTAGCCAACCGCTCTAGAATGAGACGCTTTGGTCTGCCCTGTAGCCGGTCGGGATGAGGTTGGTATGAAGAGCCGTGCGCGCAATCGACGTCAGCAGGCCGGTGGCCGTCCGCGCAGGGCGGCCGCCTTGCTGAGGGCGGCGTTGAGCTGCGCGGCGGCGGCAATCGTGGTGGCGGGGTGTGCATCCTTCGTCGACGGGCGGGCGCTCTCGATGCTCAACGATCCGTTCCGGGTGGGCGGCTTGCCCGCGACCAACGGCCCCAGCGGCATCCGCTCGAACGCACCCGCCGCAACCGGCACCGTGGTCAACACGGACGACGGCGCGATCGATAAGTTGTCGTTGCTGTCGGTCAACGACATCGAGGACTACTGGAAGTCGGTGTACGGGCAGTCCCTGAAGGGAAGCTTCGTTCCCGTCGGAAAGATGGTGTCCTACAACTCGAAGGATCCGTCCAGCCCGATCGTTTGCCACAACGACACCTACAAGCTCGTCAACGCCTTCTACACGTCGCGCTGCAACCTGATCGCCTGGGACCGCGGGGTGTTCATGCCGGTCGCGCAACGGTACTTCGGCGACATGTCGGTCAACGGCGTACTGGCCCACGAATTCGGCCATGCCCTGCAGAACATGGCGCATCTGGTGACCAAACGCGACCCCACGATCGTGCACGAGCAGCAGGCCGACTGCTTCGCTGGCGTCTACCTGTTCTGGGTCGCCGACGGCAAGTCGCCGCGGTTCACGCTCAGCACCGCCGACGGGCTCGACCATGTGCTGGCCGGGATCATCACGACCCGCGACCCCGTGATCGACAGCGAGAGCGAGAACGACGACGAACACGGGTCCGCCCTGGACCGAATCAGCGCCTTCCAAATGGGTTTCATCAACGGGGCATCGGCCTGCGCGGGGATAGACAAGAAGGAGATCGAGCAGCGCCGCGGCGATCTGCCCAACGCTCTGCGCGTCGACAGCAGCACCGGAAACCCCGAGACCGGTGAGGTCCCGATCGACCAGGACACCCTGTCGACGTTGATGGAACTGCTGGGAAAGATCTTCTCCCCGAAGAGCCCGCCGGCGCTGTCCTACCAGGCTGCCGATTGCCCCGACGCCAAATCCAGCCCGCCGGCTTCCTATTGCCCGTCCACCAACACGATCGTGGTCGACCTGCCAAAGCTCGCGGCGATGGGCAAGGTCGCCGACGAGAACGAGCAGACCCTGCCGCAGGGCGACGACACCGCCCTATCGGTCGTGATGTCGCGGTACGCGCTCGCCGTGCAGCACGAACGCGGGCTGGCCATGCAGAGCCCGTGGACCGCGCTGCGCACGGCGTGCCTGACCGGCGTGGTGCACCGCAAGATGGCCGAACCCATCGAGCTGTCGTCGCAGAAGCAGTTGTTGCTGACGGCCGGTGATCTCGACGAGGCGGTGGCCGGGTTGCTCACCAACCATCTCGTCGCCAGCGACGCCGACGGCACCAGCGTGCCCGCCGGTTTCACCCGGATAGCGGCGTTCCGCGGCGGCGTGACCGGCAACATGGACGCCTGCTACTCCCGCTATCCGGGGTGACCGGAAGGCCGTCGGAGTCAACCGATCTCGTCGAGCCTGGGAATGACGTCGTCGCCGAGTCGCCGGATGAAGCCGACGGGATCGGGGTTGCCGGGGAATGGGCCGGCGTTGACCATCTCGACGCCCAGTTCGGCGAAGCGCTCGACGGTCCTGAAGTACCCGTCGAGGTCGTCGAACGGATTCACGAAGAGGCCCACCGTCTTTCGGATCTCGCCCGGGTCCCGTCCGACGGTTTCGCAGTGGCGGTTCAGCACCTCGATCTTGTGCTTGAGCTCGTCGGGATCGGTCACGGTGCTGTTCCAGATGTCGGCGTACTGCGCGACCAGCCGTAGCGTCTTCTTTTCGCCGTCGCCGCCAATCAGGATCGGCGGTCGCCGAATCGGTTGCGGCTCACAGATTGTCTCGGCCAACTGGTAGTGCTTGCCCCGGTAGGGCCCGTTGTCCTCGCTCCACATCTGACGGCAGATCTGCAGCGTCTCTTCGAGCATCTCGAAACGCCGGGTCACCGGCGGATAGGGGAAGCCGAGGGCGAGGTGCTCGCGGTCGTACCAGGCCGCGCCGAGCCCCAGCGCCGAGCGGCCCTGCGACAGCACGTCAAGCGTGGTGACCGCCTTGGCCAGCATTCCCGGGTATCGATACGTGACGCCGGTGACAAGCAGGCTCAGGTCGATCTTGGTCGTCTGTCCGGCCAGGAAGCCCAGTGACGTGTAGCCCTCGAGGAACGGGTCCTCCGCCCGTCCCATCGCCTCCATCTGAAAGAAATGATCCGCCAGCGTGAACAGCGTTGCGCCGCCCTGTTCGGCGGCCTTGGCCGCATCGGCCAGCGTCGGACCCAGCGCCGCTGGGTCGCCGGGCAGGAAATCGATGAAGTGCACACCTAATTGCATAGCAGCCCTTGCCCTTTCATTACTCGGTCAAGCGCTCGAGCAGCGTCAGCGCATCGAGGATGACGCGACGCTCGCGTTCGGAATACCGTTCGTGGATGGCGCGCGCCAGCCACTCCTCGCGGACCTGTCGGTTGCTCTCCGCGCGTCGCCGGCCCGTTGCGGTCAACGAAATCAGTTGCCGCCGACCGTCTTCCGGGTCGGGCGTGCGCTCGATGAGCCCCCGCTGCTCGAGTGCGGCCACTATCGTGGCCATGGATTGTGGACGCACCCGTTCGGCCGCAGCCAGGACACTCGCCGATGAGGCCCCCTCTTTCCAGAGCCGGTTCAGCACCGCGGTCTGCGAGGGAGTCAGGTCGTCGTCGGTGGCGAGTTCCCTCAACTGACGCCGCAGCCGGCTGAACACCACCCGCAGGTCGCGGGCCGCCGCGGCCGCGGACTCCGCGATGCCGTCCACAACGCCAGTCTAGACTGATCAGCCCAGACTGTCTAATTCCGCCCGAGCAACTGGAGGGCGGCCTCGACCGCCAGTGCCGCCACGTTCAGCGTCTTGGACCGCAGATCGTGCCGGGCGCCGGCGATCTCGACGACCGCCGTGGTGCCGGTGACCAGTGCGGCGGCGGCGCGCAGCTCCTCGGGCGTGCCGAAGGGGTCCGACGTCCCGTGCGTGAAGACGGTCGGCACCCTGATGTCGGGTAGGTGCTCGGTGCGCGCGCGCTCCGGCTTTCCCGGCGGATGCACCGGGTACGAGAATAGCGTCAACAGGTCCACGGAAGCCTCCCGGTCGGCCACCACCATGGACGTCTGCCGGCCGCCATAGGAATGTCCGCCTGCGATCAGCGGACCCTCGGCGAGGTCGCGGCACAGCGTGATCGCCTCGACGATTCCGGCGCGGTCGGCGGCCGCCGAGCCGGACGGCGGTCCGCTGGGGCGGCGTCGCCGGTAGGGCAGGTTGTACCGGACCGCGAGCCAGCCGCGCCGCGCCCACTCCTCGCAAACCTGTTGCAGCAGCGGCGAATCCCGGTTGCCACCCGCGCCGTGGGTCAGTACCACCACACCCGCGGCGGGCCGATCGGGTTCGTGCGCCACACCGGCGATCCGGTCCAGGTTCATGACAACCGAAACAGTGGTGAGACGGGCCCGTGTCCATGGCCCAACGGATAGGAGGCGCGCAGGCACTCGGTGACCCACCGCTTCCCGAACCCGACCGCGTCGGGCACGGAGTAGCCGTGCGCCAGCGCGCACGCGATCGCGGTGGCCAGCGTGTCGCCGCCGCCGTGGTCGTTGCCGCCGGGCAGCCGCTCGGCGTCGAACTCATACCAGGACGCACCGTCGTAGAGCAGGTCACAGCTGCGATCCGACGACCGCAGGTGGCCGCCCTTGACCAGTGCCCACCGCGGCCCCAGCGCGTGCAGGGCCTTGGCCGCCTCGCGCTGAGACCCCACATCCACGACGTCGACGCCCACCAGCAGCCGCACCTCGTCGAGGTTCGGCGTCACCAGCGTGGCCAGCGGAAACAATTGGTCGCGAAGCGAATCCAGCGCCGACGCAGCCAGCAACGCGTCGCCGTGCATGGACGCGCACACCGGATCGACGACGAGCGGGACCGTCAGACCCAGCCGGCGCCAGGCGGCGGCCACCGCGCCGATGATGGTTGACGACGCCAGCATCCCGGTCTTGGCGGCCTGCACGCCGATGTCGGTCACCACCGCCTCGATCTGGGCGGCCACGACATCGTCGGGCACCTCGTGAAAGCCCTTGACGCCTAACGTGTTCTGCACGGTGACCGCGGAGACCGCGACGCAGGCGTGCACGCCGAGTAGCGCCATGGTGCGCATGTCGGCCTGGATGCCGGCGCCGCCCCCCGAGTCGGACCCGGCGATGGACAGCACGCGCAGCGGCGTGGCGCCCGGGGGTGCCAGCGGCAGCACCGGGAGCGGTTGGATCACTGCTGGCTGATCGGCAGGTACACCCGGTTGCCGTGCTCGGCGAACTCGCGCGACTTCTCGGCCATGCCCTCGTTCATGACCGCCTCGATCGCCTCCTCGCTGTCGAGCCCGTGCTCGGCAGCGTAGGCCCGAACGTCGGCGGTGATCCGCATGGAGCAGAACTTGGGCCCGCACATCGAGCAGAAGTGCGCCGTCTTGGCGGGCTCGGCAGGCAGGGTCTCGTCGTGGAATTCCCGTGCGGTGTCGGGGTCCAACGACAACGCGAACTGGTCGTTCCAGCGGAACTCGAAGCGTGCGGTGCTCAACGCATCGTCGCGCTCCTGGGCCCGCGGATGGCCCTTGGCCAGGTCTGCGGAGTGGGCGGCGATCTTGTAGGCGATCACCCCGTCCTTGACGTCCTTGCGGTCCGGCAGCCCGAGGTGTTCCTTGGGTGTCACGTAGCACAGCATCGCGGTGCCGGCCTGGGCGATGATCGCCGCGCCGATCGCCGACGTGATGTGGTCGTAGGCCGGTGCGATGTCGGTGGCCAGCGGGCCCAGGGTGTAGAACGGGGCCTCCTCGCACAGCTCCTCTTCGAGCCGCACGTTCTCGACGATCTTGTGCATCGGGACGTGCCCGGGGCCCTCGATCATCACCTGTGCGCCATGGGCTTTCGCGATCTTGGTCAGTTCGCCCAGCGTGCGCAGCTCGGCGAACTGCGCGGCGTCGTTGGCGTCGGCGATGGAGCCCGGCCGCAACCCGTCACCGAGCGAGAAGGTGACGTCGTAGCGGGCGAAGATGTCGCAGAGCTCCTCGAAGTTGGTGTAGAGGAACGACTCCCGATGATGTGCCAGGCACCAGGCCGCCATGATCGAGCCGCCGCGCGACACGATCCCGGTGACCCGCTTGGCGGTCAGCGGCACATACCGCAGCAGCACGCCGGCGTGCACGGTCATGTAGTCCACGCCCTGCTCGCACTGCTCGATCACGGTGTCGCGGTAGATCTCCCACGTCAGTTCCGTCGGGTCGCCCTTGACCTTTTCCAGCGCCTGGTAGATCGGCACGGTGCCGACCGGGACGGGGGAGTTGCGCAGGATCCACTCGCGGGTTTCGTGGATGTTCTTGCCGGTGGACAGGTCCATGATGGTGTCCGCACCCCAGCGGGTGGCCCACACCATCTTGTCGACCTCCTCGGCGATCGACGACGTCACCGCGGAGTTGCCGATGTTGGCGTTGACCTTCACCGCGAAGGCCTTGCCGATGATCATCGGTTCGATCTCGGGGTGGTTGTGGTTGGCGGGGATCACCGCGCGGCCGCGCGCGACCTCGTCGCGCACCAGCTCGGCGGGCATGTCCTCGCGGGCGGCGATGTATGCCATCTCGGCGGTGATCTCGCCGGCCCGGGCCCGCTGCAACTGGGTGCCGCGGTCGCGGACCACCCCGGGCCGCGGCGGCAGCCCGGCCGTCACGTCTATCACCGCGTCCGGGTCGGTGTACGGGCCAGAGGTGTCGTACAGGTCGAAGTGGTCCCCGGTGGACAGGTGCACGCGCCGGAACGGCACGCGCGCACCGCCGTCCAGCTCGCGGTAGACCTTGCTGCTGCCCGCGATCGGTCCCGTGGTGACGGACGCCTCGACGGCTTTGGAAAGTACATCGGTCATTTCTTCATCTCCCTACGCCGGCATTACCCGGTCAGGTTCGTACGGTCGACGGCCGCAAGCCGTCCTCTCAGCGCATTCGACGTGCGCTCCCGCGTATTTGGATGTTCCGCCCGCGACGTTACCCCCACCCCAGGCCACTCGGCAGGTGGGCGGCCAATCCGCCGGGGCGGTAGCCGGGTTTATCCGCCGAATGGAAAAATGCAAACGTGCAAGAGCAAGGGGAGACGGACGGGTCGACACCCGCCGGTGCCCGCGGCCAACAGCTGGGCCCCGTCGAGGCGGTCGCCCGCTATCTCAACGTCGGCGCCTTCCGGTTCTGGTTCATCGGCGAGCGCTGGGAGTGGTCCGACGAGGTCGCCAGGATGCACGGATACGAACCGGGGACCGTCGAGCCGACGACGAAGCTGTTGTTGTCGCACAAGCACCCCGACGACCGTCGGCACGTCCAGGAGGTGCTCGACTACGCGCTCGAGTCCGCGGAGTCGTTCTCCAGCCGGCACCGGTTCCTCGACACGGCGGGCAGAGTCCACGACGCGATCGTGGTGGCCGACCGCATGCACGACGAGTCGGGCGCCGTGGTGGGCACCGCCGGCTACTACATCGACCTCACCAACACCTTGGACGAGACCCGGCAGGAGGTGCTCGACGAGGCACTGCCCGACCTGTTCGAAAGCCGCGCGGCGATCGAGCAGGCGAAGGGGGTGCTGATGTACGTGTATCGGGTCAGCGCCGAGCAGGCCTTCCGGGTGCTGCAGTGGCGGTCGCAGGAGACCAATGTGAAGCTGCGGTCGCTGGCCCGGCAACTGCTCGCCGAGGTCACCACGTTGGACGGCGCCACATCCGCGGTGCAGAGTCAGTTTGATCACGTCCTGCTGACGGTGCATGAACGGATATCCGACGAGTCCGTTGGGTAACCAGTGGAATACGCGAACGCGCCGGCCCGCAAACCGTTAGTGTTCCTAGGCACTGCGAGCGGCGCGCACCGCGTCGGAACGGTTGCGAAAGGCACAGAAGTTGTTGGCGGTGGAACACGAGTCTCTCGATGACGCGGTTGTGGTGCGCGTCAAGGGTGGTGTCGACTCCAGTACCGTCGATGAGGTCAACGCCCAGCTGAACGCCGCGCTCAAGCTGGCCGAGTCACACCCGGCCCGGCTGGTCGTCGTCGACTTGCAAGCGGTCGACTTCTTCGGCAGCGCCGCGCTGAACGCCATGCTCGAGTGCCACGACGCGGGCAAGGAAGCGGGCACGCCAGTCAGGCTGGTCGCGGACCACGACCCCGTGCTTCGCCCTATCCAGGTGACCGAGCTGGACCGCATCTTCGACATCTACCCCACGCTGTCCGAGGCGCTGCAACACAAGCGACCGCAATGACCCCGGCGCTGCCGGCCGATCTTGCGGCTGCGGTCGGTTTGGGCGGGGAGATGGGCCGCCGGTTCGCCGAATTCGACTGGGCCTCCCATCCGTTGGGGTCGCCCGCCGACTGGCGGGCCGAGGTACGGGTGGCCGTGGCGGTCGCGCTCACTTCGAGGTTTCCCATCGTGCTCTGGCTCTGCCCTGGCGACCTGTTCCTGATGTACAACGATGGCTACGCGCAAATCCTGGGGGACAAACACCCAGCCGCCCTGGGTTCGCGCGCCGAGCAGGTGTGGTCGGAGATCTGGCCGCAGATCTCGCCGATGCTCACCAGCGTGATGGAGACCGGCGTCGCCACGTGGTCCGACGACCTGATGTTGCCGCTGATGACGGCCGGTCAGTCGCAGGAGCGCTACTTCACGTTCACCTACAGCCCCATCATCGGCGGCGAGGGCCCGGTCACCGCGATTTTCTGCGCGGTGATCGAAACGACCGACCGGGTCTTGAGCGGGCGGCGGCTGCACCTGCTCAACGCGGTGGCGACCGCCGTCATGGACGCGCGCGCCATCGACGACGCGGTGAGTAGCGCCGTCGCGGTTTGTGGGGCACAACCGCTGGACCTGCCGTTCATCGCCGTCTATGTGGCAGGCGACGGGGAGGGCGCGCGCAACAGCACGCTGCGCGGGGCGACGCCCGCCGTCCGCCGCCTGCTGCCGGGCTCGCTGGCCGAGCTCACCGGTTGGGACAAGACGCCACGTGCGCGAGCGGCGCGCGTCATCGACCGGCTCGAGGATGTAGTCCCGGGTATCGCGGAGCTTTTCGGCGAGGAATGTCCCCGACAGGGCCTGGTGTTGCCGCTCGGCGAGGCGGCGGCCGCGGGGGCGCTGGTGGTCGGCCTCAGTCCCCGCCGCCCGCTGGACACGCAGTACCGCGGCTTCTGCCAGCTGCTCGCCGACCAGCTCACGTCGACGTTCGCGCAGATTGTCTCCTACGAGCAGCAACGGCAGCGGGCCGACGCGCTGGCCGAGCTGGACCGGGCGAAGACGGCGTTTCTGACCAACGTCAGCCACGAGTTCCGCACGCCGCTGACGCTGCTGCTCGGGCCGCTCGACGACGCGCTGTCCGACGCGGCGCTGGACAGCGTGCTGGCGGACCGGTTGAGCACGGCGGGCCGCAACGCGCGGCGGCTGCAGCGCCTGGTCGAATCGCTGCTCGACTTCTCCCGCATCGAGGCCGGCCGCGCGAACGCGAAGCTGGCATGCACCGATGTCGGTGCGCTGACCGCCCACATCGCGTCGTCGTTCACCGAGCTCTGCCGCCGGGCGGGGCTCGAGCTCGTCGTCGACTGTTCCCCGGTGCTGGCCGACGTCGACCCGGGCATGTGGGAGACGATCATCCTGAACCTGCTGTCCAACGCGGTGAAATACACGCTGCGGGGCTCGATTTCGGTCCAGGTGCGTGCCGAGCCCGGGTATTGCGTCGTCACCATGCGCGACACCGGCGTGGGGATCGCCGCCGAAGACCTCGACCGCCTGTTCGACCGCTTTTACCGCGCGGACAACCTGCGCGGCCGGAGCGTGGAGGGCACCGGCATCGGGCTCTCGCTGGTGCGCGGGCTCGTCGAGCTGCACAGCGGAACCGTGGAGATCGACAGCGAACTGGACCGGGGGACCACGGTGACCGTCCGGCTGCCGCGATCGATCGGTACCGAGGCGGATCAGGCGACGGCCAGCCAGCTGGACGAGAGCAACCCCTATGTGGCCGAGGCCCGGCAATGGCTCACGCCCGTCTCGGGGGGCGACGGGCCGGCTCCCGCGCCCGAGAGGTCGCGCCAGCTGGTGCTCATCGCCGACGACAACGCCGACATGCGGCACCATCTCGATCGGGTGCTGTCGGCCCATTGGGAGACCGTGCTCGCCGCCGACGGAGAGTCGGCGCTGGCGATGACACGGAAGCTGCGCCCGGACGCGGTCGTCACCGACGTCATGATGCCCGGCATCGACGGCTTCGGACTGGTGGCGGCCATCCGCGCGGATCCGCAACTGGCGGCCACGCCGGTCCTCATGCTGTCGGCCCGGGCGGGGGCGGAGGCGATCGACGAGGGCTACGCCGGTGGCGCCGACGATTACCTGCCCAAGCCGTTCCGCTCCCAGGAGCTGATCGACCGGGTGAAGTCGCGGCTGGCCGCGGTGGCGCGCGAGCGCGACCGCCAGCGTCGCGCGGCGGCGTCGGACCTGGTGCTGCTCGACTCCGCGCTGCAGGCCGCCGACACGGTCGCCGGGATCCTCGACGCCTTGCTGGAATCCTCGTTCGGCTCCGCCGACGCCGCCACCGTCACGATCGGCATCTTCGACGGCGAACGCCACATCCGGTTCGAATACGCCGGCCACCTGCCCGGCGAACTGCGCGACCGCTACCACGTGACCACGCTCGACTCCCCGGTGGTCGGCGCCGACGTCGTGCGCACCGGCGAGTCGATGGTGGTCCCGGACACGTTCGACCTGCCGCCGCGCTACCAGCACGCGGTGCAGGACACCGCCGGCAGCGTTCGCGCCTGCGTGGCCCACCCGTTGCGGGATCACGCGGATCGCGTCGTCGGGGTGCTTGCCCTGCTGTGGCCCACGCCGCGCCAATTCGACGCCGCCGAACTCGATGCGTTCGGCCGAATGGCCGAGCTGACGTCCTCGGCCGTGGACCGGGTCCGCGTCCTGGCGAGCGAGCACCGCATCGCGGTCGACTTCCAGGAGCAGCTGCTGGACCTGGACCGCGGCTCGACGGCCGCGGTGGTGGCCGCCGTGTATCAGCCCGCGGGCGAGGCGATGCGCGTAGGCGGGGACTGGTATTCGGTCACGCCGCTGGATCGCACCCACCGGGTCGCGATATCGGTGGGCGACGTCGTCGGCCACGGGTTGGCCGCCGCGATCGTGATGAGCAGGCTGCGCGCCGCGGTGGCGGCCTCGGCCCTGACGGCGGGAGAACCGGGCGCGGTGCTGGGTGCGCTGGACCGGTACGGGGCCAGCGTCGCGGGGGCGCGTTGCGCGACGGTGGCCTACGCCCTCGTCGAGACGGAGCCGGACACCGGTTGCGCCACCGTCAGCTACAGCTGCGCCGGCCACCCCTACCCGCTAGTGGTGTACCCCGACCGTCGCGCGCTGTTCCTGACCGCGGGCCGGCGCCTGCCGGTCGCCATCAAGGAACACGACGCCGAGAGCTACCCGGCCGACGCCACCGCGACGGCGAACCTGCCACCCGGGAGCCTGATCCTGCTGTACACCGATGGCCTGATCGAGCGGGTCGGCGAGACGCTGGACGACGGCTTGGCCCGGCTGCGGGCCGCGGCCGCGGACTGCGTCGACCTTCCCGTCGAGTCGGTCTGCGCCGAGGTGCTGTCCCGGATGGCCCCGCCCACCGCTTACCGCGACGACGTCGTCCTGCTCGCGCTGCGGGCGTGCCACGAGACCCCACGCAGCTTCGCCACCGTGGTCACGGCTGCGCCGGGGCAGATTCCCGTCGCGCGCGACCGGCTACGCAACTGGCTGGCCGGCATGGCCGTCGACCCCAAGCGCGAGCTGGACATCCTGCTGGCGACCGGCGAAGCCGTGACCAACGCGATTGAGCACGGCAGCGACGGCGAGCCGCGCCGGACGGTGTCCGTGGAGGCCTTCCTGCGCCAGCACACGTTGGCCGTCACGATCAGCGACACCGGCCGGTGGGTGGGCGATTCCTCGGCCAGCCTGCGCAGCCGGCGGCGCGGCCGCGGTCTGACCTTGATCGGCGGGCTGGCCGATCACGTCGACACGCTGCGCACCGCGGGGGGCACCAGGGTCACGTTGCGGTTCGACCGGGCCGTCCGGAGCGGTTAGGCCTGGTCAGGCCTCTTCCATCGCCTCGCCGAGCTCTTCGAGGAGCTTGTTGTGGTGGTTGGCGGCCAGGAAGTGTCCAGCGGCGATGACCACGGCGACCGGCCAGTCGATGAGTTCGAACGCCGCCAGGGCGGCCAGGCCCCCGAAGTAGGCCAGCTGCTCCGGCCGCGGAATCTCCATCTGGCCGACGACCGGAAGGTTGACGACGAACGTCTCGCCTTCGCGGATCTTTTCCACCGCCTCGCGCTGCGACGTTCCCCTGCGTGACTTCTTTTCCGCCATCATTTGCCTTTCAGTAACGAAGGGTTTGCCGCCTCGCCGGGTGCTGCGGCCACCGTCGGACTTATGTCGACGATGACCGACGCCGGGGGCGATCCGCTAGTTTCCTCTATTGCTCGGGTGCTGAAGGTGCCGTTACAGGAACTCTATGCGCTGCTGTGGCGGGCCGGGGTCGTAGAGGTTCACCCACCTCACCGGGGGCCGCGACGGATTTGTCCGGACCCGTCAGCGCACGATTCGCAATCCCGATCGCGACGGTCGCCGCAGCGGCGGATCCCAGCCCCTGCGCCCAGCCGACCGGACCCAGCGGTGTGCATCCCAGCAGTTGGCTGACCACGGGGATGCTGATCAGCGTTCCCATCGCGGCCAGCGATCCCACCGCGGTGAACACCACCAGCGGGGCGTGTGAATCCAGCAGCGTTTGACCCAGCTCGGCGCCCACCAGCGCGACCAGCGCCACGGTGGACGCGCGCTGCGGGCGGCCGGTGACGCTGCCCATCGCCCACGCCGCCGTCGTCGCGGCCGCCGTGGTGACGCCGCGGATGGCGACGGCGCGCCACAACGCGGGCTGATCCGGGCCCCGGATGCCCGGGTCGACCGGGCCGCTGGGCTTGCTCACCGCGAGGGCCGCGGCCGGCAGCGCGTCGGTCATCATGTTCACCAACAGCAGCTGCCGCGTGTTCAGCGGTGAGGTCCCGGTTATCGCGCTGCCGACGATGGCGAACAACACCTCGCCGGCATTGCCGCCGAGCAGCACGGACACCGCGGCCTGCACCCGTTGCCAGAGTTGGCGTCCCTCTTCGATGGCGTGCAGCAGGCCCTCGATGCGGGCGTCGACCAGTACCACGTCGGCGGCCATGTGCGCCGGGTCGCTGCCGCCGGCGACGACGCCGATGCCGACCGTGGCCGCCCGAATGGCGGCGGCGTCGTTGGCCCCGTCCCCGACCATCGCCGTGCGCACCCCCGCGCTCTCGAGGGTCTGAACGACCTGGACCTTGTTCTCCGGTGTCATCCGGGCGAAGATCACCCGCTCGGTCACGACGCGCTCTTGATCCTTGCGGGACAACGCATCCCACTCGGCGCCGCTGATCACCTGCTCGGCGGTCACGCTGAGCCCGAGCTCCTCGGCGATGGCCTGGGCGGTGATCGGGTGGTCGCCCGTGATCAGCTTGACGCCCACCGACAGCCGGCGCAGATCCGCGAGCAGGCCCGCCGCCTCGGCGCGCGGTGTGTCGGACAGGCCGAGGAACCCGGTCAGCGTCAGCCCGTCGCGGGCGAAGTCGGCGATCTCGTCGGGATCCTGCCGAATGGCTTGGGCCTGGGCGGAACTCAGCTGCCGCCGCGCCACCGCGATCACCCGCAGCCCCCGGCCGGCCATCGAGGCCACCGTCTCCTCCAGGGCGGGGCCCACGTCGCCGCAGGCGGCCAACACGACTTCGGGGGCGCCCTTGACGGCCAGTTCGGTGTCCGTCACGGAGGCCGAGAAGGACCGGCCGGAGCGGAACGGCAGGTGCGCGACGGGTGCGCTTGAGCTGTGGCCGTTGACGGACGCGGCGGCCTCGAGGATCGCGACATCGGTGGCGTGCGCGTGCGGGCCGCCGTTGGACGGCGGGGCGGCGTGCGCGGCGCAGCGCAACACCTCCTCGCGCGAAGCGCTCGGCGCCGCAACCACTTCGGCCACCCGCAACCGGTTCTGGCTGAGCGTTCCGGTCTTGTCGAAGCAGACCACGTCGATGCGGCCGAGCGCCTCCACCGAGCGCGGGACGCGCACCAGCGCGCCGAATTTGGTGAGCCGCCGCGCCGACGCCGCCTGCGCCAGCGTCGCCACCAACGGCATGCCCTCGGGCACCGCCGCCACGGCGATGGCGATGCCGCTGGCGACCGCCTGGCGCAGCACCGAGCCCCGCAGCAGCGCCAGCGCGCTGACCAGCGCGCCGCCGGTCATGCTGACCGGGAAGGCGCGGTTGGTGAGCTGGCTCAGTTGATGCTGCAGGCCGATGTCCGACGACAGGTCACCGGAGACCAGTTCTGCGGCGCGGCGTTCCTGGGTGTCGGCCCCGACCGCGGTCACCACCGCCACCGCGGTTCCCGCGACGACGGTCGTCCCCGCGTACAGCATGCAGCGGCGTTCGGCGAGCGCGGCGCCCGGTGTCGGCTCCACCTGCTTCTCCACCGACAGCGACTCACCGGTCAGCGTCGACTCGTCGACCTCGACGTCGACCTCCTCGATGATCCGGGCGTCGGCGGGCACCACCTCGTGGGTGCGCACCTCGATGACGTCGCCGGGCTGGAGCTGCGCCGCGATGACGTCGGCATACGTCCGCTCCCCGTCAGCGTCGGCGATTACCTTGCGGGCCGGTGGGATCTGTTGTGCAAGAAGGTGATTCAACCGGTTTTCGGCGCGCAGCCGCTGGCTTGCCGCCAGCATGGAGTTCCCGGCCAGCACCGAGAAGACCAGTACGGCGTCGACCGGCGAGCCGAGCACCGCGCTGGCCGCCGAGCCGAGCGCCAGCACGGGGGTCAGCGGGTCGGTCAGCTCGGCGCGGACCGCGGCCACGAACTGCAGGAAGGCATGCGCGCGCGTTTCCGGCTGTGGGGCCCCGAGGGTGGCCAGCGCCAGGCGCCTCGGGTCGCCGTCGGGCTCCGACTCGGGTGGCGGCAACGCCCGGCGGACCTGCTCGACGGCCATCGCATGCCATTCCTGAACGGGGGCCGGGCGGGGCGTGTCCGCCCGGATGATGCCGCGCGCCAGCAGGTATCCCGACAGCGCGCCGGCCGCGGCGCCACTGGTCACCGGCCCGCGTCCGATGCCACGGACACCGGGGATCATCAGCAGCGAGCCCATCGCCGTTGCGCCCGCCGAGATCCCGACGCCGCGCTGGGCGGCGGCCCGGGCGGCCGGGAGCGCGTGCAGCACCCGCCAGGCCGCCCCCAGGTCGGGCAGCAACAGGTCGGCGTACCACGGCGGGGGACCGTCGCCGGGCTCGGGCATCATGCCAAGCGCCACGTCGGCAGACCAAATGGCTTGCGCCCCCGGCGATGACAGCACGGCGACTGTGCGGCCCGCCTCGTGCAGGTCCGCCACGGCACCGGCCAGCGCGTCGTCGACGGAACCCCGCCCCAGCGGCCGGATCTCGTCGAACGCGGGCCGCAGCTCGCCCAGCGAATCGTCCTCGACCGAAACCAGTTCCGATCCCGTCCGGTGTGCCTCGCCGACGACGGCCGACGCCAACGGGTCGTGCGTGAAGCAGAACAGCGCCTCGACTTCCGCGTCCGGCGCGCTGGGCGATATCGCGGGCACCGGATGCCAGCCCGGGCGCAACCGGTTCTTCTCCAGCATCAGCTGGGCGCGCGACCACGCGGCGGGCAGCTCGGCTTCGGAAGCGCCGCGAATCAGCGACACCCGCAAGCTCGTGGTGCACAACACCCGGGGATCGATGACGATCGCGTCGACCCGGTCCAGGCGGCGCAGCGCCTCCGGGCGCAGCGCCAGGACCGCGTGCCGGTCGGCCAGCCCCCGGCCCAGCGCCGCGGCGAAGGCCTCCGGCGTCGTGCGGTTGGCCGCCGGGGTGGTCACGAGGACCGCCAGGGCCGCCTGGTTGAGGTTGCGGGTGGTGGCGCCGACGATCCCGGCGCTGACCGCCTGGACGAGCGCGAACCGGCCGGCGTGGTGGTCGTCCGGCCTGCCGCGCGGCGGCTTGGCCGCCGCCGACGGGTCGGTGCGCGGATGGTCGGCGTGGCCGGCCAGCTGAGGTTCGTGGTGTACCCAGGCGCGCGCCTCCGCGCGGCATTCGGCGGCCTTGAGCGACTGCATCAGCAGGCCCACGGACAACGAGGCGGGGGACTGGGTGACGGTTTCCGCGGCCGTCAGGGCCAGGGTCAGCGCCGTGTCGGTCGCGGGCCGGCCGATGCGGTCTTCGAGCAGGCGGCGCAGCCACGGTTGGTAGTCGACGGCGACCACGCCCGCCAGGACGCCGATCGGCATCCGCGGCCAGCGCAGCGCGCGGCCGGTCAGCGCCAGGCCCAGCCCGGCCGCGCTGGCGGCCGCGGTGGCAGCCCGGGTCGCCAGCACCACGCCGTCACCCGGCAGGCTCGTCGGGGGCGCCAGCGGTTCGGCTGCGCCGCAACGCTTCTCGGCGATGTCGACGATGCGGCACAGGTCGCGCAGCGAGGTGTCCGCGTCGCAGACGGTGACCACGACGCGCGACAGCGGATAGTTCAGGACGGCGGATGCGACGCCGGGGTGGGCCAGCAGCGCGTCGAGCACCGAGCGTCCGAGCTCGTCACCTGAAGCGCCGTCCAGCCCCCGCACCTCGATCCAGGCGCGTTCGGCGCCGCGCCAGCAGCGGCGGCTCAGTGTTGCCGGACTCTCCTGGGGCAGATCGCCCGCGATCGCCCTTGCGCCCTCGCGCAGCGGAATCGCGGCGATGGTGATGCCGGCCTCGACGAGCGAGGTGGTGGCCTGGATGCCCGTCGCGACGGCGCGCAACGGCATAGATCGTTGTATCGCTGTCGCAATGCTCAAAGCGGCTTCGAACGGTCCCGTTAGTTGGTGCTACGCAGCGCGGTGCCGCCCGCCCGGCGCCCGGCCGCCTTCTTGGCCGTCGACTTGCCGGCCGCCTTCTGTGGCGCCGCCTTCTGCGGCGCCGATTTCTGCTCCGCCGGTTCCGCGGGCACGGCCTTGAGGCTGGCCTTGGGCGCCGGGTTGCCCGATCCGTTCCGGTGGCTCAGCCGTTGCAGCAACAGGGCACCGCCGCCCACCGCCAACAGCACCGGCCACTCGACCAGCCCCGCGACGCCGAGCGCGCCGATGGCCACCGCCGCCGCGGGCGTCGAGTGGCTGCCGCTGCTCATTCCCTTTTTGATGCCCTCGGCGGCCCCCGTGACGCCGCCGATGACTCCGTTCACCGCCGCGCCACCCACGGCGCCGGCGGCCGCGGTCGTCGCGCTTGCCGCGCGATTCACCGCTTGACCCACCCCTCGGACTGCCCCGCCGATGACACTCATCATGACTCCTTGGCTTTCCTGCCCTTGCCGCGAACGCGCGTCACCGGTGAGCTATACCCGCTGAACGCGTCGTTAACGGCAAAAAAACACTGTTCGTCGGTTCTAACAAAATCAAAGCCTGCCACCTTGCAAACGCGCAGACAACGAGCAGTCGCATTTAATTTGCCTGAGCTTAACCTGGTTATGGGCGCGGCGCGAACGAGTTCAACGCGATTTAGCCTCGCCTTATGTCGATTTGCACCGGTGCGTGATCGCTGGCGGCCTTTCCCTTGCGCTCGTCGCGCACGATCTGGGCGTCCGTCACGCGGGTGGCCAATTCCGGTGAGGCCAGGATGAAGTCGATGCGCATGCCTTGCCGTTTCGGAAACCGGAGCTGGGTGTAGTCCCAGTACGTGTAGACCCCCGGACCGGGCGTGAAAGGCCTTACCACGTCGGTGAATTGGGCTTCGACGATGGCGCCGAACGCCCGGCGCTCCGGCTCGGAGACGTGGGTGGCGCCGACGTAGTATTCGGTGCTCCAGACGTCGTCGTCGGTCGGGGCGATGTTCCAGTCGCCGGCCAGTGCGATCTGCGCGGTGGGGTCGTCGCGCAACCACCCCGCCGCCGTATCACGCAGCGCGGCAAGCCATTCCAGCTTGTAGGTGTAGTGCGGGTCGCCCAGCGCGCGGCCGTTGGGCACATACAGGCTCCAGACCCGGACGCCATCGCAGGTGGCGCCCAGCGCGCGGGCTTCGGCCGTGGCTGCCACCTCCGGTTTGCTGCTCCAGGTGGGCTGACCGTCGAATCCGATCTGCACGTCGTCGAGGCCCACCCGCGAGGCGATCGCCACGCCGTTCCACTGATTGAAGCCGACATGCGCCACCTCGTAGCCGAGTTCGAAAAACGGCAGCGTGGGAAATTGGCTGTCGGAACATTTGGTCTCCTGCATGGCCAGCACGTCGACGTCGGCGCGCGCCAGCCAGTCGAGGACGCGGGGCAGGCGACTGCGAATCGAGTTCACGTTCCAGGTGGCCAGCCGCAGCGGCGATCGCAAGGGCGGCGAAGCCGGGCGCTGCGGGTCGCCGCCATCAATCTGCGGCGATCGCAAGGGCGGCGAAGCCGGGCGCTGCGGGTCGCCGCCATCAATCTGCGGCGATCGCAAGGGCGGCGGAGCCGGGTGCTGCGGGTCGCCGCCATCGTGCATCGCTAGACGGTATCCCAGGCGGGGGAGCGGGCCGGAAAGTAGCGGCGGCTGTGGTGCGCCCGGAAGCCCAGCGCGTCGGCCAGTCGCAGCATGCCGGTGTCATCGTCCGCAACGACCAGATAGGCCCGGGTCGCGCCGCGCGCCGCGGCCAGGGCCAACTGCGCTTCGTAGGTGGCCGGGTCGTCGCCGGCCGTCGGCAGGCCCACCCAGCGCGTGCCGTCCCGCGCCGGCGCCGAGACGTCACGCACCAAGACGCGTTCTGTGCGTTCGGCGCTCAGCCCCGGCGGCAGCGGCAACAAGCGATCGGGTATCGCCAGGCGCGCCGTCATGCCGCGGCGCTCATACCAGTCCGCGATCGCCGCAATGGCGCTTGCTCGGGCCGAAACATCCAGCGGCACAGCGAGATCCACGCCGGTCCCGGCGCGTAGCAGCCAGCCCTCGAGCCACGCGCGTTCCACGCCGGGCGACGCGTCGGCGGCCGCGCGCTCCAGCGCCCGGATTTCGGAGGTGCGCACCGGGGCGTCGGTCAGCACCCGCAGCGCGACCACGTCGTCGGGCAACACCTCGGTGACCGCGCCCGTCTTGGTCCGCACCCGCACCACCGGGTCGACCGCCAGCAGGTGGCCCACGGCGTCGGTCAGGGGCGGGACCGAGCCGGGGGGGCGCCGGTAGCGCAGCGTCACCCGCGTGCCCAACTCCGGCCACGAGAACATCAGTGACCGAAGGGGTCCGGCCCCTCGCCCGGCAGCCACGACAGCCCCGGCACGCCCCAGCCGTGCGACTTGACGGCGCGCTTCGCGCTGCGGGCGTGGCGACCGATCAGCCGGTCCAGGTACAGGAAGCCATCCAGATGCCCGGTCTCGTGCTGCAGCATGCGCGCGAACAGGCCGGTGCCCTCGAGCTCGACGGCCTTGCCGTCGGCGTCGAGGCCGGTGACGCGCGCCCAGCTGGCGCGGCCGGTGGGAAACGACTCGCCGGGGACCGAGAGGCAGCCCTCGTCGTCGTTGTCCGGATCGGGCATCGTCTCCGGGATCTCGGAGGTTTCCAGCACCGGGTTGACGACCACGCCGCGGCGCCGGTCGGTCCGGCCCCGGTCGTCGGCGCAGTCGTAGACGAAGACGCGCAACCCGACGCCGATCTGGTTGGCGGCCAGGCCGACTCCGTGTGCGGCATCCATGGTGTCGTACATGTTGGCGATCAGCTCCGCCAGGTCCGGCGGCAGCGATCCGTCGGCGCCGACCGGCACCGGCTGCGTCGGGGTGTGCAAGACCGGATCCCCGACGATCCGGATCGGTACGACTGCCATGGTCGGCTAAGCTACCGCACGCCCGCACGGGCGGAAGCCGGCCGTGTTCTCCGGGCAATCTGAGCCAATCGGCCGACTCGCGGGTCTGGATGACGGCTTGAGGGTTTGCGCCGTGATTCAATATTCGCCGAAACACGCCCTCAGGTAAGTCAAGTCATCTACAGCAGCCGAGAATCGCCGGAAGGGTCCAGGGGAAGCTATATGGACAGCGCCATGGCGCGGGCAAATCGATCGGGGGACGATGCCGAGATCGCAGATGGCCTCACCCGCCGCGAACACGACATCCTCGCCTTCGAACGTCAGTGGTGGAAATTCGCGGGCGTAAAAGAAGAAGCGATCAAAGAGCTGTTCTCGATGTCGGCGACGCGCTACTACCAGGTGCTCAACGCGCTCGTCGACCGGCCCGAGGCGCTGGCCGCGGACCCGATGCTGGTGAAGCGGCTGCGGCGGCTGCGGGCCAGCCGGCAGAAGGCGCGGGCGGCGCGGCGCCTCGGCTTCGAGGTGACCTGACTCGCTACAGTGGGCTCGATGAAAGAGCGAGTCCCCGACTCCACGGGGCTGCCCCTGCGGGCGATGGTGATGGTGCTGTTGTTCCTGGGGGTCGTATTCCTGCTGCTCGGCTGGCAGGCGCTGGGGTCGTCCGGCAGCTCCGAGGACGACTCGGCCTCGGCGGTGTCCACGTCGTCCGCCACCAGCACGTCGGCCACGCCGACCAGCACTAAGCCCGCGGCCAACCGGTCCGAGGTGCAGGTGTACAACATCTCGACAAAAGAGGGCGTCGCGTCGCGCACCAAGGATCAGCTCACGGCCGGCGGCTTCAACGTGACCAAAGTCGACAACCTGACCGTGCCCGACGTCTCGGCCACCACGGTGTATTACACCGACGCCGACGACGAGCACGCCACCGCGGACGCGGTCGGCAAAATCCTGGGCGCGCCCGTCGAACCGCGCATCCCGGCGCTGACCGGGCAACCGCCCGGGGTCATCGTCCTCGTTACGGGTTGACCCGTCAGCGGCTAGGCTTCCGCTATGCCTCAGCTCGCTGGTTACCGCACTGCCGCCGTCACCGTTTCCGCGCTCTCCGCAGCAACTTCGGTCGCGCTGCTCGGCGCGTGCTCGTCGCCCCAGCACGCCTCGACGTCCCCGGGCACCACGCCGGCGGTGTGGACCGGTTCGCCGGCGCCGTCGGGAACCGGCACGCCGGAGGGCGGGCCCGTCGCCGCGCGGTCGGGGCCGAGCATCGTCACCCACCTGAAGGCGCCCGACGGCACCCAGGTCGCGACCGCCTCGTTCCAGTTCAACAACGGCTACGCCACGGTCACCATCGAGACGACCGCCAACGGGGTGCTCTCGCCCGGCTTCCACGGGGTGCACATCCACAAGGTCGGCAAGTGCGAGCCCAACTCCGTCGCCCCGACCGGTGGCGCGCCGGGCGATTTCCTGTCCGCCGGCGGGCACTTCCAGACGCCCGGGCACGCCGCCGAGCCCGCCAGCGGTGACCTCACCTCGCTCCAGGTGCGCAAGGACGGGTCCGGGATGCTGATGACCACGACGGACGCCTTCGCCATGGACGACCTGCTCAGCGGCCAGAAGACGGCGATCATCATCCACGCCGGCGCCGACAACTTCGCCAACATCCCGCCGGAGCGGTACAACCAGGCCAACGGCACCCCGGGCCCCGACCAGATGACGATGAGCACCGGTGACGCCGGCAAGCGGGTCGCGTGCGGTGTGATCGGTGCCGGCTAACAGGGCCCACGCGCGCATCGATTTCGCCCGGTCACCGAGGCCGACCCTCGGCGTGGAGTGGGAGTTCGCGCTCGTCGACGCGCAGACCCGCGACCTGAGCAACGAGGCCACCGCGGTGATCGCCGAGATCGGCGAAAACCCGCGCGTACACAAGGAATTGCTGCGCAACACGGTCGAGGTCGTCAGCGGCGTCTGCAGGTCCACCGGCGAGGCCATGGAGGATCTGCGGGAAACCCTCGGGCCCGCGCAGCGGATCGTCCGCGACCGGGGCATCGAACTCTTCAGCGCCGGCGCCCACCCGTTCGCGCAGTGGTCCACCCAGAAGCTCACCGACGCGCCCCGCTACGCCGAACTGATCAAGCGCACGCAGTGGTGGGGCAGGCAGATGCTGATCTGGGGCGTGCACGTGCACGTCGGAATCTCCTCGGCGCACAAGGTGATGCCGATCATGACGTCCCTGCTGAAGTACTACCCGCACCTGCTGGCGCTGTCGGCGTCCTCACCGTGGTGGACCGGGGTGGACACCGGGTACGCCAGCAACCGCGCGATGATGTTCCAGCAGTTGCCCACCGCCGGCCTGCCGTTCCAGTTCCAGACCTGGCCGGAGTTCGAGGGGTTCGTCTACGACCAGAAGAAGACCGGCATCATCGATCACGTCGACGAAGTCCGTTGGGACATCAGGCCTTCGCCGCACCTGGGCACCCTCGAGGTACGGATCTGTGACGGCGTGTCCAACCTGCGGGAGCTGGGCGCGTTGGTGGCGCTGACGCACTGCCTGGTGGTGGACCTGGACCGCAGGCTGGAAGCCGACGAGACGTTGCCGACCATGCCGCCGTGGCACAACCAGGAGAACAAGTGGCGCGCGGCCCGCTACGGGCTGGACGCCATCATCATCCAGGACGCCGACAGCAACGAGCGGCTCGTCACCGAGGACCTCGACGACGTGCTGAATCGGCTTGAGCCCGTGGCGAAATCGTTGGACTGCGTCGACGAGCTGGCGGCGGTGGCCGAGATCCCCAGGGTGGGCGCCTCTTATCAACGGCAACGCCGGGTGGCCGAGGAACACGATGGCGACCTGCGGGCGGTGGTCGACGCGCTGGTGGCCGAGCTGGAGATCTGATGGAGTTGGCGATGTTCCCGCTGGAGTCGGCGCTGCTGCCCGACCAAAACCTGCCGTTGCGGATCTTCGAGCCGCGCTACGGCGCGCTGGTCCGGCACTGCCTGGACACCGGCGACCCGTTCGGTGTAGTGCTGATCTCGCGGGGACGCGAGGTCGGCGGCGGCGAGGTGCGTTACGACGTCGGGGTGTTGGCCGAGATCACCGAATGCGTCGACCACGGTGGCGGGCGGTACTCCATGCAGTGCCGGACCGGCGAACGGATCCGGGTCTCCGAGTGGTTGCCCGACGACCCCTACCCGCGGGCGACCGTGACCGCGTGGCCCGACGAGCCGGGCGATCCGGTCACGGCCGCCCAGCTGGTCGAGGTCGAGGACAGGGTGATGGCGCTGTTCGAGCGGATCGCCGACGCGCGCGGCGTGGCGCTGCCGGACCGCGCGGCGCTGCTGGGCGAGGACCCGGCCGGCGACCCCGGACAACGCTTGTACGCGTTGGCCTCTCGCATCCCCATCGGCACGGCCGACCTCTACACGGTGCTGTCGGCGCCGTCGGCCTCCGAGCGATTGGCGGCGCTGCGCGAGGCGGTCGACGCGCTCGCCGAGGTGGTGGAGTTCCAGCTTTCCGAATGACGCGACAGGGGAGTAGATGAAGGTACATCTGCAGGTCGACGGCTCACCGGTGGACGCGGCGGCGAGCGCCGCCGAGATCGCTGCGACCGGAGCCGACGGCCTGTTCACCTTCGAGGGCCAGCACGACGTGTTCTTCCCGCTGATCCTCGCCGCCGGCACCACCGGACTGGACCTGATGACGAACGTGGCGATCGCGCCGCCCCGCAGCCCGCTGCACCTGGCGCACGCCGCCTACGACCTGCAGCTCTACAGCGGCGGGCGGTTCCGGCTCGGCCTCGGCTCGCAGGTGAAGGCCCACATCGAAAAGCGTTACGGCAGTAGGTGGGAGCGGCCCGCGGCCCGGATGGCCGAAACCGTCTCGGCGATCAAGGCGATCTTCGCGGCCTGGGAAGGCCGCGCCCGCTTGGACTTTCGCGGCGAATTCTTCACCCACACCATCATGGCGCCCAACTTCAATCCCGGGCCCAACCCGTTCGGGCCGCCGCCGGTGCTGCTGGGGGCGCTGGGCCCGGTGATGACGCGCACCGCCGCCGAGGTGGCCGACGGGCTGCTGGTGATGCCGTTCAACAGCGCCCGCCACTTCGCCGAACGCACCCTCCCCGCCGTGGAAGAGGGCCTGCGGCGCTCCAAGCGATCCGCCGAGGACTTCGAGATCGTCGTGCAGGCCATGGTCGCCGTCGGCCGCGACGAGGCGGGCCTGGCCGCCGCGATCGGCGGTGTGGCGTCGCTAATCTCCTTCTACGGCTCGACGCCGGCCTACCTGCCCGTGCTGGAGGCCGAGGGCTGGGCCGACGTCCAGCCCGAGCTGAATGCCCTGTCCAAACAGGCCCGCTTCCCCGAAATGCGCCGGCTCGTCAGCGACGAGATGGTGGCCCGGATCGGGATCGTCGGCACGCCCGAGGAGTGCGCACGGCAGATCGCCGCCCGATTCGGAGAGCGCGCCGCCGAGGTGTGCTGCTATTTCCCGGGTTACTCGCCGGCCGCCGCGGACGTCGCGGACCTGATCGGCGCCCTGCACCGCACGCCGGCGCTGCGATGAGTTCCGACCTCACCGTCGACGTCGACGCGGGCGTGGCGGTGCTCACGTTGAATCGGCCCGAGCGCCTCAACGCCTACACCGCCGAGATGGGCGCGCTGCTGGGCCGGGCCTACTCCGACTGCGACGGTGACGACGACGTCCGGGCCATCGTTGTGACCGGGGCCGGGCGCGCATTCTGTGCCGGGGCGGATTTCTCCGGCGAGACAAGCCCTTTCGACGCCCCGGGCGAGGAATTCTCGGCGTCACCGATCACCCCGGCCGCGTTCGAGTTGCGCAAGCCGGTGATCGCCGCCGTCAACGGCCACGCGATCGGCATCGGGCTGACCATCGCCCTGCAGGCGGACCTGCGCATCGTCGCCGGCGACGCGAAATACGGTGTGGTGCAGGTCCGTCGGGGAGTGCTCCCCGACTGCATGGCGCACTGGACGCTTGCGCAGCTGACCACGTTGGGGGTGGCCGCGGACATCCTGCTGACGGGGCGGACCTTCGGCGGGGCCGAGGCGGTGACGCTCGGCATCGCAAACCGGGCGCTGCCCGCCGACCAAGTGCTCGACCACGCGGTGGCGGTGGCCCGCGACATCGCGGTCAACGTGGCGCCGATGTCGGCGGCGCTGTGCAAGCGGCTGCTGTGGGACACCGCGATCAACGGCTACACCCCGCGCCAGGTCGCGGCTCTGGAAACCCGGCTGCACCAACGGGTGATGGGCACCGCCGACGCGCGCGAAGGGGTCGCCGCTTTCCTCGAGCGCCGGCCGCCGTCCTTCACCGCGCGGCTCGCGAGCGAGTGGGAGCCGCTGCCGCCGAGCCGGTAATCCCGCATCGTCGGGCTGTGCTACTAGATCGCGCACAACCGCTCGGAGAGGGCCCACCAGTCAGCCGCGCGTTGGTCGTCGCGCGCGTGGGGGGCGAGCCCGTCGCTGATCCGGCAGTCTTCCAGGTACAGCCCGCCCCGGCCGGCGAGCTGCGGGCTGACCGCGGCCCAGACCTGCGTGGCCGCACCCCGATCCGGTGTGAGGAAGTCGAGACGGCCGTCGCTCGGTTCGCCGCGCGCCGCGCTGTTGGCGGCGACGAGCCTGCGGAGGTTGGAGAAATCCTCGTGGGACATGTAGCGCGCCAGCGAGGTGGCCACGGTGCCGGGATGGACGGCGAAGGCGCGAATGCCCGCGTCGCGCAGGCGGCGGTCGGCCTCCCTGGCGTACAGGATGTTGGCCGTCTTGGACGCGCCGTAGGCGACGAACTTGTCGTAGTCGCGGCGCTCCCAGTTGGGATCGTCGAAGTCGACGTCGCCCATGATGTGCCCGCCGGAGGACAGCACGACCAGCCGGGCGCCCTGTGCGGCGGCCAACGGACGCGTCAGTAGCCGGGTGAGCTCGAAATGGCCGAAATGGTTTGTCCCGATCTGGGTTTCGAACCCGTCCGCCGTCCGCCCGAACGGGGTGAACATGACCCCGGCGTTGTTCATCAAGACGTGGATCGCCGGCGCGATGTCGGTGATCGCCGCGGCCGCCGCGCGAACGCTCGACAGCGCGGTCAGGTCGAGATGCACGGTCGAGGTACGCGCGCCGGGTAGGTCCTGCGCTATCCATCCGACCGTTTCGGCCAGGGCGGCATGGTTGCGCGCCGCCAGGACGACGTGCGCGCCGGCGGCGGCCAACGCTCGGGCCGACTCGCGGCCCAGCCCGGTCGACGCACCGGTGATCACACATGTCTTGCCGGACAGGTCGATTCCCTTGACGACATCGACGGCGGTGCGGCGTTCGGTCATGCGGCCAGAGTGTATGCGGTCAGGCCACGCCGACGGCGACTTTGCGGGGGACCTCTTCGACGGGATGGATGCGGCCGGTGACCAAGAGACCGGCCACCAGCGCGCCGACGAAGTACAGGCCGGCGGCGACGTGCAGCAGCCGCGCGAAGCTGGCGTCCGTCAGCGTGCCGGCCGCGATCAGGCCCACGCAGGCAACGGAACCCAGCGCCGACGTCCTGCCCACGGCGTTTTGCAGCGCCGCCGCGACCCCGCTGCGGGCCGCGTCGACCGAGGACAGATTCACCGCGGCCAGCGGCGTCAGGGTGAGCACCGAACCGACGGCCACCACGATCGTCCCGGGCAGCAGGTGCGTGACGATGTTGAACCCGTGACCGGGACGGATGAGCAGCAGCCCCAACCCGGCCAGCAGCGGGCCCGTCGTCAAACAGATCCGAGGCCCGATGCGTGCGGCGAGCCTGCCGACGCGCTTAGCGAACAGGAACGAGATGATCGGCGTGGGTAGCGTGGCCAATCCCGCGACGGTCGCGCAATAACCGGCGACCTCCTGCGTGTACAGAGCGACCGCCAGCGCGCCCATCGTGATGGCGCCGTAGACGAAGCCGGTGGTCACATTGGCACCCGCGAAATTGCGAATCCGGAACAGCCCGAGCGGCACCAGGGGGTGCGGGGCGCGGCGCTGCCACGCCGCAAACGCGACCAGCGCGGCGACGCCCACACACAGCGAGGCGGCGACGCGGGGATCGGACCAGCCGTGCTCGCGCGATTCGATCAGGGCATACACCGTGGCGGCCAGCCCCACGGCCGACAGGACCGCACCGGTGACGTCGACGCGGACGCGCTGGGCCGGCCGCGGCATCGGGTGCAGCCAGAATGTCAACGCGAAACCGATGACCATCGGAACGGCCGACAGGACGTAGATCCATCGCCAACTCAGCAAGTCGACCGCAAGGCCGCCCAGCAGCGGGCCGAGCGCGAACGCCGTGCCCGTCCACGCGGTCCAGGTGCCGATGGCCGTCGCGCGCTCCCCGCGATCGAACGTCGAATTGATCAACGCAAGCGACCCGGGCACCAGAAACGCGGCGCCGAGACCCTGGACGATGCGCCCGGCGATCAGCATCACCGGCGTGGGGGCGCCGGCCGCGAGCACCGAACCCGTCCCGAAGGCCACCAGTCCCAGGCGGATCACCGGCACCCGCCCGAACAGGTCGGACAGGGAGCCGCCGGGCAGGATCGTGGCCGCCTGCGCCAGCAGATAACCGTCGACGATCCACTGCTGCAGGCAGAGCCCGCCGCCGAGGTCGCGCGCGGTGGCCGGCAGCGCCAGGTTCACCACCGTCGTGTCGAGGAAGGCGACCATCGAGACCATGGTTGCCACGACCATGACCCGGCTGGTTGGGGCGACGTTTCGCAATCGTTGCAGCCCACCCCGGGCCGTGGGCGCGGCGACAGCGACCGCGGGAGATGGCTGCAATGCAATCATGTCGGTCTCACGGTGCGGCCGCCGTCGTCGTTCATCTGATTCCTCCTCGACGGCCGCCGAATCCCGTGATCCGGCAACCGTCTTCGAGAAGATGTATACGACGGGGTTACAAGCCGACTGCGGATCAGCTGTGGTGTGCGAGTGCCCGTCGTCGTCCACCGTCGCGGACGGCCCGTTGCACCAGCTGCGGTGCGATGGCCCTATGCAGGGGACCAACGACGGCCCAGACCGTCCGGGCGGCGGTCTTGCGGTGGTAGTGCACGCGAGTGGTGAGTGTGGCCCGCAGGCCGTCCTGGCGTCGCAGCGCCAGTTCGCCCCGCATCAGCGGCCCGCTCGCCGTAAGGACGAACTCGTCGTGATCCGAGCGGGCGACCGACCAGCCGATGGGGTGATCGGGCGACGGATGCGTCGCGAGGTTGAATCTCAGGACGTGGCGGTGGAGCCACCGCACGGCGCCTCCGTTCGCTTCCCGGCCCAGCGCGTCGCGGAACATCTGCTCGGCCGAGCGCGTGTCGCCGGGCTGGATCGCGGCCTCGAAGACGTCGGTGTAGTCGGACGCGGTCGCGCTGGACCGCTCGTTAAGCACCGCAGCCGCAACGCGTTTCAGCGTCGCGCGGGTCACCGCCGCATGACCGCCGGTGCCGATGACGAGGCCGCGATACATCCGTCCGTGCAGGCCGGGGAAGGCCGCCCACGTGGTGGCGCGCAGCCGGGTGCGGTCGCCGGCCAGCGGCTCCAACTCGAACACCCACCGATACACCGCGAACGGGTGCCGGCCCTTCAGCGCGAACCGCTCCGGCGGCCGTGTCTCGTCGAGGACGAAACCGATTGGCACGGTTGACGGGTCGCCGGGATCCCGGCACATCACCCGCAGCAGCGCGGACCACGTGTCTGCGCGCCCCGCGTCCACGGTTATGGCATGCTCATCGATATAGGGTAATCGTTCCATATAGAAGGACCATACTAGATCGTGGCACCTCCGCGGAAGCATGAAACCGATGTGATCCTCGACGCCGCCCGGGCGCTGGTGCTCGACGGCGGGCCGCGGGCGGCCAGCGTCGCCGCGATCGCCAAGGCCAGCGGAGCGCCCGCGGGCACCCTGTATCACCGGTTCGGCAACCGCGACGGCATCCTGACCGCGGCGTGGCTGCGCGCGCTGGAACGCTTCCAGGCGCGCGCCCTGGCCGCGGACGGTGAGACGCCGGCGGACACCGCCGTCGCGATGGCCGTGTCCGCCGTCGGCTTCGCGCGCGAGCTGCCCGACGACGCCCGGCTGCTGCTGACGATCCGGCCCGGCGACCTGCTCGACGACGAGCCCGACGCGGCGTTCCAGCAGACGTTGGCCGCGATGAACGCGCCGCTGACCGAGCGGATCGCGGTGTTGGCCCGGCAGCTGTACGGGAACAACAGGCCCCGGTCCGTCGACGCCGTCGCGCGGGCGGTCGCGGACCTGCCCTATGCCGTGGTCCGCCGCCACGCCTACGACGATCCGATGCCGCGCTGGCTCGAGGACGATGTCGCGGTGTCGGCGTTGGCGGTGCTACGGAGCTTCGGCGAACGCCCGTAACGCCTGCACCTGCGCGGGATCCAGTGAGGGGCGCACGATTTGGCGCGCCGCCGCGATGTCGGCGGCCGTCACGTCGGTGGCGTCGATCGAGCGCCGCATCGCGGTCAGCGCCGCCTCGCGCAGCAGCGCCACGCAGTCGGCGGCGCTGTAACCGTCGAGCCCGCCGGCCACCTCGTCGAGGTCGACGTCGTCGCTCAGCGGGACGGATTTGCCCGCGGTGCGCAGGATTTCGCGGCGGGCGGCGGCGTCGGGCGGCTCGATGAAGACGTGCCGCTCCAGCCGGCCCGGGCGCAGCAGCGCCGGGTCGATCAGGTCCGGCCGGTTGGTGGCGCCCAGCACGACGACGTCGCGCAGCGGGTTGACGCCGTCGAGCTCGGTCAGCAGCGCGGCCACCACCCGGTCGGTCACGCCCGAGTCGAAGCTCTGCCCGCGCCGGGGCGCGAGCGCGTCGATCTCGTCGAGGAACACCAGCGACGGGGCGGAGTCGCGGGCGCGCCGAAACAGTTCGCGGACGGCCTTTTCCGAGCTGCCCACCCACTTGTCCATCAGTTCGGAGCCCTTGACGGAATGCACGGACAGCTGCCCGGTGCTGGCGAGCGCGCGCACGACGAAGGTCTTGCCGCAGCCGGGTGGCCCGTACAGCAGCACGCCGCGGGGCGGTTCGACGCCCAGGCGGGCGAAGGTGTCGGGGTGCTGCAGTGGCCACAGCACGGCCTCGGTCAGGGCCTGCCGGGCCTCGGTCATGTCGCCGACGTCGTTGAGGGTGATGTTGCCGACGGTCACTTCCTCGCTGGCCGACCGGGACAGCGGCCGGATGACGGTCAGCGCGCCGACCAGGTCCTCCTGGTTCAGCTCGGGCGGGCGCCCGTCGGTGCTGGCGCGTGCGGCCGCCCGCAGCGCCGCCTCCCGCAGCAGCGCGGCCAGGTCGGCGACCACGAAACCCGGCGTGCGCGCGGCGATCTCGTCGAGGTCGAGGGTGCCCGCGGGCACGGATTTCAGCAGCGACTCCAGCAGCGCCTTGCGGGTGCCGGCGTCGGGCAGCGGGAGGCTGAGCTCCCGGTCGCACAGGTCCGGCGCCCGCAGCCGCGCGTCGAGCTGGTCGGGCCGCGCGGAGGTGGCGATCAACGCGACACCCTCGGTCGCCACGGCGGTGCGCAGCTCGCCCAGGATCAGGGCGGCCACCGGCTCGGGGGTGGCCGGCAGCAGGGCGTCGACGTCGGTGATCAGCAGGACGCCGCCGCCGTCGCGGACGGCCTGCACCGCCGAGCTCACGGTCTTGAGCCGGTCCTCCGGCGTCAGCGCGCCCACCTCGGGGCCGTCCAGCTTGACCAGCCTGCGGCCGTCGCACACCGCGCGCACCAGCGTCACCTTGCCCACCCCGGCCGGGCCGGACACCAGCACGCCCAGGTTGGCGCCGGCGCCCAGGGTCTTGAGCAGGTGCGGCTCGTCGAGCGCGAGCTTGAGCCATTCGATGAGCTTGGCGGCCTGCGGCTGTGAGCCCTTGAGTTCCTCGAGGACCGTTTCGGGGCTGGCCACGTCGACCAGCTCGGTGGACACGGCCGGGCCGCCGGCCGGCACGCCCACGCCCCAGGTGACCAGCGAGTTGGGCTGCACGCTGACCGGGCCGAGCGGGTCCACGCCGGTGACGGTCAGCAGCTCCGAGGTCCAACTGATGCCCACCGAGGCCGCCAGCGCGCGGGTGGCGGCCGCCGTCGAGAAGCCCGGGCCCAGATCGCGGGGCAGCAGCGACACGGCGTCGCCGACGGTCAGCACCTTGCCGAGCAGGGCCTGCCGCAGGGTCACCGGCGAAATGGACTGGCTGGCCAGCGACGAGCCGGACAGCGTCACCGACCGGGCGCCGTAGACGGTGACCGCGCCGACGATCACGGCGGTGCCCTCACGCAGCCCGGCGTTGGACAGCGTCACGTCGTCGAGCAGCGCGGTGCCGACCGGGGTGTCCGGCCCGGCCAGGCCCGCCACCGCCGCCGTGGTCCGCGAGCCCGTCAGCGCCACCGCGTCCCATTCCCGAATGCCAAGCGCGGCAACCACGCTCGGGTGCAGCCGGACGACACCGCGGCGCGAGTCGACGGCGGAGGTGTTCAACCGCGCGGTGAGCGTGAGCTGACGGGCCGCATCCTCGCCCGGCCGGCTCATGGCAGGCGCCCACCCGGCTTGCGCAGCCCGAGCCGCGCCATCGACCGGCGATGCGGCTGCGCCCGGCGGATCGCGCGCCGCGCGGCGCGGCGCTGCTTGGGCTCGTCGGCCCACGCCTCGGGGTGCGCGGCCAGCCAACGCTGGTTGCGGATCGCGAACGGGACGTGGCAGAGGTAGGCGATGATGATGACCCAGATCAGCACGTAGGGGGCCAGCACCGCCGCGGCCGCGCAGATGGCCAGCAGCGCCAGCAGCGGCGCCGCCCAGCTGGGGGGCACCGCCGCGGCGTGCATCTTGCGCATCGGGATCTTGCTGATCATCAGCATCGACGTCCCGGTGATCCAGATGCACAGGAACGCCGTCGAGGTCCACCAGCCCTCGCCGAACTGCAGCTTGAGCCCGATCAGCCCTATCATCGACACCGCGCCCGCCGGCGCGGGCATGCCGACGAAGAACTCGTGGGTGTAGGCGGGCTGGCTCCCGTCGCTCTGCAGCGCGTTGTACCGCGCCAGCCGCAGCACGACGCACACGGCGTAGAGCAGGATCACCACCCAGCCGGCCGGCGACTTCGTCAGCATCGTCACGTAGAGCACGATCGCCGGCGTCACACCGAAGTTCACCGCGTCGGCCAGCGAGTCGATCTCCTCGCCCATGCGCGACTGGGCGTCCAGGATGCGGGCCACCCGGCCGTCGAGCCCGTCCAGGATGGCCGCCGCGGCGATCAGCGCCATCGCGGCCTTGGGCTGGTGCTCGAGGGCGAACCGGATCGAGGTCAGGCCCGCGCAGATCGACAGCACCGTCATCGCGCTGGGCAGGATCTGCAGGTTGACCGACGGCCTGCCGCGCGGCTTGCTGATCATGGCAGCTCGGCCAGCACGGTTTCGCCGGCGATCGCGCGCTGACCCTCGCGGACCAGTGGTTCGGCGCCCGCCGGCAGATAGGTGTCGAGCCGGGAGCCGAACCGGATCAGGCCGTAGGTGTCGCCGATCGTCAGCTTGTCGCCGACGCGCGCGTCGCAGATGATGCGCCGCGCCAGCAGCCCGGCGACCTGCACGGCCACCACCTCCGCGCCGGTCGGCGTCCGGATCCGCAGGCTGGTGCGCTCGTTCTCGGTGCTGGCCGCGGCCAGATCGGCCGACCCGAACCGGCCGGGCCGGTGCTGCATGGCGATCACCTCACCGCTCACCGGCGCCCGCTGCACGTGGGCGTCCAGCAGCGACAGGAAGATGCTGACCCGGGGCAGCGGCGCGTCGCCCATGCCGAGTTCGGCCGGCGGGGCGGCGGCGTCGATCACGCACACCAACCCATCGGCGGGTGCGACGATCGCACCCGGCCGGGTCGGCGGTACCCGGGGTGGGTGGCGGAAGAATCCGGCGCAGGCGCCCGCCGCCAGCAGGCCGGCCCGTCGGATCCACCGGTGCCTGCGGCCGGCCAGCGCCAGCGCCAGGCCGCCGGCGATGAACGGCCGGCCCGCCGGGTGGACCGGCGGAACGGTCGAGCGCACCAACTCCAACGCGTGCTGCGGGCTGAACGTTGGATCCTCGGCCGTAGGGCCGACAGGGCGGGGGCGTCGTGCCACGCGGCCATCTTACGAAAGCCGCGGCCGGTTGGTTCGGGCCCGCAGGGGGAACGCCCACCTTCGACATGCATCCGAATGACCCGCGGCTGCGCCGGGCGAAGATCGCCGTCACCGCCGTGTTCATCGCCCACGCCGTGGGGTTCTCGTCGTGGGCCGCCCACATCCCGGCGGTCAAGGCCGGGCTCGGCCTGTCCGACGCGGCGCTGGGGACGGCGCTGTTCGGTGCACCGCTGGGGTCCGTGCTGGCCACCGTGGCCAGCCACTGGGCGCTGCCGCGGTGGGGCAGCCACCGGCTGATCCCCGTGACCGCCGCCGGCTACGCCCTCGCGGGGACGACCGTCGGGCTGGCCCGCTCCGGGCCGGCGCTGTTTGCGGCGCTGGCGCTGTGGGGGATGTTCCAGGGCGGGCTGGACGTCGCGATGAACACCCAGGCCGGCACGGTCGAGCGCCTGGCGCGCGCACCGATCATGGCGCGCTTCCACGGCATGTGGAGCCTCGGCGCGCTGCTGGGCGCCCTGATCGGCGCGGCGTGCGTCGGCGCCGGCGTCGGGCTGACGCCCCAGCTGGCCGCCGTCGGGCTCGTCGCCCTGATCGTCGTCGGTGCGCTGGCGCGCGGGCTGATCCCGGACCCCGCGGCGGCGGCGTCGCGGGAGCGGTCCGGGCGGGGCTGGCTGACACCGACGGTGGCCATCCTGGCGGCGGTGGCCTTCGTGTCCTTCCTGTGCGAGGGCGCCGCCACCGACTGGTCGGCCAACTACCTGCGCAACGTCGTCGGCGCCGGGCCGGGGGTCGCCGCGCTGAGCTATGCGGCCTACACGCTGACGATGGTCCTGACCCGGCTCGGCGCGATACGCCTGCACTCGCGGCTCTCGGCCCGCCGGTTGCTGCCGGCGCTCGCGCTGTTCGGCGCTGCGGGCCTGGGCGTGGCGCTGGCGGCCGCCAATCCCGTTGTCGCCGTGGCCGGTTTCGCCGCCCTGGGCGTCGGGGTGGCGCTGCTGGTGCCGACCGCGTTCAGCGCCGCCTACGGCGCGGGCGGCGCGGGCTCGGCCATCGCGATCGTCGCCGCGACGGGCTGGCTGGGTTACCTGCTGGGGCCGCCGCTGATCGGTCACCTGGCCGACCGCGTCGGGCTGGCGGCGGCCCTGGTCACGATCCCGGCGCTGATGTCGGTCGTCGCGGTCGCCATCCGCTGCGTCGCCGCGTTCGACCGGGCCGACGATTTCCATCGGCAGGTCGCCACCCCGGCGGGTTAGGTCAGGTCCCAGACCTGCAGCTCGGTCCCCTCGGGCACCTCCGCCACGTCCTCGGGAATGTCCAGCAGCGCGTTCGCCGACGCCAGCCACCGCAGGTGATGCGAGGCCGGCGGGCCATAACTGGTGACGGTCGCGGTGTCGCGGTCCAGCACCGCGCGGCGGAACTGCCGCTTGCCGCGCGGCGAGGTCAGCGATTCGGTCAGCACGGCCGCCCGGTGCGGGCGCTCCGGGTCGGGTAGGCCCATGGCCCTGCGCAGCGCGGGCCGGATGAAGACCTCGAAGGACACCAGTGCGCTCACCGGGTTGCCGGGCAGGGTGACGATCGTCGCGCCGGCCACCCGGCCGATGCCCTGTGGCATGCCGGGCTGCATCGCCACCTTGACGAACTCCACGCCCTGGTCGCCCTCGCGGCCGAACGCGTCCTTGACGACCTCGTAGGCGCCGGCGCTGACCCCGCCGCTGGTGATGATCAGGTCGCAGTCGGCCGCGTAGCGATCGAGGATCGAACTGAACTGCGCGACATCGTCTTCCGCCGTAGCCACCGCGATCACGTCGGCGCCGGCGTCGCGGACGGCCCCGGCCAGCATGATCGAATTCGACTCGTAGATCTGCCCCGGCCGCAGCGGATTGCCGGGCGCCACCAGCTCCGACCCGGTCGACAGCACCAGCACCCGCTGGCGCGGCAGCACCGGCAACTCGGCCATGCCCAGCGCCGCGGCCAGGCCGAGCACGGCCGGCGTCACCACCTGGCCGCGCCGCAACACCGTCGTGCCGGGGGCCACGTCCTCGCCCGCGCGCCGGATGTGCTTGCCGGCCTCACGGGGCGCGCGGATCGACACGACGTCCACGCCGCCGTCGGTGTCTTCGACCGGCACGACGGCCGTCGCGCCGGCGGGCAGCGGCGCGCCGGTCATGATGCGGTGCGCGGTGTGGGGTTGCAGCGTCAACTCGTCGGTGCGCCCGGCGGGAATGTCCTCGACGACCTCGAGGGCCACCGGGTGCTCGGGGGTGGCGCCGGACGTGTCCTCGGCTCGCACCGCGTATCCGTCCATCGCGGAGTTGTCGAAGACCGGCAGCGCCAGGCGCGCGACCACGTCCTCGGCCAGCACCAGCCCTTGCGCCTCGGCCAGTGCGGCGGTGGCAGCCGGGCGGGGACGGATCAGTTCGGCTACGACGCGCTGATGTTCTTGGACCGACCGCACCCCGCCATTATCGGCCGGTCAGATTTCCCAACCGCTCCCGGTGAGGCCGTGGGACCGACGTAGAGTCGAGAACGTGATTACCGGGATGGCCCACACCGGGGTGTGTGTTCCGGATTGCGAGGCGGCCGTCGCCTTCTACCGCGACGTGTTGGGCCTGCGTGTGCTCTCGCCGCCGTATGTCATGACCGGTAACGCCATTCGCGACGACATGGGCGAGCTGGTGGCGGACCCCAGCATGAAGGCGGCCATCGTCGGGTTCGACGGCGACGGCGATCGCGTGCTCGAGGTGATCGAATACCTCGGCGCGGCGGGCTCGGATCGGCCCGGTCGCGCCGGCCTCACCGACCCGGGGCTGTCCCACGTCGGGCTGATCTGCGAGGACCTCGACGCCACCCGGGCGGAGCTGGAAAGCAGGGGCGTGCGCTTTCTGGTCAGCGGGATCGCGGAGGTCGCGCGGGTCCGCACCACCTGGTTCGTCGACCCGTGGGGTGTGGTGTTCATCCTGGTGGAGAAGACCCGGCCGCAGCGACCCTACTTCGCGCAATGGGACTGAAGCCGCGAGTCGCGATCATCGGCGCCGGTGCCGGCGGCATCGCCATGGGCATCCAGCTGGCCGAGGGCGGCTACGACTTCACCATCTACGACCGGGCGGACGGATTCGGCGGGACCTGGCGCCACAACACCTTCCCGGGCGCGGCGTGCGACGTCCCGTCGCACCTGTACTCGTATTCCTTTGCGCCAAACCCGCGTTGGAGCAAGACGTACGCCAACCAGCCCGAGATCCTGGCGTACCTGGAAAGGGTCGCCGACGGTCACGGGCTGGGCGCGCGCCTGCGGGCGAACACCGCGGTGGCCGCCGCGCGCTGGTCGGACACCCGGGGCCGCTGGACCCTGACCGACGACGCCGGTCGCGAGCACGAGTTCGACGCGGTCGTCAGCGCCGTCGGGATGCTCGACGTGCCCCACGTCCCGGACATCCCCGGCGCGCGGCGGTTCCGCGGCCGCCAATTCCATTCGTCGCGTTGGGATCACAGCAAGTCGACGGCCGGCGAGCGGGTGGCGTCCATCGGCACTGGCGCCAGCGCCATCCAGTACGTGCCCGCGATCGCGCGAGAAACCGCGCACCTGACCGTGTTTCAGCGGACCCCGATCTGGATCGCGCCCCGCTTCGACTTCCCGTTCACGCCCGAACAGCACGAGCTGTTCGAACGCCACCCCGAGATGGCGCTCAAGCTGCGCGACGAGGCCTTCGACGCCTACGAGTCGTCCAGCTTCGACGTCGACGCCGCGCAGACGCGGGAAGCGACCGAGCTGGCCCGCAGCTACCTGATGCGCAAGGTGGCCGACCCCGAGCTGCGCGCGAAGCTGACGCCGGACTATCCCGCCGGCTGCAAACGGCCGCTGATGTCGCGCGAGTGGTATCCGACGTTCGCGTTGCCCAACGTCACACTGGAAACGGCCGCCATCACCGAGCTGACCGAGCGGGGCGTGCGCACCGTCGACGGCGTCGAGCACCGCGTCGACACCGTCATCTATGGCACCGGGTTCAAGGCCGCCGACTACCTGGCCAGCATCGACGTCCACGGGTCGGGCGGGCGCCGCCTCGCGGACGACTGGCGCGACGGCGCCGAGGCGTACCTGGGCACCCTGGTGGCCGGCTATCCGAATTTCTTCACGCTTTACGGGCCCAACACCAACGGCGTCAATTCGATCATCTACATCCACGAGGCGCAGACCACGTTCGTCCGCCACATCCTCGACGTGATGAACGCCCGGGGGGCGCGCACCGTCCAAGTGACACCCGACGCGCAGCGCCGCTACAACGACGAGATCCAGGCGGCCATGGTGGGCAAGGTCTGGCTCGCATGCGACAACTACTTCCGGCATCCGAGCGGGAAGGTGGTCACCCAATTGCCTTACAGCGGACGCACTTTCTTCGAGCGCACCCGCGAGCTGGTCGACGCCGACTACCGCTTCGGCCGGTGACCGGTCGGACGCCTGAACCGGCGCCCGCGGACCCGGGCGGACGCGGTCGGCACGCGCCGCAGGCCCGGGCGCCTGGGCCGTTTGACCCGCTCGGCGGTCCGCACCGGGGCGCTGTACGCCGTCTCGACCTTCATCCGCAACCACGCCGCGGCGCGCTTCGTCCTCACCTGCACGGCCAAACCCTACGTCGCGCGCGCGCCGCGTATCAGTGCGCGGCACCTAGAGTTCGCTCACCGTTAACCGGTTACTGCACCCAATAGTTGTCGTGCAGAACGAACCACTCCCGGCGTTCGTCGTCGGTCATGTCGGCCAGCGCCGCGAAGCCCTCGAAGTACGTCTCGCGCGGGGCACCCGGCGCGAACAGCATCAGGATCGACGCCGGCTCGTCGGCCCCGTTGCGGAAGCCGTGCACGCCGCCCGGCGGCACGTAGAGGAAGTCGCCCTGCCGACCGTCGGCCCACTGCGTGCCGTCGTAGAGCTTCATCGTGCCGGAAAGCACGAAGAAGGCCTCGGACATCGCCCGGTGGAAGTGGGGTCCGGGGCCGCCGCCGCCCGCGGGGATGTCGACCCGGTACAGCCCGTAGTCGCCGCCGGTGGCCTGGTCGTTGGCCAGGTAGTGGTACTTGACGCCACCGGTCTCGTAGTCGGGCGGCTCGTCGGCACGCTTGAGCCAGGCGCTGATCCCCGGCTCGTCCTTGGTGTACCGGGGCGGCGGATAGGGCGGCACGACGAGCGACATGGTTTCCAGCCTGCCAGTTAGCATCGCGAGAGTGGAGGCCCCGGAGGACGTGCGCGCGCAGCGGCTGCTCGAAGCCCAGGAGAAGGCGTCGCAGTTGTTCGACGAGGTCGAGCGGCGCGGCATCATCCGGCCGGGCGTTTCCGAGCGGCAGCTGTCCGATGAGATCAACCGCCTCGCCGCGGACCTGTTCGGCGTGACCCGGCACTGGCATCGGCGCATCGTGCGGGCCGGCGAGAACACGCTGCAACCCTTCAGCGAGCGCCCGCCGGACCGGCTGGTCGCCGACGGCGACATCGTCTTCCTCGATTTCGGGCCGATCTTCGCGGAGTGGGAGGCCGACTTCGGCCGCACCTTCGTGCTCGGCGACGACCCGGCCAAGGCGGCCCTCCGGGACGCGCTACCCCGGGTGTGGCGGGCAGGCCGCGAGTACTTCGACCGGCGCCCGGACGTCACCGGGGCCGAGCTCTTCGACTTCGTCGTCGGCCTGGCCCACGCCGAGGGTTTCGAGTTCGCCAGTTCGATCGCCGGTCACCTGGTCGGAGAGTTCCCGCACAAGAAGATCGCCGGCCCCGGCGTCCAGTGGTACATCGCGCCCGGATCGAACAAGCCGATGCGGCGCACCGACCCGGCCGGCCGCCTGTGCCATTGGATCCTGGAGATCCATCTGGCCGACCGGGCCCGCGGCTTCGGCGGTTTCTACGAGCAGCTGCTCGATGTCTAGCGCCGATCGCGAGCGCGGCGCATGCGCCGGGCGCTGCGGGTCGGCGCCGTCGGGTTAGCGCCGATCGCGAGCGCGGCGCATGCGCCGGGCGCTGCGGGTCGGCGCCGTCGGGTCAATCCAGGGGATACGTGACGCCGGTCAGCTCCTCCGACACCGCCCACAACCGCCGCTGCCGCTCGGCGTCGTGGGATTTCGCGCTCGACGACACCAACTTCGGATAGCCGCGGGTCTCGGCGAACCCGTCGGGGCCGTAGTACTGGCCGCCGAGAACGGCCGGGTCGGTGGCGGCGCGCAGCGTCGGGAGCGCGCCCATGGCGGCGTCCTGCGCGATCACCGAGAAGAACACGTTGACGAGCGGCCGGAACGCCGTGGGCGTGTAGCGGCCCAGTTCGGTGTTCGAGCCGCCGGGGTGGGCGGCGGTGGCGATCGTCGTCCCGCGGGGGGCCAGCCGCCGCTGCAGCTCGTAAGTGAACAGCAGGTTGGCCAGCTTGGCTTGCCCGTAGGCCGCGACCCGGTTGTAGGAGCGTTCCCACTGCAGGTCGTCGAAATGGATGTCGGCCAGGATGCGGTGGCCCACGCTGCTCACCGTCACGACCCGCGATCCGGGCACCGGCAGCAGCCGCTCCAGCAGCAGGCCGGTGAGGGCGAAGTGGCCCAGGTGGTTGGTGCCGAACTGCATCTCGAAGCCGTCTTTGGTGGTTTCCTTCGGTGTGTACATGACGCCGGCGTTGTTGATCAGCAGGTCGATCTGCTCGTAGTCGGACTTGAGTTGTTCGGCCGCCGCGCGGATGGAGTCCAGCGACGTCAGGTCGAGCTCCTGCAGCGCCACGTCGGCGTGCGGGCTCGCGGCGGCGATGCGCGCGGCGGCGTCCTTGCCCTTATCGAGGTTGCGCACCGCGAGCACGACGCGTGCGCCGTGGTCGGCCAGCGCGGCGGCGGTCTCGTAGCCGAGGCCGGTGTTGGCCCCGGTGATGACGGCGACCCGTCCGGCCTGGTCGGGAATGTCTCGCGCGGTCCACTTGGCCATCGGAAGCTCCTCAAAGTAGTAAGGTAAACGGGGCGAGCGCTCCGGTTGACTCGACTATACGGAACGCACGCCCCGCTTTGTCAACCGATGGGTGGTGAATTGTTGGCCGAACCCGCACGGCCGTTGCGCGCCGACGCGGCGCGCAACCGCGCGCGCGTGCTGGACGTCGCCTACGAGACCTTCGCCGCCGAAGGCCTGTCGGTGCCCATCGACGACGTCGCCCGCCGCGCCGGGGTGGGGGCCGGCACCGTCTACCGGCACTTCCCGACGAAGGAAGCGCTGTTCACCGCCGTGATCGAGGACCGGATGCGCCGCCTCGTCGACGACGGGCACGCCCTGCTGAAGTCGGAGGGCCCGGGGGAGGCGCTGTTCGCCTTCCTGCGCTCGATGGTCCTGCAGTGGGGTGCCGCGGACCGCGGCCTGGTCGACGCGCTGGCGGGGTACGGAATCGACATCGCCTGCGCCGCCCCCGAGGCCGAGGAAGCGTTCAGGGCCATGCTGGGCGAGCTGCTTCGTGCCGCCCAGGAGGCCGGCACCGCGCGGCGCGACGTCGACATGCGGGATCTGAAGGCGATCCTGGTCGGCTGCCAGGCGATGCAGGCCTACGACTCGGCGCTGGCCGAGCGGGCGACCGACGTCGTCATCGACGGTTTACGCGTGCAGCGATAAGGCCTGACCCGTTCTTGCACTCGGCATAGGCGAGTGCTAAGAATGACCTTGGCACTCGCGACAGGTGAGTGCTAGGTCGGGACGGTGAGACCAGCAGACACCTGGGGTCGTCCGTCGCGGGCACTGCACCCGGCCAGCGTAAGTAATGGGGTGGCCACCCGTGGCCACCCGGTGTCATTCCCGATCCGGAGGAATCACTTCGCAATGGCCAAGACAATTGCGTACGACGAAGAGGCCCGTCGCGGCCTCGAGCGGGGGCTGAACGCCCTCGCCGACGCGGTAAAGGTGACGTTGGGTCCCAAGGGCCGCAACGTCGTCCTGGAGAAGAAGTGGGGCGCCCCCACGATCACCAACGATGGTGTGTCCATCGCCAAGGAGATCGAGCTGGAGGACCCGTACGAGAAGATCGGCGCCGAGCTGGTCAAGGAAGTCGCCAAGAAGACCGACGACGTCGCCGGTGACGGCACGACGACGGCCACGGTGCTGGCCCAGGCGCTCGTCAAGGAGGGCCTGCGCAACGTCGCCGCGGGTGCCAACCCGCTGGGCCTCAAGCGCGGCATCGAGAAGGCCGTCGAGAAGGTCACCGAGGTCCTGCTCAAGTCCGCCAAGGACGTCGAGACCAAGGAGCAGATCGCGGCCACCGCGGCGATTTCCGCGGGCGACCAGTCCATCGGCGACCTGATCGCCGAGGCGATGGACAAGGTCGGCAACGAGGGCGTCATCACCGTCGAGGAGTCCAACACCTTCGGCCTGCAGCTCGAGCTCACCGAGGGCATGCGGTTCGACAAGGGCTACATCTCGGGCTACTTCGTCACCGACGCCGAGCGTCAGGAAGCCGTCCTCGAGGACCCGTTCATCCTGCTGGTCAGCTCCAAGGTGTCCACCGTCAAGGACCTGCTGCCGCTGCTGGAGAAGGTCATCCAGGCCGGCAAGCCGCTGCTGATCATCGCCGAGGACGTCGAGGGCGAGGCCCTGAGCACCCTGGTGGTCAACAAGATCCGCGGCACCTTCAAGTCGGTGGCCGTCAAGGCCCCCGGCTTCGGCGACCGCCGCAAGGCGATGCTGCAGGACATGGCGATCCTCACCGGTGGTCAGGTGATCAGCGAAGAGGTCGGCCTGTCGCTGGAGAGCGCCGACGTCGCCCTGCTCGGTAAGGCCCGCAAGGTCGTCGTCACCAAGGACGAGACCACCATCGTCGAGGGTGCCGGTGACACCGACGCCATCGCCGGGCGCGTGGCCCAGATCCGCCAGGAGATCGAGAACAGCGACTCCGACTACGACCGCGAGAAGCTGCAGGAGCGCCTGGCCAAGCTGGCCGGCGGTGTTGCGGTGATCAAGGCCGGCGCCGCCACCGAGGTGGAGCTCAAGGAGCGCAAGCACCGCATCGAGGACGCGGTCCGCAACGCCAAGGCCGCCGTCGAGGAGGGCATCGTCGCCGGTGGTGGCGTGGCCCTGCTGCAGTCGGCGCCGTCCCTGGAGGAGCTCAAGCTCACCGGTGACGAGGCCACCGGCGCCAACATCGTGCGCGTCGCGCTCGAGGCCCCGCTCAAGCAGATCGCCTTCAACTCCGGGCTGGAGCCCGGCGTTGTCGCCGAGAAGGTCCGCAACGCGAAGGCCGGCACCGGCCTGAACGCGGCCACCGGCGAGTACGAGGACCTGCTCAAGGCCGGCGTTGCCGACCCGGTCAAGGTCACCCGCTCGGCGCTGCAGAACGCGGCGTCCATTGCCGGGCTGTTCCTGACGACCGAGGCCGTCGTCGCCGACAAGCCGGAGAAGGCGGCCGCTCCCGCGGGCGACCCGACCGGCGGCATGGGCGGTATGGACTTCTAAGTCCGACAGCTACGGGAAAACCCGGCTCCCCTTGGGAGCCGGGTTTTTTCGTGCGCCGAGCTTCTCGGGATATGGACGATTTCCCAGCCCTTCTCGTGCATCGGGCTCACGCTCGACGGCCCCTTGTAGGGTTCGACGCGTGGCCCTTCCGACTCCCTCACCCACCAGCACCGCCGTGGTGACCGGCGCATCGTCGGGCATCGGCGCCGACATCGCGCGGGAACTGGCCGACCGCGGTCACGGCGTGACGCTCGTCGCCCGCCGGGAGGACCGGCTGCGCGAGCTGGCCGACGAACTCTCGAAAAGCGTGCGCGTCGAGGTGATCGCCTGCGACGTCGCCGACGCGGCCGCCCGCGCCGGCCTGCTCGACGAGGTCGGCCGCCGCGGCCTGGCCGCCGACATCCTGGTCAACAACGCCGGCGTCGGCACCATCGGATCGGTGACCGCGGCGCGCGCCGACGACGAGATCGCCCAGGTGCGGGTCAACTGCGAGGCGGTCATCGACCTGACCACGCGCGCGGTCCAGCAGATGGTGCCGCGCGGGCGCGGGGCGATCCTCAACGTCGGGTCCACCGCCGGCTACCACCCCTTCCCGGGGCAGGCCGGTTACGCGGCCACCAAGGCGTTCGTGAAGACCTACACCGAGGGGGTGCGCGGCGAGCTCGCCGGCACCGGTGTCACCGTCGCGCTGCTGTGCCCGGGCCCGGTGCGCACCGAGTTCCTGAAGAACGCGGGCATGGACGAGCGCAAATTCGCCGACGCGTTCCCGAAGTTCATGTGGATGCCGTCGCGCGACGTCGCGCGCATCGGGGTCGACGCGCTCGCCCACGACCGCGGCACGGTGATCGCCGGTCTGCCCAGCCACCTGTCCACCCGGCTGTTCCAGTTCATGCCGCGACGGCTGCTGCTGCCGCTACTGAAGAACCAGCATCCCGGCCTCAAACGCGACCTCTCAGCCGGCTGAAGGCCAGGGCCGCATCCAGCCCTCGACCGGGAGCGCGAGCGCGTTGCACAGCGTGCAGATGGTCCGATACCAGCCGACGGCCGTGAGCAATTCGATGCGCTGCTCGTCGGAAAGGAAGCGCCCTAGCGCCGTCCACGTCGTCTCCGACCAGGAACCGGTGCGCTCCAGCTCGTCGACCGCCTCGATCAGGGTCCGCTCGTCGGGCGCCCACCGCGGGTCGTCGGG
>NZ_LZJN01000187.1 GCF_001667735.1 Mycobacterium sp. E183
CCCCACCTCGACCGCGGCCAACCCCGCACCAACACCTACCACCACCCCGAACGCTTCCTCCGCGACACCGACGACGACGAACCCGTTTGACGTAACGACCCGTTTCGCCCGGCTCCGCCGCGCTCGCGATCGCTGGATTTTAGTTAGGTCGACCCGTCAAGCGAGCTAAAACTTCACGGCAAGATCCTGGCGAGCCAACCTGCGAACACCCCAGAAGTAGGTGACGAGTGGCATGGTGCACCACAAGAGGTTCAGAACCACGAACTTGACCCACATCTCGGCTGGGCTTGTCATGCTTTGCAGATTGTTAGCGATCTCCACCCCGAAGTAGACCGCAGGCAGCGTGACCTCAACGATCATCCCACCCATGATGAATGACAGCTGAATGCTGGTGAAGCGCTTACCATTCCGGAAGAACTGCACCATGGCATACGCCTCGAAGAGTCCAATGAAGAAGGCGATCCACTCAAGGACGACGATGAGCGGGTCGCCGTTCAGGTACCGCGCGTCGCCTCCGAGCAAGATGGGTGACCACATGTACGTCCACAGCGCGCCATGCTGCACGCCGTTTCTGATCTGATCGAAGAACAGGAGCCACGGCAGTTCCCAGATGAATCGTGGAATCAGGGCGATGAAGACCCAGACGATCACCATCGCGCCTAAACGGTCCCACTTCGTGCGGTCACGTTGACCTGGAAGCGGAAGCCACGGGAGCGCAAGGGCCGTCGAGAAACAGCCCACGACGAAGACGACCAACGTGGTGGACGCGACGACGTGGGACACCCCAGCATGGAATTCGAGGTACCAGAAGACGATCTGGATGACGAAGAAGAACGCCAGGACGCCCAAGAGCGACTTTTGCAGTGACGAGAGTCCGCCCTCGGCCGGGTAAGCGTTCGTGTTGTCGGCGCTGATCGTCTGAGACATGAGGTGGGCTTTCGGGTGAGGTAAGCTGAACGCCGAAAGCATGGCATACGCCATGTTTTAATCGCAAGGCTACTGACCTAGGGTGCTGTGAATGAGCCAGCGCGGATCACAGACATGACTGGGCGCAGACGAACCGCCCCGCGCCGTCCGAGCACCGGGCGACAGCAGCGCGGGGACCGGACCCGCGAGTTACTCATCGACGAAACGGTTCGGTGCATTCGCGAGGAAGGCTTCTCCGCGGCTAGTGCCCGGCACATCATTGAGCGCGCCGGCGTGAGTTGGGGTGTCATTCAACATCACTTCGGGGACCGCGATGGTCTGCTAACTGCGGTGATCGAAGATGCCGTTGACCGTCTCGTCGCCTCGCTGGAGGTGTTGGCCGGTGAGCAGGTCATGGACACCCAAGACCTGGTGCGGGCAGCATGGGACGCCTTCGCCAATCCAAAGGCCATGGCGGGGTTGGAGATTCTCATCGCAACCAAGGACTTGCGTGACGGCCTTGATGAGCACCACTTGAAGCGTCTCGGCGCGGCCCTAGCGGCATTGATCACACGTTTGAATACCGGGGCCAACCGTGAACATGCCGTTGCGTTGGGCCTGCTGCTGTGGACAACACCGGTGGCGATGATGATTGCCGAGATGTTCGCCACGCCTCCGCTACGCCCAACGGATGCCCAAAAGGCGGTTGCCGATCTAATCGATGCGCATCGCTGAGCGCGGATCTGACGACGAACCCGTGTGACGCAATGAACCGCGTCGCCTTAGGCTGGCATCACCCGGCGTACGTCGGGGCCCCACAGCGGCTGCACGGCGGGCAGCGCCAGCTGCGTGGTGGTGATGACCTCGGCCAGCTCGCGCAACTGCGTGTGCACCGAATCGAGTAGCTCGGCCAGCTCCGTGCGCAGCCCGTCCTCGCTGACCTCTTCCAGCTCGGCGGGATGCGAGCGGCGCAACAGGGTGCCGATCTCGTCCACCAGCCGCTCCGGCCGCGACGATCCCGATGCACCCGGCAGGTCTTTGAGGTTGGCCCGCAGCCGCTCGACCTGGTACAGCAACGAGCGCGGGTTCTGCGCGTCGAACAGCATCAGCTCGGCCACGGCGGCGACGCTCACCTTGCCCACGGTGCGGCGTCGGTAGATCACCGAGGACTCGCACGCCACCAGCGTCGCCTCGATGATCGTCTGCTCGGCGATGGCGCCGCGGACGGCGGTCAGCGTCGCCCGCAGCAGCGCGGTCAGCCACAGGCCGCGTTCGATGCGCTTGCCGATGTCCATCATCGACCAGCCCACGTCGCGCACCATCGACTCACCGGCCACACCCGCAAGGGTCAGCATCCCGGCCAGCGTCTGCACCTGAGCCGACGCGAGGAGCGCGTCGGCTTCGGCGAGCGAGTCCGGCGGCTCGCGACGCTGCGCCAGCGCTCGTTCCACCCCGGCCAGCACCATCCAGGTGTCGTTCGACATCTGGTCTCGCACCGCCCTGGCGGCCAGCGCCAGACCTTCCACCGACTGCACCAGGGACCCGGGGCGATCGGGGTCCACGGTCAACGACCACAACGTCGAGGGCGCGACTGCGATCATTTCGGCTGCGTCCCTGGCACTCTCGTCGGTCCAGTCGTCGGCGCTCGTGTCGGTCCCGGTGATCAGGCCCAGCGCGGCCATCAGCACCGGCACACACGCGCTCTCCTCGGTGTGCTGCTGATGCCGGTACACGTGGAACCTGTCGCGGGCGACCAGCAGCAGCCGCGCCATGTTCTCCGCGCGCTCGCCGTAGCGGCCGATCCAGAACAGGTCGGACAGCACGCGCGGCGAGCTGACGCCCCAGGTACCGGCCGCGGACTTCGCCGGTGGCGGCGGGGACGGCAGACTCACCGCCTCGGCCCGCGCACGCTCCGTCGGGCGGACCCAGACATCCTTAGCGGCAACGGTTTCCAGCGTGTACGCGGCGGGACCGGGTGCCAGCACGTAGCCGACCCCGCCAATCATGGGGGCGTACCCGCTGCGCTGGGCGACGTTGAACAACCGGATCCCGACGCCGGCCGACGACAACACCCCGGCGTGGTCGGTGGGCGCCGACGAGAACTGTGGCAGCTCCTGGCCGATCCACTGCCACGGCATCTTCTCGATCCGGCCGGCCAGTTGTGTCAGCTGATACGACGAAAGCGTCGGCCCGACAAGGGCTTTCCCGCCGACGGTAGACTTCACCAAAAGCGACGACAGGTTCGCCAGCAGGTGCGAGCGTTCGCTGGCGATGCCGCCCCAATAGACCGGCGCGGTGTGCAGCAGCGGGGCCTCGGACAGCAGGCGCTCGGACAGCTGGGGCAGAAACCGCAGCAGCCCGGGGTTTTCCAGGATGCCGCTGCCAAACGTGTTGACCACGGTCACCGTCCCGCGGTGGCACGCCTCCACCAGACCGGCCACCCCGAGCCGGGAGTCGGCGCGCAGATCCAGCGGGTCGGCGTAATCGGCGTCCACCCGACGCAGGACGACGTCGACCCGTTTCAAGGTGCCCAGCGAGCGCATCCACAATTTGCCGTCGCGCACCACCAGGTCCGCGCTCTCCACCAACGGGAAACCCAGGAGCGTGGCCAGATACGCCTGATCGAAGGCGGTTTCGGAAAAGATACCCGGGCTGAGCACCACCACCACGGGATCCTGGGCAACGTCGGGCGCGGCATCGATCAGCGCCAGCCGCAAGGCCTGGGCGAACGGCGTCGTCGGTCGCGGTGCGATCCGCTCGTAGAGGTCGGGGACCGAGTGCGCGACGACGCGCCGGTCGGCCAGCGCGTAGCCGGCGCCGGACGGCGCCTGCGTCCAGTCGGCGTTGACCTGAAAGGCTCCGTCCGGCAGCCGGCTGACGTCACAGGCGTGCAGGAAAAGCTGGTGATGCCCGGGTATTTCGATGCCGTTGGCGGCCCGCACGTAGCCCGGATGGGCGAACAGCAGCTCCGGCGGCAGCACGCCCTCGGTGAGCAGGCTGCGCGATCCGTACAGGTCGGCGAGCACGGCGTCGAGCAGGCGGGACCGCTGCACCAGACCGGCCTCCAGCAACTCCCATTCCGCGGCGGACAGCACGATCGGCAGCGTGTCGAGGATCCACGGCCGAGGCTCCAGGCCGTGCCCGCCGGGTTCGACGTCGGTGTAAGTGATGCCGTCGCTGTCGATCAGGCTGCGCACCACCGACCGCAGCCGGTCCAGCCCCGCCCGGCCGCGCTCGGCGATGGTGTCGGCCAGCTCCGCCCAGGCCGGTCGGACGTTCCCGTCCTGATCGACGAATTCGTCGTAACCGGCGGCGGGGCCGTGCCGCAGATCGAACAGCGCCTCCTGGGCGCGTGCGGCGCGATACCCGGCAAGCAGGCGGTCCGCGTCTTCGTAGCGGTCCTCGTGGCGCCCGCCAGCGGCCGCCGGGGGTGCACCGGTGCCGAATGTCATGTCCGCAAACGCCATTACTGCTGAACGGTACGCACGCGGCGCAGGTCTAGGATGCCCGGCGCGCCGATGTCGGTGAAGATGCGTGCCTGCTTTTCCCGGATGTCCGACAAGTCGAGCTTGCCGGGGGTGAAGCCGGTGGCCTCGAACCGGCGGGCGCGGCGCGCCTCGGCCTCGACGGCGTTGACGGGCGGTTCGTCGTAGGCCCGCCCGCCGGGGTGCGCGACGTGATAGGTGCACCCGCCGCGCGACGTGCCCGTCGTCAGGTCGATCAGCTCGAACTGCAGGGGGACGTCGGTGCTGATCGTCGGGTGCAGCGCGCTGGGCGGCTGCCACGCCTTGAACCGGACCCCGCCTACGTGGATGTCGGGGTTGTCGGTGGCCAGCAGCGGCACCGGGTAGCCGTTGACCGTCACCACGTAACGGTGGCGGTCCGCGCCGATGATCCGGATCTGGATGCGCTCGACCGACGAGTCGACGTAGCGGGCGGTGCCGCTGGCCGTGGCCTCCTCGCCGAGGGTGTTCCACGGTTCGATCGCCCCGCGCAACTCGATCTCGACGCCGTCGAACACCGCGGTGCCGATGCGCGGGAAGCGGAACTCGGTGAACGGGTCCAGCCAGCTGGTCTCGAACGCGATGCCGTCCGCGCGCAGGTCGGCGGCGACATCGGCGATGTCGTGAATCAGGAAGTGCGGCAACAGGTATCGCCCATGTAGGTTGGCGCCGTGGCGGATCAGCGGGGCGCGCAGCGGCTCGTCCCAGAACCACGCCACCAGCGAGCGCACCAGCAGCGATTGCACCATCGCCATGCGCAGATGCGGGGGCATCTCGAACCCGCGCAACTCCAGCAGGCCGAGCCGGCCGCGGGGGCTGTCGGGGCTGTAGAGCTTGTCGATGCAGAATTCGGCGCGGTGGGTGTTGCCGGTGATATCGGTCAGCAGGTGGCGCAACGCGCGGTCGATCACCCACGGCCGGGGGGCGTTGCCCCCGAAAGGTCCGGAGAGCCGGGTGATTTCGGCGAACGCGATCTCGAGCTCGTAGAGGGCCTCGGCGCGGCCCTCGTCGACGCGTGGTGCCTGTGAGGTGGTGCCGACGAACCGGCCGGCGAACAAATAGGACAGCGACGGGTGTCGTTGCCAGTACGTCAGCAGCGAGACCAACAGGTCCGGGCGCCGCAGCAGGGGCGAGTCCGCGGGGGTGACGCCGCCCAGCGTGATGTGGTTGCCGCCGCCGGTGCCGCCGTGGGTGCCGTCGACGTCGAACGACTCGGTGGACAGCCGGGCCAATCGCGCTTGCTCGTAGAGGGTTTCGAGCTGCTGGCTCTGTTCGGCGAAGCTGGCGGTGGGCGCGACGTTGACCTCGATGACGCCGGGGTCCGGGGTGATCGTGGTCGACCTCAGCCGGGGGTCCGGCGGGGGATCGTAGCCCTCGATCACGACCGGGCAGTCAGCCTTGGCCGCGGCGGCCTCGACGCGGGCGATGAGGTCGACGAAGTGTTCCAGTGCCTCGGTGGGCGGCATGAAAAGGTAGAGCAGCCCGTCGCGCACCTCGGCGACCATCGCGGTGGGCGGGGCGGTGTCGGAGTCGTCCACCACCGCCTGGTCCGATTCCGTCGTCAGCGCGTCGCCGGCGGCGTGGGGATCGGCGTCGAACGACGGGCGCGGCGGGCGCCAGCTGATCGCGTCCAGGGGCAGGCGCAGACCCGCCGGAGAATCGCCGTGCAGCAGCACGATTCGGCCCCGGCGCAGCCGCCAGTCCGCGCTGGCCCACCCGGCGCCGTCGTCGCGGCGGTGCAGCGGCAGCACGAAAGCCGCCGGGGCCGTTACGGATTCGTCGAGGCGGCCCAGCAGCGCCGCGCGACCGGCGGGGGTGTCCTCCTCGAGGTCGTCGGCCGGGTCCACCGGGTCGCCCTGCGGTTGCCGGACTTTTTCCGCCAGCCGGTGCAGCGGGTCCTCGTAGGCGGGCCGCACCTGCGAAAGTGGCAGCCCCAGCCCGTCGGCGAGGCCGGCGAGCACCTGGCGGGCGGCCTCACCGTCGACTGCTTCCGGCCGGTCCCCCCACGGGTCGGCCAACAGCGCGCCGTCGTTCCACAGCGGCCGCCCGTCGGTGCGCCAGTAGAGCGCAATCTGCCAGCGCGGCAACGGTTCGCCCGGATACCAACGGCCCTGCCCGCGCTGGATCAACCCGTTCGGCGCCCACACCTCCTTGAGGCGCGCGGCCAGGTCGGAGGCGCGCTGCCGCTTGTGCGGCCCGTCGGCGGCGGTGGTCCACTCCTTGGCGACCTGATTGTCCACCGAGACGAAGGTCGGCTCACCGCCGATGGTCAGCCGCACGTCGGCGGCGGCCAGCCGTTCGTCCACGCGCCGGCCGACGTCGCAGATCGTCTGCCACGCCTCGTCGGTGTAGGGCAGCGTGACGCGGGGGTCCTCGTGGATGCGGGTGACGGTGTTGGAGAACTCCAGCACGGATTCGCAGGGCTCGGTGCCGCCGCTGATGGGTGCCGCGGACGCCGGGTGCGGCGTGGCGGCCAGCGGGATGTGGCCCTCGCCGGCGAACAGCCCCGACGTCGGGTCCAGCCCGATCCAGCCCGCGCCCGGGATGTACACCTCGGTCCAGGCGTGCAGGTCGGTGAAGTCGGCGGCGGGGCCCGACGGCCCGTCGAGCGCCTCCACGTCCGAGGCGAGCTGCACCAGATATCCCGACACGAAGCGGGCGGCCAGGCCGAGCTGGCGCAGAATCGACACCAGCAGCCACGCGGAGTCGCGGCACGAGCCCACCCCGGTGCGCAGCGTGTAATCAGGTGTCTGGACACCGGGTTCCATCCGCAGGCTGTAGGCGACGTCGGCGTTGACCGCGTGGTTGAGCGCGACCAGCAAGTCGATGGTGCGCGTGCCCTCGTCCACCGAGAAGTTCTCCACCCACGCCCGCGTGAGCTCACCCGGCCCCGATCCCTCGCCCGCTTCGTCGACGGGGCGCAGGTAGGGCTCCAGGTCGTCGGCCAGATCCTTGGGATAGGTCAGCCCGGCCCGTCCGGTGGAGGGGGCCCAGGTCTCGGCCCAGTCCTCGATGAAGAAGTCGAACGGGTTGATCACCTTGAGGTCGGCGATGAGTCCCACCGTGATGGTCAGCCGGCGCATCGGATTCGGAAAAACAAGCCGCGCAAGGAAATTGCCTACCACGTCCTGCTGCCAGTTGATGAAGTGCTCTTCCGGCTCGATGCGCAGCGAGTAGGCCTCGAGGGGCGTGCGGCAATGGGGCGCCGGTCGCAGCCGAACGACGTGCGGGAACACCCGGACCGGCCGGTCAAAGGTGTAGCTGGTGCGGTGCTCCAGCGCGACTTTGATGCTCATAACAAGGTGATTGCATCACAAGCGCCACAAGGCCGCAGCGCACCACAGCCGCGGCTAACAGCGCCGTAACTTCGGGCGTGGCTTTGAGGTCAGACCTGCTGCGGCCCGGGCGGCGGGCCCGGCTGGTAGCCCGCTTGCGGCACGGGAACAACCTGGCCGCCGGTCAGCTTGCGGTAGGCGTAGGTCAGGATCAGCGCGTCGAGCGGCGCCGTCACCAGCAGGCCGACCCCGCACGCCAGCGCCCCGGCGAAGATCAGGGCCATCACCACCAGCCACACCAGCAGCGCGTTGGCGAAATTCGACCCCACCAGCGAGAAGCTGGAGGTGAAGCCCTTGATCGCCGACTCCGAACGATCGACGACGAACAGGATGGTGAACTGCACGAACAGGCTCAGCACCAGGCCCGGAACGAAGCACAACGAGTAGCCGATCGAGGTGAGGACACCGACGATCAGCGCGGCCAGGAATGCCATCCCCAGGTTGCGGGGCCTGAAGAACGACGCGATGGTCACCGGCCGCCCGTCGGCGATGTCCAGGCAGCCGGACAGGAAGCCGGCCTGGGCGAACGCGGTGACCAGGTAGGTCAGCAGGGTGCCGATGATGAAGACGACCAGGGCGGCGCCGGTGAGGTTGGTCGTGAAATAAAAGCCGTAGTCGTCACTGGTCGCCGTGTTCGGCGACATGTTCTGGCCCGCGATGTTCACCCCGGTGGCCACGCCGAACAACAGGCCGTACACCAGCGCCGGCACGATCAACACCAGCGCGTTCTTGGTGAACGTGTTCCAAGCCCAGCTGAAGGCGTCACCGACGCTGAACCCCGGGGCGGCGGGTGCCCCATAGCCGGGCTGGGGGTAGCCGCCGTACCCCGGCGGGGGCGCGCCATAGCTGGGCGGCGGGCCGTAGCCGGGCGGCGGGGTGCCGTAGCCCGGGGGCGGGCCGTAGCCGGGTGATTGCGGGGGAGGTACGCCGTAGCCGGGTGATTGCGGGGGAGGCGCGCCGTAACCGGGCGGGGGCGGATAGCCCGGAGGGTTGTGCTCGCTGCCGTACGGGTCGGCCGGGGTGCCTGGATATTCGGGAGGCTGGCTCATGTCCGTCCTAGCTGTTGACTCAACCTGTGGGCACGCGCACACGGGAACTTAGCAAAGATGTCGGGGCGGCGCCCGGATTCGTTTTCGTGGTATGCCTGATGCCGTGTCCGACGGTCTTTTTGACCTGCCCGGCGCGGCGCCGACGAGCGATCACGGCCTGGGCGTGTCGGCCGGTGCGCCGCTGGCCGTGCGCATGCGGCCGGCCTCGTTGGACGAGGTGGTCGGCCAGGAGCACCTGCTGGCGCCCGGGTCGCCGCTGCGCCGCCTGGTCGAGGGATCCGGCGTGGCGTCGGCCATCCTCTACGGCCCGCCCGGCAGCGGCAAGACGACGCTGGCCGCGCTGATCTCCCAGGCGACCGGTCGCCGGTTCGAGGCGCTGTCGGCGCTGTCGGCCGGGGTCAAAGACGTGCGCGCCGTCATCGACCAGGCGCGGCAGGCGTTGTTGCGCGGCGAGCAGACGGTGCTGTTCATCGACGAGGTGCACCGCTTCTCCAAGACCCAGCAGGACGCCCTGCTGTCCGCCGTGGAGAACCGGGTGGTGCTGCTGGTGGCCGCGACCACCGAGAACCCGTCGTTCTCGGTCGTGGCGCCGCTGCTGTCCCGCTCGCTGATCCTGCAGCTGCGCCCGCTCAGCGCCGACGACATCCGCGCCGTGGTACAGCGGGCGATCGACGATCCGCGCGGACTGGACGGCCGGGTCGCGGTGACGCCCGAGGCCGTCGACCTGCTGGTGCGGCTGGCCGCCGGCGACGCCCGGCGGGCGCTGACCGCGCTGGAGGTCGCGGCCGAAGCCACCGAGTCGGTGAGCGTCGAGACCATCGAGCAGTCGCTGGACAAGGCCGCGGTGCGCTACGACCGGGACGGCGACCAGCACTACGACGTCATCAGCGCCTTCATCAAGTCGGTGCGGGGCTCGGACGTCGACGCGGCGCTGCACTACCTGGCCCGCATGCTCGTCGCGGGGGAGGACCCGCGGTTCCTCGCGCGGCGGCTGATGATCCTGGCCAGCGAGGACATCGGCATGGCCGACCCCAGCGCGCTGCAGATCGCGGTGGCGGCCGCGCAGACCGTGCAGCTGATCGGCATGCCCGAGGCGCAGCTGACGCTGGCCCACGCCACCATCCACCTGGCCACCGCGCCCAAGTCGAACTCCGTGACCACCGCGCTCGCCGCGGCGATGGACGACATCAAGGCGGGCAAGGCGGGCCTGGTGCCGCCCCACCTGCGCGACGGGCACTATTCCGGCGCGGCGGCGCTGGGACACGCGCAGGGGTATCGGTATTCGCACAACGATCCCGACGGTGTCCTGGCCCAGCAATATCCGCCGGACGAGTTGGTGGACGTGGACTACTACCGGCCGACCGGCCGCGGCGGTGAGCGGGAGATGGCCGGGCGGCTGGAGCGGTTGCGGGCGATCATCCGGGGAAAGCGGGGGCGGTCATGAAAACCTTCACCGACGACGAGATGGGCCGGCTGCTGGCCACCACCCAGCCCTACAGCGTCGTCATCCTCAAGCAGGGGCCGCGGTTCGGCGACGAGACGACACCGGGGACCGTCTGGGAGCACGGGCGGCGCAACTTCGGGCTGCGCGACGACGGCGTCATGCCCATCGTGTTGCCGGTCACCGACGGCTCCGAGGTCTGCGGGATCGCGGTGTTCGCGGCCTCGGTCGACGACACCGCCGCGATCATGGCCGACGACCCGGGTGTGGCCGCGGGCGTCTTCACCTTCGAGGTGCATCCCTGCCGGGGATTCCCGGGCGACGCGCTGCCCTGAACGCATCGAGCGTCACGCTGGCGTGACACTGGTCGGCAGCCGCCACGCTGGCGTGACACTCGGCGAAAGAAGCGTGCTAGCGCTAGACCAGCTCGGGCACCCGCAGGTGGGCGATCGCCAGCTCGAATTCGGCGACGTCGATCACCTCGGCGCCCAGCTCCCGGACGCGCCTGCTCCGCAATTCGTTCGCCCGGTCGCTGTTGCGGGCCATCGCGTCCATCGAGTCGAACGTCGAGCACGACACCGCCCGACGGCACGCCGGATGGTCGACCAGCAGGCTGGCGCTGCAGAACCCGTCGAGCTCCTCGAGCTCCGGCAGCACCGACGAGCGGTAGAAGTCCAGGGACCGGGTGAGCTGGTCCGGCACCACCTTGAGCCAGGTGGCCCGCACGCAGGCACCCTGCCGCGACGGATGGTCGCGGTGCAGCAAAGCGATGTCCCACTCCTCGACCCGCGCGCTGCCGTCGAACATCAGCGCGGCCTGATCGCGAATCGGGGCGACCCGTTCGGCGCTGGCGCGCATCGCGTCGATGCTGTCCCACGAGCTGGTGGCGATGCAGGTCCCGGACTGCCGGTCGACCAACAGCGACAGCCCGACACACCCCTCGATCTCGGTGAGGGCGGGCATGACAACATCGCGAACGTGCGCGATCCCGATGTCGACCGACAAGGGTTGCGCCTGGATGGTGGTGGAGCGTGCGTACACGGCCGACCTCCTCTGTAGGGCTTATATCCAAGGAGCCCGTGGCGCCACCGGCCCCACCAGTTACCTTCCTCCTGCCCAATGCGCCCCGCAATGCCCAAATGTGGTCGCGCTCACAATCGATTGGCTGCCCGCAACGTGTGCGCCGTAGGCTGGTTCGGATGCATACCGACGTGCTGGACGTGGACACAACACGACGCCGCATCGTCGATCTGACCGAGGCGGTGCGGGGCTTCTGCTGGTCGAGGGGCGACGGGTTGTGCAACGTGTTCGTCCCGCACGCCACCGCGGGCGTCGCCATCATCGAAACGGGGGCCGGCTCCGACGAAGACCTGCTCGACACGCTGGAACGGCTGCTGCCGCGCGACGACCGGTATCGGCACTCGCACGGCTCGCCGGGCCACGGCGCGGATCACGTGATGCCGGCGCTGGTCGCGCCGTCGGTGACCGTGCCGGTCTCCGGGGGCGAGCCGATGCTGGGCACCTGGCAAAGCATCGTGCTGGTCGATTTGAACCGGGACAACCCACAACGCTCGGTGCGGCTGAGCTTTCTGGAGGGTTAGCGGCCCGGTAGCCAGCTACTCCAGCGAATACGCTGGAATAGACGTTCACGCGACAAAGCAACACGCGACAAAGCAACACGCGACAAAGCAAAAGGAAGAAGCGGACTCAAAGTGCAGACACACGAGATCAGGAAGCGGTTTCTTGATCATTTCGTGAAGGCGGGCCACACCGAGGTGCCGAGCGCATCGGTGATCCTCGACGACCCCAACCTGCTGTTCGTCAACGCGGGCATGGTCCAGTTCGTGCCGTACTTCCTGGGAGCGCGCACGCCGCCGTACTCGACGGCCACCAGCATCCAAAAGTGCATCCGCACGCCCGACATCGACGAGGTGGGCATCACCACCCGCCACAACACCTTCTTTCAGATGGCCGGCAACTTCTCGTTCGGCGATTACTTCAAGCGCCGCGCCATCGAGCTGGCGTGGACTCTGCTGACCAACGGGTTGTCCGAGGGCGGCTACGGCCTGGATCCCGAAAGGATCTGGACGACGGTCTATTTCGACGACGACGAGGCCGTGCAGCTGTGGCAGGAGATCGCCGGGCTGCCGGCCGAGCGGATCCAGCGCCGCGGCATGGAAGACAACTACTGGTCCATGGGCATCCCCGGCCCGTGTGGCCCGTCGTCGGAGATCTACTACGACCGCGGCGAAGAGTTCGGGGTCGGTGGCGGCCCGGTGGCCAACGAAGACCGCTACATCGAGATCTGGAACCTCGTGTTCATGCAGAACGAACGCGGCGAGGGCACTTCCAAGACCGACTTCGAAATCCTCGGCCCGTTGCCCCGCAAGAACATTGACACCGGCATGGGCGTCGAGCGGGTCGCGTTCATCCTGCAGGGCGTGCACAACGTGTACGAGACCGACCTGCTGCGGCCCGTCATCGACGCGGTGGCCGCCCGCGCGCCGCGCGGATATGACGTGGGCAACCACTCCGACGATGTGCGCTACCGGGTGATCGCCGACCACAGCCGCACCGCGGCGATCCTGATCGGCGACGGCGTCACGCCCGGCAACGACGGTCGCGGCTACGTGCTGCGCCGGCTGCTGCGCCGGGTGATCCGTTCGGCCAAGCTGCTCGACATCGACGGGCCCATCGTCGGCGAGTTGATGACCACCGTGCGCGACGCGATGGGGCCGTCGTATCCCGAACTGGTCGCCGACTTCGACCGGATCAGGCGCATCGCCGTCGCCGAGGAGACCGCGTTCAACCGCACGCTGGCGGCCGGTTCCAAGCTGTTCGACGAGGTCGCCGGCACCACCAAAGAGGCTGGGGCCAAAGCGATCTCGGGCTCGGACGCTTTCACGCTGCACGACACCTACGGCTTCCCGATCGAGCTGACCCTGGAGATGGCCGCCGAGGCGGGCCTGCAGGTCGACGAGATCGGCTTCCGGGAACTGATGGCCGAGCAGCGCCGGCGCGCGAAGGCGGACGCCGCCGCTCGCAAGCACGCCCACGCCGACCTGAGCGCCTATCGGGAGCTGGTCGACGCCGGCCCGACGGAATTCACCGGCTTCGACGAATTGTCCTCCGAGGCAAAGATTCTGGGCATCTTCGTGGACGGCAAGCGGGTCCCGGTCGTCACGCACGGCGCCGAGGGCGCGCAGCAAGTCGAACTGGTGCTGGACCGCACGCCGCTCTACGCCGAGTCCGGCGGGCAGATCGCCGACGAGGGCACCATCAGCGGGACCGGCGCAGGCGCGAGCGCCCGCGCGGCGGTCACCGACGTGCAGAAGATCGCGAAAACCCTGTGGGTGCATCGGGTCAACGTCGAATCCGGGGAGTTCGTGGAGGGCGACACCGTGGTCGCCGCGGTCGATCCGGAATGGCGCCGGGGCGCCACCCAGGGCCACTCGGGCACCCACATGGTGCATGCCGCGCTGCGACAGGTGCTGGGCCCCAACGCCGTTCAGGCGGGATCGCTGAATCGCCCCGGCTACCTGCGGTTCGACTTCAACTGGCAGGGTCCGCTGTCCGACGAGCAGCGCACCCAGGTCGAAGAGGTCACCAACCAGGCCGTCCAGGCCGACTTCGAGGTGCACACGTTCACCGAGCAGCTGGAGAAGGCCAAGGCGATGGGCGCAATGGCGATGTTCGGCGAGGCCTACCCGGACGAGGTGCGGGTGGTCGAGATCGGCGGGCCGTTCTCGCTCGAGCTCTGCGGCGGGACCCACGTGCACAACTCCGCTCAGATCGGGCCGGTGACCATCCTGGGCGAATCGTCGGTCGGCTCCGGCGTGCGCCGGGTGGAGGCCTACGTCGGGCTGGACTCCTTCCGCCACCTGGCCAAGGAGCGCGCGCTGATGGCGGGGCTGGCCTCGTCGCTGAAGGTGCCGTCCGACGAGGTGCCCGCCCGGGTGGCCGGACTGGTGGAGCGGCTCAAGGCGGCCGAGAAGGAACTCGAACGCGCACGGCTGGCGAGCGCGCGCGCCGCCGCGACCAACGCGGCGGCCGGCGCGGAGCGTATCGGTAACGTCCGTGTGGTGGCGCAACGCATGTCGGTGGGGATGACGGCCGGCGACCTGCGCTCCCTGGTGGGCGACATCCGCGGCAAGCTGGGCAGCGACCCCGCCGTGGTGGCGCTGATCTCCGAGGGCGAGGGGGGCAGTGTGCCGTACGCGGTCGCCGCCAACCCCGCCGCCCAGGACCTCGGGCTCCGCGCCAACGACCTGATCAAGCAGCTCGCCGCGACGGTCGACGGCCGCGGCGGAGGCAAGCCGGACCTGGCGCAGGGTTCCGGAAAGGACCCCAGCCGCATCGACGCGGCGCTGGAGGCGGTCCGCTCCGAGATAGCGCGGGTCGGCTGAGTGGTCCCCGCACAGCATCGCGTGCCCGACCGGCCCGGCGACCCTGACCAGGATCCCGGCCGGGGGCGGCGGCTCGGCATCGACGTCGGCAGCGTGCGCATCGGCGTCGCCAGCAGCGACCCCGACGGCATCCTGGCCACCCCGGTGGAAACCGTGCGCCGTGACCGCTCCGGCAAGCACGTGCGCCGACTGGCCGAGCTGGCCGCCGAACTCGGCGCGGTCGAGGTGGTCGTCGGGCTGCCACGCACGCTGGCCGACCGCACCGGCCCGTCGGCGATCGACGCGATGGAGCTGGCCGACACGCTGGCCCAGCGGATCGCCCCCACGCCCGTGCGCCTGGCCGACGAGCGCCTGACCACCGTGAGCGCGCAGCGCTCGCTGCGCGCGGCCGGCGTCCGCGCCCGCGAACAGCGGGCCGTGATCGACCAGGCGGCCGCGGTGGCCATCCTGCAGAGCTGGCTCGACCAGCGCCGCGCCGCCCTGACGGCGGGGGAGCCCGCCGATGGTTGACAGCGCACGACGGCAACGCGCCGAGCCCGAGGCGGTCGGCACGTCGCGGAAGCGCAGCCGCGTCGCCCGGAACCGGGCCGAACGGGGCCGACGCCAGCGGCGGTTCGCCGGCAAGATCGTGCTCGCGGTCGTCGCCGTCGTCGTGCTGGTGGCCGTGTTCGTCGGCGCCAAGCTGTGGCACACGGTGTTCGGAGCCGGCGACGACTACGCCGGAAATGGCAAGCAGGACATCGTGATTCAGATCAAGGACGGTGACTCGACCACCAACGTCGGGGAGACGCTGCAGCACGAGCAGGTGGTCAAGACCGTCCGGGCATTCGTCAACGCCGCGCACGGCAACAGCAAGATCTCCTCGATCCAGCCCGGCTTCTACCGAATGCGCACCGAGATCCCGGCGGCCGACGCCGTCGCACGGCTGGCCGATCCGAACAGCCGGGTGGGCCGGCTGGTCATCCCGGAGGGCCGTCAGCTCGACGACACCACCGACATGAAGACCAACGTGGTGACCCCGGGGATCCTGACGCTGATCTCCCGCGCCACGTGCGTGACCCTCGACGGCAACCAGCACTGCGTCGCGGTGGAGGAGCTGCGGGCGGCGGCGACCAACAGCGCGCCCGCCGCGCTCGCGGTGCCGCCGTGGGCCGTCGAACCCTTCACCGAGCTCGGCAAGGACCATCGCCGGATCGAGGGGCTGATCGCGCCGGGAACCTTCAACGTGGACCCGTCCGCCTCTGCCGAGACCATCCTGTCGAGCCTGATCAGCGCCGGGGGCGTCGAGTACATGAAGTCCGGGTTGGTGGACACCGCCCAGTCCATGGGCCTGTCGCCGTACGACATCCTGGTGGTGGCCTCGCTGGTGGAGCAGGAATCCAAGTCGCAGGACTTCGCGAAGGTCGCGCAGGTGATCTACAACCGCCTGCACGCCCACCACACGCTGGAATTCGACTCGACGGTCAACTACCCGCTGGATCGCCGGGAGGTGGCCACCACCGACGCCGACCGCGCCCAGAAGACGCCGTGGAACACCTACGTGTCGCAGGGGCTGCCCGCGACGGCGATCTGTTCGCCGGGCGTCGACGCGCTGCGCGCCGCCGAGCATCCCGAGCCCGGCGACTGGCTGTACTTCGTCACCATCGACGCCCAGGGGACGACGCTGTTCACCAAGGATTATCAGCAGCATCTGGCCAACATCGAGCTGGCTAAGCGCAACGGTGTCCTCGATAGCGCGCGCTGAGGGCGGACCCCGGAAAGCGGCGGTGCTCGGCAAGCCGATCGCCCACTCGAAGTCCCCGCAGCTGCACCTGGCCGCCTACCGGGCGCTGGGCCTGCTGGACTGGACCTACGACCGCATCGAATGTGACGGCGAGCGGCTGCCGGCCGTCGTCGGCGGCTTCGGGCCCGAGTGGGTCGGGGTGTCGGTCACCATGCCGGGCAAGTTCGCGGCGCTGCGCTTCGCCGACGAGCGCACCGAGCGGGCCGAACGGGTGGGGTCGGCCAACACCCTGGTCCGCACGCCCGCCGGCTGGCGGGCCGACAACACCGACATCGACGGCGTCGCGGGGGCGCTTTCGTCGGCCACCGGGCCCGCGCTGGTGTGCGGGTCGGGCGGCACCGCGCCGGCGGCCGTCCTGGGCCTGGCGCAGCTGGGCGTCCCCGCCATCACCGTCGTCGCGCGCAACCCCGACAAGGCCGCCCGGCTGGTGGAGTTGGGCACCGGAATCGGGGTCCGGACGCGGTTCGTGAACATCGACGACGACGGCCTAGGGACCGCGGTGGCCGCCGCCGAGGTGCTGGTCAGCACGATCCCCGCCGACGTCGCGGCGCGGTACGCGGGCACCCTCGCCGCGATCCCGGTCCTGCTGGACGCCGTCTACGACCCGTGGCCCACGCCGCTGGCCGCCGCGGTGGCCGCCGCCGGCGGCCGCGTGATCAGCGGCCTGCAGATGTTGTTGCACCAGGCGTTCACCCAGGTCGAGCTATTCACAGGGCAACCGGCGCCGCGAGAGGCCATGGCCGCCGCTCTGGGCTAACGTCCCGCACGTCGGATGCCCCAGGTCAACAACCGAGCGTGGGGCCTAGGGACGACATCGCCACCGTTTTCGTACCTAGCCCCACACTCGCGGCGCACACAGGAGAACCCATGCGGCTTGGAGCGGTTGTGGCGGTGCTCGCGTGGCTGTTGCTGCTGAGCGGCTGCGACGTCCGCGAGCGCCGGTTGCCGAACGTGCTCACGCTGCCCGGGGCCGGGGTGATCCTGCTGACGGCAGCGGTGGCCGGGCGCGGCTGGGCCGCGCTGGCCGGCGCGACGGCGCTGACCGCGATCTATCTGCTGGTGCACTCGCTCGCCCCGGCCGGGATGGGCGCCGGGGACGTCAAGCTGGCGATCGGCCTCGGGGCGCTGGCGGGCTGTTTCGGGGTCGGGACGTGGTTCCTGGCCGCGCTGGCCGCGCCGCTGCTGACGACGGTGTTCGCGGCGCTGTGCGGCGCGCGGGCGGTGCCCCATGGCCCGTCGATGTGCCTGGCCACCGCCACCGCGATCGGCCTGTTTCTCGGGATTTAAGCCCGCGCCGGACCCCATGGGAGAATGGCCGGGTGTTGCGTTGGATCACCGCCGGGGAGTCGCATGGCCGTGCGTTGGTGGCCATGCTCGAGGGCATGGTCGCCGGCGTGGAGGTCACCTCCACCGATATCGCCGACCAATTGGCCCGCCGCCGGCTCGGGTACGGGCGCGGCGCGCGGATGAAGTTCGAGCGCGACGCGGTGACCGTGCTGTCCGGGGTCCGCCACGGCATCACGCTGGGCGGCCCCATCGCCATCGAGATCGGCAACACCGAGTGGCCCAAATGGGAGACCGTGATGGCCGCCGACCCGGTGGACCCGGCGGAGCTGGCCAACATCGCGCGCAACGAACCGCTCACCCGCCCGCGGCCCGGGCACGCCGACTACGCCGGCATGCTCAAGTACGGCTTCGACGACGCCCGCCCGGTCCTGGAGCGCGCCAGCGCCCGGGAGACCGCCGCCCGCGTCGCGGTGGGCACGGTCGCGCGGTCCTTCCTGCGCCAGGCGCTCGGCGTCGACGTGCTCTCCCACGTCATCGCGATCGGCCCGTCGGCGCCCTACGACGGCCCCCCGCCCCGCCCCGAAGACCTGCCCGCGATCGACGACAGCCCCGTGCGCGCGTATGACGAGGAGGCTGAGAAGTCCATGATCGCCGAGATCGAGGCGGCCAAGAAGGACGGCGACACCCTCGGCGGCGTGGTCGAGGTGGTGGCGACAGGCCTGCCGGTGGGCCTGGGCTCGTTCACCAGCGGCGACAACCGGCTGGACAGCCAGCTCGCCGCCGCGGTGATGGGCATCCAGGCCATCAAGGGCGTGGAGATCGGCGACGGCTTCGAGACGGCGCGCCGCCGCGGCAGCCGCGCGCACGACGAGATGTATCCCGGCCCCGACGGCGTGGTCCGCTCGACGAATCGCGCCGGTGGGCTGGAGGGCGGCATGACCAACGGCCAGCCGCTGCGGGTGCGGGCCGCGATGAAGCCGATCTCCACCGTGCCGCGCGCGCTGGCCACCGTCGACATGGCGACCGGCGACGAGGCCGTCGCCATCCACCAGCGCTCGGACGTGTGCGCGGTGCCCGCCGCGGGGGTGGTGGTCGAGGCCATGGTGGCGCTGGTGCTCGCCCGCGCGGCGCTGGAGAAGTTCGGCGGCGACTCGCTCACCGAAACCCGGCGCAACATCGAGGCGTATCAGCGCGCGGTCGCCGACCGGGAAGCGCCGGCCGCCCGGGGGACCGCTTGATGGCGCCCAGGGCGGTACTCGTCGGGCTGCCGGGTTCGGGCAAGTCCACCATCGGGCGGCGCCTGGCCAAGGCGCTCGGCGTCGAGTTCCTCGACACCGACGCGGCGATCGAGCAGCGGACCGGGCGCAGCATCGCCGACATCTTCGCCACGGACGGCGAGCAGGAGTTCCGCCGCATCGAGGAGGACGCGGTGCGTGCCGCGTTGGCCGACCATGACGGCGTGGTGTCGCTCGGCGGCGGCGCGGTCACCAGCCCCGGGGTCTGCGAGGCGCTCGCCGGCCACACGGTCATCTACCTGGAGATCAGCGCCGGCGAAGGCGTGCGGCGCACCGGCGGCGGCGCAGTGCGCCCTCTGCTCGCCGGCCCCGACCGCGCCGAGAAGTTCAAAGCGCTGATGGCCAAACGGGCCCCGCTGTACCGCCGTGTCTCGACGATCCGCGTCGACACCAACCGCCGCAACCCCGGGGCGGTGGTGCGCTACATCGTGTCCCGGCTGCAGACGCCGGAGAACGCTCACGCGGAGGCCACCACATGACCGCGCCCGTCACCGTCGAGGTGGCCGTCGAACCGCCCTACCCGGTGGTCATCGGCACCGACCTGGGCGACCGGCTGGTCGAACTGCTCTGCGACCGGCACCGGGTGGCGGTCGTACACCAACCGGTGCTGGCGCACACCGCGGAAGCGATCCGAAGCCGCTTGGCGGACAAGGGCGTTGACGCCCATCGCATCGAAATCCCGGACGCCGAGGCCGGCAAGGACCTACCGGTCGTCGGATTCCTCTGGGAAGTGTTCGGCCGCATCGGCATTGACCGCAAAGACGCGGTGGTGAGCCTGGGCGGCGGCGCCGCCACCGACGTCGCCGGGTTCGCGGCGGCCACCTGGCTGCGCGGCGTCGACGTGGTCCACATTCCCACCACGCTGCTGGGCATGGTCGACGCGGCCGTCGGCGGCAAGACCGGCATCAACACCGACGCGGGCAAGAACCTGGTGGGCGCGTTTCACCAGCCGCTGGCGGTGCTGGTCGACCTGGCGACCCTGGAAACGTTGCCGCACAACGAACTCGTCGCCGGGATGGCCGAGGTCGTCAAGGCCGGGTTCATCGCCGACCCGGTGATCCTCGACCTCATCGAGGCCGACCCGCAAGCCGCCGTGGACCCGACCGGTGACGTGCTGCCGGAACTGGTCCGACGCTCGATCGCCGTCAAGGCGAACGTGGTCGCCGCCGACGAGAAAGAGTCGGAGCTGCGCGAAATCCTCAACTACGGCCACACCTTGGCGCATGCGATCGAACGCAGGGAACGCTACGAGTGGCGCCACGGCGCCGCGGTGTCCGTGGGCCTGGTCTTCGCCGCGGAGCTGGCCCGCCTCGCCGGGCGCCTCGACGACGCCACCGCGCAACGCCACCGCACCGTCCTTTCGGCGCTGGGCCTGCCGGTCGCCTACGACGCCGACGCGCTGCCGCAGCTGCTGGAATACATGGCCCAGGACAAGAAGTCGCGGGCCGGTGTGCTCAGGTTCGTGGTCCTCGACGGGCTGGCGAAGCCGGGGCGGCTGGCCGGGCCCGACCCGTCGCTGCTGGCGGCCGCGTACGCGGGGCTGTCGGAGGAAGAAGGGGCCCGATGACCACCACCGTCAACGTCATCAACGGCCCGAACCTGGGCCGGCTGGGCCGCCGCGAGCCCGACGTCTACGGCGACACCACGCACGACGAACTGACCGCGCTCATCGAGCGGGAGGCCACCGCTCTCGGGTTGAAAGCTGTTGTGCGCCAAAGTGATAGCGAAGGGCAGCTGCTGGACTGGATCCATGCGGCCGCCGATGCCGGCGAACCGGTGATCCTCAACGCCGGCGGCCTCACCCACACATCGGTGGCCCTGCGCGACGCGTGCGCGGAGCTGCGAGCGCCCCTGATCGAGGTGCACATCTCCAATGTGCATGCCCGCGAGGAGTTTCGGCGCCACTCGTACCTCAGCCCCGTCGCGACCGGGGTGATCGTCGGGCTGGGAATTCAGGGCTACCTGCTCGCCCTGCGCTACCTGGCGGACGCCGCCAAGGCCTAGTCCTTCTTGGGTTCCTTGCCCGGCTTCGTGGCGTCGTCACCGCCGTCGGTGCGGATCACCTCGGTCTTCGGCTCGTGGTCGGCCGCGGTGTGGATCGTCTCGGTCGGCTCGTCACGCTCGGCCGTGGCGACCGAAGCGGTCCGCTCCTCGTGCTGGGCGCCCGCGGTGGGAATCTCACCGGTCGGCGCGTCGTCACCGCGCACCGCGGAGAACACGTCGGTGTCGGCGCGCTCCTCGTCCGCTCCCTTCTGCCGGGGCGGGGGATTGCGGTCCACCCGCCAACGGCCGATGGTCACGCCGATGATCCCCGGCAGGAACACGCAAAGGGCGGTGAACGCCGCGAACGTCGTCACCTCGTTGATCAGCCCACCCGTGTAGAGGCCGTTGTACACCAGCGAGATGAGCCAGGACACGGCCCCGCTGAGGATGCCGGCCACCAGGCCGGCCAGCAGCCACGTCATCGCCAGGTCGCGCCGCCGGTCCGGGTCGGGGTTCGCGATGGCGTCGGCCCGGCCGTCGACCACCCCCCATACGGCCACGCCGATGACGAACAGCAGGAGCAGCACCACGCTGAACAGCCCGGCCTGCGTCTGCCACGCGTTGATCAACGCGCCTTGAACCAAGCGAACGACAACCATCGCCGCGGCGTAGACCAATCCGCGCAGCATCCAGGACCTCATGGGCAATCAGCGTAGCGAGTACCGTCAAGGGTCGTGACACATTCTCAGCGTCGGGACAACCTGAAAGCGCAACTCGGTGCCAGTGGACTGGACGCGATGCTGGTCAGCGACCTGAACAACGTGCGCTACCTGTCGGGGTTCACCGGATCGAACGGCGCGTTGCTGGTCTTCGCCGACGATCGCGGCCCCGTGCTGGCCACCGACGGCCGGTACCGCACCCAGGCCGCCGAACAGGCGCCGGGGCTCGAGATCGCCATCGAACGTGCCCTCGGGCGCTATCTGGTCGGCCGCGCCGCCGCGGACGGGGTTTCGAAGCTGGGCTTCGAGAGCAATGTGGTGACCGTCGACGCCTTCGACGCCCTGACCAGCGAACTCGGCGAGCGCAGCGCGGCCACCGAGCTGATGCGCGCCGCCGGGACCGTCGAGGCGCTGCGGGAGATCAAGGACGACGGCGAGGTGGCGCTGCTGCGGCTGGCCTGTGAGGCGGCCGACGCCGCGCTCGCCGATCTGATCGAGCGCGGCGGCCTGCGGCCGGGCCGAACCGAACGCGAGGTGAGCCGGGACCTGGAGGCGCTGATGCTCGACCACGGCGCCGACGCGATCTCGTTCGAGACCATCGTGGCCGCCGGGCCGAATTCGGCGATCCCGCATCACCGCCCCACCGATGCGGTGCTGGCCACCGGTGACTTCGTCAAGATCGATTTCGGCGCGCTGGTGGCCGGCTATCACTCCGATATGACCCGCACGTTCGTGCTCGGCAAGGCCGCCGACTGGCAGCTGGAGATCTACCAGCTGGTCGCCGATGCCCAGCGGGCCGGCCGCGAGGCGCTGCGGCCGGGCGCGAGCCTGCGCGACATCGACGGCGCGGCGCGTCAGCTGATCGTCGACGCGGGCTACGGCGAGCAGTTCGGCCACGGCCTGGGTCACGGCGTGGGGCTGCAGATTCACGAGGCACCGGGAATCGGCGCCACGTCCACCGGCACCCTGTTGGCGGGTTCGGTGGTGACCGTCGAGCCCGGCGTCTACCTGCCGGGCCGCGGCGGCGTGCGCATCGAGGACACCCTGGTCGTGCCCCACGAGGAGGCGGCGGCCCGCGGGCACGCGCCGGAACTGCTGACCCGGTTCCCCAAGGAGTTGGCGGTCCTCAGCTAGGTCACGTGCGCCCTGTGGCCGGCGGGCGCCCCGGGGTAAAGTCGGGTGGCGTGAACGGGGTGGAGCCAATCGAACGTGGCCTGGCGCGCCTGCGGGACTTCCGGTGGGACCTGAACGCCCAGCCGCTGCGGGAGCTGCGGCTCGAGGTCGACATCGTGTATTTCACCGTCCCGGTGCCGTTTTCCGGCGGGAGGAAGCTCAGCGTTCCCTTCTTGACGATGATCAAGCGGGTACCCCCTTCGCCCACCGGGCCGGCCGAGACCGGCCCGTAACGCGAGAGCGGAAGGCAAGCTTCCCGCCGGTCATGGGCCACCCGACGCGGGGGCACCGGCCGACTCCCGCTCTAGACTGACGAACAAGTTGCAGACAGTCGGCGAACGACTGTCCATCCCCTAGGAGATACACCGAACCGTGGCAAGCACCGCCGATTTCAAGAACGGACTGGTGCTGGTGATCGATGGCCAGCTCTGGCAGATCGTCGAGTTCCAGCACGTCAAACCCGGCAAGGGACCCGCCTTCGTGCGCACCAAGCTCAAGAACGTGCTTTCCGGCAAGGTCGTCGACAAGACGTACAACGCCGGCGTGAAGGTGGAGACCGCCACGGTCGACCGGCGCGACACCACCTACCTGTACCGCGACGGCTCGGACTTCGTGTTCATGGACAGCCAGGATTACGAGCAGCACCCCCTGCCGGAATCGCTGGTCGGCGACGCCGCCCGGTTCCTGCTCGAGGGCCTGCCGGTCCAGGTGGCGTTCCACAACGGGGCGCCGCTGTACATCGAGCTGCCGGTGGCGGTCGAGATGGAGGTCACCCACACCGAGCCGGGCCTGCAGGGCGACCGGTCGAGCGCCGGCACCAAGCCCGCCACCGTGGAGACCGGGGCGGAGATTCAGGTGCCGCTGTTCATCAACACCGGGGACAAGCTCAAGGTGGACACGCGCGACGGCAGCTACTTGGGGCGCGTCAACGCGTGAGCAGGCCCGTCGGGGGACGCCATCAGGCCCGCAAGCGCGCCGTTGACCTGCTGTTCGAAGCCGAGGCCCGCGGGCTGGGCCCGGCCGAGCTCGTCGACGTGCGAACCGCGCTGGCCGAGACAAACCCCGACGTGGCGCAGCCGCAGCCCTACACGGTCGCGGCGGCCCGCGGGGTCGGCGAGCACGCCGCCCACATCGACGACCTGATCAGCTCGCACCTGCAGGGCTGGACGCTGGACCGGCTGCCCGCCGTGGACCGCGCCATCCTGCGGGTGGCGGTATGGGAGCTGCTCTACGCCGACGACGTCCCGGAGCCGGTCGCCGTGGACGAGGCCGTGCAGCTGGCCAAGGAACTGTCCACCGACGATTCGCCGGCCTTCGTCAACGGCGTGCTGGGCCAGGTCATGCTGGTGACGCCGCAGATCCGGGCGGCCGCCGCGGCGGTCCGGTCCAGCGCGGCGCACGCGCCGGAGAACGAGGAACCGCAGGGGTGACCCGGCTGGAGCTGCGCGCCGTCATCGCGGGCTTGCTGGCCGCGACCGTGGTGCTGGGCGCCGTCGTCTGCGCGGCCTTCGGGTGGACCATCGTCGCCTCGGCCCTGTCGATCTACGGGCTCGCGGTGGGCGCCTGGCTGTACCACTGCGTCGAACGGCTGATCGTGGCCCGCCGCATCAGCACGGTTCGCAGCGCGGCAAAGCCGCTGCAACCCCTGCTGCCGGTGATGGCGGCGATCATGGGCCTGACGCAGGCCGTGGTGCGATCGCTGTCCGACGTCACCGAGCTGCCGGCACGTCGCTGGGATCTCCCGGTGCTGCGCTGGGTGGACGGCACGCGCGCCAACCGGCGCGTGGTGGACGCCGACGACGGTGACGACGGGATCACCGAATCGACCTGAGGCGAAACGATCACGTGGGCGGCGCGGCGGGGTGAGAATACAAGTCGCTCAGAAGAACAGGTGAGATCATGACTCGATACACCACCCAGCCGCGACGACTCCGCGTCTCCGCGCTCGCGGCGGTGGCCAACCCGTCCTACGCCCGCATCGACACCTGGAACCTGCTCGACGACGCGTGCCGCCACCTCGCCGAGGTCGACCTGGCCGGGCACGACAAGACGCACGACGTGGCCCGGGTGAAACGGTTGATGGACCGCATCGCCGCCTACGAGCGGTATTGGCTGTACCCGGGCGCGGCGAACCTGGCGACCTTCCGCGCGCACCTGGAGAGCCTGTCCACGGTGCGGCTCACCGAAGAGGTCTCGATGGCCGTGCGGCTGCTGAGCGAATACGGCGACCGCGCAGGGCTTTTCGACACCTCCGCGCCGCTGGCCGACCAGGAGCTGGTGGCCCAGGCCAAGAAACAGCATTTTTACACCGTGCTGCTCGCCGACGACGCCCCCGCGACGGCCCCCGACTGCCTGGCCGAATGCCTGCGGGCGCTGCGCAACCCCTCCGACGACGTGCAGTTCGAAATCCTGGTGGCGCCCAGCGTCGAGGACGCCATCGCCGCCGTCGCCCTGAACGGCGAGATCCAGGCCGCGATCATCCGCGACGACCTGCCGCTGCGCTCCCGAGACCGGCTGCCGCTGATGAACACCCTGCTCGGGGCCAACGAGGACGTGGACATCCCCGACCGCGCCAACGACTGGGTGGAGTGCGGCGAATGGATCCGCGAGCTGCGGCCCCACATCGATCTGTACCTGCTCACCGACGAGTCGATCGCGGCCGGCGACGACACCGAGCCCGACGTATACGACCGGACGTTCTACCGGCTCAACGACGTGACCGACCTCTACAGCACCGTGCTCGCGGGGCTGCGGAACCGTTTCTCCACACCGTTTTTCGACGCGCTGCGCGCGTACGCGGCGGCGCCGGTGGGGCAGTTCCACGCGCTGCCGGTCGCGCGCGGTGCCAGCATCTTCAACTCGAAGTCCTTGCAGGACATGGGCGAATTCTACGGCCGCAACATCTTCATGGCCGAGACCTCGACCACCTCCGGCGGCCTCGACTCGCTGCTCGACCCGCACGGCAACATCAAGAAGGCGATGGACAAGGCCGCGCACACGTGGAATTCCAACCACACGTATTTCGTCACCAACGGCACCTCGACGGCCAACAAGATCGTCGTGCAGTCGCTGACCCGGCCGGGCGACATCGTGCTGATCGACCGCAACTGCCACAAGTCGCACCACTACGGGCTGGTGCTGGCCGGGGCGTACCCGCTGTACCTGGACGCATACCCGTTGCCGCAGTTCGCCATCTACGGGGCGGTGTCGCTGCGCACCATCAAGCAGACGCTGCTCGACCTCGAGGCGGCCGGCCAACTGCACCGCGTGCGCATGCTGCTGCTGACCAACTGCACCTTCGACGGGGTGGTCTACAACCCGTTGCAGGTCATGCAGGAGGTGCTGGCGATCAAGCCCGACATCTGCTTCCTGTGGGACGAGGCGTGGTACGCCTTCGCCACCGCGGTGCCGTGGGCACGGCAGCGCACCGCCATGGTGTCGGCCGAGCGCCTCGAGCAGATGCTGGCCTCCCCGGAATACGCCGCCGAATACCGGAAATGGGCGGCCGAAATGGAACGGGTGCAAAACGGGGGGGACCGGTCCGACTGGGTGGACCGCGCGCTGCTGCCCGACCCCGCCAAGGCGCGGGTGCGGGTCTACGCGACGCACTCGACGCACAAGTCGCTCTCGGCGCTGCGGCAGGCGTCGATGATCCACGTCCGCGACCAGGACTTCAATGCCCTGAACCGGGATGCCTTCGGTGAGGCGTTCCTGACCCACACCTCGACGTCGCCGAACCAGCAGTTGCTGGCGTCGCTGGACCTGGCGCGCCGCCAGGTCGACATCGAGGGTTTCCAGCTGGTCCGGCAGACCTACGACATGGCGCTGGTGTTCCGGCATCGGGTGCGCCGAGACCGGTTGATCAGCAAGTGGTTCCGCATCCTCGACGAGTCCGACCTGGTGCCCGAGGAATTCCGGGCGTCGTCGGTGAGCTCGTACCGCGAGGTCAGGCAGGGCGCGCTGGCCGAATGGAACGAGGCGTGGCGCTCCGATCAGTTCGTGCTGGATGCGACGCGGGTGACCCTGTTCGTCGGCAAGACCGGGATGAACGGGTATGACTTCCGCGAGAAGATCCTGATGGAGCGATTCGGCATCCAGATCAACAAGACGTCGATCAACAGCGTGCTGTTGATCTTCACCATCGGCGTCACGTGGTCCAGCGTGCACTACCTCCTGGACGTATTACGCAGGGTCGCAACCGATTTCGACCGCGCCGAGAACGCGGCCAGCGTCGCCGACCGGGCGTTGCAGGAGCGTCACGTCGAGGAGATCACCCAGGACCTGCCGCACCTGCCCGACTTCAGCGAGTTCGACGTCGCCTTCCGGCCCGTCGACGCGTGCGTCTTCGGTGACATGCGGTCGGCCTTCTACGCCGGCTACGAGGAGTCCGATCGCGAGCACGTCCTGATCGGCATGGCGGGGCGGCGGCTGGCCGAGGGCAAGACGCTGGTGTCCACCACGTTCGTCGTGCCCTACCCGCCGGGATTCCCGGTGCTGGTGCCCGGGCAGGTGGTCTCCAAGGAGATCATCTACTTCCTGGCCCAGCTCGACGTCAAGGAGATCCACGGGTACAACCCAGACCTCGGGCTGTCGGTCTTCACCGAGTCCGCGCTGGCGCGGATGGAGGCGCAGCGCAACGCGGCGCTGGCCGCGGTCGGTACCGCCTATCCGTCTTTCGAGTTGCCGTCGGACGCCACCGGCATGAACGGGGCCCGCAACGGTGATCGCGCCGCCGTGAGCGAAGACGCCTGAGTTAGCCGGCCTGCCGGCCCGGATCCGACGTGGGCTGCGCGGGCCAGCCGAGCTCCCCTCGCAGGAGCCCGCGCGCGATCGCGTCGTGCCGGGCCGGGCTGCCGGCCGGAGCGCTCGTGGGGCAGGTGCAATTGAGGGTGTTGAACGGGCTGGGATCGGCGTTGGCCGGCGCGGCCGCCAGTAGGGTGGAGCCGAGGACCGTGGCGGCGAAAATCAGCAGTTGGGTGAGCGCGCCGTTCTGACGACGCGCGGGGCGTGCGGTATCAGACATGACAACTTAAGCGTAGGTCGCGGAGCTGGGAAGCCGCTGAGAGCGGTCAGGCGTCTTCCCGGGCCGCACTGGGGTGGCGTCCCGGCCGCTGCGGCAGCACGACGAGCAGGGCCACGATGACCGCGGCGAGCACCGCCGAGGCCAGCGGGCGGCTCAGGGCCAGGCCGCCGTCGGCCACCGGCTTGTCGATGAAGTCGCCGACCGTCGCGCCCAGCGGCCGGGTCAGGATGAACGCGACCCAGAACAACGCGACGCGCGAGATGCCGGTCCAGTAGTAGAGGGCGATCACCACGGCCAGGCCGGCCGCGAACACCAATGCGCCACGCTCGTAACCGAATCCGCGGGTGTCGGCCAGCCAATCGCCGAGCGCGGTGCCCAGGGTCTGCGAGAAGGTGATAGTCGCCCAATAGAAGGCCTCGACCTTCGGCGTCGACACGGTGGTGACCGATACGGTCCCCTCCGTCCAGCGCCAGAGGCCCAGGGTGGCCATCAGGCAACCCAACAGCAGCAGCGACCCTCCGGTGTACCCGATGCCCAGCGACCGGTCGGCGAAGTCGGCCAACGTCGTGCCGAACGTCGTCGACGCCACGATCGTCGCCCAGTACAGCGACGCATGGAAGCGCTTGGCCAGGATCTGTGCGGCAACCAGCACCACCAGCGCGACACCGAAGAGCGCGACCCCGGCGGCATAGCCCCAGTTCAGCGTCATCGTGACGGTATCGCCGCCGGTCTCACCCAAGGTGGTGGCCAAGATCTTGATGATCCAGAACCCCAGGGTTACCGCCGGAACCTTGGTCAACGCCTGCCGCGAAACGTCACTCATCCACAGTCCAGTTCGTGTCGGTGGTCATGCGCTTCGAGGGTAGCCGCGCTGAGAAAACGCCGTATTGACGCATAAGAAAAGGCTATGTTCACGCTGTGAATCGCCCTGGTGACGAGGTGGTTGCACCGCGTGGCCAAATGATCACGCACACAACGCAATTCGCAAATTCTGTCCCCTTGGACCGGACGTGAATGCTGAGCTCTTGTTATCAAATACCTTAGCGTTCAATAAGTTACGGTGTCGCCGCGGCGCCGAGGTGCCCGGCGAACGATGAAGCCCGTGCCACCATGGATTGCATGCTTACCGAGGCCGGCGGCGCACACCAACTCGGCGCGGGCGCGCGCTGGTCGGTCATGGCCGTCTCCCTGGGGGTTACGGCGACCTCGTTCCTGTTCATCAACGGCGTTGCGTTCCTGATCCCTTCGCTGCAGGGGCGCAGGGGCATTTCGTTGACCGAAGCGGGCCTGTTGTCATCGATGCCGAGTTGGGGCATGGTCGTCACGCTCGTGCTCTGGGGCTGGGTGCTGGACCGCGTCGGTGAGCGGGTCGTGCTGACCGCCGGTTCTGCGCTCACGGCGGTGGCGGCGTACGCGGCGGCGTCGGCCCACTCGATGGTGGCCGTCGGGGTCTTCCTGTTTCTCGGGGGGATGGCCGCCGCCAGCTGCAACACCGCCGGCGGCCGGCTGGTGTCCGCCTGGTTCCCGGCGCATCAACGGGGCCTGGCGATGGGCATCCGCCAGACCGCGCAACCGTTGGGGATCGCCCTGGGTGCGCTCGTGATACCGGAGCTGGCCGAGCGCGGTCCCCGTTCCGGGCTGATGTTCCTCGCGCTGATGTGCACGGTGGCCGCGATGGCCAGCGCGCTCGGGATCGTCGATCCGCCGCGAAAATCCCGCAAGATAGCCACCGAGGCCGAGCTGGCCAGCCCGTATCGCGGATCGTCCGTGCTCTGGCGAATTCACGCGGTGGGCGCCCTGCTGATGGTGCCGCAGACGGTGACCGTGACCTTCATGCTCGTGTGGCTGATACACCACCACGGGTGGTCGGTCGCCGCCGCCGGCGGCCTGGTCACCGTGTGTCAATTGCTGGGCGCGGCGGGCCGAATCGCCGTCGGGCGCTGGTCGGACCGCGTCGGCTCGCGGATGCGGCCGGTCCGCACCATCGCGGTCGGCGCCGCGCTGACCCTGTTGCTGCTCGCCCTCACCGACGGCACCGGTTCGGGTTACGACGTGTTGCTCATGGTCGTCATCTCGGTGCTCGCGGTGCTCGACAACGGGCTCGAGGCCACCGCCATCACCGAGTTCGCCGGACCGTTCTGGAGCGGGCGCGCGTTGGGTCTGCAGAACACCACCCAACGGCTGACGGCCGCCGCCGGGCCCCCGCTTTTCGGTGCGCTGATCATGGCCGCCGGATACCCGCCGGCCTGGGCGCTGTGCGCGTTGTTTCCGTTGGCGGCCGTGCCATTGGTGCCCGCGCGGTCGCGCCCTGCCGGATCGCAAGGTGTACCGCCGGGGCCCGGCCGCGATCCCGAGATGGTCAGCGCTTCGCGATAGCCCGTGCCCCAAACGGTTCCGCTCACCGCGATCGGAACCACGACGGCGGCGCCGGGGTGGCGCAATGGTGCGCCGGCTCCCGGTTTTGGCTGGTCGCCGATGAAAGCGCCCCGGCGCAATGCCCCGAGGCGCCGGCGGGGGCCCTCGTCGCTTGGCCGAAATGCGCCCCTGAGCCGCGTTAGCGTGGCCGCGTGGCGCAACCGATCAGCAGCGAGCCCAGGGCCGACCGCGCCCGCCGGGTCGCCGACGTGTTGCGCCAACAGATCCACGCCGACGCCTATCCCGCCGGGTTGCCGGCCGAACACGACCTGGCGGCCGAATTCCTGGTGTCGCGCAACACCGTTCGTGAGGCGCTTGCGCTGCTGAAGCACGAGGGGTTGATCGAGCGCGGGCCCAAGGTCGGCACGCACGTCGCCCAGCGCAAGTACTCGCACGGGCTGGACGCGTTGCTGGGGCTGAAGGAGACTTTCAAGAACCTGGGTGAGGTGCGCAACGAGGTGCGCGCCGCAATGCCCGTCGCCGCGCCGCCGTCGGTGGCCCGCCGGTTGGGGCTGGCGCCCGGCGAACAGGCGGTCTTCATCGAACGCCTGCGCTACCTCGGCGACCTGCCGCTCAGCCTCGATCTGACCTACCTGGCCCCGGGTATCGGGGAGCAGGTGCTGCGCCATCCGCTGGAGACCAACGATGTGTTCGCGCTCATCGAAGAGGTCAGCGGGCAGCGGCTGGGCTCGGCGTCGCTCGCGCTGGAGGCCATCCCCGCCGACGCGCATTCGGCGGCCACCCTGCAGGTGCCCGACGGGGCCGCACTGCTCATGCTGGAGCGGCTCACCAGTCTCGCCGACGGCACACCCGTTGACTTGGAGTACATCCGGATGCGTGGCGATCGAATCACCATGCGCGGCAGCCTGACAAGGAGCGATACATGACGCTGGTCAACAACACCCGGGCCGACGTGCCGGTGACGATCGACGAGTCGTTGTGCATCGACGGCTGCACCCTGTGCGTCGAGGTCTGTCCGCTGGACGCGCTGGCGATCAACCCCGACACCGGCAAGGCATTCATGCACGTCGACGAGTGCTGGTACTGCGGCCCCTGCGCGGCTCGGTGTCCGACCGGCGCCGTCACCGTGAACATGCCCTATCTCCTCCGCTGAAACCCGATGCCATCATGAAAAAGCATGCCCTCCGGCTGCTTTCGGTGGCGAGCGCGCTGGCCGTGTTCGCCAACGGGTGCTCGCTGGAATCGTTCTCGCAATCCTCCGGCGTGGTCAACGTCGTGGTGGGATACCAGTCGAAGACCATCAACACGGTGACCGCCGGCACGCTGCTGCGTGCGCAGGGCTACCTCGAGCGGCGGCTCGCCGACATCACCACCCGCACCGGCACCAGATACGCCGTGCGCTGGCAGGATTACGACACCGGCGCCCCGATCACCGCCCAGATGCTTGCCGAGAAGATCGACATCGGATCGATGGGCGACTACCCGATGCTGATCAACGGGTCCAAGACCCAGGCCAACCCGCTGGCCCGCACGGAAATGGTGTCGGTCACCGGCTACAACCCCAAGGGCGCGCTGAACATGGTTGTGGTGGCGCCCGATTCGCCGGCGACCGCGCTCGCCGACCTGGCCGGCGCCAAGGTGTCGGCCAGTGTGGGCTCCGCGGGCCACGGCACGTTAGTGCGTGCGCTGGGCAGGGCCGGCATCACCGGCGTCGAGGTACTCAACCAGCAGCCCCAGGTTGGCGCGTCCGCACTGGAATCGGGTCAGGTGAACGGGCTTTCGCAGTTCGTCGCGTGGCCCGGGCTGCTGGTGTACCAGGGCAAGGCCAAGCTGCTGTACGACGGGGCCGAGCTGAACCTGCCGACGCTGCACGGCGTGGTGGTGCGACGCGCATATGCGTCCTCGCACCCGGAGGTGCTGGCGGCGTTCCTGCAGGCGCAACTGGACGCCACCGACTTCCTCAACGATAAGCCGCTCGAGGCGGCGCGCATCGTCGCCCAGGCCAGCGGTCTGCCGCAGGAGGTGGTGTACCTCTACAACGGCCCCGGCGGGACGTCGTTCGACACCACGCTCAAGCCGTCGCTGATCGGCGCGCTGAAAAGCGATGTGCCCTACCTGAAATCGATCGGTGACTTCGCCGACCTCGACGTGGGGAAGTTCGCGGTGGACGATCCGCTGCGCGCGGTGTTCGCCGCCCGCGGGCTGGACTACGCCGCCACCCGGGCGCGGGCCACCAACCCGTCCCTGCTCTCCGGCGACCCCGCGCTGACCAGCGAGCTGTGGTTGGACGGCGCCGACACGACGCAGACGGTCGCGAACCCCACCGGCTTGCTGCGGGCGGTCGCCGAGGCCACCGCCCGCGGCGGGAAAATCCGCGCGGCCTACGTTCCCGACGCCGAGCTCGGCACCCGGTGGTTCGCCGACAAGGCGGTGTGGGTGAAAGACGGCCGAAACTATCTGCCGTTCGGCACGCAGGCCGGGGCGCACCGGTACCTGGGGGCCCACCCGGGCGGCGTCGTGATGAATTACCAGCAGGCACTGGGAGGTTCGGTATGACCGTCGAAGCAGTGGCCGACCGGGCGCCCGGCGTGATCCCGACGCCCGCGCTCGCGCATACGCGGCGGCGCACCTCCGCCTGGGGGTCGCGGCTGCTGCGGCTGGCGTCGGTGCTGGCCGCAATCGGGTTGTGGCAGTTGCTCACCGCGGGCAAGGTGCGGCTGCTGCTGCGGTTCGACACGTTGCCCACCGTCACGCAGATCGTGCACGCGCTGCAGCGGCGGCTCGGTGCCGGCGAGTACTGGCTCGACCTGGCGCAGTCGTTGATCCGCATCCTCACCGGCTTCGGGTTGGCGGCCGTGATCGGCGTGGCGACCGGTGTCCTGCTGGGCCGTTCGCGCCTGTTCGCCGACCTGTTCGGTCCCCTGGCCGAGTTGGCGCGCCCCGTCCCCGCGATCGCGATCGTGCCCGTGGCGATCCTGCTGTTCCCGACCGACGAGGCGGGCATCGTGTTCATCACGTTCCTCGCCGCCTACTTCCCGATCATGGTCAGCACCCGGCACGCCGTGCGGGCGCTGCCGACCCTGTGGGAGGACTCGGTGCGCACGCTGGGCGGTGGCCGGTGGGCGGTGCTGACCCAGGTGGTGCTGCCGGGCATCTTGCCGGGCGTGTTCGGCGGCCTGTCGGTCGGCATGGGCGTGGCCTGGATCTGCGTCATCTCCGCCGAGATGATCTCGGGCCGCCTCGGCGTCGGCTACCGCACCTGGCAGGACTACACCGTGCTGGCCTACCCGCAGGTGTTCGTCGGCATCATCACCATCGGCGTCCTCGGGTTCGCCACGTCGGCGGCCGTCGAGTTGGTCGGCCGGCGGGTGACGCGCTGGTTGCCCCGAGCACAGGAAGGCTTGCGATGACCACTGCGGCACAAACCGGAACCAGTCTTGAGCTCGAAGCGGTTCGGTTGTCCTACACCGGGACTCCGGTCATCGACGGGCTGAGCCTGACGGTGCGCCCCGGGGAGATCCTGGTGCTGACCGGGCCGTCGGGCTGCGGCAAGTCGACGCTGCTGCGCGCCCTGGCGGGGCTGCTGCGGCCCGACGCGGGCCGGGTGCTGGCCGACGGCGCGGAGGTCACCACCACCTCGGGTGACCGCGGCATGGTGTTCCAGGACAACGCGCTGCTGCCGTGGCGAACCGTGCGGTCCAACATCGAGCTGGCGCTGCGGCTGCGCGGCGAGCCCCGGGCCACCCGTCGCGCGCAGGCCGAGCGCTGGATCGACGAACTCGGGCTCGCCGGTTTCGGCCACTTCCTGCCCAAAAGCCTCTCCGGCGGGATGCGCCAACGGGTCCAGCTCGCCCGCGGCCTGGCGGGTGCGCCCCGCGCGGTGATGATGGATGAGCCGTTCGGCGCGCTGGATACTCAAACCCGGGCGGCCATGCAGCGGCTGTTGATCGACACCTGGCGCACCCATCCCACGACGATCGTCTTCGTCACCCACGACGTCGACGAGGCGCTCGCGCTGGGGGACCGGATCGTCGTGCTGGGCCGGGCTGGGGAGCCGCCCCGCGCATCCATCGACGTGCCTGATCCGCGCGGAGAGCTGCCGAGGGACGGGTTGCGCGCCGAAATCATTGCCGCCCTGGGCAACTTGGTGGCGGCATGATGGAGATCCCGGACCCGGCGACCCCCCTCCGCCTCGACTGCGACGTGCTGGTCATCGGCGGTGGGACCGCCGGCACCATGGCGGCGCTGTCGGCCGCCGAGCACGGCGCCCAGGTGCTGCTGTTGGAGAAGGCCCACGTCCGGCACTCCGGCGCGCTGGCGATGGGCATGGATGGCGTGAACAACGCCGTCATCCCGGGCAAGGCCGAACCCGAGGATTACGTCGCCGAGATCACCCGCGCCAACGACGGAATCGTCAACCAGCGCACCATCTATCAGACCGCCAGCCGAGGATTCGCGATGGTGCAGCGGCTGGAACGCTACGGGGTGAAGTTCGAGAAGGACGAACACGGCGAGTACGCGGTGCGCCGGGTGCACCGCTCCGGCTCCTACGTGCTGCCCATGCCGGAGGGCAAGGACGTCAAGAAGGCGCTGTACCGGGTGCTGCGGCAACGGTCGATGCGCGAGAAGATCCGCATCGAGAACCGGCTGATGCCGGTGCGGGTGCTGACGTCCGATGGCCGCGCCGTCGGCGCGGCGGCGCTGCACACCCGCACCGGTGAATTCGTCGCGGTCGGGGCGAAGGCGGTGATCCTGGCCACCGGAGCGTGCGGGCGGCTGGGGCTGCCCGCGTCGGGCTATCTGTACGGCACGTACGAGAACCCGACGAATGCCGGCGACGGGTACGCGATGGCCTTCCACGCGGGTGCGGAGCTGTCGGGAATCGAGTGTTTCCAAGTCAACCCGTTGATCAAGGATTACAACGGGCCGGCCTGTGCGTACGTCGCGAACCCGTTCGGCGGCTACCAGGTCAACGCACACGGTGAGCGGTTCGTGGACTCCGACTACTGGTCGGGTCAGATGATGTCGGAGGTGAAGAGCGAGATCGATTCCGCCCGCGGGCCCATCTACCTCAAGGTCTCCCACCTGCCCGACGAGACGCTGACCGCGCTGGAGAACATCCTGCACACCACCGAACGGCCGACGCGGGGCACCTTCCACGCCAACCGCGGCCACGACTACCGCACCCACGACATCGAGATGCACATCTCCGAAATCGGTTTGTGCAGTGGGCATTCGGCTTCCGGGGTCTGGGTCGACGAACACGCCCGCACCACGGTGCCCGGGCTGTACGCCGCCGGCGACCTGGCCTGCGTCCCGCACAACTACATGATCGGGGCGTTCGTCTTCGGCGATCTCGCCGGCACCGACGCGGCCGCGGCCTGCGCGGAAAGCACTGCGCCGCAGGAGCTTCCGGGCGAGCAACTGCGCGACGCGCACGAGCTGATCTACCGCCCGCTGCGGCATCCGGACGGCCCGCCGCAGCCGCAGGTCGAATACAAGTTGCGCCGGTTCGTCAACGACTACGTGGCACCGCCCAAGACGGCGGCCAAGCTGTCGATCGCCGTGCGCACCTTCGACCGCATGCGGGCCGAGATCGCCGAGATGGGGGCTCGCAATCCGCACGAGCTGATGCGAGCCGTCGAGGTGTCGTTCATCCGGGACTGCGCCGAGATGGCCGCCCGATCGTCGCTCACCCGCACCGAATCGCGCTGGGGCCTCTACCACGACCGCGCCGACCTGCCCGGCCGCGACGACAGCGAGTGGGGCTACCACCTCAACCTGCGCAAGGGCGCCGACGGCGAGATGGTGTTCCTGAAGCGGCCGGTCGCCCCGTACTTCGTGCCGGTGCCGGAACTGGACGGCCTGCCGCCCGCAGACCAGACCGTGCGGGCGGTCGAGGAGCCGCCGCTCGTCGGCGGCCAGGCCCCGGCCACCACTGCGTCCCGGATCGCTTCGGCCGCAACGTCATTCGAGCCGCCCTCGCCGCGCATCGCCGAAGTCCTGGCCCTCGAGGAGCCGACGATCGCCGGGCTGCGGCCGTACCTGAGCGACCCCGACCCCGGCGTGCGCCGGACGGCGGTGGCCACCCTCACCGAACACATCCCCGAGGGCTATGCGCCCGCGTTGGTCGCCGCGCTGGACGACGCCGACGCCGCCGTGCGCCGCACCGGCGCCGAGGGGATCCGCGAGCTCGTCGAGGTGCTACCCGAGCCCGACGCCGTCCAGCCGCGGCTCAGCTCGGGCGACGTGGTGGTGCGGGCGGCCTCGCTCTACGTGCTGGCCGCGCGCCGGGTCGGCGACCCCGAGGACTACCGCCGCGCGCTCACCGATCCCGACCACCGGGTGCGCATCGAGGCCGTGCGGGCGCTGGTGTCCGTCGACGACGTGGCCGGGGTGGTCGCCGCCACCGGTGACGAGAGCCGCGAGGTGCGGATCGTCGCGGCCGCCGGGCTGGCCACGCTGCGCGGCGGCGGCGAGGCGGTCAGCGCGCTGATCACCGACCCGGACCCGTTGGTGCGCGCGGCCGCGCTGGCCGCGCTCGGTGAGCTTGGTTGCCGCCCAGCGGATCTCGCCGCCGTGAAAGCGGCGTTGCGGGCCCCGGCGTGGCAGGTGCGGGAGGGGGCGGCGCGCGCGCTGGCGGGCGCGCCGGCCGACGTCGCGGTGCCGGCGCTGGCCGAGGCGCTCGCCGACGCCCATCTCGACGTGCGCAAGGCGGCCGTGCTGAGCCTGACCCGCTGGGCCGGCGAACCCGCCGCGCGCGATGCGCTGAGCATCGCCCTCAAGGACGGCGACGCCGACGTGCGGGCCTACGCGCGCCGCGCGCTCGACCACGCGCGATCGACTGTGCGCTGAGGGCTTTCAGTGTGCGCTCAGGGCGGCGACACGCCGGTAAGCCCCGCCTTGGCCGCACACCCGTTCAGCGCAGGATCCTCGCGTAGAGCAGGCTGTCCTGCGGTTCGAGCCCCAGGTTGGGGTAGACCGCGTGGCGGGCCAGGCGCCCCTCCAGCACGAACCCGGCGCGCTCCAGCAACCGGGCCGAGCGCTCGTTGTCGACGTTGCACGTGGCCCACACCCGATACACGGCCCGGTCGCTGTCGAGCGCGGTCAGCAGCATGTCGAGCACCTCGCCCATCAGGCCCTTGCCCCACCATCGGCGGCCGAGGCAGTAACCGATCTCCACCGAGTGCGGCACCGGGCGCCGGCAACTGGTCAGCCCGACCACTTCACCGCTGTGCCGCAATTCGATCGCCCACGTCCGCTCGTCAGGGGTGGCGTTGAGCTTTTCGGTGATCACCCGCCGCGTCGCCGCCACGTCGGGATGCGGCGCCCACATCAGGTACCTGGTGACCTCGGGATCGCGGGCGACCCGCTGGAACAGCGCGCCGGCGTCCTCGAGCACGGGCCTGCGCAGCACGAGGCGGGGTCCGGTGATGCGGTCGGGCGGATAATCGACCACGTCAGAGGCCGAGCGCTTGATAGGTCCGCCGGACGAATTTCGGTTGCGCCGATTGCAGTTTCGCCAGCGACGTGTTGCCGGCGATCGCCGCCGCCACGTCCGCGGACATGTCGGGCAGGTTCTGCACCAGGTACAGCAGAACCAGGTCGGCGGTCGGGTCGGCCTGCCACCACGTCCCGTAGGCGCCCGGCCAGCTGAACGTCCCGAGCCCGCCCGGCCCGAACAGCGGCGCGCTGCGGGCGGGGTCGGTAACCACCGACAGGTTCAGTCCGAAGCCGCGGCCGACCCAATAGGGCGCCCCGAGGAAGTCGTGGCGCTTCTGTTCGTCGGTGAGCCGCTCGGTCCGCATCAGCCGGGCCGACTCGGGGGAGAGCACCCGCACGCCGTCGATCGTCCCGTCGCCCAGCAGCATCCGCACGAAACGCAGGTAGTCATCGGCGGTCGACCACAGCCCGCCGCCGGCGTTGCAGAAGGACGGCGGCTTGATGTGTGGCGGCCCCATCGCGTCATGGTGCAGCCGGCCCTGCCCGTCGAGCCGGTACATGGTCGCCGCGCGGCGGCGCGCGTCGGGGGACACGAAGAATCCGGTGTCGGGCATGCCGACCGGACCCAGGACCCGTTCGTCGAGCACCTCGTTGAACGGTTCGTCCTCGATGCGCGACGCGATCACGCCGAGCAGGTCGATGGAGTGGCTGTAGGTGAGCCGGTCACCGGGCTGATGCACCAGCGGCAGCTTGGCCAGCTCGGCGAGCCAGGCGTCCGGGCCCTGGTTGAACGGCAGCCGCACGTAGGCCTTCGCGATCGGCCCGGACACCGAGAAGCCGTAGGCCAGGCCGCTGGTGTGGGTGAGCAGGTCCTCGATCAGGATGGCGCGCCCGAGCGGGTGCGTGCGGTCGAGCGGGCCGTGCGGGTCGTCGAGCACCCGCACGCCGGCCAGCTCCGGCGCCCAGCGCACGACCGGGTCCTTCAGCGTCAGCTTGCCCTCGTCGACCAGGCTCATCACCGCTGCGACGGTGACCGGCTTGGTCATCGACGCGATCCGGAACAGCGTGTCGCGCTGCATCGGCAGGCCGGCGTCCACGTCGCGGTAACCGATTTCGTTGACCTGCAGGACTTCTCCACGCTGCCAGACCAGCGTCAGCGCGCCGGCGAGCAGCCCCGCGTCGACCACTTCGCGAATGGAGGCCGCATTGACGTCGAGATTCACCCGGTCAGGTTAGCTCCGGGCCGCGGGGAGCCCCGGCCAAGGCCTCGTCCACGGTGGGGTAGAGGTCGATGAACTCGTCGAGCCCGACGATGCGCAGCGGCCGGCTGGTGGCCGAACCGTCGGCCGCGACGCGCAGCGAGGTCGGGCTGTTCTCGGTCAGCCGATGTACCTCGACCAGCACGGTGATGCCCGCGGAGGACAGGAAGTCGACCTCGGTGAGGTCGATGACCAGCACCGCGGGCGTGCCGGCCAGGGCAACGTCGATGTGGGTGGCCAGCGACGGTGCGGTGATGATGTCCACCACGCCGCTGACCTGCAACACCACCGCATCCCCGGCTTCGCGGCGGGTTACCCAGAACTCCTCGCTCACGCTCCGAACGTACTTTCTTCTCGGCGGCGGCCGACCACCCGGGCCGAAAACCCGCGGTCGCGACGAGCGGCCGGTTCGGTCAGCGCCGTCGCGCCCGGACGTACCAGAACGCCATCTCGACTTCGGCGCCGTCCACTTCCCGGCGCATCGTCGCGGGCTGAAGCGACTCGATGTCCCACCCCGCGCCGCCGAGCACGTCCCGCAGCGTCTGCTCCGAGACCGCCGGCCGGGGCCAGCGCTCGTCGGGGGCGTTCGCGTCCGAGAAGCAGCTCATCAACAACGTGGCGCCCGGTCTGGTCGCCCGGTGTACCGCGGCGGCGTAGCTGCGTTTGCCGTCGTCGTCGAGGCAGTGGAACATGCCGCTGTCGATCACGGTGTCGAAGGCGTCGGAATAGCCCTCCAGCTTGGTGGAGTCGGCCACCGCGAACGTGACGTCGGCTCCGGCGTCATTTGCACGGCGCTGGGCGGTCACCAGCGCGGCGGGCGAGATGTCCAGCCCGGTGACTCCGAAGCCGTTGCGAGCCAGATAGATGGCGTTGTCGCCGAGCCCGCAACCGATGTCGAGGACCTCGCCGTGGACCCAGCCGCCGTCGTGCCAGGCGACGACGCTGTCTTTGGGCGCCTTGGTATCCCAGGGGGGTGTGGCCATCGGTGGGATGCCTTCGCCGGGGCTTTCGCCGCGGTAGAGCGCGTCGAAGTCCATTCGCTGCATTCGGGAGAATCCAGAGCCCGTCATTTTCGCCAGGGTAGCGCGACACGGCGTCGCCGCGAGGCGGGCACGAACCGCCCCGGCCGCGTGGCAACGCGGCGTCGTATCGAGGCCAAAATTTCATGACGGTTTCGGTTGGGCAAAGGTACTGCAGCGTGCCGCGATGCGCCGGCCGATAACGCCCGCTTGCCTTTAATGTGGGCCGCATGGCCGAACTGAACAAATACGTGAAGCGCTGGCGCACAGCCCTTCACGTATCCGTGTCGGCATTGCTGGTCGCCACCTTCGGACTCGCCGTCACCCCGGCGGCTCATGCGGCCGCGCCCGCCTCGGCGACGCTGTCGGTGGAACATGCGTGGCAGACCGGTTTCATCGCCAACTTCACCGTCACCAACTTGAGCCTGGTGCCGCTCACCGATTGGCGGATTGACTTCGACATGCCGGCCGGACAATCCGTCCTGCACACCTGGAACAGCAACATCACCCAATCGGGCACCCACTTCACCCTTACCCCCGCGAACTGGAATCGCAGCATCGCACCCGGCGGTTCGGCGACGGGCGGCATGAGGGGCGCGCTGACCGGTTCCTTCACACCCCCGTCGAATTGCGTGCTCAACGGGCAAGTTCCCTGCACCTAGGGGCGGTCTCGCGGCCCTCGCCGCGGTAGAGCCGGAGTCCGTTCGCCCCTCCCGGGCGACGGCTGAGCCCGTCATACCCACGCCGTGAAGCGCAACGAGTTGTCGCTACGAGGCGGGCACAGCGGGCGCCGACTCCCGGCGAGACGCCTGGGACGGGTGGGGCACGGCGGGCGATCCGGGATTGCGCACTCGTGCCCCGCGCCGGCGCTCCGCCAGAGAGGTGTTACGCTGCCGGGCAGTCGACATCCTTTAACGATCCGTCCCGCGAGGCGGAGAAGGAGGTCAAGTCTCGCATGGGTGCTGTGGACGAGAGCGGCTCAAGCCGCGGGTCCCGGGAACTGATGTCGGCGGCCGACGTGGGCCGCACCATTTCCCGTATCGCACATCAGATCATCGAAAAGACCGCGCTGGACGGACCCGACGCGCCGCGGGTGGTGCTGTTGGGCATCCCGACCCGCGGCGTGATCCTGGCCGAGCGGCTCGCCACCCACATCGCCGAATTCAGCGGCGTGGAGGTGGGCCACGGGGGCCTCGACATCACGTTGTATCGCGACGATTTGATGCAGAAGCCGCCGCGGCCGCTGGAGGCCACCTCGATCCCGGCGGGCGGCATCGACGACGCGCTGGTGATTCTCATCGACGACGTGCTGTACTCCGGGCGCTCGGTGCGTTCCGCGCTGGACGCACTGCGCGACGTCGGCCGCCCCCGGGTGGTGCAGCTCGCGGTGCTGGTCGACCGGGGCCACCGCGAACTCCCGCTGCGCGCCGACTACGTCGGCAAGAACGTTCCGACGTCGCGCAGCGAGAGCGTGCACGTGCTGCTCAGCGAGCAGGACGGGCGCGACGGGGTGGTGATCTCCCGATGACCCGGCACCTGCTGGCCGCCGGCGACCTGAGCCGCGACGAGGCCACCGCCATCCTCGACGACGCCGACCGCTTCTCCCAGGCGCTGGTCGGCCGCGAAATCAAGAAGCTGCCCACGCTGCGCGGGCGCACCGTCATCACGATGTTCTACGAGAACTCCACCCGCACCCGGGTTTCGTTCGAGGTGGCCGGCAAGTGGATGAGCGCCGACGTGATCAACGTCAGCGCGGCGGGATCGTCGGTGGGCAAGGGTGAGTCGCTGCGCGACACGGCGTTGACGCTGCGCGCGGCCGGCGCCGACGCGCTGATCATCCGGCACCCGGCCTCCGGTGCCGCGCACCTGCTGGCCGAATGGACCGGCAGCGCGAACGACGGCCCGTCGGTGATCAATGCGGGCGACGGCACGCACGAGCACCCCACCCAGGCGCTGCTGGACGCGCTGACCATCCGCCAGCGCCTCGGCGGCATCGAGGGCCGGCGCATCGTGATCGTCGGCGACATCCTGCACAGCCGGGTCGCCCGTTCCAACGTCATGCTGCTCAACACCCTGGGCGCCGAGGTGGTCCTGGTGGCGCCGCCGACGCTGTTGCCGGTCGGCGTCGACGGCTGGCCGGTCACCGTCGCGAACGACTTCGACGCCGAGCTGCCCGCCGCCGACGCGGTGCTGATGCTGCGGGTGCAGGCCGAGCGCATGAACGGCGGCTTCTTCCCGTCGGTGCGCGAATACTCCTCGCGCTTCGGGCTTTCCGATCGCCGCCAGGCGATGCTGCCCGGCCACGCCGTGGTGCTGCACCCGGGTCCGATGCTGCGTGGCATGGAGATCGCGTCCTCGGTGGCCGACTCGTCGCAATCGGCCGTGCTGCAACAGGTGTCCAACGGTGTGCACGTGCGCATGGCGGTGCTGTTCCATGTGCTGGTCGGCGCCGAGTCGGCCGGAAGTGAGGGTGCGGCGTGAGCGTGCTGATCCGTGGGGTCCGGTTGTACGGCGAGGGCGACCGGGTCGACGTGCTCGTCGATGACGGCCAGATCGCCGAAATCGGCGCGGAGCTCGCGGTCCCCGACACGGCCGACGTCATCGACGCGACCGGGCAGGTGTTGCTGCCCGGGTTCGTCGACCTGCACACCCACCTGCGCGAGCCGGGCCGCGAATACGCCGAGGACATCGAAACCGGCTCGGCCGCAGCGGCTCTGGGCGGATACACGGCGGTGTTCGCGATGGCCAACACCAATCCCGTCGCTGACAGCCCGGTGGTCACCGACCACATCTGGCACCGCGGCCAGCAGGTCGGACTGGTCGACGTCCACCCCGTCGGCGCCGTCACCGTCGGACTGGCCGGCGCCGAGCTCACCGAGATGGGCATGATGGCGGCCGGGGCCGCGCAGGTGCGGATGTTCTCCGACGACGGCGTCTGCGTGCACGACCCGCTGGTGATGCGCCGCGCGCTCGAGTACGCCACCGGCCTGGGCGTGCTGATCGCCCAGCACGCCGAGGAACCCCGGCTCACCGTCGGCGCCGTCGCCCACGAGGGGCCCGCCGCCGCCCGGCTCGGGCTCTCGGGCTGGCCGCGGGCCGCCGAGGAATCGATCGTCGCCCGCGACGCGCTGCTGGCGCGCGACGCGGGCGCCCGGGTGCACATCTGCCACGCGTCCACCGCGGGCACCGTCGAGCTGCTGAAATGGGCCAAGGATCAAGGCATTTCGATCACCGCCGAGGTCACCCCGCATCACCTGCTGCTCGACGACAGCAGGCTGGCCACCTACGACGGGCGCAACCGCGTCAACCCCCCGCTGCGGGAGGCCGCCGACGCGGTGGCGTTGCGTCAGGCCCTGGCCGACGGCGTCATCGACTGCGTGGCCACCGACCATGCCCCGCACGCCGAACACGAGAAGTGCGTGGAATTCGCCGCGGCCCGCCCGGGCATGCTGGGCCTGCAGACCGCGCTGTCGGTCGTGGTGCACACCATGGTGACGCCCGGGCTGCTGACCTGGCGCGACGTCGCGCGGGTGATGAGCGAAAACCCCGCGCGCATCGTCGGGCTGCCCGATCACGGCCGCCCGCTGGAGGTGGGGGAGCCGGCCAACCTGACGGTGGTGGACCCGGAGGCCACCTGGACCGTCGCCGGGTCCGATCTGGCCAGCCGGTCGGCCAACACGCCGTTCGAGTCGATGGCCCTGCCGGCCACCGTGACGGCGACGCTGCTGCGGGGCAAGGTCACCGCTCGAGACGGGAAGTGCCCGGCATGAATTCAGGCACGCTGGTGGGGTCGCTGATCTTCGCGGCGGTGCTGGTGGTGGTGATCGCGGTGGTGATCCAGCTGATGATGCGCAGCTGGCGGCGTCGCTCGGAGCGGCAGGAGGAGCTGATCGGCGACCTGCCCGACGTGCCCGACCAGGTGGGCGCGGCGCTCATCACCACCCGGGGCCACTATTGCGGTTCCATGATGGCGCCGGGTTGGCACGAGCGGATCGCGGCCGGCGACATGGGTTTCCGCAGCAAGGCGGTACTGACCCGCTATGCCGGCGGGATCATGGTGGAACGCTTGCGCGCCCAACCGATTTGGATACCGAAAGACGCGATCACCGGTATCCGCATGGAGCGCAGCATGGGCGGCAGGGCCACGGCCCGGATCGGGATCCTGGCGATTCGGTGGCGGCTGCCGTCGGGAGCCGAGATCGACACCGGCTTTCGGGCGAATCACCGCGAGGAATACACCGAGTGGCTGGAGTCCCAGCAGGAGGGAGCCGCGTGAACAACAAAGCACTGCTCGTGCTCGAAGACGGCCGCGTGTTCACGGGCACGCCGTTCGGCAAGGTCGGCCAAACGCTCGGCGAGGCGGTCTTTTCCACCGGCATGTCCGGCTACCAGGAGACGCTGACCGATCCCAGCTATCACCGGCAGATCGTGGTGGCCACCGCTCCGCAGATCGGCAACACCGGCTGGAACACCGAGGACGCCGAGAGCCGTGGCGACAAGATCTGGGTCGCCGGCTACGCGGTGCGCGACCCGTCGCCGCGGGCGTCCAACTGGCGCGCCACCGGCACCCTGGAGGACGAGCTGGTGCGCCAGCACATCGTCGGGATCGCCGGCATCGACACCCGCGCGGTGGTGCGCCATCTGCGCACCCGTGGGTCGATGAAGGCGGGGGTGTTCTCCGGTGAGGCGCTTGCCGACCCCGCCGAGCTGGTCGAGCGGGTGCGCGGACAGCAGTCGATGCTCGGCGCCGATCTCGCCGGGGAGGTCAGCACGCCGGAGCGCTACATCGTGGAACCCGAAGGGCCACCGGGATCTTCGAGGTTCACGGTGGTCGCGCTCGATCTGGGGATCAAGACCAACACGCCGCGCAACTTCGCCCGCCGCGGGGTACGCAGCCACGTGTTGCCGTCGTCGACCACGTTCTCCCAGATCGCCGACATCTCACCCGACGGGGTGTTCTTGTCCAACGGCCCGGGCGATCCCGCCACCGCCGACCACGTCGTCGCGCTCACCCGCGAGGTGCTGGGCGCCGGAATCCCGTTGTTCGGCATCTGTTTCGGCAACCAGATCCTGGGCCGCGCGCTGGGGCTGTCCACCTACAAGATGGTGTTCGGCCACCGCGGCATCAACATCCCGGTGATGGACCACGCGACCGGGCGGGTGGCGGTGACCGCGCAGAACCACGGCTTCGCGCTGGAAGGCGAGGCCGGCCAGTCCTTCGACACCCCGTTCGGCCCCGCGGTCGTCAGCCACACCTGCGCCAACGACGGGGTCGTCGAGGGCGTCAAACTCGCCGACGGGCGGGCGTTCTCGGTGCAGTACCACCCGGAGGCCGCCGCCGGACCCCACGACGCGGAATACCTGTTCGACCAATTCATCGACCTGATGGCAGAGGGGCGCTGATGTACCTCGCCGCGAGCGTGCGCAGTTGTACGCGGTGCACGGCGTGTCGCCGTGGCAACACGCACCCTCGCGCAATGGAAGGGAGCAACTGATGCCGCGGCGCAGTGACCTCAACCACGTGCTGGTGATCGGCTCGGGGCCGATCGTCATCGGCCAGGCGGCCGAATTCGACTACTCCGGCACCCAGGCCTGCCGGGTGCTGCGGGCGGAGGGGCTGCAGGTCAGCCTGATCAACTCCAACCCGGCCACCATCATGACCGACCCGGAGTACGCCGACCACACCTACGTCGAGCCGATCACCCCGGCCTTCGTGGAGCGGGTGATCGCCCAGCAGGCCGAGCGCGGCAACAAGATCGACGCGCTGCTGGCCACGCTGGGCGGGCAGACCGCGCTCAACACCGCCGTCGCGCTGTTCGAGAACGGCGCGCTGGAGCGCCACGGCGTCGAGCTGATCGGGGCGGACATCGACGCCATCCAGCGCGGCGAGGACCGGCAGATGTTCAAGGACATCGTCGCCAAGGTCGGTGGTGAATCCGCCCGCAGCCGAGTGTGTTTCACCATGGAAGAGGTCCGCGAGACGGTCGAGGAGCTCGGGCTGCCGGTCGTGGTGCGGCCCAGCTTCACGATGGGCGGGCTGGGGTCGGGCATGGCGCGGTCCGTCGAGGAGGTCGACCGGATGGCCGGCGCCGGCCTGGCCGAAAGCCCCAGCGCCAACGTGCTGATCGAGGAATCGATCTACGGCTGGAAGGAATTCGAGCTCGAGCTGATGCGCGACGGCAACGACAACGTGGTCGTGGTCTGCTCGATCGAGAACTTCGACCCGATGGGCGTGCACACCGGAGACTCGGTCACCGTCGCGCCGGCGATGACGCTGACCGACCGGGAATACCAGCGGATGCGCGACCTGGGCATCGCGATCCTGCGCGAGGTCGGGGTGGACACCGGCGGCTGCAACATCCAGTTCGCGATCAACCCGGTCGACGGGCGGCTGATCGTCATCGAGATGAACCCACGGGTGTCGCGGTCCAGCGCGCTGGCCTCCAAGGCCACCGGTTTCCCGATCGCCAAGATCGCCGCGAAGCTGGCCATCGGGTACACCCTCGACGAGATCGTCAACGACATCACCAAGGAAACGCCGGCCTGCTTCGAACCGACGCTCGACTACGTCGTCGTCAAGGCGCCGCGGTTCGCGTTCGAGAAGTTCCCCGGCGCGGACCCCACCCTGACCACCACGATGAAGTCGGTCGGCGAGGCGATGTCGTTGGGCCGCAACTTCATCGAGGCGCTCGGCAAGGTGATGCGGTCGCTGGAGACCACCCGCGCGGGTTTCTGGACCAAGCCCGACCCGGACGGGGATGTCGCCGAGGTGCTGGACCGGCTGCGCACCCCGACCGAGGGCCGGCTCTACGACATCGAGCTGGCGCTGCGGCTGGGCGCGTCGATCGAACAGGTCGCCGAGGCCAGCGGCGTCGACCCGTGGTTCGTGGCCCAGATCGGCGAGCTGGGCAAGCTGCGCGCCGAGCTGGTGGACGCCCCGGTGCTCGACACCGACCTGCTGCGGCGGGCCAAGCACAGCGGGCTGTCGGACCGCCAGATCGCCTCGCTGCGGCCGGAACTGGCGGGGGAGAACGGAGTGCGTTCGCTGCGCGAGCGGCTCGGCATCCACCCGGTGTACAAGACCGTCGACACCTGCGCGGCCGAGTTCGAGGCCAAGACGCCGTATCACTACAGCAGCTACGAACTCGACCCGGCCGCCGAGACGGAAGTCGCGCCGCAGGCCGAGCGGCCCAAGGTGCTGATCCTCGGGTCGGGACCCAACCGCATCGGCCAGGGCATCGAATTCGACTACAGCTGCGTGCACGCCGCAACCACGTTGAGCCAGGCCGGCTTCGAGACCGTGATGGTCAACTGCAATCCCGAGACGGTGTCGACCGACTACGACACCGCAGACCGGCTGTACTTCGAGCCGCTGACGTTCGAGGACGTCCTCGAGGTGTACCGCGCCGAGCAGCAGTCGGCCGGCGCGGGCCCCGGCGTGGTCGGCGTCATCGTGCAACTGGGCGGCCAGACCCCGCTCGGGCTGGCGCAGCGCCTGGCCGACGCCGGGGTCCCCATCGTGGGCACCCCGCCGGAGGCGATCGACCTGGCCGAGGACCGCGGCGCGTTCGGCGACGTGCTGGCCGGCGCCGGCCTGCCCGCACCGAAATACGGCATGGCAACGACTTTCGCGCAGGCCCGCCGGATCGCCGAGGGCATCGGTTATCCCGTGCTGGTGCGGCCGTCATACGTGCTGGGCGGCCGCGGGATGGAGATCGTCTACGACGAGGAGACGCTGGAGGGCTACATCACCCGCGCCACCGAGCTCTCGCCCGAGCACCCGGTGCTGGTCGACCGGTTCCTCGAGGACGCGGTGGAGATCGACGTCGACGCGCTGTGCGACGGCGCGGAGGTCTACATCGGCGGCATCATGGAGCACATCGAGGAGGCCGGCATCCACTCCGGCGACTCGGCGTGCGCGCTGCCCCCGGTCACGCTGGGCCGCAGCGACATCGAGAAGGTGCGCCGAGCGACCGAGGCCATCGCCCACGGCATCGGGGTGATCGGGCTGCTCAACGTGCAGTACGCCCTCAAGGACGACGTGCTCTACGTCCTGGAGGCCAACCCGAGGGCGAGCCGCACCGTTCCGTTCGTGTCGAAGGCCACTGCCGTGCCGCTCGCCAAGGCGTGCGCCCGGATCATGTTGGGCGCCACCATTGCCCAGCTGCGTGACGAAGGCATGCTGGCGGCGTCCGGGGACGGTGCCCACGCGGCCTTCGACGCCCCGATCGCCGTCAAGGAGGCGGTCCTGCCGTTCCACAGGTTCCGCCGGATCGACGGGGCGGCCATCGATTCGCTGCTGGGCCCGGAGATGAAGTCCACCGGCGAGGTGATGGGGATCGACCGCGACTTCGGCACCGCCTTCGCCAAGAGTCAGACGGCCGCCTACGGCTCGCTGCCGGCCGAGGGCACCGTGTTCGTCTCGGTTGCCAACCGGGACAAGCGCTCCCTGGTGTTCCCGGTCAAGCGGCTGGCCGACCTGGGCTTCCGCGTCCTGGCCACCGAGGGCACCGCGGAGATGTTGCGGCGCAACGGAATTCCGTGTGACGAGGTCCGCAAGCACTTCGAGCCCCCGCAGGCGGGCCGCCCGGCCGCGTCGGCCGTCGACGCGATCAAGGCCGGCGAGGTGGACATGGTGATCAACACGCCGTACGGGAACTCCGGGCCACGCATCGATGGCTACGAGATCCGTTCGGCCGCGGTGTCGGTCAACATCCCCTGCGTCACCACGGTGCAGGGCGCCTCCGCCGCCATCCAGGGCATCGAGGCGGGCATCCGCGGCGACATCGGCGTGCGGTCCCTGCAAGAACTGCACAGCGTGATCGGCCTGGGCGCCGCGCCCGGCGAAGGCGCCCGGTGACGGGGTTCGGCGTCCGCCTGGCCGAGGCGAAAGCGCAACGCGGCCCGCTGTGCGTGGGCATCGACCCGCATCCCGAGCTGCTCCGCGCCTGGGATTTGCCGACCACCGCCGATGGACTGGCCGCCTTCTGTGACATCTGCATCGAGGCGTTCGCCGGCTTCGCCGTGGTCAAGCCCCAGGTGGCGTTCTTCGAGGCCTACGGCGCCGCCGGGTTCGCGGTGCTGGAACGCACCATCGAGGCCCTGCGTTCGGTCGGGGTGCTGGTGCTGGCCGACGCCAAGCGCGGGGACATCGGCACCACGATGGCGGCCTACGCCGCCGCCTGGGCCGGCGACTCGCCACTGGCGGCCGACGCCGTCACGGCCTCGCCGTACCTGGGATTCGGGTCGTTGCGGCCGCTGCTGGAAGCCGCCGCCGCTCACGACCGGGGCGTGTTCGTGCTGGCGGCGACCTCCAACCCGGAGGGCGCCACCGTGCAGCGCGCCGCGTTCGACGGCCGCACGGTGGCCCAGCTGGTGGTCGACCAGGCGGCGGTGGTGAACAAGTCGGCGACGCCGTCGGGGCCCGGGTACGTCGGCGTGGTGGTGGGCGCGACGGTGCTCGAGGCGCCCGATCTCAGCGCGCTGGGCGGGCCGGTGCTGGTGCCCGGGCTCGGTGTGCAGGGCGGACGGCCCGACGCGCTCGCCGGGCTGGGCGGGGCGGCCCCCGGCCAGCTGCTGCCCGCGGTGGCCCGCGAGGTGCTGCGGGCCGGGCCGGGCGTGGACGAACTGCGGGCGGCGGGCGAGCGGATGCTGGACGCCGTCGCCTATCTGGGCGCGCCGTAGGGCCGCCCCGGCGCTCAGTCGGACGCTAGGGCCGTACTTGGCCGCGCGGTCTCCACGATCACCGTGGTCGCCTTGACGACCGCCACGGCGACGCTGCCGGGCCGCAACTGCAGTTCCTCGGCGGCCTCGGTGCTCATCAGCGACACGACGGTGAACGGGCCGCACTGCATCTCGACCTGGGACATCACCTTGTCGCTGGTGACCCTGGTGACCAGCCCGACGAAGCGGTTGCGGGCCGAGCTGCCGATGCTGAGCGGGTCGGGCGGCGGGGCGGGGGCGTTGTTCCGGGAAAACCGGGCCAGATCTTCGCTGGCGATGACCTTGCGGCCCGCCGCGTCGTGGCTGACCGTCAGCGATCCCTGGTTGATCCAGCGCCGGACGGTGTCGTCGCTGACTCCGAGCAGTTCAGCGGCCTGACGGATCCGCAGGTTCGACACCGCTAGATGGTAACTCGCGGGGTATTAGCTGGCGGCCTTACCAGCGAAGGGCGTCGTCGCGCCACGCGGGGGCCGCGCGGGTGCGACACGCGCGACACGCAACGAAAAATGCGTGATCCCCGGCACGAGGCGTTTCGCCGCGCCGCGGCCGCCCTTGGCCGCCGCCCCGGCGGCCGGCCGGACGCCGGGCCCACTCGGTAAAACCGCAGCTCAGAGCCCATATTTCGGATCAGGGCCGGGCGCTCGCAAAGCGCAGGCGGGGCCCGGCCGGGCGGTCATCGCAGGCGTCCGCCGGACGGCATTTTCCGGCCACAGGCGGGGCTCATGCTGGGAGTTTGTCCCCTGAACCAGGGGGCCGGGTTAGATTTCGTCAGGAGGCCTGAGTACGGTCGTCTCCGCTGGCAGAAGAACCGGCGAGACAAAAAGAGATCGATTGAAATTGATTGATCAGATACGGAGGAATCGTGGCCCTTCCCCAGTTGACCGACGAGCAGCGCGCGGCCGCGTTGGAGAAGGCTGCTGCCGCACGTCGAGCACGAGCAGAGCTCAAGGACCGGCTGAAGCGCGGCGGCACCAACCTCACCCAGGTGCTCAAGGACGCCGAGACCGACGAAGTCCTTGGCAAGATGAAGGTTTCTGCGCTTCTCGAGGCGTTGCCCAAGGTGGGCAAGGTCAAGGCGCAGGAAATCATGACTGAGCTGGAGATCGCCCCCACCCGCCGCCTGCGCGGCCTCGGCGACCGCCAGCGCAAGGCCCTGCTGGAAAAGTTCGGCTCCTAGCCCGGCCCCGGCCAACCCGCGCTATGGGCCACCAGCCCAGGAGCGCCAGTGAGCGCTAGCGGGGGACCGGACGTCGAGCACGGCACGCGTCCCGCACCACCAGGTAAGGGGCGTGTGGTCGTGCTGTCCGGTCCCTCCGCGGTCGGCAAGTCGACAGTCGTCCGCTGCCTGCGCGAGCGAATTCCGGAGCTGCATTTTTCCGTCTCGGCCACGACGCGGGCGCCGCGGCCGGGCGAGGTCGACGGCGTCGATTACCACTTCGTCAGCCCGGACCGCTTTCAGCAGCTCATCGACGACGGCGCGCTGCTGGAATGGGCCGAGATCCACGGCGGACTGCACCAGTCGGGCACCCTGGCCGAGCCGGTGCGGACCGCCACTGCGGCCGGGATCCCGGTACTCATCGAGGTCGACCTGGCCGGCGCCAGGGCCGTCAAGAGGGCGATGCCCGAGGCCATCACGGTGTTCCTGGCGCCGCCCAGTTGGGAGGACCTGGAGGCCAGACTCGTCGGCCGCGGCACCGAAACGCCGGAGGCCATGCAGCGCCGCCTGGAGACCGCCCGCGTCGAGATGGCGGCCCAGGACGACTTCGACGAGGTCGTGGTCAACAGTCAATTGGAGTCCGCGTGCGCCGAATTGGTATCCTTGCTGCTAGGAACTGCGCCGAGTCCGCATGACCCGCCTGGCCAGACCAGGAGCCAGACCAGATCCAATCGAGATTGAGCATTCGAATCATCAGCGGTAGCCAATCCGTTTCGGGGCTCTGACCGCCAAGGAGTTTGACCTAAGTGAGCATTCCGCAGTCCGACGCGGCGCTGGCCGCCGTCCCCGACCGGTTCGACCCATCGGCCGGGGGGCAGGGCGCCTACGACACCCCGCTGGGCATCACCAACCCGCCCATCGACGAGCTGCTCGACCGCGTGTCGAGCAAGTACGCCCTGGTGATCTACGCCGCCAAGCGGGCCCGTCAGATCAACGACTACTACAACCAGCTCGGCGAGGGCATCCTCGAATACGTTGGGCCGCTGGTCGAGCCGGGGCTTCAGGAGAAGCCGCTGTCGATCGCGCTGCGCGAGATCCACGCCGACCTGCTCGAGCACACCGAGGGCGAGTAACAGGGCAGGGCCGGCCAACTGTGGACCGCAAACGGATTGTCGTCGGCGTCTCCGGTGGCATCGCCGCCTACAAGGCGTGCACGGTAGTTCGTCAGCTCTCCGAGGCCGGCCATCTGGTCCGGGTCGTGCCCACCGAGTCCGCGCTGCGGTTCGTCGGGGCCGCCACGTTCGAGGCGCTGTCCGGCCAGCCGGTGCACACCGGCATCTTCGAGAACGTCCCGGAGGTGCCGCACGTCCAGCTCGGCCAGCAGGCCGATCTGGTGGTGGTAGCGCCGGCCACCGCGGACCTGCTCGCCCGCGCGGTGCACGGCCGCGCCGACGACCTGCTGACCGCCACCCTGCTCACCGCGCGATGCCCGGTATTGTTCGCGCCGGCCATGCACACCGAGATGTGGTTGCACCCGGCCACCGTCGACAACGTGGCCACCCTGCGCCGCCGCGGGGCGGTGGTGCTGGAGCCGGCGTTCGGGCGGCTCACCGGGTCCGACAGCGGCTCCGGCCGGCTGCCCGAGGCCGAGGAGATCACCACGCTCGCCCAACTGCTGCTGGAACGCCACGACGCGCTCCCGTACGACCTCGCCGGCTGCAAGCTCCTGGTCACCGCGGGCGGCACCCGCGAACCGATCGACCCCGTGCGCTTCATCGGCAACCGCAGCTCCGGTAAGCAGGGCTACGCGGTGGCGCGCGTCGCCGCCCAGCGCGGCGCCGAGGTCACGCTGATCGCCGGGCACACCGCGGGCCTGATCGACCCGGCCGGCGTCGAGGTGGTCCACGTCAGCTCGGCCGAGCAACTCGGCGACGCGGTGGCCAAGCACGCGCCCGCGGCCGACGTGCTGGTGATGGCCGCGGCCGTCGCCGACTTCCGCCCCGCGCAGGTTTCCGCCGCGAAGATCAAAAAGGGCTCGAACGACCGGGAACAGCCACCGACGATCGAGCTGGTCCGCAACGACGACGTGCTGGCCGGTGCGGTGCGGGCGCGCGCCGGCGGCGAGCTGCCCAACATGCGGGCCATCGTCGGGTTCGCCGCCGAAACGGGCGACGCCAACGGCGATGTGCTGTTTCACGCCAGGGCCAAGCTGCGCCGCAAGGGTTGCGACCTGTTGGTGGTCAACGCGGTGGGCGACGGCAGGGCGTTCGAGGTGGACAGCAACGACGGCTGGCTGCTGGCCTCCGACGGCACCGAGTCGGCGCTGCAACACGGCTCCAAGACGCTGATGGCCAGTCGTATCGTGGATGCGATCGCCACGTTCCTGCACGGCGGCGGGTAATACGGTTCGATTTTGCTGTGGCGCGGGGCCAGGCGCCGGCCGGCCCGATGCCAGCCGATATAATTCGGTTAACTAACTATTCGGAAGGATTCGATTGTGAGCGAAAAGGGTCGCCTGTTTACCAGTGAGTCGGTGACTGAGGGACATCCCGACAAGATCTGTGACGCGATCAGCGACTCGGTCCTCGACGCCCTGCTGGCGCAGGACCCCCGCTCACGCGTCGCGGTGGAGACGCTGGTCACCACCGGTCAGGTGCACGTCGTCGGCGAGGTGACGACGACGGCGAAGGAGGCGTTCGCCGACATCACCAACACGGTCCGCGCGCGCATTTTGGACATCGGCTACGACTCGTCGGACAAGGGCTTCGACGGGGCGTCGTGCGGGGTGAACATCGGCATCGGCGCCCAGTCGCCCGACATCGCCCAGGGCGTCGACACCGCCCACGAGGCGCGCGTCGAGGGCGCCGCGGACCCGCTGGACTCCCAGGGCGCCGGCGACCAGGGCCTGATGTTCGGCTACGCGATCGCCGACACCCCCGAGCTGATGCCCCTGCCCATCGCGCTGGCCCACCGGCTGTCACGGAAGCTGACCGAGGTGCGCAAGAACGGCACGCTGGGATACCTGCGCCCGGACGGCAAGACCCAGGTCACCATCGCCTACGAGGACGACGTCCCCGTACGCCTCGACACCGTGGTCGTCTCGACGCAGCACGCCGACGGCATCGACCTGGAGAAGACGCTCGACCCCGACATCCGGGAGCACGTGCTCAAGAGCGTGCTGAGCGAGCTGGCGCACGACACCCTGGATTCGTCGTCGACCCGGGTGCTGGTCAACCCGACCGGCAAGTTCGTCCTCGGCGGGCCGATGGGCGACGCCGGCCTCACCGGCCGCAAGATCATCGTCGACACCTACGGCGGCTGGGCCCGCCACGGCGGCGGCGCCTTCTCCGGTAAGGATCCGTCCAAGGTGGACCGGTCGGCGGCGTACGCGATGCGCTGGGTGGCGAAGAACATCGTCGCCGCCGGGCTCGCGGAGCGCGTCGAGGTGCAGGTGGCCTACGCCATCGGCAAGGCGGCCCCGGTCGGCCTGTTCATCGAGACGTTCGGCACCGCGACGGTCGACCCGGTCAAGATCGAGAAGATCGTGCCCGAGGTGTTCGACCTGCGGCCCGGCGCGATCATCCGTGACCTGGACCTGCTGCGCCCGATCTACGCGCAGACCGCCGCCTACGGCCACTTCGGCCGCACCGACGTCGAACTGCCGTGGGAGCAGCTCGACAAGGTCGACGACCTCAAGCGCGCTATCTAGGCAGCGGGTGGTCGGCGTCCAGCGCCGGCAATCCATCGATGCTTCGCCGGTTGCGCCCTACCAGGCGAACGTAGGCCTCGCCGGGCGCCTTGCTGTGGTAGTCGTCGAGCACCGGGCGTTCGTCGACGAGCTCGTAGTACGGCACCGCGAACCCGCACGCGTCGGCGATTCGCTCGAGATCGACGACGATGACGGCGCGCACGCCCGCGTGCGGGTTCCCAAACTTGCCGACGAATTCGCCGAACTCGGCGTCGTCGGGGCGGACCACCCGTCCGGTGCCGAACAGCCGCAGGATGCGCGAGTTGCGGGTGAACGAGCAGAACATGATGGTGATGCGGCCGTTGTCACGCAAGTGCGCAATCGTTTCCACCCCGCTGCCGAACAGGTCCAGATAGGCCACGGTGTGATCGTCGATGACCGCGAAGGTGTCCCGATACCCTTTGGGGGACAGGTTGATTCGGCCTCCCTCGGACGGCGCGGTGGCGACGAAGAACATGGCCTGATCGTTGATGAACTCGGTGAGCGACTCGTCGAGACGCGGAAACTCCTTGGCCACGCGTGCAGCCTAGCGCCGGGTGGTGACAACCAGCACCGGGTTTTCGGTGCGTTCGCTAGGCGGAACTGCCGGTGAATCGGTAGTCGTCGAGGTCGAAGCGCCGGCTGCGCCAATAGGCCTCGACGGTGGTGGTGGGCCGCAGCGGGACGTCGCCGTTCTTGTCGAAGTAGTAGCTGTTCGCCAGTCGGCAGCTGTCCTGCCAGAAGATCTGCCGGTGCCGTCGGCGCAGCATCTCGGCGAAGTACCGGTCGTTGGCCTCGCCGGTGACCTCCACGCGCGTCGCGAGGTCGCGCTGCGCCCGTTTCAGGCACCGCACGATGTGGTGGGTCTGCGTCTCGATCAGCGCGAAATACGACGAGCCCACGTAGCCGTACGGGCCGAAAACCGTGAACAGGTTGGGGAAATCGGGCACGCTCACGCCCTCGTAGGCCTGCAGCCGGTGCTCGTCCCAGAACCGGCTCAACGACTTGCCGCCGCTGCCGGTCACCGCGAACGTCGGGACGTCGTCGGGATCCATCACCTTGAAACCGGTGGCCAGGATCAGCACGTCTATCTCATGGGCTTCGCCGTCGGTGGTGGCCACCGCCGTGGGCGTGATCTTGTCGATCGGCTCGGTGACCAGTCGCACGTTGTCGCGGTTGAACGTGGCCAGGTACTCGTTGTGGAAGCCGGGGCGCTTGCAGCCGACCGCGTAGCGCGGGGTGAGTTGGTCGCGCACCGTGGGGTCGTGCACCTGTTTGCGTAGGTAGGCCAGCCCCGCCGACTCCATCCTCTTGGCCAGCGGCACCACCGTGAAGTAGTGCGCGGAGATCGGGAAGGTGACTTCGACGAAGGCCTGGCTGAGCAGCCGCTGCACGATCTTGCCGCCCGGGATCCGCATCGCCCAGCGGGCCGGGGCCGGCAGCGCGACGTCCAGCTTGGGGAAGCACCAGATCGGGGTGCGCTGGAAAACGGTGAGCTGCTTGACAATCGGCGCGATTTCGGGAATGACCTGGACGGCCGAGGCGCCGGTGCCGATGATCGCGACGCGCTTGCCGCTCAGATCCTGGTCGTGATCCCAGCGCGCGGTGTGCATCGTGACACCGCCGAAGCTGTCGACGCCGTCGATGTCGGGCAGGTTGGGCACGGTGAGCACGCCGCACGCGCTGATCAGGAAGCGGGCGGTGACGGTTCCGCCGGGGTCGGTCTGCACCCGCCACAGGGACCGCTCGTCGTCGAACTCGGCGGATTGCACCTTGGTGTTCAACCGGATTCGCGATCGGATGCCGTACTTGTCGACGCAGTGTTCGGCGTAGGCCTTGAGTTCGCGGCCCCGCGCGTAGGTCCGCGACCAGTCCGGGCTCTGCTCGAAGGAGAACTGGTAGGAGAACGACGGGATGTCCACGGCGATACCGGGATACGTGTTCCAGTGCCACGTCCCGCCGACCCCGTCGCCCGCCTCGACGACGAGGTAGTCGGACAGCCCGGCGTTGTCGAGCTTGATGGCGGCGCCGATCCCGGAGAAGCCGGCGCCGACGATCAGCGTGTGGTAGTCGGGAGTGCTGCTCATCGTGACCGCCTAGGGGTGTAGCGCCTTCTTCAGCGCGGCCAGCCCGCGGTCGGTGGCAGCGGAGGCCGCGGGGATCACCAGGGCGAAGCTCGCGTAGCCGTGCACCAGGTTGGGCTCGTTGCTCAATTCCGCGGGCACGCCGGCGGCGTCGAGCAGCTCGGCGTAGCGGGCCCCGTCGTCGCGCAGCGGATCGTGTTCGGCGGTCGCGATGTAGGCGGGCGGCAACCCGGACAGGTCCGTCGCGTTCGCCGGGGCCAGGGTGGTGGGCAGCACCGTCGGGTCGCTGATGTCGATGTCGGGCAGATACCACGCCAGGAAGGCGTCGATCACGTCGCGGTCCAGGATGGGCGCGTTGGCGTTGTCGGTGTAGGACGGCAGCGACAGGTCGGCGGTGACGACCGGGTACCAGAGCAGCTGGAAGCTCAGCTCCGGCCCGGCGTTCGCGGTGGCCAGGTGCGCCATCACGGCGGCCAGGTTGCCGCCGGCCGAGTCGCCGGCGACGGCGATCCGGCCGGGGTCACCGCCCAGCTCCGCGGCGTTCTCGGCGACCCACTGCAGCGCCGCCCAGGAGTCGTGCACGCCGGCCGGGAACGGGTGCTCGGGGGCGAGCCGGTAGTCCACGGACACCACGATGGCCTCGGCGCCGACGGCGTGCGCGCGGGCCAGGGGGTCGTGGGTGTCGAGGTCACCGAGGCAGAAGCCGCCGCCGTGATAGAAGACGACGACGGGCAGCGGCTCTTCGGGTTCCAGGGGCGGCCAGTAGATCCGCACTCCGACGTCGCTGACGTCGCCATGTCCGATCGTGCGCTCCTCGACGCGCAGGTCGGGCAGCATCTCGGGTGGCACTTTGAGCATTCGCAGCCGCGAGCGCGCGGTCTCCACGCCGTCGGCTGCGGTGAAGGTCATCGGGAAGGCGTCGAGCAACGCCTTGAACGTCGGGTCGATCCCCGGTCGGGCGAAGGTGGGCTCCGTCATGGATTCACCGTACGCTCCGGCTTCAGCGGCGTAGCCCCGTTCGCAGGGCCGTCAGCCCGCGTTCCATCGCGGCGGTGGCCGCGGGCACCACGCCGCCGTAGCCGAGGTAACCGTGCACCAGCGTCTCGGCGTTGTGCACCTCGACGGTCACGCCGGCGGCGGCAAGGCGTTCGCCGTACCGGGTGCCGTCGTCGCGCAGCGGGTCGTGACCCGCGACGGCGATGTAGGCGGGCGGCAGGTTGGATACGTCGCCGGCCCGCCCGGGCGCCATGCCCGGCGGCGGGGCGGACAGGTCGACTTCGCCCGCGTACCAACGCGAGAACTCGGCGACGGCCTTGACGTCGAGGATCGGCGCGCCGGCGTTTTCGGTGAAGGACGGCAGCGACGCGTCCCACATCGTCGACGGGTACCACAGCAGCTGAAACGCGATGGCCGGTGCGCCGTGGTCCCGCGCCCGATGGGCCATCACCGCGCTGATCGTGCCACCGGCCGAATCCCCGGCCACGCCCATCCGGTTCGGGTCACCGCCCAGCCCGGCGGCGTTCTCGGCGACCCAAAGCGTTGCGGCCCAGGCGTCTTCGATCGCGGCGGGGTAGGGGTGCTCCGGCGCCAGCCGGTAGTCGACGGAGACCACGATGGCGTCGGCGCCGACGGCGTGCTGGCGGGCCGTGCCGTCGTAGCTGTCAAGGTCGCCCACCACGAATCCGCCGCCGTGGAAATACAGCACGACGGGCGGGGTGGCGCTCTCGGATTCGATTGGCGGCCAATAGATCCGGACGCCGACCGACCCTCCTGGACCGGGAATGGCGCGGTCCTCGACGCGCAGCTCGGGGTGCAGCGGCCGCCGGGGCAGGTCGCGGAACCGTTGCCGCGCCGCGTCGACGCCGTCCTCGGTGGATAGCCGGAACGGAACCGCATCCAGTACCTTCTGCAGGATGGGGTCGATAGCGGGCTTTTCGTCGGCTGTGTTGTCCAAGCTGGGCATGGACGTACCGTACGCACCTCGGCTGGTGTTCGGCGGCTGGGTGCTGGCAGGCTGGGCGGCCCTCGGTTACGGCGTGTACCTGACGGTGTTGGCGCTGGGTTCGGAGCCGGGGGCCGAGCTGACTGGGCACTGGGTGGCGCAGCCGCTGTTCAAGGCCTCGATGGCGCTGTTGCTGACCGCCGCCGCGGCGGGCCACGCCGTCGTGCGTGAGCGGCGGTGGCTGATGCCGGCGCTGCTGCTGTCGGCCGTCGGTGACTGGTCGCTGGCGATCCCGTGGTGGGCCCAGTCGTTCGTCGTGGGCCTTGGCGCATTCCTGTTGGCGCACTTGTGTTTCCTGGGCGCGCTGCTGCCCCTGGCCGCCAGGCGCCCGTCGCGGTTGCGCATCGCCGCCGTGGTCGCGATGTGTGTGGCCACCGTCGCGCTGCTGGCCTGGTTCTGGCCGCACCTGGGCAAGCTGACGCTCCCGGTGGTGGCCTACATTCTGGTGCTGACCGCGATGGTGTGCGCCGCTCTGGTGGCGAAGCTGCCGACGATCTGGACGGCGGTGGGGGCGGTGTGTTTCGCGGCGTCGGATTCGCTGATCGCCATCGGCCGTTTCATCCTGGGCAACGAGGCGCTGGCGGTGCCGATCTGGTGGTCGTACGCCGCGGCGCTGATCCTGATGACCGCGGGGTTCTTCTTCGGTCGTGAGGCGCCGGCCGACGCCGGCACCCCGGAACCGGCCGAAAGCTGACCCGGACGGTACGGGGTTGAGCACCAGCCGGGCCATGAGAGCGCCTTGAGCGGCAGCGCGCGCACGCCCGTTCAGGTCGAGCCCATTGCCCGGGTGCTGCCGATGCTCTCGGTGCCGCACCTGGACCGCGAGTTCGATTACCTGGTGTCGGCCGAGCAGTCCGACGACGCCCAGCCGGGGGTGCGGGTGCGGGTGCGGTTTCACGGCCGGCTGGTCGACGCGTTCGTGCTGGAGCGCCGCAACGACACCGACCATCAGGGCAAGCTCGGTTACCTGGACCGCGTCGTCTCGGCCGAACCGGTGCTGACAGCCGAGATCCGCCGGCTGGTCGACGCGGTGGCGGCGCGCTACGCCGGCACCCGGCCGGACGTCCTGCGCCTGGCGGTGCCGCCCCGGCACGCGCGGGTGGAGCGGGAACCGACGGCGGCGGTGCGGCCGCCGCCACCCGCGCCGGTCGACCCGTCGGCGTGGGCGGTCTACGGGCGGGGCGCCCAGTTCCTGGACGCCCTGGCCGAGTCCCGCGCTGCGCGGGCCGTCTGGCAGGCCCTGCCGGGGGAGTCGTGGGCGGACCGGTTCGCCGAGGCCGCCGCGCAGACGATCCGCGCAGGTCGGGCGGTGCTGGCGATCGTGCCCGACCAGCGCGACCTGGACTCGCTGGTGCGGGCCGCGGCCGCGCGGATCGACGAGAGCGGCGTGGTGGCGCTGTCGGCCGGGCTGGGGCCGGCGGCCCGCTACCGGCGATGGCTGGCAGCGTTGCGCGGTCAGGCCAGGCTGGTGATCGGCACCCGCAGCGCGGCTTTCGCGCCGCTGAGCGATCTGGGTCTGGTGATGGTGTGGGCGGACGCCGACGACAGCCTGGCCGAGCCCCGGGCGCCGTACCCGCACGCCCGCGAGGTGGCGATGCTGCGCGCCCACCAGGCGCGGTGCGCGGCGCTGATCGGGGGCTACGCGCGCACCGCCGAGGCGCAGGCGTTGGTGCGCAGCGGGTGGGCGCACGACATCGTCGCGGCCCGGGCGGTGGTGCGCGCCCGCACGCCGCGGGTGGTCGCCCTCGACGACACCGGTTACGCCGACGAACGCGACCCGGCCGCGCGGACCGCGCGCATCCCGTCGATCGCGCTGCGCGCCGCCCGCTCGTCGCTGGAGGCCGGGGCGCCGGTGCTGGTGCAGGTGCCGCGGCGCGGATACGTCCCGTCGCTGGCCTGCGCGCGCTGCCGCACCATCGCCCGGTGCCGGCACTGCACGGGTCCGCTCTCCCTGGCCGAGTCGTTGCGGGAGGGCGGCCCGGCGCTGGTCTGCCGTTGGTGCGGGCGGACTGAGCCGACGCGGCGCTGCGCGCGCTGCGGGTCGGACGCGGTGCGCGCCGTGGTCGTCGGGGCGCGCCGCACCGCCGAAGAACTCGGGCGCGCGTTT
>NZ_LZJN01000188.1 GCF_001667735.1 Mycobacterium sp. E183
GGCACCGCCGCGACCGTCGGCTTCGCGGGCCTGACCACCGCCAACGCCAACGGCAACGTGGAAGGGCTTGCGGCGCTGATCTTCTCGCGGTACGTCTGGGCGTTCGAACTCACCAGCGCGCTGCTGATCACCGCGGCCATCGGCGCGATGGTGCTGGCCCACCGCGAACGCTTCGAGCGCCGCAAGCCCTTCCACGTTGCCGTTGGCGTTGGCGGTGGTCAGGCCCGCGAAGCCGACGGTCGCGGCGGTGCCGATCGCCGCGATCAGCAGAACGCCGAAGCCGATCCCGGCCAGGACCGCGGCGATGCGCTGACCGTGCAGCGTTTCCTTCAGGGATTCCGCGGAGTCCACGCCGATCAGCATCAGCACGAACAAGAACAGCATCATCACCGCGCCGGTGTAGACGACGACCTGGACGACACCCAAGAACAGCGCGTCCTGGATCATGTAGAACACCGCCAGGATGATCATGGTCATCGCCAGGAACATCGCTGAGTACACGGCGTTGACCGCGAGCACCACCCCGATCGCGCCGATCAGCGCGAGCGCGCCCAGCACCCAGAACGCCACCGCTTCACCGGTGGAGGTGCGCACGATGGTGTCGGAAGCCAGGAGCTGGCTTGTCACTCCAGTCACCGGGATTCCCCGGCCTTCTCGGTCTCCTTGAGGCCGTCCGCGGTGACGTTGCCCTGGTAGTAGTCCTTGTCGGTGGCACCGGGCGCGCGCGGGTGCGGCGGCGCGGTCATGTCGGGCAGCAGGGGAGCCAGCAGCCGGTCCTTCTCGTAGATCAGGTCGGCGCGGTTGTCGTCGGCCATCTCGTAGTCGTTGGTCATCGTCAGCGCGCGGGTCGGGCAGGCCTCGATGCACAGGCCGCAACCGATGCAGCGCAGGTAGTTGATCTGATAGACCCGTCCGTACCGTTCTCCGGGCGAATACCTGAGCTCCTCGGTGTTGTCCGCGCCCTCGACGTAGATCGCGTCGGCCGGGCAGGCCCACGCGCACAACTCGCACCCGATGCACTTCTCCAGACCGTCCGGGTACCGGTTGAGCTGGTGACGGCCGTGATAGCGCGGCGCCACCGGGCCCGGCTTCTCCGGATACTCCTCGGTGACGTTCTTCTTGAACATCGATCCGAACGTCACGCCGAATCCGGCAACGGCGTCTAGGAACTTAGCCACGTGCTTTCTCCTTGCTCGCGGCCGCCAGGGACTTCATCGGCAGCGGCGGTGTCGGGAATACGGGTGTGGAGGTCTGTCCGGCAGGCAGCTGTTTGGCCTGGCGGCGGAGCTGTCGCTCCAGCGCGCGAATACCCGGCGTGGCGAACGGTTTTCGCAACAACAGCACCAGTGCCGTCGCGAACACGATGCTGCTGACCACCAGCACCGGGGTCCAATGCGCATACCCCTGGTTCTGCATGGTCCGAATCACGGCCGCGATCAACACCCAGACCAGTGAGGCGGGGATCAGCAGCTTCCAGCCCAGCGCCATGAACTGGTCGTAGCGCAGCCGGGGCAGCGAGGCCCGCAGCCAGAAGTAGATGAACAGGAAGGTCCACATCTTGGCGGTGAACCAGAGCACCGGCCACCACCCGGTGTTGGCGCCCGCCCACATGTTGATCGGCCAGGGCGCGTGCCAGCCTCCGAAGAACAACGCGGTGGCCAGCGACGACACCGTCATCATGTTGACGTACTCGGCGAGCATGAACATCGCGAACTTCAGCGACGAATACTCGGTGTGGAAGCCGGCGACCAGTTCGCCCTCGGCCTCGGGCAAATCGAATGGGGCCCGGTTGGTTTCACCGACCATCGAGATCAGGTAGATCACGAACGACGGCAGCAGCAGGAACACGTACCAGACCCGGTCCTGCGCGGCGACGATCTCCGACGTGGACATCGAACCGGCGTAGAGGAACACCGCCGCGAACGACAGCCCCATCGCCACCTCGTAGGAGATGACCTGGGCGGTGGAGCGCACGCCGCCCAGCAGCGGGTAGGTGGACCCGGATGCCCAGCCGCCCAGCACGATGCCGTACACCCCGATGGCCGACAGCCCGAGAATGAACAGCACCGCGACCGGCAGGTCGGTCAGCTGAAGCGGGGTGCGGTGGCCGAACACCGACACCACCGGGCCGAAGGGGATGAACGCGAACGCGGTGAACGCCGGGATCGTCGAGATGACCGGAGCCGCGAAGTAGACGAACTTGTCGACACCGCCGGGGGTGATGGTTTCCTTGAGCGCCAACTTGATTCCGTCGGCGAGGCTTTGCAGCGTGCCCCACGGTCCCGCCCGGTTGGGACCGGGCCGCAGCTGCATCCAGCCCAGGATCTTGCGTTCCAGCAGGATCGCGACCAGCACGTTGAGCATGAGGAACACGAAGATGGCCAGCGCCTTGCCCAGCACCAGCCACCAGGTGTCGTGCCCGAATGCGGACAAGGAGCTCGTCGTCATGATCCCACTCCGATTTTCACTGTGCTGCCCAGGCTTACGCCCAGCTGCCGGTGCACGGCGCAACCCGGCGAGTTCAGCGGAAGCCACACCACCCGGTCGGGCATGTCGGTGATGATCAGCGGCAGGCTGATCGATCCGCGCGGCGTGCTGACGGTCACCGCGTCGCCGTCGGCGGCGCCGATTTCGGCGGCCGTGTCTGCCGACAGCCGAACCGCGGGTTTGCGTGCGGTGCCGGCCAAATGCGGCTCGCCGTCTTGCATCCGGCCGTTGTCGAGCAGCATCCGCCAGCCGGTGAGCACGGCTTCACCCGCACCGGGCTGGGTCGGCTCCGGGGTCGCGACGGACGGGCCGGACGCCCAGCCGCCGTCCCAGGTGCCCAGCCCGGCCAGTTCCGTGCGGGCCGCTTCGGCGGTCGACAGGCCGAGATAGACGCCCATCTCCTCGGCCAGCGCGTCGAGTACTTGGTGGTCGGACTGGCTGGCCTGCGCGATGGTGCCGCGCAGCGCGGGTTCGAAGGGGCGGTAGCGGCCCTCCCAGTTGACGAAGGCGCCGGCCTTCTGCGTCGTCGGCGCGACCGGGAACACCACGTCGGCGCGCTCGGTCACCGCGCTGCCCCGCAGCTCCAGGCTGACCACGAAGCCCGCGGAGTCCAGCGCGGCCAGCACGGCTTGGGGATCGGCGAAGTCGTCGGGTTCGACGCCGCCGACCAGCAGGGCGCCCAGCGTCCCGTCGGCGGCGCCGGCGAGGATGCCCTCGACGTCACGCCCACCGGCGGAAGGCAATTCGGAGACGTGCCACGCCGCCGCGATCTGTGCGCGGGCGGCCTCGTCGTCAAGCGGGCGGCCGCCGGGCAGCAGGGTGGGCAGCGCGCCGGCCTCCAGCGCGCCGCGCTCGCCGGCGCGCCGCGGCACCCACGCCAGCCGGGCCCCGGTGGCGTCGGCGAGCCGGGCGGCGGCGGACAGCCCGCCGGGCACCGTGGCCAGCCGTTCCCCGACCATGATGACCGCGCCCGGGGAGGAGAGCAGGTCGCCCACCTCGCCGGTGCCCAGCGCGTCCAGCGCCGCGGCCTCGCCCCCCGGAGCGGTCTTGATCAGCCGGCCCGACATCTTCACCAGCGCCCGCGTGGCGAACGGCGCGATCGCGTACACCGGCAGCCCGCGCTTGCGGGCGGCCTTGCGCAGTCGCAGGAACACGATCGGGGACTCGTCCTCGGGCTCGAAGCCGACGAGCACCACCACCGGCGCGGATTCCAGATCGGAATAGCTGACATTGCGCCGGCCGGCGATGTGTGCCGCCAGGAAGCCGGCCTCCTCGGCCGAGCTGGGGCGGGCGCGGAAGTCGATGTCGTTGCTGTCCAGCACGATTCGGGCGAACTTCGAGTAGGCGTAGGCGTCCTCCAGCGTCGCCCGGCCGCCGACCAGCACGCCCGTGCGCCCGCGGGCCGCCTCGAGGCCCCGGATCGCCGTGGCCATCGCGTGCGACCACGACGCGGGCACCAGCGCGCCGTCCGCATCACGGATCAGGGGAGTGGTGATGACGTCCGGCTGGGTCGCGTAGGTGAACGCCCACCGGCCCTTGTCGCAGTTCCACTCCTCGTTGACCTCGGGGTCGTCGCCGGCCAGGCGGCGCAGCACCTTGCCGCGCCGGTGGTCGGTGCGCTGGGCGCACCCGGACGCGCAGTGCTCGCACACGCTGGGGCTGGACACCAGGTCGAACGGGCGGGCGCGGAAGCGGTAGGCCGTTCCGGTCAGCGCGCCGACCGGGCAGATCTGCACCGTGTTGCCCGAGAAGTACGAGTCGAACGGCTCGTTGGCGTAGATGCCGACCTGCTGCAGGGCGCCCCGCTCCTGCATGTCGATGAAGGGGTCGCCGGCGATCTGCTCGGAGAATCGGGTGCAGCGGGCGCACAGGATGCAGCGCTCGCGATCCAGCAGCACCTGGGCGGAGATGTTGATCGGCTTGGCGAACGTGCGTTTGACGTCGGTGAAGCGAGAATCGGTGCGGCCGTTGGACATCGCCTGGTTCTGCAGCGGGCACTCGCCGCCCTTGTCGCACATCGGGCAATCGAGCGGGTGGTTGATGAGCAGCAGCTCCATCACCCCGTGCTGGGCCTTGTCGGCGGCCTCGGAGGTGAGCTGCGTGCGCACCACCATGTCGTCGGTGGCGACCGTCGTGCACGACGCCATCGGCTTGCGCTGCCCCTCGACCTCGACCAGGCACTGCCGGCAGGCACCGACGGGCTCGAGCAGCGGGTGGTCGCAGAACCGCGGGATCTGGACGCCCATCAATTCGGCCGCTCGGATCACCAAAGTGCCCTTGGGCACGCTGATTTCGTTGCCGTCGATGGTCAGCGTCACCATGTCCGGCGGACGCTCGGGGCCGTCCTTGGGGTCGCCGGTCTCGGTTTTGGCGGCACTGGTCAAAGTGTCAAGCCTTTCCGTTCAGCATGGAGTCTCTGGGGTCGAACGGGCAGCCACCGCCTTCGACGTGGGCCACGTATTCGTCGCGAAAGAACTTGATCGACGACATCACCGGGCTGGCGGCGCCATCGCCCAACGCGCAGAACGACTTCCCCAGGATGGTGTCGGAGATGTCCAACAGCTTGTCGATGTCCTCGCTGGTGCCCGTACCGGTTTCAAGCCGCTCGTAGATCTGGTCCAGCCAGAAGGTCCCCTCCCGGCAGGGGGTGCACTTCCCGCACGATTCGTGCTTGTAGAAGTACGTCCAGCGGCGCACGGCGCGCACCACGCAGGTGGTCTCGTCGAAGATCTCCAGCGCCTTGGTGCCCAGCATCGAGCCGACCCCGCCCACGCCCTCGTAGTCCAGCGGCACGTCGAGGTGCTCGTCGGTGAGCAGCGGGGTGGACGATCCGCCGGGGGTCCAGAACTTGAGTCGGTGCCCGGCCCGCACTCCGCCGGCGTAGGCGAGCAATTCGCGCAGCGTGATGCCCAGCGGCGCCTCGTACTGGCCGGGCCGAGCGACGTGCCCGCTCAGCGAATACAGCGTGAAGCCGGGCGATTTCTCGCTGCCCATGGACCGGAACCAGTCGACGCCGTTGAGGATGATCGAGGGCACGCTGGCGATCGTCTCGACGTTGTTGATCACCGTGGGGCAGCCGTAGAGGCCCGCCACCGCGGGGAACGGCGGGCGCAGCCTGGGCTGGCCGCGCCGGCCCTCCAGGGAATCGAGCAGCGCGGTCTCCTCGCCGCAGATGTAGGCGCCGGCGCCGGCGTGCACCACCAGCTCGAGGTCGAACCCCGAACCGTTGATGTCGCGGCCCAGGTATCCGGCGGCGTAGGCCTCGGCCACCGCGTTCTGCAGGCGGCGCAGCACCGGCAGCACCTCGCCGCGCACGTAGATGAACGCGTGGCTGGCCCGGATCGCGTAGGCGGCGATGATCACACCCTCGACCAGTACGTGCGGCGTCGCCAGCATCAACGGAATGTCTTTGCACGTACCGGGTTCGGACTCGTCGGCGTTGACCACGAGGTAGTGCGGCTTGGCGGCCGCGCCGGTGTCGCCCTGCGGGATGAACGACCACTTGGTGCCGGTCGAGAAGCCGGCGCCGCCGCGGCCGCGCAGCCCGGAGTCCTTGACGGTTGCGATGACGTCGTCGGGCGCCATGGCCAGCGCCTTCTTCATCGCCTCGTAGCCGTCGTGCCGGCGGTAGGTCTCCAGGGTCCAGGACTCCGGGTCGTCCCAGAAGCGGCTGATGACCGGGGTGAGCGGCGTGGCCTGAGAGGTCGTCATGACGGGCTCCCCGGGGGAGTCGGCGCCTGCATGCCGTGTTCCTGCGCCACTTTCAGCCCGGCCAGGGTGGCCTCGCCCGCCCCGCCCTGGCCCTGGTCCGGGCGCTCGTCGGGCAGGCCGGCCAGGATGCGCGACGTCTCGCGGAAGGCGCACAGCGGGGCGCCCCGCGTCGGCGGCTTGGGCTCACCGGAGCGCAACGAGTCGACGAGTTCGCGTGCCGAGTCGCACGTCTGGTTGTCGAAGAACTCCCAGTTGACCATCACCACCGGCGCGTAATCGCAGGCGGCGTTGCACTCGATGTGTTGCAGGGTGACCGAGCCGTCGGGGGTGGTCTCGTCATTGCCGATGCCCAGATGTTCCTTCAGCGCGTCGAATATCGCGTCGCCGCCCATGATGGCGCACAGCGTGTTGGTGCAGACACCGACGAGGTAGTCACCCGTGGGCCCGCGGCGGTACATGGTGTAGAAGCTCGCCACCGCCGACACCTCGGCGCCGGTCAGTCCCAGCTGCTCCCCGCAGAACTCCAGACCGGCCGGGGTCAGGTAGGAGTCCTCGGCCTGCACCAGGTGCAGCAACGGCAGCAGCGCCGAGCGCTTGTTGGGGTAGCGGCCGACGATCTCCTTGGCGTCGACTTCCAGCCGTGCCCGCACCTCCGGCGAATACGACTGCGGCGCACCCTCGGTGACGAACGCGTTGGGCTCCTCCGGCGGCGGTCCGAGCCGGAGGAAGACCGGCTGTCCCTGCGGGCCGGTCACCGGTCGACCCCGCCCATGACCGGGTCGATGCTGGCGACCGCGGTGATCAAATCGGCCACCATGCCGCCCTCGCACATCGCGGCGACCGACTGCAGGTTGGTGAACGAGGGGTCCCGGTAGTGCACCCGGTAGGGGCGGGTGCCGCCGTCGCTGACCATGTGCACGCCGAGTTCGCCGCGCGGCGACTCCACCGCGGTGTAGACCTGGCCCGCGGGAACGCGGATGCCCTCGGTGACCAATTTGAAGTGGTGGATCAACGCCTCCATCGAGCTGCCCATGATCTTGGCGATGTGCTCGGGTGAGTTCCCCATGCCGTCGGGGCCCACCTTCAAGTCGGCCGGCCAGGCGATCTTGCGGTCCTCGATCATGGTCGGGCCCGGCTTCAACTTGTCCAGACACTGCTCGATGATCTTGATCGACTCCCACATCTCGTTGACGCGAATCATGTAGCGCCCGTAAGCATCACACGTGTCGGCGGTCATCACGTCGAATTCATAGTTTTCATATCCGCAGTACGGTTCGCTCTTGCGCAGGTCGTGCGGCAACCCGGTGGCCCGCAGGATCGGCCCGGTGATGCCCAGCGCCATGCACCCGGTCAGGTCCAGGTAGCCGATGTCCTGGGTGCGCGCCTTCCAGATGGCGTTTTCGTTGAGTAGGCCGCCCATTTCGCGCAGCACCTGGCGCAGCGGCTTGAGGGCCTCGGCGACGTCGGACTCCGCACCCGGCGGCAGGTCCTGTGCCACGCCGCCCGGCCGGATGTAGGCGCTGTTCATCCGCAATCCGGAGATCTTCTCGAACAGGGTCAGCACGATCTCGCGGCCGCGGAAGCCGACGAACATCGGCGTCATGGCGCCCAGCTCCATGCCGCCGGTGGCCAATGCGACCAGATGCGAGGAGATCCGGTTGAGCTCCATCATCATCACCCGGATGACGTTGACCCGCTCCGGGATCTGATCGGTGATGCCGAGCAGCTTCTCCACGCCCAGGCAGTACGCGGTCTCGTTGAAAAACGGTGACAGATAATCCATTCGGGTCACGAAGGTGACGCCCTGGGTCCAGTAGCGGTATTCCAGGTTCTTCTCGATGCCGGTGTGCAGGTAGCCGATTCCGCAGCGGACGTCGGTGACCGTCTCGCCCTCGATCTCCAGGATCAGCCGCAGCACGCCGTGGGTGGACGGGTGCTGGGGTCCCATGTTGACGACGATCCGCTCGCCGGGGTCGGCGTTGCGAGCGGCGTCGACGATCTGGTCCCAGTCCTGGCCGCCGGCGACCAGCACGGTTTCACCGGCGCCGCCTCCGCCGTTGGTCGAGTCAGTGACTGTGCTCATCAGTTGTACGCTCTCCGCTCGTCGGGCGGGGGTATCTGCGCGCCCTTGTATTCCACCGGGATGCCGCCGAGGGGATAGTCCTTGCGCTGCGGATGGCCATGCCAGTCGTCGGGCATCTCGATGCGGGTGAGCGACGGGTGCCCGTCGAAGACGATGCCGAAGAAGTCGTAGGTTTCGCGCTCGTGCCAGTCCGTCGTCGGATAGACGCCGAACAGCGAGGGGATGTGCGGATCCCCGTCCGGCGCAGCCACTTCCAGCCGGACGCGGCGGTTGTGCGTGATCGACTGGAGCGGATACACCGCGTGCAGTTCGCGGCCCGCCTCGTGGGGATAGTGCACCCCACTCACGCCCAGGCACATCTCGAAACGCAGCTCCGGTTCGTCGCGAAGGCGCTGGGCCACCTGGGGGAGCGCCTCGCGGCGCACGTGCAGGGTCAGCTCGTCGCGGTACACCACGACTTTCTCTATCGCGTCGGAGAATTCGACGTCGGCCGCCTGCAGAGCGTCGGCCAGCCGGTCCACCACGTCGTCGAAATAGCCCCCGTATGGGCGGGGAGAGCTGCCGGGCAGCACGACCTCCCGCACCAGCCGCCCGTACCCGGTGGTGTCACCGCTACCGGTGATGCCGAACATGCCGCGGCGAACGTTGATGACCTCACCGTCGGCACGGGGCACGCCGGCCCCTTCGGTCGCCGCTTGCTTCGGGTCGTGGTCGGGCGAGCTCATCGCAGCAGCCCGCGCATCTCGATGGTGGGCCGGGCCGACAGCGCGGCCTGCTCGGCCTCGGCGATGGCGGTTTCCCGGTTGACGCCCAGCGGCATCTCCTGAATCTTCTCGTGCAGCTTCAGGATTGCGTACAGCAGCATCTCGGGCCGCGGCGGGCAGCCGGGCAGGTAGATGTCGACCGGCACGATGTGGTCGACGCCCTGCACGATCGCGTAGTTGTTGAACATGCCCCCGGACGACGCGCACACGCCCATGGCCAGCACCCATTTCGGCTCTGCCATCTGGTCGTAGATCTGGCGCAGCACCGGCGCCATCTTCTGGCTCACCCGCCCGGCCACGATCATCAGGTCGGCCTGCCGCGGCGTCGCCGAGAACCGTTCCATGCCGAACCGCGCGATGTCGAATCTTGGCCCGGCGGTTGCCATCATCTCGATGGCGCAGCAGGCCAACCCGAACGTCGCCGGCCACAACGAGTTCTTGCGTACATAGCCGGCCACCTTCTCGACCGTCGACAGCAGAATCCCACCGGGCAGCTGTTCTTCGAGACCCACGTCTACCTCAATCCCACGTCAGGCCGCCGCGGCGCCACACATAGGCGTACGCCACGAAAACCGTGAGCATGAACACCACCATCTCGACCAACGCGAACGTTCCCAGCGCGTCGTAACTGACCGCCCAGGGATACAAGAACACGATCTCGATGTCGAAGACGATAAAAAGCATTGCGGTCAGGTAATACTTCACCGGGAACCGCTGGCCGCTCGCCGCGTGCGGGCCGCTGACCGGGCTGTCGGTCGGCTCGATGCCGCATTCGTAAGGGGCCATCTTCGACTTGTTGTAGCGCGACGGGCCGGCCAGGCTCGCGATCACCACCGATCCGACGGCGAAGGCCGCGGCTATCGCACCGAGTACCAGGATGGGTATGTAGACGTTCAACTCGCTCCAAGATCTCCTCGTACGGGCCGCCGGTGCGGCGGCCGGGCGGGGGGCCGGGCTGCTGTGACGCGCCCGGGCCGCGGGTGGTCACAGTGACCTCCACAACATAGCGTCGCGAAGGCAGGTGTGCTTTGTCGGGGTGGGGGTATCCGGGAAAGTTTTGCGTCACCGCAACCTGGCGGTCGGGCGCCGTGCGCGAACGACACGCGGATGCGGGCGCGGTGAGACGCTAACGGCGCAGGTGAGGCGCCTTGCGCGGGGCTATCGGGTGGGCGTGCGGAGCAGCCCGAGGACCGTGCGGCCGAGCACGATGGGATCGATGGGGTGCGGCACCGCGGCTTCGGCCCGCGACCAGTTCGCCAGCCAGGCGTCGTCCCGGCGGCCGGTGAGCACGAGGATCGGCGGGCACGTCGCCAGTTCGTCTTTGAGTTGTTTGGCGATTCCCATGCCGCCGGTCGGCGTGGCTTCGCCGTCCAGGATGGCCAAGTCGATGCCGCCCTCGTCCATCTGCCGGACCACCATCGGGGCGGTCGCCACCTCGAGGTAGGTCAGCTCGGGCAGGTCCGGATGCAGATGCTTGCCCAGCGCCCGGATCACTTGCTCGCGGGTTTCGGCGTTGTCGCTGTAGACCAGGATCCGCAGGGCGACGCTGGATTCGGGACTGGAGTCGGACACGCTGCAGATGCTACTGGTGCCGCGCCGGATTCACTGGGCAGCCCGCACGAAGACGGCGTCCGCCGCCGCCGTCGCGGTCGAGGCGACCATGCCGAGGCGGTTCCAGCCCAGGTCGAACTGGGTGCGATCCACCTTGGCTTCCCCCGCGATCCGGATCGAGCCGTCGTCGAGCTCGGTGATCGTGGCGGACAGCGGCAGCGGCGCGGTCACGCCCTTGATGGTGAAGGCGGCCCGGAGGTCGGCGGACTTGCCCTTGGTCGGCTGCACCGCGGTGACGACGACGCTGATCTCACCGAAGCGCTCGACGTCGAAGAAATCGGCCGAGCGCAGGTGCTTGTCGCGACGCCCGATGCCGGTGTCCAGGGAGGCCGCGCGGATGTCGAGGCGGCCGAAGACCGCCCCCGTGCCCGTCAGTTGGCCGTCTCCGCTGAACTCGGTGAAGCGGCCCTTGACCCGCACCAGACCCCACATGTTCCTGATCTTGAAAGTGATGGTCGAGCGGTTCGGGACGAGGTTCCACACGCCGGCCAGGTCGGGATCGTTGAGAAGTGTTTCCAAAGTCGTCATCGTCACCCCCATCTGTCGTGGCGAATCTAACGTCAGCCGAGCAACGGCGCGATATCTGCGGGGTCGAAGTACTCGTCGATCCGGTCCAGCCGGCCGTCGCCGCCCACCCTGATCACGATGCAGACCCGCATCGAGATCGATTGTCCGGCATGACCGGTGGCGTGCAGGACGTGTTGTTGGACGAAGCCGCCCTCGAAGAATCGCCGGTCCAGGATTTCATAGCGGCGCTCCGTCGTCGCGGTGATGAACCAGTCGATGACGCGCAGCGCGCGAGCCTTGCCGTCGTCGCCGCGCGCGCCGACTCGCCAGACCGCGATGTCATCGCTCCACATCCCGTCGACCGCCGCGTAGTCGCCCTTCTCGATCGCCGTGAACAGGCGGTCGGCCGCGTCGGCCACGATCTCCACACTCGCACCGGCCATGGCGCCTGCTCCTATCTCGATGGCCCGGCTCCTTCGCGCGCCGCTGCACGGCCGCGTCGTCGCCCGGCTATTCGGTGTCGTATCCGGGGTGCGCCACCGCCACCCGGCGGCGCACCAAGGTGCGCAGGCACGCGGTGACCTCGCGGGCCCGCCCGTCCATCTCGCCGGCCCGTATCGCGGCGGCCAGCTCTTCCTCGTCGGCGAACCCCAGGTCGGCCAGCGCGGCGCGGGATTCGGCGTCGCTCTCGTCGAGAAGCTCGCGCTCGACGATCCGCAGCGCGTTGGCGGCCACCCGCGCGTGGAAGTTCACCTGCCCGGTGGTGGCCGCCCGCACGTCGGTCTCGAGGAACTCGGCCACCGCGGCCACCAGCTCGGCCGCGAGCGGGCGGCCGTACGCGCCGATCATCGGGCGGCCCCTTCCAGCAGGTCGAGCAGGTCCCACTCGGTCTCGCACACGCGCCGACCGATCGTGGCGAGCTCCACCGAGCGGAACTGGCCGCTCAGGTGCCGCTCGGCCTGGTAGCGGCAGATGACGCCCCAGCGCAGGGTGGCCAGCACGAGCCACCAGTGGAACGCCGCCCGGTCGACGGTGGTCCCGCCGGCTTGCTCGTAGTCCCGCAAGAAGCTCTCGATGCTGCCGAGGCCGCCGGCGCCGAGGCTGGCCGGGGCGCCGAAGCGCCAGGCCCGGATGCAGAACCAGGCCAGGTCGTCGTAGGGGTCGCCGCGGTGCACCAATTCCCAGTCGAGGACGGCGGCGAGGCGGGCCCCGTCGACGATGAGGTTGCCCATCCGGTAGTCGCCGTGCACCAGCACGTCGGCCGATGACTCCGGTCGGCGCGCCTCGAGCCAGCGGAACGCCCATTCGAAAGTGGCCGTGGTGTCACCCATCGCGTCGAGCCGCTCGCGCCACTGCTCGAGCGGATCCTCGCGGGCCAGGCCGGGGATGCCCGGGTCGGCGCGGTGGATGGCCGCCAGGGCCTGTGCGCATTGCCGCAGCAGCCCGGCGCGGGCCGCCTGCCCGCCGGCCTCGTCGAGTTGGCGCTGGATGCGCCGGACGATCGTCTCACCCTCGATCGCGTCGCAGATCAGGAACGGATTGCCCAGGGCGGCAGGCGAATCGTCAGCGAGGAGGACGTGGGGGACCGGCGCGCCTGCGGCAGCGGCGGCGGCCTGGGCGCGTGCTTCCAGCTCCATGCCGGCGTGCACGTCGTCGGGCGCGCCCGTGCGCAGGATCAGCGCGTGGCGTCGCTCGCCGGCGACGGCGTTGAACGCCCACGTCGAGCGGCTGGCGCCCCCGGTCAGCGCGCGCAGGTTCTCCACGGCGACGTCGGCGCCGAGGACCGGCGCCAGCGCCGCGGCGATCTGGGTGGCCAGCTCCTCGGTCGACGTCACTTGCCAAACTTAAACAGCCGCTGGGCCACCCGGCGAATCTGGATCTCCTCGGCTCCCTCGGTGATCCGGTAGCGACGGTGGTGGCGGTAGATGTGTTCGAACGGCTCGTGCCGGCTGTAGCCCAGGCCGCCGAAGATCTGCATGGCCCGGTCGGCGGCGTCGCAGACCAGTCGGTTGGCCCGGTAGTTGGCCATCGACACCTTGTCCGAGACCTCCATGTGGTGGTCGCGGTCCAGGTGCCAGGCGGCGTAGTGGACGAGCAGCCGCACCATCTGGGCCTCGGTCTGCAACTCGGCCAGCGGCCATTGCACGGCCTGGTTGACCGACAGCGGCTTGCCGAACACCGTCCGCGTGCCGGCGTATTCGGCGGCGCGGTCGATGCAGTACTGGGCCGCGCCCAGGCTGCTCGCCGCCTGCCGAATCCTGTTCTCGTGCAAGAAGGTCTGCGCGACCTCCAGGCCGCGGTCCACCTCGCCGAGCACCGCGTCGGCCGGCACCCGGACGTCGGTCAGCGCCACCTCGCCGTGATCGGTCGGCATGTTGAACGTCCACCAGTAGTAGGGCACGTCGAACCCGGGCGCGTCCGTCGGCACCAGGAACGCGGTGATGCCCCGCGCCTGGCCGGCCTCACCGGAGGTGCGGGCGAAGACCAGGTCGTGAGTCGCGCGGTGGACGCCGGTGTTGAACCGCTTGGAGCCGTTGATGATCCAGCCGTCACCGTCGGGTTGGGCGCGGGTCTCCAGCCAGGTGGCGTCCGAGCCGTGCTGCGGCTCGGTGAGCCCGAACGCCATGGAACGTTCCCCCGTGATCAGGGCCTCGGACCATCCCCGCCGTTGTTCGTCGGTGCCGAACCGCTCCATCATGATCACCTGCGGGAAGTTCCCGACGATCGAGGATTCGTTCTGCAGATCGTTGTGCAGGCCAAGACCCTTGTGCGCCAGGTGTTCCCGGATGACGGCCATGTCGACGTTGGTGCCGTCCCGGCCGCCCAGCGACGACGGTAGCCCGTAGCGCAGCCAGCCCGCCTTGTCGGCTCGCCGGCGCATCTCGGCGAGCAGGTCCTCCCACTCGCGCGTCGGAATGCCGTCGTTGTCCCAGTCGGTGCGGGCGTGTTCGCGGCGCTTGTCGAAGTACTGGATGTGCTCGCGCTCCAAGGGTTTGATCTCGGCCTCGATGAACTCGTCCATCTCGGCGAGCAGACCCGGAAGGTGTTCGGGGAGTGTGAAGTCCACAGGTTTCTCCTTACGTGCCGTAAAGCGTTTTCTTCCAGATCGTCGACAGGGTGGCGATGGCGTCCTCATCGCTGATCTTGATGCCCAGGTTGGAGGGGCCGACGAAGACGGTGGTGAAGTTCTCGAACAGCAGGGCGATGGCCGCCGCGGTGTGTTGCGGGTCGAGCTCGGTTCCGTAGCCCTGGTCCTGGGCGCGGCGGACGGAGGCGGCGACGATGTCCATGCCGAAGCGGCGGAACTCGTTCTGGACGGTCGCGAAGCGCCGCTGGGTGGCGGCGAGCTGGGCCACGGCGATCATGATGCCGATGTTTTGTTTGAACATGTTCCAGTAGCCGGTGACCACCGCGGTGAAGAACGCGTCGTCGTCGGGCGATTCGGGAAGCTCGACGCTCAACCCCGACGGTGTGACGACGTCATGCAGGAACGACTCGGCCAGCGCGGCGAGCAGGTCCTCCTTGTCGGCGAAATACCGGTAGAACACCGCGGGCGAGCGGCCCGCCGCCGACGTGATGTCGGCCAGCGTGGTGCCGTGAAAGCCCCGTTCGGCGAACAGCTTCCGGGCGGCCTGCTCGATGGCCTGCCTGGTTTGGCGGCCCTTGGCGGTCAGCGCGTCCGGGGCGGGCATTAGGTCCGGATCCGGTCGCCGGCGCGCAGCAGGGCGCTCGGCAGGTCGTGGCCCACAGCCGATTTGGCGACTTCGGCGGCGGCGATGGCGGCCTGCAGGTCGACGTCCACGCCGATGCCGCTGTCGGACAGCAGGTACACCAGGTCCTCGGTGGCGATGTTGCCGGTGGCGCCGGGCGCGAACGGGCAGCCGCCCAGCCCGCCGACCGAGGCGTCCAGCCGGGTCACCCCGGAGCCGACCGCCGCGTACGCGCTGGCCAGCCCGGAGCCGCGGGTGTTGTGGAAATGGCCGCCAAGCGGCAGGTCGCCGATCACCGGACGCAGTTGCGCGATCAGCGAACTCACGCGCCCCGGCGTGGCGGTGCCGATGGTGTCGGCGATCGACAGGCGGTCGGCGCCCCGGCCGCGGGCGGCCGCGGCCATCTCGAGCACGCGCTCGGGCGGGGTGGGGCCCTCGAACGGTGAGTCCCACGCGGTGGCGATGACGACCTCGACGGTGACGCCGGCGCCGTGCGCGATCGCGACGATCTCGTCGATCGCCTCGGTGGCCTGCGCGCTGGTGCGGCCGACGTTGGCCTTGCTGAACGTGTCGTCGGCGGCCACCACGTACTCGATCGAGCGCAGGCCCGCGGCCACCGCCCGCTTGGCCCCGTTGGGACTGGCCACCAAGGCGGAGAACTCGATGTCGGGGTAGTCGTGCAGGTGGGCCGCGAGCTCGGCGGCGTCGGCCATCGACGGCACTTTCGTCGGCGAGACGAACGCCGTGACCTCCACCTCGCGGACCCCGGTGGCCGCGATCGCGGCCAGCAGTTCCAGCTTGGCCGACAACGGGATCGGCGCCTCGATCTGCAGACCGTCGCGCAGCGCCACCTCGCGGATGGCCACGTGCTGGTTCACAGCACCTCCTCGGCGCGCAGCTCCGCGAGCTCCTCGGCGGTCCTGCCCAGCAGCCCGACGTAGACGTCGTCGTTGTGCTGGCCCGGCCGCGCCGGCCCGGCGTTGCGCACGCGGCCCGGGGATTCGGAGAGCACCGGCACGATGCCCGGCCCGAGAACGTTGCGCCCGATCCGTTCATCGAAGTGCTCGACCAGCATGCCGCGGGCCCGCAGCTGCGGGTCGTTGACCACCTCCGCGACCGTGTTGATCGGACCGGCGATCACCCCCGCGGCACTGAGGGTTTCGATGATGTCAGCGGGCCGGCGTTCCGCGGCCCACGCGCCGATGATCTCGTCGAGCTCGTCCTGGTTGCGGCCGCGCGCGCCGTGGGTGGCGAACCGGTCGTCGATGGCCAGCTCCGGGCGGCCCATCGCCTTGCACAGCCGGGCGAAGACGGTGTCCTGGTTGGCGGCGATCACCACCCACGAGCCGTCGGCGCTGCGGTAGATGTTGGACGGCGCGATGCCGTCGAGCCGGGTGCCCGACGGCCCGCGCACCACGCCGGCGAGGTCGTAGTCGGGGATGGTGGATTCCTGTACGGCCAAACAGGATTCGGTCAACGCGACATCGACCACCTGGCCGCGCCCGGTGATGCCGCGGCGGTACAGCGCGGCCACCGCGCCCTGGGCGCCGAACATGCCGGCCAGGGTGTCACCGAGCGAGAGCGCGAGCCTGGGCGGCGGGCCGCCGGGGAAACCGTTGAGGTGGCGCAGGCCGCTCGCCGCCTCGGCGACCGAGGCGTAGCCCGCCTTGTGCGCGTCGGGTCCCGTCTGCCCGTAGCCCGACACCCGGACAAGGATGATGCCCGGGTTGCGGGCGCTGAGCACGTCGTAACCCAGGTCCCATTTCTCCAGCGTGCCCGGGCGGAAGTTCTCCACGACGACGTCGGACTTCGCGACCAGCTCCAGGAACAGTTCGCGGCCGCGGGGCTTGCGCAGGTCGAGGGTGATGGCTCTCTTGTTGCGCGCGTGCACCGTCCAGAAGACGTGCTCCCCGTCGGCCTCGGCCTGGCCCCAGGTGCGCAGCGGGTCCGGGGCGCCGGGGGGTTCCACCTTGATGACGTCGGCGCCCATGTCGCCCAGCAACCGTCCGGCGAACGGGCCCGCGATCAGCGTGCCCAGCTCGAGCACCCGGACGCCGTCCAGCGGCCCGGTGGGCGTCACTGCGCCCCCGCGAAGTCGTGCCGGACCAGCCAGTCGGTGACGAGATCGACGGCCGCGCGCAGCTTGTCGCGCTGGTCGGGGCCCGCGTAATAGTGGGTGGCGCCGGGGATTTCGTGCATCTCCTTGTCCTGGTGCCCGATCGCGTTGAACAGCCGCCTGGTGTGGCTGGGCGTGCAGGCGTCGTCGGCCAGATTACCGATGACCAGCGCCGGGACCGCGATGTCGGGCCCGCAGGCCACCCCGTCGCCGCGGGCGTCGTCGTAACTCCATTGCGAGAGCCAGCCGCGCAGCGTGGAGAAGCGGGCCAATCCGACCGGGCTCATGTTCACCACCTGAGGATCCCCCAGGTAGCAGGTTCCCGGGACGCGTTCGTTGGGATCGACGGTCGGGTCCAGCCAGCGCGGGTCGGCCATGGTGCCATGCACGACGAAGCAGAACTCGTCTTGCTCGCGGCCGGCCGCCTTCAGCTCGGCGAGCTTGTCCTTGACCCACGCGGTGATGCGCCGGTTCCGCATCACCTGTGCGTTGCGGTACCGGGCCAGGAACTCCTGGCTGTAGGGCGGCTGGTTCGGGTTGTCCGGGTTGTACAGGTCCAGCTCGGGATCGCGCTTGGTCGGATCGGATTCGTCGAGGATCGACGCGTCCAGCCATTCGGTCAGCGTGCCATGCCGGCTGATGTGCGCGGCCAGCAGCATGATGCCGTCGGCGGCCGGCAGCTCCAGGGCGGTCAGGTCGGGGCCGTCGCCCGACGGGCTCGACGTGATGGTGGGGTGCTGGGCCTGCTGCTGGTAGAACATCGACAGCGAGCCACCGCCACTCCACCCGGCCAGCACCACCTTGGTGTAGCCCAGCCGCTTCTTCGCGTCCTTGATGCACTCGCCGAGATCCTCGACCACCTTCTCCATCAGGAGCGCCGAGTCGGTGCCGCGGAACCGGCTGTTGCAGTAGATGACATGGTGGCCGGCCCGGGCCAGCGCGTTGATCATCGGCAGGTAGGCGCCGCCGCCGATCGGGTGCATGAACACCAGCACGGTGTCCGACGGCTTGTCTTTCGGCTTGAGCAGGTAGCTCTCCAGCACGGTGATCTCGGCCAGGCCGCCGTACACGTCGCGGACGCCGGAATCGTTCTGGAACGCAATGAGATAGGGGATTCGCTCGTATTCGTGGCGGGTCGTCATGGTCAGTGTTGTCCTAGGTCGTGCGCCAGCACCTCGGCCGACGGGGTCAGTCGCCGGCGGGTGTCGACGGCGATCACTTGCCAATCGACGCGGGAGTACTCGTCGAACTTGCGGCGCGCCCGTTCCCGCGCCTTCTCCGGTGCGCCGTGGTGAACGCCTTGCGGCGCATGGGAAATCAGGCCCGGCGGCATCGGGATGCCGTAGAGCGAGCCGCCGTGGAAGAAGGCGATCTCGTCGTAGTCGACGTTGCGGTGGTACCACGGCGTGCGCTCGGTGCCGGCCACGCCTTCGGCGGGCTTGGGCAGGAAGTTCATCACGTAGACGCCGGTGGCCTGCATGAAGAGGTGCACGGTCGGCGGCAGGTGCACGCTGTCGGAGGTGACCACGTTGTAGTCGTCGATGTTGAAGGTGAACGCGAAGTTGTCGCCGCGCCAACCTTCGACGTCGAGCGGATGGTGTTGGTAGAACAGGGTCGTCGGGCCGCCCTCGTGCATGAGCCGCACCTCGTATTCCTCGCGCCCGTCATCGTCGATGGGCGCCGGGTCGGGGATCGTGGCCTGCGACGGGTCGAACGGGAAGTGCCGGCCCAGTGGCCCGGGCGGCGGCACCCGGAACTCGTCGGTCGCCTCGACCATGAGCAGCGTCGTCTCCTCGTCGGGCACCTGGCGCCAGGTGCACGCCTTCGGCAGGTAGAGCCAGTCGCCCCCTCGGTAGCGCAGCGGCCCGAACTCGGTTTCGACCAGGCCGGCGCCCCGGTGTACGAAGCACAGCAGGTCGCCGTCGACATGGCGGACGAAGAACGGCATCGGTTCGTGGCGACGGCTCAACAGGATTCGGCAGTCGGCGTTGCTGAACATGAGCAGCGGACCGCCGTTGGCGTCGGTGGCGTCGGCGGGCTTGAGCTGTTCCGCGAGCACGTCGACGGGGCGCAGCGGACCGACCGACCGGTAGGCGGTGGGGTCGTGGCGGCGGTACAGGTTCGCGGTGCGGCCGGTGAATCCGTCCCGCCCCAGCTCGTCGTCCTTGAGCCCGTCGAGGTCGGCGTGCAGGCGTCGCGGCGTCTTGCCTTTTCGCATGTGGACGAAGGATTCCATGGCTGACCCCCGGGGGCTCGCTGGGACAAAACTGAAAGTGACATTACTTTTTGTTTCTGGCCGGCACAAGGGCCCGGCCCTCCGCGAGACATAATCCATTGCGACCCGACACGGCGTGTCTTCGCTGACGTTTATGTGTCGCCGATCGACCGGCACATCGCGTCAGTCGCGGACGCGCACCACGACCTTGCCCTTGGCGGTGCGGTTCTCCAGCGACGCGACCGCGGCGGCGGCCTCGTCCAGGGGGTAGACCTCGGGGGTGGGGGCGGCCAGCTCGCCCGAGCTGAGCAGCTTCTCGAGGCCGGCCCATTGCTCGGCGAGCGCGTTCGGATGCGTCGCCGTCCAGGCGCCCCAGCCCACGCCGACCACGTCAATATTGTTGAGCAGCAACCGGTTCACCTTCACCGTCGGGATATCCCCGCCGGTGAAGCCGACGACGAGCAGCCGTCCGCCGGGGGCGAGCGAGCGCAACGAGTCGGTGAAGCGGTCGCCGCCGACCGGGTCGAGTATTACGTCGACGCCGCGACCGCCGGTGAGCTCCTTGACGGCATCCTTGAACCCGTCGGCCAACACCACGTCGGTGGCCCCGGCGGCCGTCGCGACGTTCGCCTTCTCTTCCGTGCTGACCACCGCGATGGTGCGCGACGCCCCGAGCAGCGACGCCAGCCGCAGCGTCGACGTCCCGATGCCGCCGGCGGCGCCGTGCACCAGCACCGTCTCGCCCTGGGCCAGCCGGCCCCGCACCGTCAGCGCGAAGTACACCGTCAGGTCGTTGAACAGCAGGCCGGCGCCCGCCTCGAAGCTCACGTTGTCGGGAAGTTTGAACACCCGGTCGGGTTGCAGGATCGCGACTTCGGCCATGCCGCCGGACAGCATCGTCAGCCCGACGACCCGGTCCCCGGCCCGCACGTGCGCGCCGTCCGGCGCCGAGCGGACCACGCCGGCGATCTCGGCGCCCAGCACGAACGGCGGCTCGGGGCGGTACTGGTAGAGGCCCCGGGTGAGCAGCGCGTCGGGGAAGGCGGCACCGGCCGCGTGCACCTCGACGACGACACCGTCACCCGATGGTTCGTCGATCTCCGCCACCTCGATCGCGTCCGGACCGTCCAGCCGAGTCACCCGCGCAGCACGCATGGTCGGACAGCCTACTGCCGACTCAAAAACCGCCGGCGACCCGCACCACCGCCCGCCCGGTGAACTTGCCGGCACGCACCTGATCCAGCACATCGACGACGTCCTTGATGTCGACGTCGCTGGTGAGCAAGTCGAGGTGACGCGGCCGCAACGAATCACCCAGCAGCGCCCACAGTTTGCGGCGCCGGCCGATCGGCATCTGCACCGAATCCATGCCCAGCAGCGCCACGCCGCGCAGGATGAACGGCATCACCGTGGTGCGCAACGCCGGCCCGCCGGTCAGGCCACTACAGGCCACCGCCCCGCCGTAGTCGACGGCGCTGAGCACGTCCGCCAGCGTCGCGCCGCCGACGCAGTCCACCGCGGCCGCCCACCGCGCCTTGGCCAACGGCCGCGGTTTGGCGTCGGGATCCTCGGGCAGTCGGCCGATAACCTCCGCGGCGCCAAGCTCTTTCAGCAGCCCGGCGGCACCCTCTTTGCCGGTCGAGGCCACCACCCGGTAGCCCGCGGCGGCCAACAGGTCCACACTGACCGAGCCCACGCCGCCGGAGGCGCCCGTGACGACCACTGAGCCGGCGCCGGGTTCGATGCCCCAGTCGATCAGCGCTTGCACGCTCATGGCGGCGGTGAAGCCGGCTGTCCCGATCGCCGCGCCCTCGTGCGGGCTCAGCGCGCCGAGCGCGACGACCTGGTCGGCCGGCAGTCGCACGTATTCGGCGTAGCCGCCGTGGTGGCCGGTGCCGATCTGGTATCCGTGCGCCAGCACCTGCTCGCCGACGGTGAAGTCCGCCGAACCGGATTCGACGACCTCGCCGGTCAGGTCGATGCCGGGCACGACGGGGTAGCTGCGCACCACGCCGCCGCCCGGGGTCAGCGCCAGCGCGTCCTTGTAGTTGACGCTCGAATAGAGCACCCGGATCGTCACCTCACCGGGTGGGAGGTCGGAGCGGCTCAAAGTCTCGACCGAGGCGGTTATCCGGTCACCATCTTCGCGGGCGACGAGCGCTTGAAACGTGTCCATGCACCGACGCTAACCTCACCGTATGGATTCCTTTCCACTCGGTCGCTTTTCGGTCTCCCGGGTGGGCTTCGGCGCGATGCAGTTGCCGGGGCCCAACGTCTTCGGCCCGCCGCGGGACCGCGACGAGGCGCTCGCCGTGCTGCGCCGGGCCGTCGAACTCGGCGTCGACCACATCGACACCGCCCAGTTCTACGGTCCCGACGTCGCCAACGAGCTCATCCGCGAGGCGCTGCATCCCTATCCGGAGAACTTGGCGCTGGTGAGCAAGGTCGGCGGCCGGCGCGACGACAGCGGCGCCTGGTTACCGGTCGACGAGCCGGCCGACTTGCGCCGCGACATCGAGACCAACCTGCGCACGCTCGGCGCCGACCAATTGGCCGCGGTCAACCTGCGCGTGTTCGAAAGCGACGGGCCGGATCAGCTTTTCGACGACCAGCTGTCGGTGATGATCGAAGCCCGCGACGCGGGACTGATCGGGGGGATCGGGTTGAGCAACGTCAACCGCGATCACCTGCTGCGCGCCTTGGAGCGCACCGAAGTCGCCTGTGTGCAAAACGCATTCAACCTCGTCGACCGCGGATCGGCGCCCGTGCTCGAGGAGTGCACGACACGCGGCATCGCGTTCGTTCCGTTCTTCCCGCTGGGGGCCGCCTTCATCCGGCCCAACCCGGTGCTCACCCACCGAGTGGTCGTCGAGACCGCCGACCGGCTCGGGCACACGCCCGCGCAGGTCGCGCTGGCGTGGACGCTGGGCGTGGCGCCCAACGTGCTGCTGATCCCGGGCACCTCGTCGGTGCGCCACCTCGAGGAGAACCTCGACGTCGCCTCCATCGAGCTGGACGACGAGGTCCGCGAGCAGCTGGACGCGATCGGCGCCTAAGTTTCGCCGAACGTGCACTCAGGGCGAAGAAATCGCCGAATTTCCGCCATGGTTGCACGTTCGGCGCAGACCGGTCGCTATTTGAGCTCGGCCGACGACAGGCCCAGCAAGCGGCGGGCGACCACCAACTGCTGGATCTGCTGAGTGCCCTCGAAGATGTCGAGGATCTTGGAGTCGCGCGCCCACTTCTCCAGCATCGATTGCTCGGAATAGCCTGCGGTGCCGGCCAATTCGACAGTCTTGAGGGTGACGTCGCTGGCCATGCGGCCGGCCTTGGCCTTGCTCATCGACGCCTCTTTGGAGTTCGGGATCTTGTTGTCGGCCTGCCACGCCGCGCGCAGCGCGAGCAGGTAGGCGGCCTCCCAGTCGGCCTCCATCCGCAGGAACTCGGCCGCCGCGGCGCTCTGGGCGTGCGAGGGCTTGTCGTAGGAGATCTCCACGCCGGCCTCGGTCAGGATCTTGCGGATCTCCTCCAGGGCGGCGCGGCCGACCCCGATGGCCATGGCGGCCACGATGGGCCTGGTGTTGTCGAAGGTCTCCATCACGCCGGAAAAGCCCTTGCCCACTTCGATTTCCGGGTTGCCGAGCAGGTTCTCCTTCGGGATCCGGACGTTGTCGAATCGGATCGCCGCGGTGTCGGAGCCCTTGATGCCGAGTTTGCGTTCGAGCCGCTCGACGGTCACGCCCGGGTGCTCGCGCGGCACGATGAACGACTTGATGGCCGCGCGCCCCTGCGACTTGTCCAGCGTCGCCCACACCACGATGTGGGTGGCGCGCGAACCGGCTGTGACGTAGATCTTTTCGCCGTTGATCACGTACTCGTCGCCGTCCAGCTTGGCCGTGGTCGACACCGCCGCGGAGTCGGAGCCGAAGCCCGGCTCGGTGATGGCCATCGCCGCCCACACCTTGCCCAGGCGTTCCAACTGTTCCTCGGTGGCCACCGCGGAGATGGCCGCGTTGCCCAGGCCCTGGTAGGGGACCGACAACATCATCGCGACGTCGCCCCAGCAGGCCTCCAGGGTCTGCAGCAGGGCCGCCATGTTCGCGCCGTTGTGGTTTTGGTCCCTGTCCTTGTTCTCGTCGCCCAGGTTGTCGGCCCCGGCGAACTCGATGGATTCCGAGGCGCCCGCGAACAGGTTGTACAGGGTGTCGAGTTCGACCGGGTAGGCGTGTTCGGCCAGGTCGTACTTGCGGGCGATCGGCCGCATCAGTTCCGCGGCGCCCTGATGCGTCTTGACGGCCACCGCCTGCAGTTTGCGGGGCAGTTCGAGATTGATTGCCATGATTGGTCTTTCGGCTCGAGTTGAATGACGACTTAGATGACGACGACGCCCTCGGCCACGCCGATGGCCCGCAGGTCGCGGTACCAGCGCTCGACCGGGTGTTCCTTCGTGAAGCCGTGGCCGCCGAGCAGCTGCACGCCGTCCAGGCCGATCTGCATGCCCTTGTCGGCGCCCAACCGCTTGGCCAGTGCCGCCTCGCGGATGAAGGGCAGGCCCTGCTCGGCGCGGGCGGCGCCCCGCCAGGTGATCAGCCGCAGGCCGTCCAGCTCGATCGCGATGTTGGCGCACATGAACGCGACGGCCTGACGGTGGGCGATCGGCTCGCCGAACGCTTCGCGCTCCTTCACGTAGGGCACCACGTAGTCGAGGACCGCATGCGAGGTGCCGACCGCCAGTGCCGCCCAGCCCAGCCGGGACAGCGCGAGAGCCTCCGAGTAGTCGTCGTCGGTGGCTTCGTCCTCACCGAGGCGCGCATTCAGCGGCACCGAGACGCCCGAGAGCTCCACGTGACCCAGGGCCGCCGCGCGGATGCCCATGCTCGGATCCGCCTTGACGGTAAGGCCTTTCGTCGACGACTCGACGATGAACAAGGCCGGCTTGCCGTCCAGCTGGGCGCCGACGATGAACAGCTCGGCGTCGGCCGCCGCCGGAACCAACGACTTCACGCCGTCGAGGCGGTAGCCGCTCGGTGTGCGCACCGCGGTGGTCTTCAGCTGGGTGGGGTCGAACAGCGGTTGCGGCTCGGCGATGGCGACGCAGGCCTGCGGAACGTTCTCGCCCGCGAACTCGTGCAGATACGTGGCCTGCTGGTCCGCGCTGCCGATTCTGGCCCCGGGCGGTGTGGCCGCGGCGCTCACGCACTGGGGCA
>NZ_LZJN01000189.1 GCF_001667735.1 Mycobacterium sp. E183
CGCATCATTGGCGCAACGGGCGCCTGCCGGAGACCGTCGAGTACAAAGAGCTGGAGGCAAACGACTTCAAGGACTGGCGGCTGAAGGTCTACGGTCTCGTCGAGCACCCGATGGAGTTCTCGCTCGAGGACCTGATGGCACTGCCCTACCACGAGCAGATCAGCCAGCACTTCTGCATCCAGTCCTTGAAGTCGTTTGCCTCCAGCTCTTTGTACTCGACGGTCTCCGGCAGGCGCCCGTTGCGCCAATGATGCGGCGAGATGTCCTTTTCGGTGAAGGCGCCGGGCTTGGGGTCGAGCTGTTCAAGCATTCGCTGGAACGGGCCCACCAGCGCGTACCCGACCCGCTGAATCACCCGCGGATGACGAATGGTGAAGGGAGTGGCCCAAACCCAGGCGATCGCCGTCACCACCATGGCCGCGGCGAAGATCCAGAAACCCACCCAGCTGTTGTCGTCGCGCGAGGCGAACATGTGGTTGAGGTTTCGCAGCGCACTGGTCGTCAACACCATCGTGACGTGCACCAGGATGAAGAACAGGAAATAGACGAGCACCACGAAATGCAGCGATCGCGCGTGCTGAATGCTCAGCCGCTTGCTGAGCCAGTGCACCCGCTGCGACAACGCGGGCGACATTCCCAGGCCGGTGATCAAAGCCGCGGGCGCGGCGATGAAAACCGTGGTGAAGTAGGACAACAACTGCAGGCCGTTGTAGGCGACCCAGCCGTTGTCGGTCGGCCAGTCCAGCGACAGATATTGAATGGCCACCGACGCCGCGTTGGGGAAGACGTCCCAGCTGGTCGGCACGATGTGGCGCCACTGCCCGGTGGCGAACAGGAGCACATAGAAGACCGCCCCGTTGACGAGCCACAGCACGTCCACGCCGAGGTGCCACCACCGGGCCAGCCCGATCGAGTGCCGGAAGCCGGGCAGGCCCAATTGCGGTGGGAGGGCGACGGTGTCGGCGTTGGCCGTCCACAGCTCGTCGTCCGGCACGGGCGGACCGACCCGCAGCCACTCGTCCTTACCCGGGGTGGCGTTGCGGCTGAAATAGAGCCGGGGATGGTCGCAGAGGATCTGGATTCCCGTCCTGATGATGAACATCATCATGAACAGGTTGAAGAAGTGCGTCCAGCCGATCCAGGCCGGCAGGCCGGGAGCGACGCCGGAGCGGTCCGTGCCGGGATGACGCTGGATGAACGACTGCACCGCCGGCATGTTGTGCAGGCCCTTGCCCACGGCCACACCGGCGATCAGCAGGGCAAAGCCGATGGGTATCAGCCAGAGCAGATTGAACCACCGGTCGCGGCCGACGCGCAGCTTCGGGGCGGTGGCCCGGCGGGTGAGGTCGAAGCCGCCACCGTAGGTCTCCACGTCGATGACGTCCTCGGCGGTGTGAATCTCGTTGCGGTAGTCCGGGGGAGACTGCAGCGGCGTGCCCACTCTCAGTGTCGACACGCCGCCGGCCGGATTGACGTCTGAGTTCCGTTGTTCGGTGTTCGTCACGAGGCCGAATTTACACGGGTCGACTTGTAGAAATTGGACACGATCAGGAAGAAACGCCGCGTCCCGAGCCCGGGGCGACGTACTTTCGCTGCCGACGGTCCGATTCGGGCGAAATCCGTCCGCCGCACCGGCCCTCAACACCGCAACTGCCCGACGAATCAGGCGCTTACACCGAAGATGCGGTTTATGGACGCCCGCTGTGAGTTGGCGCAGAGTCTTCTGGAAGGCCGCTGGATCGGGTCGTGTCGTCGAACCGGGCGGCCCGAACTATCTCAACCGGGTTGACGGCGAACGCCCGCGGAACGCCGGAGCGGTCGCCGTCGCCGTCGGGCTTCGGGCTAAGCGGTGAGGGCCGAATTCGTACGTGGACACGTTTCAGCAAAATGAATTCGAACGCGAAAAACTCAACGGTCCCGCGAATACCGGGTTATCGTACGGCGTCCGGTTGCCGGCCTGAAATACGGGCGACATCCCGGCAAATGAAAATTACAAATCGAGTTGGAGGATTGTATGACCCGTCGGTGGTTGTTTATGGCCCTCGTAGTTGCCACAGCACTAATGACCGGCTGCTCCAGCAGCAAACCCGCGAGTTCGGGATCGAGTTCGGCTGCAAGCAGCAGTTCGACCACCACAGCTACTACGTCGGCATCCGCGGCGTCCAGCGATACCAGCACGGCAAACGCGCCGGCAGTCGCGACCTTGGATTCCAGCCAATGTGTCGACGTCACCGGGGCGAATGTGGATCTGCTCGCCGCATCGGACAAGGACGCCGCGCGCAAGGCCGCTGACACCCTGGAGCGGTACAACCCGCCGGCTTCCGTCAAAGACGCCATCGAACACTTCGTCACCACGGGTGGCGCGCACTTCGATGACCCGGATTACACGAAAAACAACAAGACCGTCGACGGCTGGGTCAAGCAGGTCTGCCCCAGTTAACGACCGCACCTCAATAGCTGCCGCTAGGCCGGGTCGCGCGGCCGTACACGGCGGAAACCTTATTGGCCTCAGAAGCTAACAGGCGCGCTATCGACGTCCGTGGGCGCGATTGCGCTGCGCACGGCCTCGGCGAGGGTGGCCGCCCGGACATCGGTGAACACGTCCTCCAGGAGCACCGGGCGGCCATCGGGGCCGGTCAGCGGCACCCGCCAGTTGGGGTACTCGTCGGTGGTCCCGGGCTGGTTCTGGGTCCGCCGGTCACCCACCGCGTCGGTCAGGGCCACGCCCACCAGGCGCGACGGGGTCCGCCCCAGATACCGGTACAAGGCACAGATGATGCTTTCCTCGTCGGTGTCGGCGTCGCCGAGCAGCCCCACCCGCCGCAACTCGGCCAGCCAGGCCGCGAGCTCGGCCCTGTCGGCGGCAAGCTCGTCTTCAGCGGGGCGGGTCAGCAGTCCAAGCGACTCGCGCAGCCGCACGTGGTCGCCCGCCAGGTAGCCGGCCGTCGGCGGCAGATCGTGGGTGGTCACCGACGACAGGCAGTACTCGCGCCAGCGCTCGGCCGGCAGCGGGCCGCCGGCCCCGTCGCGGTCGAGCTCGAACCAGAGGATCGATGTGCCGAGCAACCCGCGCAGCAGCAGGTAGTCGCGCACCCACGGTTCGACCGTGCCGAGGTCCTCGCCGACGACCAGCGCGCCGGCGCGGTGTGCTTCCAACGCGACGATGCCGATCATCGCCTCGTGGTCGTAGCGAACGTAGGTGCCCTCGGTGGGCGGTGCGCCCTCCGGGATCCACCAGAGCCGGAACAGCCCGATGATGTGGTCGATCCGCACACCACCGGCATGCCGCAGCACCGAGCGGATCAACGCCCGAAAGGGGCGGTATTCCTCCGCATCCAGCCGATCCGGCCGCCACGGCGGCTGGGACCAGTCCTGGCCGAGTTGGTTGAACTCGTCGGGCGGGGCACCGGCGGTGACGCCCAGCGCCAGCACATCCTGCAGCGCCCACGCGTCGGCGCCGTCGGGATGCACGCCGACCGCCAGGTCGTGCATCACGCCCAGCGCCATTCCGGCCCGGACCGCCCGCGACTGCGCCGCGGCGAGTTGCTCGTCGAGTTGCCATTGCAGCCACCGGTGGAAATCGACCGTGTCCGAATGCTTTTCGACAAAACCTGCGACACCGCTCGCCTGGGGATGCCGCAGCTTCTGCGGCCAGGAATGCCAGTCGGCGCCGTATTTCTCGGCCAGGGCGCACCAGGTGGCGAAGTCGTCGAGCGCGCGGCCTTCACGGGCGCGGAAGGCTTCGTAGGAAAGTTCGCGGCCCGCCGACCGCGGCACCCGATGCAGCAGCTCGAGCGCGGCGCGCTTGGCCGCCCACGCGCTGTCGCGGTCGATCGAGTCCAGTCGGGCGGCGCGCTGTTGCACGTCGAAGCGCAGCCGCCGCACCCGGCTTCGCTTGGGCAGCGCGGCGAACTCGGGGATCGCCTCGACGTGAAGGTAGAGGGGGTTGACGAAGCGCCGCGAGGTAGGCAGGTAGGGCGAGGGCTCCATGGGGGTCGTCGGAGCGGCGGCATGCAGCGGATTGACCAACAAGTAGTCGGCGCCGTGCCGCGTCGCCGACCACACCGCCAGGTCCGTCAGGTCCGTCAGGTCGCCGACCCCCCAGGACTGGCTCGACCGCACGCTGTAGAGCTGGGCGGCCAGCCCCCAGCCGCGCCGGGCCCCGAGCCGCTCCGGCAGCCCGAGCCAGTCCGGCGTCATGATCAGCGCGGTGCTGGTCTCACCGTCGCCGGACCGCAGGTGCACCCGGTGGTAGCCCAGCGGCAGGTCGGGCGGCAGCACGAAGCTGGCCTCGCCCACCCAGCGCCCGTTCAGTTCGAACGGCGGGGTGAAGTTGTCCACCTGCTGGATCCCGCCGCGCACGGTGCCGTCTTCGAGCTCTAACCACACCTCGGCGGGGTCGCCGTGGGTCACGTGCGCCCAGAACCGGGCCTGCTCGCCGGTCCGGCCGACGATGGTCGCAGGCAGCCGCCGCGCCCAATGCGACCGCAGCTTCGCGGCCAGGGCCACGTTGCGCTCCTGCTCGGTTCCGGCCGCCACGCCGAGCGCGGCCAGCACGGCCACCAGCGTGGCCTCGGCGACGAGCACCCGCCGCCCGGTCCAGTCCTGATACTCGGTCGCGATGCCGTATCGCCTGGCAAGTTCGACCAGCGACGGCGCGAGCTCACTCATACCGCTCATCTTGGTGCCAGAAATCGCCCGCCGACCAATCGGGGAGAGGCGGCGACCCGGCCCGCGACCGCCGCCGCCCGGTTTGCCAGCCGGTGTTGTGTCGCGCCGTGCGCCGAGGGCGCACGCTCGACAGGACGGGCGCGCCATTCGCCATTACGATGCCCTCAGAGACATGAGGAGTCCGGGCGGGATCGGCGGGGAACAAAAAGTGCCAGCTCAACGGCGCCTGGCGCGTGGCGCACGCCGGCGGCCCCGGCGAGCTGCCGACGACCGGACGCCCGCAGATGAAGCAGATGCAGCAGCGAACGTCATCGTCGCCGCGTGGCGAGGCCCGTACCGGTGCCTTACGGTTGTCGATGTAATTCGCGCAGCGGAAATTTTCACAGGACAATATCCAGGCGTTCTAGCAGACCGGATGGTGAATTAAGTGGCGGAAGAGAGTCGCGGGCAGCGCGGGTCGGGGTATGGCCTCGGGCTGTCGACGCGGACCCAGGTGACCGGCTACCAGTTCCTCGCTCGCCGCACCGCAATGGCGCTCACCCGCTGGCGCGTCCGCATGGAGGTCGAGCCGGGGCGGCGCCAGACGCTGGCCGTGGTGGCGTCGGTGTCGGCGGCGCTGGTGATCTGCCTGGGCGCCTTGCTGTACTCCTTCCTCAGCCCGGCCGGCCAGGTCGGGGATTCGCCGATCATCGCCGACCGTGACTCCGGCGCCCTGTACGTCCGCGTGGGTGACCGGTTGTATCCGGCGCTGAACCTGGCGTCGGCGCGCCTGATCACCGGCCGCCCGGACAACCCGCACCTGGTCAAGTCCAACCAGATCGCCAGCCTGCCGCGCGGCCCGATGGTGGGCATCCCGGGCGCGCCGTCGAACTTCCACACCACCAGCCCGGCCACGTCGTCGTGGCTGGTGTGTGACACCGTCGCCACCTCGACCGGTGTCAGCGCACCGTCCGGCGTGACGGTGACCGTCATCGACGGGAACCCCGACCTCAGCAACCACCGGCGCGTGCTGAACGGGTCGGACGCGGTGGTGCTGAACTACGGCGGGGACGCGTGGGTGATCCGGGAGGGACGCCGGTCACGGATCGATGCGACCAACCGGTCGGTGCTGTTGCCGCTGGGCCTGACGCCCGAGCAGGTCGGCCAGGCCAAGCCCATGAGCCGCGCCCTGTTCGACGCGTTGCCGGTGGGACCCGAACTGACCGTGCCCCAGATCCCGAACGCGGGCGCCGGCGCATCCTTCCCGAACGCGCCCGGCCCGATCGGCACGGTGATCGTCACACCGCAAATCAGTGGGCCGCAACAATATTCGCTGGTGCTGGCCGACGGCGTGCAGACCCTCCCGCCGTTGGTGGCCCAGATTCTGCAGAACGCCGGGCCGGGCAACACCAAACCGGTGACCGTCGAACCGTCCGCCCTGGCGAAGATGCCCGTGGTCAACAAGCTGGATCTGTCCTCCTACCCGGACGCCCCGCTGAACGTCTCGGACATCCGCGAGAACCCGTCGACCTGCTGGTGGTGGCAGAAGACCTCCGGTGAAAACCGGGCCCGCATCCAGGTGGTGTCCGGCCCGACCATCCCGGTGGCGGCCAAGGACGAGAACAAGGTGGTCTCGCTGGTCAAGGCCGACACGACGGGCCGCGTGGCCGACCAGGTCTTCTTCGGGCCCGACTACGGAAACTTCGTGGCCGTCACCGGCAACGACCCGGGCGCCAAGACGACGGAATCGCTGTGGTGGGTGACGGACGCCGGCGCCCGGTTCGGGGTCGACGACACCCGCGACGTGCGTGAGGCGTTGGGCCTCAAGACCAAACCGAGCCTGGCGCCGTGGGTGGCGCTGCGGCTGCTCCCGCAAGGCCCGACCTTGTCGCGCGCGGACGCGCTCGTGGAGCACGACACCCTACCGATGGATATGTCCCCAGGAGAATTGGCGGTACCTAAGTGAAACGCGGGTTTGCACGGCCGACACCGGAGAAGCCTCCGGTCATCAAGCCGGAGAACATCGTCCTTCCGACGCCCCTGAGCATTCCGCCGCCCGAGGGCAAGCCCGTGTGGCTGATCATCGTCGGCGTCCTGGTGATCGGCCTGCTGATCGGCATGGTCGCAATGGTCTTCGGCAGCGGCTCGCGCGTGTTCGGCGGCGCCGGCGCGATCTTCCCGATCTTCATGATCGGTGGCGTCGCGATGATGATGTTCGGCGGCCGATTCGGCGGTCAGCAGCAGATGAGCCGGCCCAAGCTGGACGCGATGCGCGCCCAGTTCATGCTGATGCTGGACATGCTGCGCGAGACCGCACACGAGTCGGCCGACAGCATGGACGCCAACTACCGGTGGTACCACCCGGCGCCCACCACGCTGGCCGCCGCGGTCGGCAGCTCACGCATGTGGGAGCGCAAGCCCGACGGCAAGGACCTCAACTTCGGTGTGGTCCGCGTCGGCGTCGGCATGACGCGTCCCGAGGTGACCTGGGGTGAGCCCCAGAACATGCCGACCGACATCGAGCTGGAGCCGGTGACCGGTAAGGCGCTGCAGGAATTCGGCCGCTACCAGAGCGTCGTCTACAACCTGCCCAAGATGATCTCGCTGCTCGTCGAACCCTGGTACGCGCTCAACGGGGACCGCGAGCAAGTGCTGGGACTGATGCGGGCGATCATCTGCCAGCTGGCGTTCTCGCACGGCCCCGACCACGTCCAGATGGTCGTCGTCACCGCCGACCTGGACGAGTGGGATTGGGTCAAATGGCTTCCGCACTTCGGCGACCCACGGCGCCAGGACGCCGCGGGCAACGCGCGGATGGTCTACAGCTCGGTGCGCGAGTTCGCCGCCGAGCAGTCCGAATTGTTCGCCGGGCGTGGCTCTTTCACGCCCCGGCACGCCAGCTCGTCGGCGCAGACCCCGACGCCGCACACGGTGATCGTCGCGGACGTCGTCGACCCCCAGTGGGAATTCGTGATCAGCGCCGAGGGCATCGACGGGGTGACCTTCTTCGACCTGACCGGCTCCTCGATGTGGACCTCGGTTCCGGAGCGCACCCTGCGGTTCGACGACAAGGGCATCATCGAGGCGCTGCCCCGCGACCGCGACACCTGGATGGTGATCGACGAGAAGCCGTGGTTCTTCGCGCTGACCGACCACATCAGCGTCGCCGAGGCGGAGGAGTTCGCCCAGGCGCTGGCCCGCTGGCGCCTCGCCGAGGCCTACGAGGAGATCGGCCAGCGGGTGGCCCACATCGGCGCCCGGGACATCATGGCCTACTACGGAATCGACGACCCGGGGCACATCGATTTCGAGGCGCTGTGGGGCGCGCGTAACGACTCGATGGGCCGGTCGCGGTTGCGGGCACCCTTCGGGGTTCGATCCGACAATGGCGAGCTGCTGTTCCTGGACATGAAGTCCCTCGACGAGGGCGGTGACGGCCCGCACGGCGTCATGTCCGGCACGACGGGTTCCGGCAAATCGACCCTGGTGCGCACCGTGATCGAGTCGCTGATGCTCAGCCACCCGCCGGAGGAACTGCAGTTCGTGCTGGCCGACCTCAAGGGTGGGTCGGCGGTCAAGCCGTTCGCCGGGGTCCCGCACGTGTCGCGCATCATCACCGACCTGGAAGAGGACCAGGCGCTGATGGAGCGCTTCCTGGACGCCCTGTGGGGCGAGATCGCCCGCCGCAAGGCGATCTGCGACAGCGCCGGCGTCGACGACGCCAAGGAGTACAACTCGGTCCGCCTCCGGATGCAGGCCCGCGGCCAGGACATGGCGCCGCTGCCGATGCTCGTGGTGGTCATCGACGAGTTCTACGAATGGTTCCGGATCATGCCGACCGCGGTCGACGTGCTCGACTCGATCGGCCGGCAGGGCCGCGCCTACTGGATCCACCTGATGATGGCGTCACAGACCATCGAGAGCCGCGCCGAAAAGCTGATGGAGAACATGGGTTACCGGCTGGTGCTGAAGGCGCGCACCGCGGGCGCCGCGCAGGCGGCCGGCGTGCCGAACGCCGTCAACTTGCCGGCGCAGGCGGGCCTGGGTTACTTCCGCCGCAGCCTGGAGGACATCGTCCGGTTCCAGGCCGAGTTCCTTTGGCGGGACTACTTCCCCCGCGGGCTCACCGACGACGGCGACGAGGCGCCGGCGTTGGTGCACAGCATCGACTACGTTCGCCCGCAGCTGTTCACCAATTCGTTCACCCCGCTCGAGGTCAGCGTGGGCGGCCCGGAGCTCACCCCGGCCGCGATCACCAACGGCGAGACGCTCGGGGCCGACGAGGTCGGCGACGACGACGTCGAGGGCATCCGGGTGCCGAAGGTCGGCACGGTGATCATCGATCAGCTGCGCAAGATCGACTTCGAGCCGTACCGGTTGTGGCAGCCGCCGCTGAACCAGCCGGTTCCGATCGACGACTTGGTCGACCGATTCCTCGGCCACCCGTGGCAGGAGAACTACGGCACGGCCCGCGATCTGGTGTTCCCGATCGGGATCATCGACCGGCCCTTCAAGCACGACCAGCCGCCGTGGACGGTGGACACCTCGGGGCCGGGCGCCAACGTCCTCATCCTGGGCGCCGGCGGCTCGGGCAAGACGACGGCACTGCAGACGCTCATCTGCTCGGCCGCGCTGACCCACACCCCCGAGCAGGTCCAGTTCTACTGCCTGGCCTACAGCAGCACCGCGTTGACCACGGTCGCCCGGTTGCCGCACGTCGGTGAGGTCGCCGGCCCGACCGATCCGTACGGCGTGCGCCGAACGGTGGCCGAGCTGCTGGCGTTGGTGCGTCAGCGCAAGAGCACCTTCCTGGAGTACGGCATCGCCTCCATGGAGGTCTTCCGTCGGCGCAAGTTCGGCGGCGAGCCCGGCCCGGTCCCCAACGACGGGTTCGGCGACGTCTACCTGGTGGTGGACAACTACCGGGCGCTGGCCGAAGAGAACGAGGTGCTGATCGAGCAGGTGAACCTGATCATCAACCAGGGCCCGTCGTTCGGGGTCCACGTGGTGGTCACGGCCGATCGCGAATCGGAGCTGCGGCCCCCGGTGCGAAGCGGGTTCGGCTCCCGGGTCGAGCTGCGGCTGGCCGCCGTGGAGGACGCCAAACTGGTGCGGTCCCGGTTCGCAAAGGAAGTTCCGGTCAAGCCGGGCCGCGGCATGGTCGCGGTCAACTACGTCCGCCTCGATTCCGACCCACAGGCCGGTCTGCACACGTTGGTGGCCCGCCCCGCGCTCGGGAGCACAGCTGACTACGTCTTCGAGTCCGACAGCGTCATCGACGCCGTGAGCCGCCTGACGAGCAGCCAGGCCCCGCCGGTGCGCCGCCTCCCGGCGCGGTTCGACGTGGAGCAATTGCGCGAGCTGGCCGCACGGGACACGCGACAGGGCGTCGGTGCGGGCGGAATCGCTTGGGCCATCTCCGAATTGGACCTGTCGCCGGTGTACCTCAACTTCGCCGAGAACGCGCACCTGATGGTGACGGGTCGACGCGAATGTGGGCGCACCACGACGCTGGCCACCATCATGTCCGAGATCGGCCGGCTGTACGCGCCGGGAGCCAGCAGCGCGCCCACGCCGCCGCCCGGCCAGCCGTCGGCACAGGTCTGGCTGGTGGACCCGCGGCGCCAGCTGCTGACCACGCTGGGTCCGGACTATGTCGAGAAATTCGCCTACAACCTCGACGGCGTCCAGGCGATGATGGGCGAGTTGGCGGCGGTCCTGGCCGGACGCGAGCCGCCGCCGGGTCTGTCCGCCGAGGAGTTGCTGTCGCGGTCGTGGTGGAGCGGTCCGGAGATCTTCCTGATCGTCGACGACATCCAGCAGCTGCCGGCAGGTTTCGACTCGCCACTGCACAAGGCCGCCCCGTGGGTGACCAGGGCCGCCGACGTCGGGTTGCACGTGCTCGTCACGCGCACCTTCGGTGGTTGGTCGTCGGCGGGCAGCGACCCGATGTTGCGAGCGCTGGCCCAGGCGAACGCGCCGCTGCTGGTCATGGACGCCGACCCGGACGAGGGCTTCATCCGCGGCAAGATGAAGGGTGGGCCGCTGCCCCGTGGTCGAGGCCTGCTGATGGCCGAGGACACCGGTGTGTTCGTCCAGGTCGCTGCGACGGAGTTGCGCAAGTAAGACGGATACCGCTGCGCCGGGGCTGGCCGAATCAGCCCCAGCGCAGCGGTAATTCTTTGAGCGCGAAACTCTTCGATGGGTAGTTGATCGCGGGGACGTAGTCCGCCGGCACGTCGAAGTCGGGGATCTGCCTGAGCCATTCTCCGACGATGACGGTCAGCTCGATCCGCGCCAGATGAGAGCCCAGGCAGCGGTGCGGTCCGCCCCCAAACCCCCAGTGCCGGTGGACCTTTCCGTCCATCACGAGCTCGTTGACGGACGTGGCGTCGCTCTCGTCGCGGTTGACCGCGGCCATGCACAACCGCACCGATGTGCCGGGCGGCAACGTCATGCCGCCGATTTCGACGAATTGGGTGGTGATCCGGGGGGCCACCGGCGCAGAGGGCTCCAGCCGGACGATCTCTTCGATGAAAACCCGGATCTGCCTTGGGTTCTCGCGAAGCGAAGCGCGCAGCTGTGGCCGGCGCGCCAACTCGAACAGGCAGAATCCGATCGCCGCGGTCACCGTGTCCAGGCCCGCCAGGATCAGCAGGTGGCTCATGCCCAGCAGTTCCAGATCGGTGAAGTCACCGTCACTGGCCATGACTTGCGACAGCATGTCGGAGCCGGGGTTTTGGCGGCGTTGCTGGATCGCATTGACCAGGTACTCCAACAGCAGCTGGCTCTTCTCGAGGTCGGCCTGGGTGAGGTAGGGCTTGTCGCTGACGACAGTGTCCTTCCAATCGATCAGGCGGTCGCGATCCTGGATCGGCAGGCCGTAGAGATCCATGAAGACCTGGAACGGGTACAGGTGCGCAAAGTCCGCCATCACTTCGCATTTGCCTTGGCCCGCAAGGGCGGCGATCATTTCGGCGGCGTGCCGCTCCAGCACCGGGCGGGATTTGCTCAGGCCGAGCGGACTGAAGAAGGGCTGCAGCACCTTCCGGTAACGGGTGTGCTGAGGAGGGTCGAACGCCAGTGGCAGCACGGGCAGCGGGTGACCGGGAGGCTGCAGGATCGTGGACGAGAACACCTGGGGATTGCGCAGCGCCGCCAGCACGTCCTCACGGCGGGTGATGTAGTAATGGCCGTTCATGAACACCACCGGGCCGGCGTCGCGCAACACCTTCCACCCGACGCCCCGGTCCTCGGCCATCGGTAACTTCTCGAAATCGAGGCGCGGTAGGTGGAACGTGCCTTGCTGGCCTTGGCCAGGAGTGCTCATGGGCTCTCCGCTTGTCTATCTTGATCTGCTCACCGCTGCGGCGGGGACTTCGTCGGCACCGTTTCCAGCCGGCACACCAATATCGCATGTGTCGCAATGGGACACGAATCCGATCGCGCGCCGGCGCGATGGTTTCCGGTCAACGGCTGCACGCGGCGGCGATCTTCTACACTCTAGCCAGCGACGAATCGCCGCTCGATTCGCTGACGCGACTTGCAATTCTGCGAAGCCCGGTAGGGAGGGAACCTCATGAGGGTTCGTCTCGAACAAGCCAGATGCGTGGGTCATGCCCAGTGCTACGCCGTCGACCCTGACTTGTTCCCGATTGACGAATCCGGCTATTCGATCCTCGAGGAGCATGAGGTGCGGCCCGAGGACGAGCAGCTGACCCGGGACGGCGTCGCTTCGTGCCCCGAAATGGCGCTGATCCTCGAAGAGGACTGACCGGCGCGAGGTGCCGTGCAGGCGCTATCGAGAACGATTTCAAAGCAAACCCCGGATGAACAAACAGTTGCCACAAGTGAACTGTCGTCGACAGGGAATGAACAGTGGCTGGCCTGGAATGAACAGTTGGCGTCGGGTGTCGGCGCACCCCTGATAACGAACTAATCTCATTCACGAGCGACAGTTCGGTAAGACCGCGGACTGTCGCTCGGTTGCTGACAGCAGGGATCAATCGAGGCTAAAGGTGCACGTTGTTCCTGACCGGGTGTCCGAGAAGCGTGGCGGCAAGCCACATTTGGGCGTCAGGCACGGGATCGACAGGATGCGCCGGACAGCCCGCCGACTGGGGTGGCGGACCGAGAGGTCTGAGTCGGTGATTCCGGGCGGCCAGCGACTTACGGGTGGCGAATGCTTACGAAGCCGTGACCACGGCCACCACTGATCCGATGCGACTGCCGGGATCGCCAGCGATCCCGGCCAACTGAGGAGAACAGGTGTTTGACTTCGGGGCGTTACCGCCGGAGATCAATTCCGGTCGGATGTATGCGGGTCCGGGTTCGGGTTCGTTGATGGCGGCGTCGGCGGCGTGGGATGAGATTGCTGCTGAGGTGGCTGCGGCGGCCAGTGGGTATAGCTCGGTGATTGCGGAGTTGACGTCGGGTCCGTGGGTGGGTCCGGCGTCGTCGTCGATGGTGTCGGCGGTGGTGCCGTTTGTGAGTTGGCTTTCTGCGGTGGCGGGGTTGGCCGAGGACACGGCCAGTCAGGGTCGGGCGGCCGCGGCGGCGTTTGAGGCGGCGTTTGCGATGACGGTGCCGCCGCCGGTGATTGCGGCTAATCGGGTGTTGTTGGCGACGTTGGTCGCGACGAATTTCTTCGGGCAGAACACGCCGGCGATCATGGCGACCGAGGCGCAGTACATGGAGATGTGGGCCCAGGATGCGGCGGCGATGTATGGCTATGCGGCGGCTTCGGCCACGGCCTCGCAGTTGGCGCCCTTTGATGCCCCGCCGAACACCACGACTCCTGATGGGGTGGCCGAGCAGGCGTTGGCGGTGACCCAGGCCGCTCAGCAGCCCGCGGG
>NZ_LZJN01000190.1 GCF_001667735.1 Mycobacterium sp. E183
CCGCGCTTGCGATCGCCACTAGCCCGATGGCGGCGACCCGCTTCGCCCGGCTGCGCCGCGCTTGCGATCGCCGCTAGCCCGATGGCGGCGACCCGCTTCGCCCGGCTGCGCCGCGCTTGCGATCGCCGCTAGCCCGATGGCGGCGACCCGCTTCGCCCGGCTGCGCCGCGCTTGCGATCGCCGCTAGCCCGATGGCGGCGACCCGCTTCGCCCGGCTGCGCCGCGCTTGCGATCGCCGCTAGCCCGATGGCGGGAGCTTCAGCACCACCTGTCATCTGCCGTTTGCCTCCCGATCAGCGGGCCGATGCAGTTAGCTCATCGCGGCGACCTACACCGGTTATATGCGATGCACCGTCTTCGGCACCGGATATCTGGGCGCCACCCACGCCGTCGGAATGGCGGAACTGGGCCACGAGGTGATCGGGGTCGACATCGACCCGGGCAAGGTCGCCAAGCTCGCCGGCGGTGACATTCCGTTCTACGAGCCGGGGCTGCGCAAGCTGCTGACCAAGAACCTGGCGGCGGGGCGGCTGCGGTTCACCACCGACTACGACATGGCGGCCGAGTTCGCCGACGTGCACTTCCTCGGCGTCGGCACGCCGCAGAAGAAGGGCGAGTACGCCGCCGACCTGCGCCACGTGTACGCCGTCGTCGACGCGCTGGTGCCGCGGCTGACGAGATCGTCGGTGCTGGTGGGGAAGTCGACCGTTCCGGTGGGGACCGCCGCCGAACTGAACCACCGCGCGGCCGCGCTGGCGCCGGACGGTGTCGACGTCGAGATCGCCTGGAACCCAGAATTCCTGCGCGAGGGTTATGCGGTGCACGACACGCTGCATCCGGACCGCATCGTGCTTGGCGTGCAACAGGATTCGACGCGCGCCGAGACGGCGGTGCGTGAGCTTTATGGCCCCTTGCTCGCCGACGGCGTGCCGTTCCTGGTGACCGACCTGCAGACCGCGGAGCTGGTCAAGGTTTCGGCCAATGCCTTTCTGGCGACCAAGATTTCGTTCATCAACGCTATCTCCGAGGTGTGCGAGGCCGCCGGCGCCGACGTCAGCGTGCTGGCCGACGCGCTCGGCTACGACCCCCGCATCGGACGCCAATTCCTCAACGCGGGCCTGGGTTTCGGCGGGGGCTGCCTGCCCAAGGACATCCGCGCCTTCATGGCCCGAGCCGGTGAACTGGGCGCCGACCAGGCGCTGACGTTCCTGCGCGAGGTCGACAGCATCAACATGCGCCGGCGCACCCGGATGGTGGAGCTGGCCAGCGCCGCGTGCGGCGGCTCGCTGCTGGGCGCGAACATCGCCGTCCTCGGCGCGGCGTTCAAGCCCGAATCCGACGACGTGCGCGACTCGCCCGCGCTCAACGTCGCCGGGCAGCTACAGCTCAACGGCGCCGCGGTCAACGTCTACGACCCCAAGGCGCTGGACAACGCGCAGCGGCTGTTCCCGACGCTGAACTACGCGGTCTCCGTCGAGGAGGCCTGCGACCGCGCCGACGCGGTGCTGGTGCTCACCGAGTGGCGGCAGTTCATCGACCTCGATCCGGCCGACCTGGCCGACCGCGTCCGGGCCCGGGTCATCGTCGACGGCCGCAACTGCCTCGACGCCGCCCGCTGGAAGCAGGCGGGCTGGCGGGTGTTCCGGCTGGGCGCGCCGCGGCCCTGAGGTGTCCCGGACCCGCCGAGTAGCCTGACCCGCGTGGACTATGCCGGCGCATTCCTCGAAGAGAACCGCGCTTTTTCGGAGCTTTTCCGCCATGCGGACCAGTCCAAGCCCGTGCCGACCTGCCCGGGGTGGGACCTCAACCAGCTCCTGCGCCACGTCGGCCGCGGCGACCGCTGGGCGGCACAGATCGTGCGCGAGCGGCTCCAGGAGTTCCTCGACTTCCGGTCCGTCGAAGGCGGCAAGCCGCCACCCGACCCGGCCGATGCGGCCTCCTGGTTGCGGGGCGGTGCACAACGGCTGGTCGATGCGGTCGAGCTGACGGGCGTGGAAACCCCGGTGTGGACCTTTCTCGGGCAGCGCCCGGCGAACTGGTGGGTGCGTCGCCGCCTGCACGAGGTGGCCGTGCACCGGGCCGACGCGGCCATCGCCCTGGGAGCGGAGTTCACGCTGGCCGCCGACGTCGCCGCCGACGGGATCACCGAATGGCTCGAGCGGGTCGCGATCCAGGCCGGCGCGCAGGGGGCGCCGCTTCCGCTCGGGGACGGCGAGACCCTGCACCTGCACGCCACCGACCCCGGCCTCGGCGAGGCCGGCGAGTGGACGATCGCCGTCGACGCCGGCCGCATCATCTGGGCGCACGAGCACGGCAAGGGGACCGCTGCGCTGCGGGGCGGGGCGACCGAGTTGCTGCTGGCCATCCTGCGCCGGGTGCCGCTCGCCGACACGGGCATCGCGCTGTTCGGCGACGAGGCGGTGTGGCAGAACTGGCTGGACCGTACCCCGCTCTAGCCACGGCGAGATGGCGCACACGGTAACTTGCACTCCATGACCACTTCGGAGATCGCCACCGTCCTGGCATGGCACGACGCGCTCAACGCGTCCGACCTGGAAACCCTGGTGGCCCTGTCGAGCGATGACATCGAGATCGGTGACGCGCACGGGGCCGCGCAGGGGCATGAGGCGCTGCGCCGGTGGGCCGCTTCCCCGCGCGGCACGGCGGAGCTGGGCCGGATGTACGTGCACGACGGCGTCGTGGTGGCCGAGCAGAAGGTGAGCGCCCAGGACGACCCCGGGGCGGTGACGTCCGCCGCGTCGGCGTTCCGGGTGGTGCACGACCACGTGACGTCCGTGTTCCGGCACGAGGACCTGGCGTCGGCGCTGGCGGCCACCGAACTCACCGAATCCGACCTCGTCAACTAAGCAGTGGAATAGGGGAGCCACTCATGCGCGGCATTATTTTGGCCGGCGGCTCGGGCACGCGCCTGCACCCGATCACCGTGGGAATCAGCAAGCAGCTGTTGCCGGTGTACGACAAGCCGATGGTCTACTATCCGCTGTCCACGCTGATGATGGCCGGGATCCGGGACATCTTGGTGATCACCACCCCGCACGACGCGGCGGGCTTCGAGCGGCTCCTGGGCGACGGCTCGCAGTTCGGGATCAACATCAGCTACGTGACGCAGGAACGCCCCGACGGCCTGGCCCAGGCGTTCGTCCTCGGCGCCGACCACATCGGCACCGACTCGGTGGCTCTGGTGTTGGGGGACAACATCTTCTACGGCCCCGGGTTGGGCACCAGCCTGAGCCGCTTCCAAAAGATCAGCGGCGGAGCGGTATTCGCGTATTGGGTGGCCAACCCGTCGGCGTACGGCGTGGTCGAGTTCAGCGACGACGGCATGGCGCTGTCGCTGGAAGAGAAACCCCAGACGCCGAAATCCAATTACGCGGTGCCGGGTCTGTATTTCTACGACAACGACGTGATCGAGATCGCCAAGGGCCTGAAGAAGTCGGCGCGCGGCGAATACGAGATCACCGAGGTCAACCAGATCTATCTGAGCCGGGGCAAGCTGTCGGTCGAGGTGATGGCCCGCGGAACGGCCTGGCTCGACACCGGCACGTTCGACTCCCTGCTGGACGCCAGCGACTTCGTGCGAACGCTGGAACGACGCCAAGGCCTGAAGGTCAGCGTCCCCGAGGAAGTTGCGTGGCAGCAGGGCTGGATCACCGACGAGCAGCTGGCCGAGCGAGCCAACACCCTGCTCAAGTCCGGCTATGGCGGCTACCTGCTGGATCTGTTGGAGCGGAGCCGATTTCACTAGGCTTGGCCAGCGCCGCGGCGATCGCCGTCGTCAGCGGCACCGACAACGCCAGCGCGATGCCGCCCACCGCGGACCGGGCGATCTCGATGGCCACGCTCTCGCCCGTCAACACGTCGGTCAGCGAACGGTTGGCCACGCTGAACAGCAACAGAAGCGGCAGCGAGCTCCCGGCGTAGGCCAGCACCAGCGTGTACACTGTGCTGGCGATGTGATCGCGGCCAACTCGGATGGCGCCCAAGAAGATTGCGCGTCGTGAGCCGCCGAGGTGGGCGAGCTCGAACACCGTCGAGGCCTGGGTCACCGTCACGTCGTTGAGCACACCCAGCGACCCGATGATGAAGCCGGCGAGCAGCAGGCCGCTGATCGACACGTTGCCCAGATACGCGCTGACGGTCGCGTTCTGATCGTCGGACAAGCCGGTCAGATGCGCCAGTTGGATTGCGGCCCAGGACAGTCCAGCCGCCAGCAGCAGCGACGTCAGCGTGCCCAGCAGCGCGGCGCTGGTCCGCAGGCTCACGCCGTGGGCCAGATAGATGACCGCATAGAGGATCGCGGCCGCGCCCACCAGCGCCACCGGGACCGCGGGCGCGCCGTCGCGCAGGGCCGGCAGCACGAACACCACCAGCACCCCGAAAGCGACCGCGATGCCCACCAGCGCCAGCAGCCCCCGCCACCGCGCCACCGCGACGACCACTACCGCGAACGCGACGGCCAGGGCAACCAGCGACCAGCCGCGTTCGAAGTCGTAGAACGCGTAACTGGTGGCGCCCTGGTCGTCGACCTGCCGGACGAGCCGAATATGGTCTCCCACCGCGAATTTGGGCTGGCCCGGGCCGGGGGAGGACTCCAGCAGGGTGTTGGCCCCCGCGTTGGGGCCGGAATCGATCGCCACCAGCGTCAGCACACAGCGGCCCGCGCCAGGCGGCGCCGGCTGCGGCGCGGTGGTGAGCACCTGGCTGACCGACGGGCTGCCGCAGTCGCCCATGCCGCTGGACAGCACGTGCCCGGCCTGGGTGCTCACTGCACCCCCGGCCGCGTTCTGGAACGGCATCGGGATGTCGACGTGCTGGCGGCTGGGCCACAGCGCGATGGCGCCGCCGAGCACCGCCACCCCGATCGCCACCAACAGCCCGACGACGATCCTCGCGGGCAGCGATTCAACCTGGACCGGAGCCGACGGGCCGTGCGAGTGCGAGTGTGTCACCCGGTCCACCGTAGAGGCGCCGGCTGCGAAGTTGCTTACTGGCGATAGCTGACCAGGAAGTTGCCCAGCCGCTCGATCGCGGCGGCGAGATCGCGGGACCACGGCAGCGTGACGATGCGCAGGTGATCCGGTGCCGGCCAATTGAATCCGGTGCCCTGCGTGACCAGGATCTTCTCCTGCAACAGCAGGTCGAGGACGAGCTGTTCGTCGTCGGTGATGTCGTAGACCTCGGGGTCCAGCCGGGGGAAGGCATACAGCGCGCCCTCGGGCTTGACGCAGGACACCCCGGGAATCTCGTTGAGTTTCTGCCACGCGACGTCGCGCTGCTCGAGCAGCCGCCCGCCCGGCAGCACCAGGTCTTCGATGCTCTGGTGGCCACCGAGGGCCACCTGAATCCCGTGCTGGGCGGGCACATTGGGGCACAGCCGCATGTTCGCCAGCAGGTTGATGCCTTCGATGAAGCTCTCGGCGTGGTCCTTGGGTCCGGTGATCGCCAGCCAGCCCGCGCGGTAGCCGGCGACCCGGTAGGCCTTGGACAGCCCGTTGAACGTGAGGCACAGCATGTCGTGTGCCAGCGAGGCCACGTTGATGTGCGTGGCGTCGTCGTACAGGATCTTGTCGTAGATCTCGTCGGCGAGCAGCAGCAGTTGGTGCTTGCGCGCCAACTCCACCATCTGCGTGAGGACCTCGCGGCTGTACACCGCGCCGGTCGGGTTGTTCGGGTTGATGATGACCAGCGCCTTGGTGCGCTCGCTGATCTTGGACTCCAGGTCCGCGATGTCGGGCTGCCACGCCTGCGTCTCGTCGCACAGGTAGTGCACGGGCGTGCCGCCGGCCAGCGACGTCGACGCCGTCCACAGCGGGTAGTCCGGCGACGGGATCAACACTTCGTCGCCGTTGTCCAGCAGGGCCTGCAGCGTCATCGTGATCAGCTCGGAGACCCCGTTGCCCAGGTACACGTCGTCGACGTCGAACCGGGGGAAGCCCTCGACCAGCTCGTAGCGGGTGACCACCGCGCGGCGCGCGGGCAGGATGCCCTGCGAGTCGGAGTAGCCCTGCGCGTACGGCAGCGCCTGGATCATGTCCCGCATGATCACGTCGGGGGCCTCGAAGCCGAACGGCGCCGGGTTGCCGATGTTGAGCTTGAGGATGCGGTGCCCCTCGGCCTCCAGCCGCGCGGCCTGCTGGTGCACGGGCCCGCGGATCTCGTACAGGACGTCCTGAAGCTTGGACGACTGCGCGAAGACCCGCTGCCGGTGATGGCCGGAGGCGTGCAGGGGCAGCTGGTGAGTGGTCACGCCCTTAATGGTGCCACCACTGTCCACCGAAATTTGCTGTCAAGCGTCAAACCGTGATCAGCGCTTGCCCGTGCGGCCGCGACAGCCCTCGCCGAGCGTGAAGCTGTTGCGAAATCTTCGCGGATTTTTCGCAGTGGCTTCACGCTCGACAGGTCGGGGATCAGCGCTTGCCCGGCGGCCGGGCGCCGCGGGCAATGCCCAGGCCCTTCACCGGCTGCGCGGGCGGCTCTTGCTCGCCGTCCGTTTGCTTTGCCGGCTCCGCTTTGGGCGCGGGCTCGGCCTCGGCCTGCGGGGCGGGCTCGGCGTCCGCCTTCGGCGCCTCGGCTTTGGGGGCCTCGGCGGCCGGCGCGGCCTTCTTCGCGCCGGGGCGCTTGGCGCCCGCCGCGATGCCCAGGCCCTTGACCGGCGCCGCGGGTGCCTTGTCCTCGGTCTTCGGGGCGGCCTCGGCCGGCTGAGCCTCCGCCTGCGGTGCCTCGGCTTTGGGGGCCTCGGCGGCCGGTGCGGCCTTCTTCGCGCCGGGGCGCTTGGCGCCCGCCGCGATGCCCAGCCCCTTGGCCGGCGCGGGGGACTCCGCGGGCGCTCCCGCCTTGGCCTCGGCCTGCGCGGGCGCGGCCTTCTTGGCGCCCGGCTTCTTGGCGCCGCCGGCGATGCCCAGCCCCTTGGCGGGCGCGGCGGGCGCGGACGCCTCGGCCTTGCCGTCCCCGGCGGGTTCGGCCGCCTTCTTGCCCGGTTTCTTGGCGCCGCCGGCGATGCCGAGCCCCTTGGCGGGCGCGGCGGGCGCCGCAGCAGCGGCCTCGGACTTCGGGGCCGCCTCGGCGGGCGCCTCCTCCTTGGCCGGTGCCTCAACCGTCGCGGTGGCCTTGGGCGCCTGGGCGGCCCGCTTCTCGGCTTCCTTTGCGGCGGTGCCCTTCTCGGGCAGCGTCTCCTTGTCGTATTCGAGGGAGCCGAGCAGCACCTGCGCGACGTCGAGCACCTCGACCCCGGTCCGGCCGGCCTCCTCGGAGCGGTCGTTGACGCCGTCGGTGACCATCACCCGGCAGAACGGGCAGCCGGTCGCGATCGTGGACGCGCCGGTGGCCAGGGCCTCGTCGACGCGTTCGTGGTTGATGCGCTTGCCGATGTGCTCTTCCATCCACATCCGCGCGCCGCCGGCGCCACAGCAGAAGCTGCGCTCGGCGTGGCGCGGCATCTCGGTGAGCGTCGCCCCCGCGGCCCCGATCAGCTCGCGCGGCGCCTCGTACACCTTGTTGTGCCGGCCCAGATAGCACGGGTCGTGGTAGGTGATGTCCTGAGAAACCGGGGTGACGGGGACCAGCTTGTTGTCGCGGATCAGCCGGTTGAGCAGCTGGGTGTGGTGCAGCACCGAGTAGTTCGCCCCCAGCTGCAGGTATTCGCGGCCCAGGGTGTTGAAGCAGTGCGGGCAGGTGACGACGATCTTGCGGTCGACGGTCTCCACGCCCTCGAACACCCCGTCCAGCGTCTCGACGGCCTGGGCGGCCAGCTGCTGGAAGAGGAACTCGTTGCCCGAGCGGCGCGCGGAGTCGCCGTTGCAGGTCTCGCCGGTGCCCAGCACCAGGTACTTCACGCCGGCGATCGCGAGCAGTTCGGCGACGGCCTTGGTGGTCTTCTTGGCCTTGTCGTCGTAGGCGCCGGCGCAGCCCACCCAGAACAGGTACTCGTAGCCGTCGAAGCTGTCGACGTCTTCGCCGTAGACCGGGACGTCGAAGTCCACTTCGTCGATCCAGTTGGTGCGGTCGGCGGCATTCTGGCCCCACGGGTTGGCCTTGGTCTCCAGGTTCTTGAACAGCACCGACAGCTCGGACGGGAACTCCGACTCCATCATCACCTGGTACCGGCGCATATCGACGATGTGGTCGACGTGCTCGATGTCCACCGGGCACTGCTCGACGCACGCGCCGCAGGTCACGCAGGACCACAGCACGTCGGGGTCGATGACGCCGCGCTGTTCCTCGGTGCCCACCAGCGGCCGGGTGGCCTGCTCGGGCCCGGAGCCCATCACGCGGCCGAAGCCCGACTCGGGAACGTGGTGCGCCTCGGCGTGCTTCTCGCCGGACAGCTCCTCGCCGATCCCGCCCTCGGGCGTGTTCTCGAGGGGGCTCTCCTTGTCGCCGAGGATGTAGGGCGCCTTGGCCATCCAGTGGTCGCGCAGATCCATGATGACGAGCTTGGGCGACAGCGGCTTGCCTGTGTTCCACGCCGGACACTGCGACTGGCAGCGGCCGCACTCGGTACACGTGGCGAAGTCCAGCATGGCCTTCCAGCTGAAGTCCTCGATCTTGCCGCGGCCGAATTCGGCGTCGTCGGGCGGGTTTTCGAAGTCGATCGGCTTGCCGTCGTGTTCCAGCGGCAGCAGCGGCCCCAGCCCGTTGGGCAGCCGCTTGAAGATGACGTTGATCGGCGCCGTGAAGATGTGCATGTGCTTGGAGTGCAGCACGATGATCAGGAACGCCAGCATGACCGCGATGTGCAGCAGCAGGGCCGTCGTCTCGATGATCTCGTTGGCGGGCTGCCCGAGCGGACGCAGAATGGCGCCGAACAGCTGGGACAGGAAGGCGCCCTTGCCGTAGGGCAGCGTGCCGTTGTTGACCGCGGACCCGCGGACCAGCACGTAGGTCCAGATGACGTTGAAGATCATGAACAGCACCAGCCAGGCGCCGCCGGTGTGGGAGCCGTAGAACCGGGACGAGCGGCCGTATTCCTTCGGCTCGGTCCGCCACCGGATGATCGCGAAGGTGGTGATGCCCAGGAAGACGCCGGTGGCGAAGAAGTCCTGCAGGAAGCCCAGCGCGTCCCATCGCCCGATGATCGGGATGTGGAAGTTCTCCTGGAACAGGAAGCCGTACGCCTCGATATAGACCGTGAGCAGGATGAAGAAGCCCCACATGGTGAAGAAGTGGGCCAGGCCGGGGATCGACCACTTGAGCAGCCGGCGCTGCCCGAAGACCTCGGAGACCTCCGCCCAGATTCGCTTGCCGGGTTCGTCGGTGTGCCCCGGTGCCGGCTTCCCGGACGTGATCAGCTTGAACAGCCACAGGACCCGCTTGGCAGCGAGTGCGGCCACGACCAGCGTCATGCCCATGCCCACTATCAGTCTGATGAGCATCTGCGTCGTCACTGAACGTCTCCCCAATGCATCGTTGATTCAGCCTGCGAATTGTTTGCCTGCTCAGCCCTGCTCATAGTTACATCTCCGCAGCTTCCGCCGCGAGAAAGGCTGCCCTAACTTGGAGGCTGACCGCCGCCCGTGGCCTGCTTCGTCAGTGTGCCTGGGCGGGTGTGACCTTCGTCGCCGTGACCTGTGGCACTCGCGTCAGGGCCGGGGCTGGGGCACGAAGGGCGGCAGCAGCGGCCGCAAGCGGGTCGTCGTCGGGGGCGCGGCCGTGGTGGTGGCCTGCGATGTCGTGGGCGCCTGCGACGTCGTGGTCGGCGCGGCGGTGGTGGTCGTCGTCGTCGGAGCTTCCGTCGTGGTGGTCGTGGTCGGCGGCGGGGTCGTCGTGGTGGTGGTCGGCGGCGGCTCGGACGACGACGACGGCGGCGGCGGGGGCGGGGGCAGGACCGTCTCGGTGGTGCTGCCGTTCGGCTCGGTGATGGTCACGGTTTGCGACGTTTGGGGGGGCGCCGGCTGGCTCGGGGCGGTGGGTTTCGCCGGGCTCGACTTGGTGAGCCCCAGGTTGATCGCCAACAGGACGGCCACCAGCACCGCCGCCGCGGCGCCGGCGACGGTCAAGACCAGCGCCGTGCGCTTGTACCAGGGCAGCCCGCCGCCTTTGGCCGGGTAGCGGCTTTCGGCGTCATCGTCGAAAGTCCTTGCCGCACCGGCATACTCGCCGGTGGCGTCGCGCCCGGTGTAGGGCACCGGCTCGTCGGCGCCGTCGGCGTCCTGGGACCAGGCCAGGGCACCGTCCACGTCGGTCGCCTGGGCGGCCCACGCGGCCTGGGTCATGTCGATTCCGCCGGTGCCCACCATCTCGGTCGGGGTTTCCACAACGGCGCCCGCGGCGGTCGGGACGCCCGCAGACGCCTGCTGGTCGCCGAGCGCCGCCGCGCCGAGGGCCGCGCTCAACGCGGGCCGCGGCGCGGTGTGGACCGGCACCGAAAATCGCCCCGACAACCGCGCGGTGAGCAGCGGAATGCCGGCGCCCCCGCCGACCGTCGCGATCGTGGCCAATTTCGGAATCCCGTTGCGGCGCAACGCTTCCTCGAGGGCATTCAGGAATCGGTCTAGCGGTTCGGAGATCAGTTGCTCGAGGTCGGCGCGGGTCAGCTGCCCGCCCGCGACCGAGGCGGTGGCGGCGGTGGACAGTTGCTCCTTGGCGCGCCGGCACTCGCCGAGCAGACGGCTCTGCGACCCGATCCGCACGGTGCTGCCCAGATCGGCCATGGTGTCATCGGAGGCCCGCAGGCGGCCGAGCACCAGTTGATCGATGCCGTCGCCGGAGAAATCGGCGTAGCGCACCGACGGGCCGATACGGGCGAAGTTGGATCCGGCGTCCATCAGGGTGATGCTGGTGCCGCTGGCGCCGAAATCGCACAGCGCGACGACGCCGGCCGTCGGGAATCCCGGCCGGCCGCGCAGCGCGGCGAGCGCGGCGGTGGCGTCGGACACCAGCACGGGGGCCACCCCGCCGCGGGCGAGGTCCGGCTGGGCGAAGAACTCCTCGCGCAGCGCGGTGAACTGGGCGTCGGACCAGTACGCCGGCACGGCGATGGTGATCGGGGTGCCGTAGCCGACGGTGCGGGCCATGGCCTCGATCGCCTCGACCGTCAGCACCTCGCCGAGGTACTTAGTCCCGTCGGCAGCCACCACGGGCGTCCGGTCGCCGACGCGCTCGACGAATCCGCGCAGCACCATCCCGTTTTCGGTCAGGTTCGGGTTTTCCTCGGGCAGGCCAACTTCGGTGGGGCGGTGCTCGAAGAGGGTCAACACGGCGCTGCGGACCACCGGGGCCCTTCCCGCGCGGGCCGCCACCAAGTTGGCCGCCCCGATCGACAGCCCGAGCGACTCGCTCATTCCCCGCACCCCACTTCCGATCGCCCGGTGGTCCTCACCCTAGCGGCCGAGGGGGTCAGCGCAGCCCCGGCGGGACCGTGATCACCGTGGGCACGCCCGGAACCGTGATCACCGACGGCACCTGGGGCAGATGATGCCGATGCGTCGGCTCCTGCTGGCTGGGCTGGCGCGTGGGCTGCCCCGTCGGCTGCTGTGCCGGCGGCTCGACCGCGCTGCTGGTGCTCGGGGTCGTCGTCGTGGTGGTCGTCGGCGCGGTCGTGGTGGTGGTTGTCGTCGCGCTGGTGCTGCTGGTGCTCGGGGTCGGGCTGGTGGTGCCCTGCCCGCCGCTCAGCAATTCGGTGATGCCGTAGACGATCAGCCCGATCAGAATGACGACGAACACCAGCCAGGCGATGAGCAGCGGCGGCTTGCGGTACCAGGGGGTGGGTTCGCTTTCCAGGTCGCCGAACGCTTCGGGCTGGTCAAACCCTTCGGGCGGGTTCGCCGGGGGTTCGCCGGTGGTGGGCTGCTCGGCGACGCCGTAGTCGGCGTGCCGGGTCGCCTGTTCGTGGAAGTCGTCGGGTGGGCCGTTGCGTGCCACGGCACCGATGGTACTGATGCCGGCTGCCAACCCCCTGAGCCCCGGGGCCGTTGCGCTCAGTTCCGGCCGAGCGCGTCGCGCACGCGTCCCCGCGCCCGGTCGAGCCGGGCGGCGGCCTCGGTCGCGTCGACGCCTGCGAGCAGCGCGACGATCGCGGTCTTGGCGTGACCCCCGGCGGCGGTGAGCGCGGCGGTCGCGGTTTCCTCGTCGACGCCGGCCGCGTCGCGGACGATCCGCACCGCGCGGCGGCGCAGCTTCGCGTTGGTCGCGCGGACGTCGACCATGCGTGGCCCGTAGGCCTTGCCGAGCGCGATCATCACGCTCGTGGAGAGCGCGTTGAGCGCGACCTTCTGGGCGGTTCCCGCGGTCAGCCGCGTCGAACCGGCCAGCACCTCGGGCCCGGTCAACAGTTCGATCACCACGTCGGCTGACGCCTCGCTGTGCGGGTTGTTGACGATCGCGACCGTCAGCGCGCCCGCCGCGCGCGCATGCTCGAGTGCCCCGAGCACGTAGGGGGTGCGGCCCGACGCGGTGATCCCGACAAGCGCGTCGGCGGCGCTCAGGTCGGCGAGACCGGCGGGGTCGAACGCGTCCTCCGCACCCTCGATCGCCTCGGTCAGCGCCGCCGGGCCGCCGGCGATCACACCGCGCACCAGGTCGGTGCCGAACGTGGGCGCACACTCGGCCGCGTCGAGCACACCGAGCCGCCCGGGCGTGCCGGCACCGGCGTAGATCAGGCGGCCGCCACGCTCGAGCCGCGCGGCGATCGCCCCGGCTGCCGCCGCGATCCGCGGGACCGCCGCCGCCACCGCGGCATGCGCCTCGCCTTCGGCGTCGACGAGCAGCGCGACGACTTCTCCGATGGGCCGGGCGTCCAGGTCGTGCAGGCCCGGACGGACCGCTTCGGTGGCCAGCGCGTCGAGCCCTTGCACCGCAGCGGATTTCGGTTCCGGCCGCACGCGGAGCAGGTGCGGCTCGTGGATCGCCCCCAGTCGCAGCGCGCCGTCGAGCGCGTCGCCGGCGGCGGGGACGAGGTCGAGCCGTGCGTGAAGCGCTTCGAACCCGGCCAGGCCGCCGACCATCGCGACCGGGCCATCGCCGACCGCGCGGGCGGTCGCGGCGAGCGCCCCGGCCGCCGCTTCGACGATCGCCAACGCGGCGGCGTCGTCCCGCGCAGCGAGGACGTCGGGTGCGAAGGACGCGAGCGCGGCGGCGCCGGTGAGCCGCGCGGGCCAGGTCTCCGGGGCGCCGAAGCGGGCGCGGGCGGCGTCGAGCAGCGTGGTGGACGGGCCGCGGCCGTCGTGGGCGTGCAGCGCCGCGCGCAGCCCGGCGGCGCCGATCCACGCGCCGCCGCCCTCGTCGCCCAGCCACAGGCCCCAGCCGTCGGCGCGCCGCCACCGACCATCCGCATCGATCGCGAGCGCCACGACGCCGGTGCCCGCGATCAGCACGACGCCCGGCTGTCCGCTCAGGGCGCCGGCGTGCGCGGTCACGGCGTCGCTGGTCACCGCGACGCGGTCCGCGCGCAGCGACGTCAGCAGCGCATCGCCCAGCGCGCGCGCCGCGTCCGGGGCCGCCTCCGCCCCGGCCGCGCCCACGATCACCTCGTCGGCCGCTCCGAGCTCGCGCGCCAGATCGCCGGCCACGGTCAGGATGGCCGCCTCCGCGGCCCGCACGCCGCCGGGCGCCGCGAGCCCGGGCGCGCCCGGCCCCTCAGCCCGACGGCCGCATGCCGAAGCCCGGCACGACGTCTTACCCAGGTCGACGGCGAGGATCACCGCACCCATCCTTGTCGAGCGGAGACTGGTCTGGTGGGGCGGGCGTTGCTGACCGTGGGGCACGGGACGGCCGACCGTGAGCGGCTGGCGGATTTGCTTGCCGGCGCCGGGGTTGCGCTGGTGGTGGATGTGCGGCGGTATCCGGCCAGCCGGACGAATCCGGACGTGCGGCGGGAGGCCCTGGAATGCTGGCTGCCCGAACGCGGCATCGAGTACCGATGGGAGCCACGCCTGGGCGGGCGGCGCCACGTCGCGGCGGGAGAACCGGAGCCGGACGCCTGGTGGACCGTTGCCGCATTCCGGGCGTACGCCGCGTACACCCGGACGCCGGAGTTCGGCGCGGCGCTCGACGAGGTCCTGGCCGACGCCGCCCGGCGCACCACGGCGGTGATGTGCAGCGAGAGCGTCTGGTGGCGCTGCCACCGGCGGCTGATCGCCGACGTGGCGGAGCTCGGCCGCGCCGTCCCGGTGCGACACCTGATGCCGGACGGCCGGCTGCGCCCGCACCGCCCCGCCGACGGGGCTCGCCGCCGCCCCGACGGCCACCTGGTGTGGGACGGCGCAGCCGAGCGATCCGGACCTGCCTTTAGAACGTGTTGACCTTGTCGAGGCTGACGAACATGCCGTGGCCGGTGTGGTCGTTGGTGAAGCGGGTGCCGTCGGCGGTGGCGTTGATCGTCCAGCCGGCGGCGTTGTAGGTCTTGTAGTCGATCTGCACGGTGGGAATGGCGCCGAGGTTGCCCAAAACCCACTGCAC
>NZ_LZJN01000191.1 GCF_001667735.1 Mycobacterium sp. E183
CCCAGGTCGTCATCACCACGGTCGGCCCCTACACCCGCTACGGGCTTCCGGGTCGGTGCGGGCGCCGCGGCGGGCGCCATGTTGGGGTCGAAGCCCGTCGGCTCCGCGGTGGCGGTCGCCGAAGGGATGGTCACGAGGGTGCCCGTGACCGCGGCAAGAACGAGCGTCTTACGGACGTTCTTCAATATCTTTCCTTTCGCGGGGCGCGCGCGCCAAAGCAAGCCCACGGGGGTGGGCTGACGGTTTTTGGTTGGTGCGGAAACCTGCTTCGGAACGTGCCGGCTTGTCCTGGCACGACAGCGGTGGGCTCGATTCGCCCGGCGGAGTGTTACCGCCGGCCACGGACGCGACTTCGCCGTCCGCGGCCCCGCGCACCCGCGGGCTTCGACCCGAACCTGCCGCCGCCTCCCGGCCCGGAAGCCCCGCCGCCTCCGCCGGTGCGGGCGTACAGCGTGAACTGGGACGCCATCGCGCAGTGTGAGTCGGGTGGCAACTGGGGAATCAGCACCGGCAACGGCTTCTCCGGCGGCCTGCAGTTCACGCCGAGCACCTGGCGCGCCAACGGCGGGTCGGGCTCTCCCGCCGGCGCGAGCCGCGAGGAGCAGATCCGGGTGGCCGAGAACGTGCTGCACTCGCAGGGCATCGGCGCCTGGCCGGTCTGCGGACGCCGCGGCTGACCATCGCACTAATAAGTAATGCCGGGCCTTGGGCCCGGCATTACTTATCTGCGGGTCCGGTAGCGTCGGGCGCGTGACCGCAACGCCGCGCGAATTCGACATCGTGTTGTACGGGGCGACCGGCTTCGTCGGGAAGTTGACCGCCGAATACCTGGCACGGTCGGGTCCGGGCACGCGGGTGGCGCTGGCCGGCAGGTCAACCGAGCGGCTGCGGGCCGTCCGCGGCACGCTGGGCGAGTCCGCCCAGTCCTGGCCGCTGATCGCCGCCGACGCCTCGTCGCCGTCGACGCTGAACGAGATGGCGGCCCGCACCCAGGTCGTCATCACCACGGTCGGCCCCTACACCCGCTACGGGCTTCCGCTGGTGGCTGCGTGCGCCGCGGCGGGCACCGATTACGCCGACCTGACCGGCGAACCGCCGTTCATCCGCAACAGCATCGACTCCTACCACAAGCAGGCCGCCGACACCGGCGCCCGCATCGTGCACGCGTGCGGATTCGATTCCGTTCCGTCGGATCTCACGGTGTATGCGCTGTATCTCGCGGCGCGCGACGACGGCGCGGGCGAGCTTGCCGAGACCGATTTCGTCGTGCGTTCGCTGTCCGGCGGACTGTCCGGCGGCACCATCGCCTCGCTCCTGGAAGTTCTCGACGCCGCCTCCGGGGATCCCGACATCCGGCGCCAGCTGGCCGACCCCTACACGCTGAGCGGCGATCGCGCCGCCGAACCGGAGTTGGGCCGCCAGCCCGATCTGCCCTGGCGTCGTGGCCGCGAGATCGCGCCCGAACTGGCCGGCGTGTGGACCGGCGGATTCATGATGGCGCCGGCCAACACGCGAATCGTCAGGCGCAGCAACGCGTTACTGGACTGGGCCTACGGCCGGCGGTTCCGTTACACCGAGAGCATGAGCTTGGGATCATCGCCCCTGGCGCCGGTGGGATCCGCCGTCTTGAGCGGCGTGGGCAACGCGAGCATGGAGTTGGGCAGCCGCTATTTCAAGTTGCTGCCGCGCCGGCTGGTGGAGCGCGTCATCCCGAAGCCCGGCACCGGGCCCAGCGCGGCGGTCCGCGAGCGCGGCTACTACCGCGTCGAGACCTACACCACCACAACCACCGGCGCGCGATACGTGGCGCGCATGGAGCAGCGCGGAGACCCCGGCTACAAGGCGACCTCCGTGCTGCTGGGGGAGTGCGGCCTTGCACTCGCGTTCGACCGTGACAAGCTCACCGACCTGCGCGGCGTCCTCACTCCCGCGGCCGCCATGGGCGACGCGCTGCTGGCCAGGTTCCCCGCCGCCGGTGTGACACTGCACGTCGACCGACTGCCATAGTGAGCTGCCTCACCGGCGATTCAGGCACTTACATCGGGGTGAACGGCGCTCCCTAGAATTGACGGGTGACCGCCAGCCGCAGCCCCGCCACCGACCTGCCGAAGTCGTGGGATCCCGCTGCGGCCGAAGGCGCTATCTACCAGAAGTGGCTCGATGCGGGCTACTTCGAGGCCGACCCGACCAGTGCCAAACCCGGGTACTCCATTGTGCTGCCGCCGCCGAACGTCACCGGCAGCCTGCACATGGGTCACGCGCTGGAACACACCATGATGGACGCCCTCACGCGCCGCAAGCGCATGCAGGGATATGAGGTGTTGTGGCAGCCGGGCATGGACCACGCGGGCATCGCTACCCAGAGTGTGGTCGAAAAGCAGCTCGCGGTCGACGGCAAGACCAAGGAGGACTTCGGCCGGGAGCTGTTCGTCGAGAAGGTGTGGGACTGGAAGCGCGAGTCCGGGGGCGCCATCGGCGGCCAGATGCGCCGGCTCGGCGACGGGGTGGCGTGGAGCCGCGACCGGTTCACCATGGACGAGGGCCTGTCACGGGCGGTGCGCACCATCTTCAAGCGGCTCTACGACGCGGGGCTGATCTATCAGGCCGAGCGGCTGGTGAACTGGTCCCCGGTGCTCGAGACGGCGATCTCCGACCTCGAGGTCAACTACCTTGACGTCGAAGGCGAGCTGGTGTCGTTCCGCTACGGCTCGCTCGACGACTCGCAACCTCACATCGTGGTCGCCACCACGCGGGTCGAGACGATGCTCGGCGACACCGCGATCGCGGTCCACCCCGACGACGCGCGCTACCGCGACCTCGTCGGCACCACGTTGCCGCATCCCTTCCTGGACCGGCAGCTGCTGATCGTGGCCGACGAGCACGTCGACCCGGAATTCGGCACGGGCGCAGTCAAAGTCACGCCGGCGCATGATCCGAATGACTTCGAGATCGGGTTGCGGCACCAACTGCCGATGATCTCGATCATGGACACCAAGGGCCGGATCGCCGACACGGGAACGCAATTCGACGGCATGGACCGCTTCGAGGCCAGGGTCGCGGTGCGCGAGGCGCTGGCCGCCCAGGGCCGCGTCGTCGAGGAGAAGCGCCCCTACCTGCACAGCGTCGGGCACTCCGAGCGCAGCGGCGAGCCGATCGAGCCGCGGCTGTCGCTGCAATGGTGGGTGCGGGTGGAATCGCTGGCCAAGGCCGCCGGTGACGCGGTTCGCAACGGCGACACCGTGATTCACCCCGCCAGCCTGGAGCCGCGCTGGTTCGCGTGGGTCGACGACATGCACGACTGGTGCATCTCGCGGCAGCTGTGGTGGGGCCATCGCATCCCGATCTGGTACGGGCCCAACGGGGAACAGGTGTGTGTGGGGCCCGACGAGACGCCGCCGGAGGGTTGGGAGCAGGACCCCGACGTGCTGGACACCTGGTTCTCGTCGGCGCTATGGCCATTTTCCACACTGGGCTGGCCGGAGAAGACCCCGGAACTGGAAAAGTTCTACCCGACAAGCGTTTTGGTCACCGGATACGACATCTTGTTCTTTTGGGTGGCGCGGATGATGATGTTCGGCACGTTCGTGGGGGGCGACGACGCCATCACCCTGGACGGCCGGCGCGGCCCGCAGGTGCCGTTCACCGACGTGTTCCTGCACGGGCTGATCCGCGACGAATTCGGCCGCAAGATGAGCAAATCCAAGGGCAATGTCATCGACCCGCTGGACTGGGTGGACATGTTCGGGGCGGACGCGCTGAGGTTCACGCTCGCCCGCGGCGCCAGCCCCGGCGGCGACCTGGCCGTCGGCGAGGACGCCGTGCGCGCGTCGCGCAATTTCTGCACCAAGCTTTTCAACGCCACTCGTTACGCGCTGCTGAACGGGGCCCAGCTCGCGCCGCTTCCGGCGCAGAACGAGCTGACCGATGCCGACCGCTGGATCCTGGGACGGCTGGAAGAGGTTCGCGCCGAGGTGGATTCGGCGCTCGACGGTTACGAGTTCAGCCGCGCCTGCGAGGCGCTGTACCACTTCGCGTGGGACGAATTCTGCGACTGGTACGTCGAATTGGCCAAGACGCAGCTGGCCGAGGGGGGCGCGCACACCACCGCCGTCCTCGCCGCCGTCCTGGACACCCTGCTGCGCCTGCTGCACCCCGTGATCCCATTCCTCACCGAGGCGCTGTGGCAGGCGCTGACCGACCAGGAGTCGCTGGTGATCGCCGACTGGCCACAGTCGTCGCGTATCGGGCTGGATCCCGTTGCCGCGCAACGGATCATCGACATGCAGCGGCTGGTCACTGAGGTCCGCCGGTTCCGCAGCGACCAAGGCCTGGCCGACCGGCAGAAAGTGCCGGCGCGGCTGGGCGGGGTGGACGGCGCGGATCTGAGCACCCAGGTGGCCGCGGTGACATCGCTGGCCTGGCTCACCGCGCCGGGCGACGATTTCGAGCCGTCGGTGTCTCTGGAGGTGCGGCTCGGGCCCAACATGGACCACACGGTCGTCGTCGAACTCGACACCTCGGGCACCATCGACGTCGCCGCGGAACGCCGCCGCCTGGAGAAAGATCTCGCCGCGGCGCAGAAGGAATTGGCCTCGACCACCGCCAAATTGGCCAACGAGGACTTCCTGGCCAAGGCCCCGCCGAACGTCGTCGGCAAGATCCGGGACCGCCAACGGGTGGCCCAGGACGAAACCGACCGGATCACCGCGCGGCTGGCCGGGTTGCAGTGAGCGAGCCCTCCGACTGGTCCGAGCCCGGCCGCGAAGATCACGGCGCCACCAGCCTGGCCCCGACCCCCGACGAGATCGCCTCCCTGCTCCAGGTCGAACACCTGCTGGACCAACGCTGGCCGGAGACGAAGATCGAGCCGAGCCTGACCCGGATCAGCGCACTGATGGACCTGCTGGGCTCGCCGCAACTGGCCTATCCCTCGATCCACATCGCCGGCACCAACGGCAAGACCTCGGTCGCGCGCATGGTCGACGCGCTGGTGACCGCGTTGCACCGGCGTACCGGGCGAACCACCAGCCCGCACCTGCAATCGGCGGTGGAGCGCATCGCGATCGACGGGCGCCCGATCACCCCCGCGCAGTACGTCGCGACGTACCGGGAGATCGAGCCCTTCGTGCAGATGATCGACGCGAAGTCGCAAGCCGCGGGCGGACCGGCGATGAGCAAGTTCGAGGTGTTGACCGCGATGGCGTTCGCTGCGTTCGCCGACGCACCCGTCGACGTCGCGGTCATCGAGGTCGGCATGGGCGGGCGGTGGGACGCCACCAACGTCGTCAACGCCCCGGTGGCGGTCATCACCCCGGTCGGCATCGACCACGTCGAGTACCTCGGAAACGACCTCGCCGGTATCGCCGGCGAGAAGGCCGGGATCATCACCAAAGCACCTGACGGCGCGCCGGACACCGTCGCCGTCATCGCGCGCCAGGCCCCCGAGGCGATGGAGGTGCTACTGGCCCAGACGGTGCGCGCCGACGCCGCGGTGGCCCGCGAGGATTCGGAGTTCGCGGTCTTGAGCCGTCAGGTCGCGATCGGCGGCCAGGTGCTGGAACTGCAGGGCCTCGGCGGGGTGTACTCCGACCTGTACCTGCCGCTGCACGGCGAACACCAGGCGCACAACGCGGCGGTGGCGCTCGCGGCGGTGGAGGCCTTCTTCGGCGCCGGCGCTCAGCGGCAGCTCGACGTCGAGGCGGTGCGGGCCGGCTTCGCCGCCGTCACCAGCCCCGGCCGGCTGGAGCGCATGCGCAGCGCGCCCACCGTGTTCATCGACGCCGCGCACAACCCGGCCGGCGCGGCCGCGCTGGCGCAGACCCTGAGCGAGGAATTCGACTTCCGCTACCTGGTCGGTGTGCTCAGCGTGCTGGCCGACAAGGACGTCGACGGCATCCTTGGCGCGCTCGAACCGGTGTTGGACGCCGTCGTCGTCACCCACAACGGGTCCCCGCGGGCGCTGGACGTCGAGTCGCTGGCGCTGGCGGCCGGGGAGCGATTCGGCCCCGAACGGGTGGTTTCGGCCGAGAACCTGCGCGACGCCATCGACGCCGCGACCGCGCTGGTCGACGACGCGACGCTGGACGCCGACGCGGAGGCGTTCTCCGGCACCGGGATCGTCATTACCGGCTCGGTCGTCACCGCCGGGGCGGCGCGGACCCTCTTTGGCCGGGATCCGGAATGACCGATCCCGACCGGCCCGACCCCTGGAAGAGCTTCGGCGCGGTGATGGCCGCGACGCTCCTGCTGGAGGCGATCGTCGTATTGCTGGCGATTCCGGTGGTGGGCGCGGTGGGCGGCGGGCTGACCTCGGTGTCCCTGGGCTACCTGGTCAGCGTGGCCGGCCTGCTCATCGTGCTGGGCGGGCTGCAGCGCAAACCGTGGGCGATCTGGGTGAACCTGGCCGCTCAGCTGCTCCTACTCGTCGGCTTCGCGGTGTACCCGGGCGTGGGCTTCATCGGGGTGCTGTTCACCGGCTTGTGGGCGCTGATCGCGTATTTCCGGGCCGAGGTGCTGCGGCGTCAGCGGTAGGGCCGGGCGCGGTCGCCACCCGAGGAGATCGCCGCCCGGTTCTGTACGCTGTGCGCCGTGACCGAACGGACCCTCGTACTCATCAAGCCCGACGGCGTCGAGCGGCAGTTGATCGGGGAAATCCTCAGCCGGATCGAGCGCAAGGGCCTGACCATCGTCGCGCTGGAGCTTCGGCGCGTCGGCGAGGACCTGGCCGCCGCGCATTACGCCGAGCACGAAGGCAAGCCCTTCTTCGGATCCCTGCTGGAGTTCATCACCTCGGGGCCCGTGGTGGCCGCGATCGTCGAGGGACCGCGGGCGATCGCCGCGTTTCGGCAGCTCGCGGGCGGTACCGACCCGGTGGAGAAGGCCACCCCGGGGACGATCCGGGGCGACTTCGGGCTGGAGACACAGTTCAACCTGGTGCACGGGTCCGATTCCACCGAGTCCGCGAAGCGCGAAATCGCACTCTGGTTTCCCGACGCCGGGGACCCCAGCTAACGCCGCCGCGCGGCCCCGCCCGGGACGCGTTTGCTCAGGGGCGGGTGGGCTCGCCGAGTGATGTGGGATACTGACGGAGGGTGAACGTCGCCGGACCGGTGTCGGACACCCGAATGAAGACTTAGACAAGCGCGATCATCGCGATCCCGCGTTGGTGCGCGGCATGTCAGGCCGTCATTCAGCACGGCGCCGAGTGCGTTCCCCGCGAACCGCTCGGGGCGAGACCATCACAAGTCCGGGAGAAGTCACCCGGGCCCATAGCGAAGCCCTCGCGTGGCCGCGTCGCAGGACGCGCCCGGGGGCTTGAGGAGAATACGTGGTAGACGGTGCACCATCCACAGAGTCATCCGAAGAGCCGACACGGCACGACGAACTGCCGGACCGCCTGAGAGTCCATTCGCTGGCACGGACGCTGGGAACCACCAGTAAGCGGGTGCTGGACGCGCTGAGCGCGCTCGACGGGCGGATCCGCAGCGCGCACTCCACGGTGGACCGCGAGGACGCGGTCCGCGTCCGCGACCTGCTGGCGGCCCAGCCCGATGCCGAGGCGGAAGCCGCCGACGCGGACGCGACCAGCGAAAACGCCGAGGAACCCGAATCCCGGCTGATGCTGGCGGCCCCTGAGAACGCCGCCGAGCGGCCGCATTACATGCCGTTGTTCGTCGCGCCGCAGCCGATGCAGGCCGACGAAGAGGACGGGAACGCCGACGACGACTCGGACTCCGACGATTCCGACGTCGACGACGAAGACGACGAGCAGACCGATCGACCGGCCAACCGGCGGCGGCGGCGTGGCCGTCGCGGTCGTGGCCGAGGCCGCGGTGAGCAGGGCGGTCCCGACGGCCAGGGCGAAGCCGGTGACGACGACGAACCGCAGCAGCGGGTCCAGAAGGCCGGCCGGGGCGACTCCTCCGACGCCGAGGACGACGAGGGCGACGACTCCGACGACTCCGACGACTCCGACACCGGCGACGACGGTTCGCCGGAGGGCGCCAGCCGCCGCCGCCGCAGGCGCCGGCGCCGCAAATCGGGCTCGAGCGACGACGGTGACGAAAACTCGTCGCCGGACGACCCGCCGAACACGGTGGTGCACGAGCGGGCGCCGCGCAACGGCAAGAACGACGGCGGCAACGGCTCGTCCAACGCCGAGATCAAGGGCATCGACGGCTCCACCCGGCTGGAGGCCAAGCGGCAACGGCGCCGGGACGGCCGCGACGCCGGACGGCGCCGCCCACCGGTCCTGACCGAGGCGGAGTTCCTGGCGCGCCGTGAGGCCGTCGAGCGGATCATGGTGGTGCGCGACCGGGTCCGCACCGAGCCGCCGCACCAGGGGGCGCGATACACCCAGATCGCGGTCCTCGAAGACGGCATCGTCGTCGAGCACTTCGTCACGTCGGCCGCGTCCGCCTCGTTGGTGGGCAACATCTACCTGGGGATCGTGCAGAACGTCCTGCCCTCGATGGAGGCCGCGTTCGTCGACATCGGCCGCGGCCGCAACGGCGTGCTCTACGCCGGCGAGGTCAACTGGGAAGCCGCGGGACTGGGCGGGTCGGACCGCAAGATCGAACAGGCGCTCAAACCGGGTGACTACGTCGTGGTCCAGGTCAGCAAGGACCCCGTCGGCCACAAGGGTGCCCGGCTGACCACACAGGTGTCGCTGGCCGGCCGGTATCTGGTCTACGTGCCGGGCGCGTCGTCGACCGGGATCAGCCGCAAACTGCCCGACACCGAACGCCAACGGCTCAAGGAGATCCTGCGCGAGGTGGTGCCGTCGGATGCCGGGGTGATCATCCGCACCGCGTCCGAGGGCGTCAAAGAGGACGACATCCGCAACGACGTCACCCGCCTGCAGGAGCGGTGGAAGCAGATCGAGGCCAAGGCCACCGAGATCACCGAGAAGGCCGCCGGCGCCGCCGTCGCGCTCTACGAAGAGCCGGACGTGTTGGTCAAGGTCATCCGCGACCTGTTCAACGAGGACTTCGCCGGCCTGATCGTCTCCGGTGACGAGGCGTGGACGACCATCACCGACTATGTGAATTCCGTTGCGCCCGATCTGGTTTCGAAGCTGAGCAAGTACGAGCCGCCCAGCGGCCCCGAAGGCCAGGCCGGTCCGGACGTGTTCGCCGTGCACCGTATCGACGAGCAACTCGCCAAGGCGATGGAGCGCAAGGTGTGGCTGCCCTCGGGTGGCACGCTGGTGATCGACCGGACCGAGGCCATGACGGTGGTCGACGTCAACACCGGCAAGTTCACCGGCTCCGGCGGCAACCTCGAGCAGACCGTGACCAAGAACAACCTGGAGGCGGCCGAGGAGATCGTCCGCCAATTGCGGCTGCGCGACATCGGCGGCATCGTGGTCATCGACTTCATCGACATGGTTCTCGAGTCCAACCGCGACCTGGTGTTGCGGCGGCTGACCGAGGCGCTGGCGCGCGACCGCACCCGCCATCAGGTCTCCGAGGTGACGTCGCTGGGCCTGGTCCAGCTGACCCGCAAGCGGCTGGGAACGGGGCTGATCGAGGCCTTCTCGACGTCCTGCACCCACTGCGGCGGCCGCGGGATCCTGCTGCACACCGACCCGGTGGACTCGGCTCCCTCGAACGGGCGCAAGTCCGAATCCGGTGGCCGCCGCGGCAGGCGCTCCAAGAAGAACCGCGCCGAAGAGCCGGTGGTGGCCAAGGTGCCGGCGCACGCCCCCGGCGAACACCCGATGTTCAAGGCGATGGCAGCCGGCGGCTCCACCCAGAACGGCCCCGACGACGAAGAATCCGACGAGTCCGCCGAGGAAGCGGCCAACGAGCCCGACGAGCAGCAGCAACGGGACGTGGCCGACGTCGAGGACACCGATCAGGAGGATTTCGAGGAGTCCGACGAAGACGGTGACGAAGACGCCGACGACGAGTCCGACGATGACCTCGACGAGGACGACGACGATGACCTCGACGACGAGGAAGACCTCGGTGACGATGACGACGACCTGGAAATGGACGACGACGACCTGGACGTCGAGGACGACTCCGATGACTCCGACGACGACGGGTCCGTCGACGCCGGACCGGGGTTCGGACGTCCGCGGCGGCGACGCGCGGCCGGTAGGCCGGCGGGACCGCCGATCCATGCGGACTGACCGGGCCGGTTTGACCCTTTAGCCGCTGGTCAAGTACCCTAGGACAGTTGTCGCCAGGCCGTTCGGACTTTGGCCGGCGACAGCGGGGCTCCCGGGCAGTCGGCGCGGACCCGCAACCCAGACCCACCACGCGCACGCCGGTGGCTCGCGCGCGAAGCGCCGAAGAACCGGCTGAGCAGAGGAAAGAAGGCAGGAGTAACGATGGCGACCTACGCAATCGTCAAGACGGGCGGCAAGCAGTACAAGGTCGCCGTCGGGGACGTGGTCAAGGTCGAGAAGCTCGACTCCGACCCGGGCGCTAACGTCTCGCTGCCCGTCACCCTGGTCGTGGACGGTGCGAAGGTCACCACCGACGCCGCGGCCCTGGCCAAGGTGGCGGTGACCGGCGAGGTGCTCGAGCACACCAAGGGCCCCAAGATCCGTATCCACAAGTTCAGGAACAAGACCGGCTACCACAAGCGTCAGGGACACCGTCAGCAGCTGACGGTCCTGAAGGTCACCGGGATCAAGTAGCGGGAGGCGACAGACATGGCACACAAGAAGGGCGCTTCCAGCTCGCGCAACGGCCGCGATTCCGCTGCTCAGCGGCTGGGCGTGAAGCGGTTCGGCGGCCAGATCGTCAAGGCGGGCGAGATCATCGTTCGCCAGCGTGGCACCAAGTTCCACCCCGGCGTGAACGTCGGGCGTGGCGGCGACGACACGTTGTTCGCCAAGGCGGCCGGCGCCGTCGAGTTCGGCGTCAAGCGCGGACGCAAAACCGTGAGCATCACGCCCCAGGTCTAGGCGCCGCGAGCCGGGGGCACCGCCCCCGTGCGGGGCAACGCTGCGGCGGCTTCACGAGGTGTTTTCGCCCTGGCGTGACATTCGAAGGGCTGGTATTCGATGCCTCGATTTGTCGATCGGGTCGTCATTCACGCGCGCGCGGGTTCCGGCGGTAACGGCTGCGCGTCCGTCCACCGCGAGAAATTCAAGCCGCTGGGCGGTCCCGACGGCGGCAACGGCGGCCGCGGCGGAAGCATCGTCTTCGTCGTCGACCCGCAGGTCCACACCTTGCTGGACTTCCACTTCCATCCGCACGTCACCGCGCCGTCGGGAAAACAGGGGATGGGCAACAACCGCGACGGGGCGGCCGGTGCGGATCTGGAAGTCAAGGTGCCCGACGGCACCGTCGTGCTGGACGAAAACGGCCGCCTGCTAGCGGATCTGGTGGGGGCGGGCACCCGCTTCGAGGCCGCGGCCGGCGGCCGCGGTGGCCTGGGCAACGCGGCGCTCGCGTCACGCGCCCGCAAGGCCCCCGGCTTCGCGCTGCTCGGCGAGGAGGGTGAGACCCGGGACCTGACGCTGGAACTCAAGACCGTCGCCGACGCTGGTCTCATCGGGTTTCCCTCGGCCGGGAAATCGTCCTTGGTGTCGGCGATCTCGGCGGCCAAGCCCAAGATCGCCGACTACCCGTTCACCACGCTGGTGCCCAACCTCGGTGTGGTGTCGGCGGGCGAGCACACGTTCACCGTCGCCGACGTGCCGGGCCTGATTCCCGGCGCGTCGCAGGGCCGCGGCCTGGGCCTGGATTTCCTTCGGCACATCGAGCGCTGCGCCGTTCTGGTGCACGTCGTCGACTGCGCGACCGCGGAGCCCGGCCGCGACCCGATCTCCGACATCGACGCCCTGGAAGCCGAACTCGCCGCGTACAAGCCGACCCTGCAAGGGGATACGACGCTGGGTGACCTCGCCGAGCGGCCGCGGGCGGTGGTGCTCAACAAGATCGACGTGCCCGAGGCGCGCGAGCTCGCCGAGTTCGTCTGCGATGAGATCGCCGAGCGCGGCTGGCCCGTCTTCCTGGTGTCGACGGTCTCCCGGGAAGGCCTGCAGCCGTTGATATTCGGGCTCTGGCGGATCATCTCGGAGTACAACGAGGCCCAGCCGGAGATCGTGCCGCGCCGGCCGGTCATCCGTCCGGTTCCGGTGGACGACAGCGGCTTCTCCGTCGAGCCGGACGGCGAGGGCGGCTTCGTGGTCACCGGTGCCCGGCCCCAGCGCTGGGTCCGGCAGACCAACTTCGACAACGACGAAGCCGTCGGCTATCTGGCCGACCGCCTGGCCCGGCTGGGTGTCGAGGAGGAACTGCTGCGGCTGGGCGCGCAACCCGGGTGCGCCGTGACCATCGGGGACATGACGTTCGACTGGGAGCCGCAAACGCCTGCGGGACAACACGTCGCGATGTCGGGGCGGGGCACCGATGTGCGGCTGGAACGCAGCGAGCGCACGGGCGCCTCGGAGCGCAAGGCGGCCCGGCGGCAGCGTCGCGAGCGCGGTGACGAGTCGTGACCGCCGGTGACGACGCAGAGCGAAGCGATGAGGCGGGGCGCACCGTGACAGCTCAGCGTGAGGCCATCCGGACCGCGCGCAGCCTGGTGGTCAAGGTCGGGACCAACGCGCTGACCACCGAGTCCGGCGTGTTCGACGCCGGCCGGCTGGCCGGGCTGGCCGACGCCATCGAGTCGCGCATGAAGGCGGGCACCGACGTCGTCATCGTCTCGTCGGGCGCCATCGCCGCCGGCATCGAACCGCTCGGATTGGCCCGCCGCCCCAAGGATTTGGCGACCAAACAGGCGGCGGCCAGCGTCGGGCAGGTTGCGCTGGTGAACGCGTGGAGCGCGGCGTTCGCGCGCTATGGCCGCACGGTGGGACAGGTGCTGCTGACCGCTCACGACATCTCGATGCGGGCCCAGCACACCAACGCCCAGCGCACCCTGGACCGGTTGCGCGCCCTGCACGCGGTGGCCATCGTCAACGAGAACGACACGGTGGCCACCAACGAGATCCGGTTCGGCGACAACGATCGGCTGTCGGCGCTGGTGGCCCACCTCGTCGGTGCCGAAGCCCTGGTGCTGCTCTCCGACATCGACGGCCTCTACGACTCCGATCCCCGAAAAATCAAGGGTGCCAGGTTCATCGGGGAAGTCTCCGGGGCGGCGGATTTGTCCGGTGTGGTCGCCGGCCCGGGCAGCGACCTCGGGACCGGAGGAATGGTGTCGAAGATGTCGTCGGCATTGCTGGCCGCCGACGCCGGGGTGCCGGTCCTGCTGGCCGCGGCGTCCGACGCCGCCTCCGCGCTCACCGACGCATCGGTCGGCACGGTCTTCGCCGCACGGCCGGCCCGGATGTCGGCTCGCCGGTTCTGGGTGCGGTATGCCGCCGAGGCGGCCGGCGCGCTGATCCTCGACGACGGCGCGGTGCGCGCGGTGGTGGACCAGCGTCGGTCGCTGTTGGCCGCCGGCATCACCGCCGTGTCGGGCCGGTTCTACGCCGGGGACGTCGTCGAATTGCGCGGCCCGGACACGGCCATGGTGGCCCGGGGTGTGGTGGCCTACGACGCCACCGAACTGGCGACCATGATCGGCCGGTCGACCTCAGAGCTGCCAGGCGAACTCCGCCGGCCCGCGGTGCACGCCGATGACCTCGTGGCCGTATAGGGCGGCTAGCTGAACGGGTTGCTGTTGTCCTGCCAGGCGGCCGATTCGGGCCGCGGCCCGAACCGGCGGGCGTAGTCCTCGTGCATCTTGGCCTGCTTCTTGTTCTTGATCACATCGACCAGGTTCGGGTCGAGACCGTGCTGCGCCAGCCGGTGCCGGCGCCAAACCTTGTTCAGCGCAAGCGAGATCAGCAGGGCCCAGATGTAGAGCGGCGCCGTCATCTCAGAGTGCACATACAGCGACGCGGGCAGCAGCCAGAACGGTGCGAGAACGAACAGCGGCGGGATGGCCCACCGAATCATGTGCCTGCGCACGGCTCCCGGGCCGGCCAGGTCGTTGGCCACCCAGGTACGCATCGAGCTGGGTAGGCATCGACCGTACGAGTAGGTGATGCGTTGCCAGACGTTCGGTTTGGTGTCGGTCATGGTGGCTCCTAGTGCGGACGGGTCAGGACTGTAATGCGCCCGCTGCCAGGGCGGCCGTGTTGATGCGGGTAAGCACTTCGTGCAGGTGCCGAAGTTCGGTGATGTCGACACCCAGGCGCTCGACCACGGCGGGTGGGATCTTGAGCGCACGGCGACGCAAGGCGGCGCCGCTCTCGGTGAGCTTCACCTCGGTGGAGCGCTCGTCGACCGCGCTTCGGGTACGGGTGATCAGGCCGATCGCTTCCAGACGCTTGAGCATCGGCGACAGGGTCGCGGAATCCATCTGCAATGTGGTCGCGATGTCCTTGACCGACAGCGGTTTCCGCCGTGCCCCTGCCGCCTTCTGGTGGTCCCAAAGGGTCAGCATCACCAGGTACTGGGGATGGGTCAGCCCCAACGGCTCCAATAGCGGCCGGTAGACAGCCAAAACGGCCCGGTTGGTCACGCTCAGCGCGAAACAGACCTGCTGTTCGAGGGAAAGCGGGTCGATCTCCGGTGCGGCCAGCGATGCCATAATTGCATGGTAGGCGAATAGTTAGGGTATTAACTATATCGCGTTCGTCACACCCCGCGCATCAGCGATCCGAGGTCGGCTTGAGATACAGCGCACCCCAGACGATTTCGGCCAGCGTGGCGGCCAGTTCGCTGTCGTAATCAGCCGGCGAGGTCGGCAGATTCTGTTGGCACGCCCGCTCGACCATCCAAGTCAGCGCGCTGGCGGTGGTGGCCGCGGGTAACTCGGCCCGGATCGAGCCATCGGCCTGGCCGTCTTCGATGACCCGCGTCATCCGCCCGGTGACGGCGGTCAACAGGTTGCGGTAGGTCGCCGCGACCAGCGGGTCGTAGCCGGCCATCTCGTTGAGGGCGACCAGTACCGGTTGGTGTCGCCGATAGCTGGCGATGATGCCGTCCATCGCGGCGCGGACGTCGCCGGGATCGTGCCGACCCGCCACGCTCCACCAGCGGTCGGCGCTGTCCGCGAGGTCGGCGAACACCTGGTTGGCCAGGCGGCGCAGCAGGTGGCCTTTGTCCTCGAAGTAGATGTAGAAGCTCGCGCGCGAGATACCGGCCGCACTCGACAGCCGGTCCACGCTGAGCTCGGTGAAGCTGGCGCCGTCGCGCATCAGTCGCTCGGTGGCGTCCAGCAACCGGCGCTCGATCTGTTCTCGCCGCTGCTGTCGCTCCTGCTCGCGGTTGGCCTGCGGCTTCCGGGTGACTGATGGCATTCCCCCAGCATAGAGCCATCTTGGACAACTTGACTAGACATGATGTCTAGGAATAGTGTCGCTGGAGTCTGTGACCGAGGTCATACGCAACGGAGGATCGCCATGACCGTGATGACCGGAACGTCGGGCAGCGAAAAGCCCGGCCGCCCCTACGACCCCATCGACCTGTCCTCCCGCGCGTTCTGGTCGACGACGGCGGCCGACCGCGAACGATCGTTCGCGGTGCTGCGGGCCGAGCGGCCGGTGAGCTGGCATCCGCCGGTCGAGGACGCGCTGATGCCCGATCCCGCGGATCCGGGCTACTGGGCGGTCACCCGGCGGGCCGACATCGCCACGGTCAGCCGCAACAACGAGGTGTTCCTTTCGGGCCAGGGCGTCATGTTCGAGAACATCCCGGTGGAACTCCTCGAAGCGTCGCAGTCGTTCCTCGCGATGGACCCGCCGCGGCACACGAAGCTGCGCAAGCTGGTCAGCGCCGCGTTCACCCCACGCCAGATCCGGCGCATCGAGGACTCGATCAGGGCGAACGCCAGGGCGATCGTCGAGGAGCTGCGCGCGGCCGGCAGCGGGGCGGACTTCGTCGAGCACTGCGCCAAGCAACTGCCGATCCGCACCTTGTCGGACATGGTGGGGATTCCGGAATCGGAGCGAGAGCGGGTGGCGCACGCCGCGGACGCGCTGGTGTCCTGGGCCGACCCGATCTACCTCGACGGTCGCCACCCCCTGGAGGTTCTGCTCGAAAATCAGGGGTACCTGCACCAGGTCGCCGGCGCGCTGGCGGCCGAGCGCCGCAATCATCCCGGCGACGATCTGTTCAGCGGCCTGGTGAACGCCGAAGTCGACGGCGACCGGCTGACCGACGCGGAGGTGGCGGCCTTCTTCGTGCTGCTTTCCGTGGCCGCCAACGACACCACCCGTCAGACCACCAGCCACGCGATGAAGGCGCTGACCGACTTCGGAGATCAAAGAGCCTGGTTGCTGGAGGATTTCGACAACCGGATAGGAACGGCCGTCGAGGAATTCGTGCGCTGGGCCAGTCCCGTGATGACCTTCCGGCGCACGGCGGCAACGGATTTCGAGCTGTGCGACCAGACGATCCGGGCGGGGGAGAAGGTGGTGATGTTCTATCCGTCCGGCAATTGGGACACCGAGGTGTTCGGCCATCCGGAGCGCTTGGATCTGAGCCGCAGTCCCAACCCGCACGTCGGGTTCGGCGGGGGCGGGCTGCACTTCTGCCTCGGTGCCCATGTGGCCCGGGCACAGCTGCGGGCCATCTTCGCGGAGCTGCTGCGCCAGCTGCCGGATATCCAGGCGGGCGATCCCGCCTACGTGGCGGGCAATTTCGTCCACGCCATCCGCAGCATGCGGTGCACGTTCTAAAGCATTGCGATCGGCGACAATTCGTCGACGAGCAACGTCAGCAGCTCGGAGCAGCCGCCGTCGACCTTGACGGTGGCCAGGTCGTCCCCGCGGGTAGGACCGCGGTTGACGATGGCGATCGGCGTGCCGAGCGCTGCCGCATGACGCACGAACCGGTAGCCCGAGAACACTGTTAGCGAGGAGCCGGCGACCAGCAGCGCGTCGGCTTCTTCCACCAGTGAATAGGCTTGGTCGACAACCGCTTTGGCCACGCTCTCACCGAAGTAGACGATGTCTGGTTTGAGCATGCCGCCGCAGCTCGGGCAGTCGAGGTAGTGGAACGACGTGGTGTCGGCGACGACGGCGTCGGCGTCGGGGGCTACGGCCAGACCGCCGCCCGCTCCGGCGCGTTCGACGAATCCCGGGTTGAGCGATTCGAGCTGATCGGCCAGCGCGGCGCGGCTCATGGTGTAGCCGCAGCCCAGGCAGACCACCCGCGCGTAGGTGCCGTGCAGGTTGACGACGTTGGTGCTGCCGGCCTTGGTGTGCAGCAGGTCGACGTTCTGGGTGATCACCCCGGTCACCACCGAAGCGCGCTCGAGGGCGGCCAACGCCCGGTGCCCGGCGTTGGGCAGCGTGTCGTCCATGTGTCGCCAGCCGACGTGGTTGCGCGCCCAGTAACGCTGCCGGAACGCCGGATCCGAGGTGAACTGGCGGATCGTCATGGGATTGCTGGGCGGCGAATCGGGTCCGCGGTAGTCGGGGATGCCGGAGTCGGTGGACAGGCCGGCGCCGGTCAGCACCGCGATCCGGCGACCGGTCAGCAACGCGACCAGCTCCGGCGATTCGGCGCGGCGGGTGGTCACCTGTTCGAGGGTACGGGGCGTCGAGCTCCGGACGTCTGCCTTCACAAGCGGTCACCGGGCGCAATGTGGTTGATTGTTGCCATGGCCACAGCCGCCGAGCATGCCGCGGGACAGCTCGCTTCGGTGCGTGATGACCCGATGGCGCGGCTCGCGCTGCTGCGGACCCTCTACGAGACACCGGCCGGCTGGGACGAGCGGCGTCTGCCCTACCGGCGCGCGGCGCTGGCGTTCATGCGCTGGGAGTTGCGTCGCGGAGTGCTGAACCCCACTGACGCCGCGGCGCCGGGCAGTCCCTGGTGGCGTGCGATCAACGACCGGCTCTTGCGCGATACCGCCGAAGCGCGCGCCCACGTGCTCGGCCTGGGCGGCCCCACCACCTCGTCGAGCGTCGCCGACTCGGTGACGTTCATCCGCCGGCCGTCGGTGCGAACGTGGTACCGGGCCCACAACGCCATCATCGTCAGGGCCTACCTGGATAACCGTGAGTTGGCCGAGGGCGAGTCGCGCGTCGAACGCTTCTTCATCAACCTGGTGCTGGTGCGGGTCCTCTTCGCGCACGCGTTGGTGGCCGCGCCGCGGTTGGCGCTGGGCTGGCTGTCACCGCTCGCACCCTTGTTGGGCGACCCGCGCCTGGCAGTCACCGGCATCTTCTTGCAGCTGTCGAGGGTGCTGCCGGACCGTTACCCGCTGCGGGAGGACCTGGACTGGTACGTCGGCCGGGAAAACGGATTCGGTCGTGTTCTCGACCTCGGCGTCATCCGGCCACGACTTGACCAGCTGTACTCCTGGTCCGCGAGGGAATTGTCGATACCCGAGCTCGCGCCGCTGCTCCGCGACGGTGTGCCCGCCTACGCCTGGGACTGCAGCGACATGGGGCCTTGGGGCTCGTCTCCGGGGCTGACGACGCGCGCGACCCGCAGGGTGCTTCCGCCACCGAAATTCGTTGCCTGATCCCGCCGGGTGGCTCTCCCAGGGCGGGCCTTCGGGTCTGGCGCGCCTGACTAACCGAGGCAGTCGGCGGCCGTGGTGATCTCGGCCGACATGTTCTTCTCCATCATCTTGCACGCCGCCTCGGCCAGGTCGGTGTCGATGCCGGCCACGGCGTCCGTCGGGATGACGACGGGAAAGTGGCGCACGTAGGCGTCGAGTGCGGTGTAGAGGATGCACTGCTCGGTGACCTGCCCGGCGATGACCAGCCGCTTGGTCTCCAGCCGGTTCAACAGATACGCCAGCGCGGTCGCGTAGAAGGCGCTGTGCCGCACCTTGGTCATCACGCGGCAGTCTCCGGACGGCGCGATCGGCTTCACCAGATCGGGCCGGGCTCCGTCGAGCGCGGAGCTGACGATGTCGGAGAACTGAGCGGCGAAATCGCCGTAGTTGTCGTTGACGTAGATCAGGTCCACGTCGTCGGATTCCCGTGCGCGCCGGACCAAATCGGCCAGCGGGTCGATGATCTTGCCCACATTGGGTATCAATTCTTCAGCGTCGGGATGCTGATAGGTGTTCATCATGTCGACCACCACGACGGCAGTATCGCTCATGATGGAGGGGATACCCGGCGGCCGCGGGTTGACACCGGTCAGGCGACAATGGAAGGGCGATGGACTTTTACAACGCTTACAGCCAGGGCTTTGTCCGGGTTGCCGCGTGCACCCATCACACCACGATCGGCGATCCGGCGGCCAACGCCGAGTCGGTCCTGGGGCTGGCGCGCGAGTGCCACGACGACGGCGTCGCGGTGGCGGTGTTCCCCGAGCTGACGCTGTCCGGGTATTCGATCGAGGACATCGTGATGCAGGACCTCCTGCTCGACGACGTGACGGCCGCGATCGAGAGCCTCGTCGCGTCCTCGACCGATCTGCTGCCGATCCTCGTCGTCGGCGCCCCGCTGCGGTATCGCCATCGCATCTACAACACCGCGGTGGTGATTCACCGTGGCGCCGTGTTGGGGGTGGTGCCCAAGTCGTACCTGCCCACTTATCGGGAGTTCTACGAACGACGCCAGATCGCGCCGGGAGATGACGAGCGCGGCACCATCCGGATTTGCGACGCCGACGTCCCGTTCGGCCCCGACCTGCTGTTCGCCGCCTCCGACATCCCCGGCTTCGTCCTGCATGTCGAAATCTGTGAGGACATGTTCGTGCCGATCCCGCCCAGTGCGGAGGCGGCGTTGGCCGGCGCGACGGTGCTGGCGAACCTGTCCGGCAGTCCCATCACGATTGGCCGCGCCGAAGACCGCTGCCTGCTGGCCCGCTCGGCGTCGGCGCGCTGCCTGGCCGCCTACGTCTACGCCGCCGCGGGCGAGGGCGAGTCGACCACCGACCTGGCCTGGGACGGTCAGACCATGGTCTGGGAGAACGGCGAACTGCTGGCCTCGTCCGAGCGCTTCCCGAAAGGGGAGCGACGCAGCGTCGCGGATGTGGATCTCGACCTGCTGCGCTCAGAACGCCTGCGAATGGGGACGTTCGACGACAACCGGCGCCACCATCGCGGGGCGGCCGAGTCGTTCCGGCGCGTCGACTTCCGGCTGGAGCCGCCGGCCGGCGACCTCGGATTGCGCCGCGACGTGGAGCGTTTCCCGTTCGTCCCGGCCAATCGCGAACGCCTGGAACAGGATTGCTACGAGGCCTACAACATCCAGGTTTCGGGGCTCGAGCAGCGGCTGCGCGCGCTGAACTACCCGAAGATCGTGATCGGGATCTCCGGCGGCCTGGATTCGACGCACGCGCTGATCGTCGCCGCGCGCGCGATGGACCGGGAGGAACGGCCGCGCAGCGACATTCTCGCGTTCACGCTGCCCGGTTTCGCGACGGGCGACCGCACCAAACGCAACGCGATCGAGCTGTGCCGCGCGCTCGGTGTCACCTTCGCCGAGATCGACATCACCGAGACCGCGATGGTGATGTTCAAAGAGATGGACCACCCGTTCGGGCGTGGGGAAAAGGTCTACGACGTCACCTTCGAGAACGTGCAGGCGGGCCTGCGCACCGACTACCTGTTCCGGCTGGCCAACCAGCGCGGCGGAATCGTGCTCGGCACCGGCGACCTCTCCGAGATCGGGCTGGGCTGGTCGACCTACGGGGTGGGCGATCAGATGTCGCACTACAACGTCAACGGCGGTGTCCCGAAGACGCTGATCCAGCACCTGATCCGCTGGGTGATCTCGTCCGGCCAGTTCGAATCCGACGTCACCGACGTGCTGGAGTCGGTGCTTGACACCGAGATCTCCCCGGAGCTCGTCCCGAAGGGCGAAGAGGAAGAGCTGCAGAGCAGCGAGGACAAGGTGGGACCGTATGCGCTGCAGGACTTCTCACTGTTCCACGTGTTGCGTTACGGGTTCCGGCCGTCGAAGATCGCGTTCCTGGCCTGGCACGCGTGGAGCGACCCCGAGCGGGGCAACTGGCCGCCGGGATTCCCCGAGGACAAGCGACCGACCTACTCGCTGAAGGAGATTCGGCATTGGCTCGGGGTCTTCGTGCAGCGCTTCTATTCGTTCAGCCAATTCAAGCGTTCGGCGCTGCCCAACGGCCCGAAGGTGTCGCACGGCGGCGCGCTGTCGCCCCGCGGTGACTGGCGCGCCCCGTCGGACATGTCCGCGCGCATCTGGCTCGACGAGATCGACCGCCAGATTCCCGAGGAATAACGTGCTGCGGGCCCGCCCGGGATCGCCGGACGGGCCACGAACGGCCCGGCTCACGCCCTCGCGCGGCGCCAGCCCTGGTATTGCAGCTCCGCGAACACCAGCGTGTAGGCCCCGGCCGCCAGGTTCAACGCGACGCCGGCCGAGGTCAGCGGGAAGACGTCCGTGAGCACCAGCACCACGGCGGCCACGGTGTAGAGCAGGTTGCCGATGATGACGGCCATGCCGGCGCGGCGCACCGACGGCAGGTTGGCGAGCCCGAACACCAGCACGCCGTAGCCGAGCAAGAAGGCGCCCATCCCGTACTCGAACGCTTTCGTGGTACCCGAGAGCTCGGCGAGCCGGCCGGCCAGCGGGATGCCGGCCAGGCCGACCAGCCCGCTGATGGCGGCGTCGGCGCGCATGGCCAGGCGCAGCAGGCCGTCCCGGGTGCCCGTGCGATCAATCGTGGTAGCGGACATGATGTTCCTTTCTCGATGGCTGAAAACGATCGCCACCGACGTTGCCCGCGAACCACTGCCAGATCGACGCCGGACGCTGCCAACTGCTGCCAACCGCAGGTCAGGCCAGCGATTGCAGCGCCGCGTCGATCGCTTCGGCATCCGGTGCGCAGTCGCCGGCACCGGCTACCAGCGTCGCCAGCGCCCCCGCGGCGCAGGCGCGTCGCAGCGCGTGCAGCCGTCCGGCGGGCGAGCCCGGATGGGGTGGCCAGCTTCCCGCGAGCACACCGGCGAACACGTCCCCGGCGCCGGTGGTGTCCACCGCGGCCACCGCCGGAGCGGGCACCACAAAGTCGCCGTCGACACCTGCGTACCGCGCGCCGCGCGCCCCCAGGGTGGTGACCAGGTGATCGGGGCGCCACGGCCATTCGTCGGCCTCGGCCTCGTTGACGATGACCACGTCTGCCGCGGCGGCAAGGTCGGACAACGAGCCGGGGTCCTGCCCGGACGGTGAGGCGTTGACGATGACGACCGCGCCGGCCGAACGGGCCAGCTGTGCCGCGGTCGCCGCCGCCTGCGCGGGGATCTCCAACTGCGTCAACAAGACGTCGCAGCCGCTGATGGCGCCGCGCGCGGCGGCGCGGTCCAGCGTCAGCCGCGCGTTCGCCCCGGGCGCCACCACGATGGTGTTTTCGGCGTCGGCGTCGACAACCACGATCGCCGTGCCGCTCGGCCCGGGCGCTGCGGCGGTGCCGTCCAGAGCCACCCCGTTGTCCAGCAAGTGGGCGCGTAACCGCGCCGCGGCCGAGTCGTCGCCGAACGCTCCGACGAATTGCACCTGCGCACCCGCACGCGCCGCCGCCACCGCCTGATTGCCCCCCTTGCCGCCCGGCGCGGAGGTCAGCGACGACGCCAGCACCGTCTCGCCGGGGCGGGGGAGGGTGTCGACGCGCAGCGACAGGTCCATGTTCACGCTGCCGACCACGCAGACTCGCGCCATTACGCCGACGTCAGTCGATTGCAACCGCCAAACAGTCTGCGGCGCCGCGATTTTGGCTCTTGCATCAGCATTCGCAGTCCTCGCCGTGCCACGCCTCAAATCCCTCGCGGACCGCAACACCGGCGATGACCAGGCCGACCGCCGGGTCCAGCCACCAGCCGCCCGGCCACACGGCGATGACGGCCAGCGTCAGCAGCACCGCCGCGGACTGCGCGGCGCACAAATAGTTTTGGGTGCCCTCCCCGGCGGTGGCCCGCGAGTTCAGGTGCCCGGCGAGCCGCCGCTTGGCCCATCCCAGCAGCGGCATCATGACCAGCGCCACCGCGGTCAAGGCGATCCCGATCACCGTCGTCCCGGGGCGGGCCCCGGTGAGCAGATTCCGGACCGATTCGAGAGCGATGTAGGGCGCGATGAGCCAGAACGACACGGCCACCCCGCGCTGGGCATGGCGCTCCGAGGTCTCCGACAGCGTGCGGTCACCCGTGAACCGCCACACGACGATCACGCTCGCCAAGCCCTCGACGGCACTGCCGAGCGCCCAGCCGATCAGCGAGATGGACCCGACGGCGAACCCCTGCCACAGCCCGAGCGCGCCCTCCGCGCACATCCAGCACAGGCTCGCCCACGCGAGCCATCGCGCCCGGCGCGCGGCGCGTGTCCAAGCGGCGTCGGGCTCGGCGCCCCGGACGGTCGCCACGTCGCTGGGGCCGCAGCCGCAACCGTCCGCGCAGGCGTCGCTCATAGCGCCAAGGATAGGTGCACTCAGTCGGGTTGTTGAAGGCCCGAGCGTTCTTCGCCTTGAACGCTTTGCCGCAATCGCCCATATCTCGAGGCGCGCGCGCTAGTGTGCTGCGTGAGCGATGCTGCCTGTCCGAGGAAGGGCGAAGTCGAGTGACATCGAGCGAGCTACGAGACGCTGAGCCGGCTTCCCAGAACGCACCTGCGCCCGCCCCGGCACCCGACCCGGCCGAAACGGTTGTGGCGCAATCGGGCGAGGCCCGTAGAGGCCGTAAGTTCCGCCGTCGTCGGCTCTTCCGGATCGGCCTGCAATCCAAGCTCCTGCTGACGCTGCTGTTGTGCAGCATCCTGTCGATCGGGGTGATCGCCTTCATCGGGGCGTCGTCGGGCCGCAACGCGTTGCGCCAGGTCGAATCCGAGCGACTCACCGAACTGCGCGAGTCCCAGGCGCGGCAGGTGCAGTCACTGTTCAAAGAGGTCACGAATTCGCTGATCGTGTACAGCGGCGGCTTCAGCATCGTCGAGGCGACCACGGCGTTCACCGATGGCTTCGCGCAGTTGTCCAACGCGACGATCACCCCGGCCCAACAGCAGGCCCTCGTCAACTACTACGACAACAACATGATCAAGCCGATCAAGCGCATCACCGGTGAGGAGCTCGATCGCAACGCGATCTTCCCGAGTTCCAACGCACAGAAGTACCTTCAGGCCAACTACACCGCGCAGTACCCATCGATCGCCGAGGCGAGGAAGGTCGAGGACGCGGGGGACGGCAGCGCCTGGTCGGCGGCCAGCGGCCGCTACGGCTTCTACATGCGCGACATCGTCACCCGTTTCGAGTACCCGGATGCGCTGCTGCTGGACATGCAGGGCAACGTCGTGTACTCGGTGAACAAGGGCCCCGATCTGGGCACCAACATCCTCACCGGCCCGTACCGCGAGTCCAATCTGCGGGACGCATACCAAAAGGCCCTGCGCTCCAACGATCTCGACTTCGTCTGGATCACCGACTTCCAGCCGTACCAGCCGCAACTCGACGCCCCGACGGCGTGGGTGGTGTCGCCGGTGGGAATGAACGGAAAATTCAACGGCGTGATGGCGCTGCCGCTGCCGATCTCGAAGATCAACAAGATCATGACGGCCGACAAACATTGGGAGGCCGCCGGGATGGGCCCGGCCACCGAGACCTACCTCGCCGGTCCGGATAACCTGATGCGTTCCGACTCAAGGCTTTTCCTCGAGGATCCCGCCGAGTACAAACGCGAGGCCGTGGCGTCCGGCACCCCGCCCGACGTCGTCGAGCAAGCGATCCGCCTCGGTGGCACGACGCTGGTGCAGCCGGTGCCCACCGCGGGCCTTCGCGCCGCCCAGCGCGGACAAACCGGAGTCCTCAGCGCCACCGACTATCTGGGCAACAGGGAACTGGAGGCCTACGCCCCGCTGACGGTGCCGAACTCCGATCTGCACTGGTCGATCCTGGCAACGCGCGACAACTCCGACGCGTTCGCACGCCTCGGCCGGTTCAGCAGAACGCTCGTGCTGGCCGTGTCGATCATGATCTTCGCCATCTGCGTGGCGTCGATGGTGCTGGCCCAGCTGATGTTGCGCCCGATCCGTCGGCTGCAGGCCGGCACGCAGAAGATCACCTCGGGCGACTACGAGGTCAACATCCCGGTGAAGACGCGCGACGAAATCGGCGAGCTGACTGCGGCTTTCAATGAGATGAGCCGCAACCTGGCGATCAAGGAGGAGTTGCTCAACGAACAGCGCAGGGAGAACGACCGCCTGTTGCTGGCGCTGATGCCCGAGTCCGTCGTGCAGCGATATCGCGAGGGACAGGAGACCATCGCGCAGGAACACCAGGACGTGGCCGTCATCTTCGCCGAAATCGTCGGGCTCGACGAGGTCTCCGTCGGCATATCCGGCGACGAGCTGGTGGGGATCGTCGACGAACTCTTCCGGCAATTCGACTCGGCCGCCGAATCTCTCGGCGTCGAGCGAATCCGCACCTTCCACAATGGCTACCTCGCCAGCTGCGGCGTGGTCACGCCGCGGCTGGACAGCATTCACCGGAGCGTCGACTTCGCGCTCGAAATGCGCCACATCATCGAGCGGTTCAACAACCAGACGGGTCACGAGTTGCGCCTTCGAGTGGGCATCAGCACCGGCAACGTCATCAGCGGACTGGTCGGCCGCTCGGGGCTCGTGTATGACATGTGGGGCGCCGCGGTGAGCCTGGCCTACCAAATGCAGAGCGGCTCAAACCAATCGGGCATCTACGTAACATCGCAGGTGTACGAGGCGATGCGTGACGTGCGCCAGTTCGCGCCCGCGGGAACCATCTCGGTCGGCGGAACGGACCAGGCGATCTACCGGTTGTCGGAGCGATCATGAACCTGTTCGAATCGTCGTGGTTCTACTGGGCGATCGGGGTCGCGCTGGGATTCCCGGTCTGTTTGATCCTGCTCACCGAATTGCACCGCGCGCTGGTCCGCCGGAGAAGCCACCTGGCCAGGCAGGTCAGCCTGCTGCGCAACTATCTGCTGCCGCTGGGCGCACTGCTGCTGTTGGTCGTCAAGGCGTCGCAGATCCCGGCCGGGGATGGCTCGGTGCGGATCCTCACCACGATCTTCGGCCTGTTGGTGTTGGTGCTGGTGCTGTCGGCCCTGAACGCCACCGTGTTCGAGGGCGCGCCCGACGAAAGCTGGCGCAAGCGGTTGCCCGCCATCTTCATCGACGTCGCCCGCTTCGGAGTGATCGGCGTCGGGCTCGCGGTGATGCTCTCCTACATCTGGGGCGTCCGGATCGGCGGCCTGTTCACGGCGCTGGGCATCACCTCGGTGGTCATCGGGTTGATGCTGCAGAACTCCGTGGGCCAGGTCGTGTCCGGCTTGTTCATGCTCTTCGAGCAGCCGTTCCGGATCAACGACTGGCTGGACACCGGTACCACGCGGGGGCGCGTCGTCGAAGTGAACTGGCGGTCCGTCCACATCGACACCGGCAGCGGCATCCGCATCATGCCCAACTCGATGCTGGCCAGCACCTCGTTCACGAACCTGAGTCGCCCGTCGCGGGCATACGACTGTGCAATCACCACGAAGTTCGCGGCCGGCGATGCCCCGGACAAGGTGTGCGCGATGTTGACGCGGGTCGCCGGTGCGCTGCCGGCCCGCAGACCGGAGGTGTTGCCGACCACCGTCGCGCTGGGCGGCGCCCAGTACCGCACCACCATCAGGCTGACGTCGCCCGCCGACGCGGAAGCCACCGAAGCCACCTTCCTGCGCTGGGTCTGGTACGCCGCGCGGCGGTCGCGCCTGCGGCTGGACGGCGCCGACGACAACTACTCCACCAAGCAGCGCGTGGAGAAAGCGCTGCGCACGGTGGTCGCCCCGGCGTTGCGGCTGAGTCACACCGATCAGCAATCGCTGGTGCCGTACGCCAAGCTCGTCCGCTACGGTGCCGACGAAATCATCGAGTCCGCCGGTCAGGTGTCCTCGGGCATGACCTTCCTGGTCGCCGGGCGGGTCCGGCTGACGGCGACGACCGAGGACGGGTCGGTGGTGCCTGCCAGCATCCTCGACGAGGGATCGTTCCTCGGCCTGACGGCGCTGACCCGTCAACCCAACCTGGCCGGCGCCTACGCGCTGGACGAGGTGACGGCGCTGCAGATCGAGCGTGAGCACCTCGAGCACCTCGTGATGCGTAAACCGTTGCTGCTTCAAGACTTAGGGCGACTGATCGATGAGCGGCAGGCCAAGGTGCGAGAGGCGGGCCGCCGCGACCGGGCCGGCCATGCCGGTGTCGAGCGACAGCAGCCGGCCAAACCGCGGCGCTGACTCGCCGACGCTTGAAATCTCGGTCCCGGCGCGTTACGTGCGGAGCGGATGGCGTAATACCCGGGCCGCCGCGCTGGGCCGGTCAAGGCCCGATACCCTGGTTCAATGAGTCTGCAAGCACCATCGCTTCCTGACTTGCGTCGCGAGGTCCACAATGCCGCCCGGCGCGCCCGGGTCGCCTCTCGCGTCCTGGCGTTGTTGCCGACGGTGGCCAAGGACCAGGCGCTGCGCTCCGCGGCCGACGCGATAGCGGCTCACACCGATCTGATTCTCTCCGCCAACGCCGACGACCTCAGCGCTGCCGAAGCCGCGGGCACACCGACCGCGATGCTCGACCGGCTGGCGCTGGACTCCAAACGCGTCGAGGGGATCGCCGCCGGCCTGCGCCAGGTCGCCGGGCTGCCCGACCCGGTCGGCGAGGTGCTGCGCGGGTACACCCTGCCGAACGGTTTGCACCTGCGGCAGCAGCGCGTGCCGCTCGGCGTCGTCGGCATGATCTACGAGGGCCGGCCCAACGTCACCGTCGACGCCTTCGGCCTGGCGCTCAAGTCGGGCAATGCGGTGCTGTTGCGCGGGAGTTCGTCGGCGGCGCGGTCGAATCAGGCGCTGGTGCAGGTGCTGCGCGCCTCGCTGGTCAGTGAGGACCTGCCCGCCGATGCGGTGCAACTTCTTTCGGCCGCCGATCGCGCCACGGTGACGCACCTGATCCAGGCCCGCGGCCTGGTGGACGTGGTGATTCCGCGCGGCGGAGCGAGCCTGATCGACGCAGTGGTTCGCGACGCGCAGGTGCCCACCATCGAGACCGGTGTCGGCAACTGCCACGTGTACGTGCACGAAGGAGCCGACCTGGACCTCGCGGAACGAATCCTGCTGAACTCCAAGACCCGCCGCCCCAGCGTCTGTAATGCCGCCGAGACGCTGTTGGTCGACGCCACGATCGCCAAGAAGGCGCTGCCCCGGTTGGTGTCGGCCCTCGAGGACGCGGGCGTGACCGTGCACGGCGGGGTTTCGGCGGACGCCGCCGAGGACGACCTGCGCCGCGAGTACCTGTCGATGGACATCGCCGTCGCCGTGGTGGACGGCATCGACGCCGCGATCGCTCACATCAACGAGTACGGGACGGGGCACACCGAGGCGATTGTGACCAGCAATATGGCTGCCGCGCAACGGTTTAGCGACGGGGTCGATGCGGCGGCGGTGATGGTCAACGCGTCGACGGCGTTCACCGACGGCGAGCAGTTCGGCTTCGGCGCCGAAATCGGGATCTCCACCCAGAAATTGCATGCGCGCGGCCCGATGGGGCTGCCGGAGTTGACCTCGACCAAGTGGATCGCGTGGGGTGACGGGCAAGTCCGGCCCGCCTGACCGCGACGAAAGTGCTTTAGGAGAACCGAGATAGTGAGCGTGCCCGCCCGGCCCAAGCCGTTGTTCGCCGACATCGACGACGTTTCGCGACGGTTGGCCGAGACCGGTTACCTGCCCGACACCGCCACCGCCACCGCCGTGTTCCTGGCCGACCGGCTCGGCAAGCCGTTGCTGGTGGAGGGTCCGGCCGGTGTCGGCAAGACCGAGCTGGCTCGCGCCGTCGCCCAGGCGACCGACTCGGGACTGGTCCGCCTGCAGTGCTACGAGGGGGTGGACGAGGCGCGCGCCCTGTACGAGTGGAACCACGCCAAGCAGATACTCCGTATTCAGGCCGGCTCCGGGGACTGGGATCAGACCAAGGACGACGTGTTCAGCGAGGAGTTCCTGCTGCAGCGGCCGCTGCTCACCGCCATCCGGCGCACCGAGCCCACGGTGCTGCTGATCGACGAAACCGATAAGGCCGACATCGAAATCGAGGGCCTGCTGCTCGAGGTGCTGTCCGACTTCGCGGTGACGGTCCCCGAGCTGGGCACGATCACCGCGGAGCGGACGCCGTTCGTCGTGCTGACCTCCAACGCAACCCGGGAGCTGTCCGAGGCCCTCAAGCGCCGCTGCCTGTTCTTGCACATCGACTTTCCCAGTCCCGAGCTGGAGCGCCGCATCCTGTTGTCGCGGGTGCCCGAGCTGCCCCAGCACCTCGCCGATGAGCTGGTGCGCATCATCGGCGTGTTGCGCGGCATGCAACTCAAGAAGGTGCCGTCCATCGCCGAGACCATCGACTGGGGTCGCACCCTGTTGGCGCTGGGCCTGGACACCATCGACGACGCCGTCGTTGCCGCCACCTTGGGCGTCGTCCTCAAGCATCAGTCCGATCAGCAGCGCGCAAGCGGCGAGCTCCGGCTGAACTGATGGCCGCCCGCCGCATCCGACCAACCCGGCCGCTCGCCCCGCACGGGCTGCCGGGCCACCTGGTGGGCTTCGTCGAAGCGCTTCGCGGAGTTGGCATTTCGGTGGGGCCGTCCGAGACGGTGGACGCCGGCCGCGTGATGGCCACCCTGGGCTTGAGCGACCGTGAGGTGCTGCGCGAGGGCATCGCCTGCGCCGTGCTACGCCAACCCGATCACCGTGACACCTACGACGCCATGTTCGACCTGTGGTTCCCCGCGGCGCTGGGCGCACGCGCGGTGGTCACCGACGAAGGAGCCGACGGGTCACAAGGCGACGACTCGTTGCCGCCCGACGACGTCGAGGCGATGCGCCAGATGCTGCTGGACCTGCTCAACGAGAACCCCGACCTCGCCGACATGGACGAGCGGCTCGTCGCGATGATCGCGCGCATCGTGGAGGCCTACGGGAAGTACAGCTCCAGCCGGGGCCCGTCCTTCTCGTCGTACCAGGCGCTCAAAGCCATGGCGCTGGACGAGCTGGAGGGCAAGCTGCTGGCGGGGCTGCTCGCCCCGTATGGTGACGAGCCCACGCCCACGCAGGAGCAGATCGCCAAAGCCATGGCCGCGCAGCGGATTTCGCAATTGCGCAAGCTGGTCGACGCCGAGACCAAGCGGCGCACCGCCGAGCAACTCGGCCGCGATCACGTCCAGATGTACGGCATCCCACAGCTTTCGGAGAATGTCGAGTTCCTGCGGGCCTCGGGTGAACAGCTGCGCCAGATGCAACGGGTGGTGGCGCCGCTGGCGCGCACACTGGCCACCCGGCTCGCGGCCCGGCGGCGACGGTCCCGCGCGGGTGTGATCGATCTGCGCAAGACGCTGCGCAAGTCGATGTCCACCGGCGGCGTGCCGATCGATGTGGTGTTGGCCAAGCCCCGCCCGGCGCGGCCGGAACTGGTGGTGCTGTGTGACGTGTCCGGCTCGGTCGCCGGGTTCAGCCACTTCACCCTGCTGCTGGTACACGCTCTGCGCCAACAGTTTTCGCGAGTGCGGGTCTTCGCCTTCATCGACACCACCGACGAGGTGACGCACATGTTCGGGCCGGAAGCCGATCTGGCCGTGGCGATCCAGCGGATCACCCGGGAGGCCGGTGTGTTCAGCCGCGACGGGCATTCCGACTACGGCAACGCGTTCGCGTCGTTCGCGCAGGCGTTCCCCAACGTGCTGTCGCCGCGCAGCTCGCTGCTGGTGCTCGGTGACGGACGCACCAACTACCGCAATCCGGAGACCGAGCTGCTCTCCCACATGGTGACCGCCAGCCGGCACGCGCACTGGCTGAATCCCGAACCCAAGCACCTGTGGGGCAGCGGCGACTCGGCGGTGCCGCGCTATCAAGAGGTCATCACGATGCACGAATGCCGGTCGGCCAAGCAGTTGGCCGCGGTGATCGACCAGCTGCTGCCGGTGTAGGGCCGGCTCGTCGCGGCGCACGGGGCACCGGGGCACGGCCCGCGAGCGTCACGCCAGCGTGATCGCGAGCGCCGTGTGTCACGCCAGCGTGGCGCCCGCAGGCGGGAGCCTCTCGCGTGGACCTGCTGTGGCCGGTGTGACGAAATCGGGCGACGGCGTCGCCTCAAGTAAGCTGGCAAATCGTGCAAAAGGAGCTGCGCAGGCTGGGTGTGATGGGTGGGACGTTCGATCCCATCCATTACGGGCACCTGGTTGCCGCCAGCGAGGTCGCCGACCTGTTCGACCTCGACGAAGTGGTCTTCGTGCCCAGCGGCCAGCCCTGGCAAAAGGATCGGCACGTTTCCGCGGCGGAGGACCGGTATCTGATGACGGTGATCGCCACCGCGTCCAACCCGCGCTTCTCGGTCAGCCGGGTCGACATCGACCGCGCAGGCCCCACCTACACCAAGGACACCCTGCGGGATCTGCACGCCCTCAACCCGGATTCGCAGCTGTACTTCATCACTGGCGCGGACGCGCTCGCCTCAATCCTGTCGTGGCAGGGCTGGCAGGAGATGTTCGACTTGGCGCGGTTCGTCGGCGTCAGCCGGCCGGGATACGAGCTGCGGCGCGAACACATCACCGGCGTGCTGGGCGAGCTGGCCGAGGATGTGCTCACCCTCGTCGAGATTCCGGCGCTGGCCATCTCGTCGACCGATTGCCGGCTGCGCGCCGAACAACGCCGGCCCCTCTGGTACCTGATGCCCGACGGCGTCGTGCAATACGTCTCCAAGCGCCGGCTGTATCGCGCCGGCGACCAATCGAAGGACTCCGTGAGCCGATCAACGCTGCCCGCCGGGAACAACACATGAGCGCCACGCAGGAGGCCATCGACATGGCGACCGTGGCCGCAGGTGCGGCCGCATCGAAGCTGGCCGACGACGTCATCGTGATCGACGTGTCGGGCCAGCTGGTCATCACGGACTGCTTCGTGATCGCCTCGGCGTCCAACGAGCGGCAGGTCAACGCCATCGTCGACGAGGTCGAGGAGAAGATGCGCAGGGCCGGCTACAAGCCGGCGCGCCGGGAGGGCACCCGGGAAGGGCGCTGGACGCTGCTGGACTACCGCGACATCGTCGTGCACATCCAGCACCAGGACGACCGCGACTTCTACGCCCTGGACCGGTTGTGGGGCGACTGCCCGGTGGTGCCCGTGGATCTAACCGAAGAACCCGACGACTCGGTGGGCGCGCCATGACGATTCGTCGGCTGATCATGTTGCGGCACGGGCAAACCGAGTTCAATGCCGGCAGCAGGATGCAGGGGCAACTGGATTCCCAACTCAGCGAGCTCGGTCGCGCCCAAGCGGTCGCCGCCGCCGAGGTCCTGGGCAAGCTGCAGCCGTTGCTGATCGTGTCGTCGGACCTGCATCGTGCCTACGACACGGCGATCAGGCTGGGGGAGCGGACCGGCCTGCCGATCCGGGTGGACAAACGGTTGCGGGAAACCCATCTCGGCGACTGGCAGGGGTTGACGCACACCGAGGTGGACGCGCAGGCTCCGGGCGCGCGGCTGGCCTGGCGCGAGGACGCCACCTGGGCGCCGCACGGCGGCGAGAGCCGCGTCGATGTGGCCGCCCGCAGCGTGCCACTCGTCTCCGAACTGGTGTCCGGCGAACCGGACTGGGGTGATCCACAGCAAGCCGAGCGGCCGGTGGTGCTGGTGGCCCACGGCGGCCTGATCGCCGCGCTGTCGGCCGCCCTGCTGAAACTCCCGGTCGCCAACTGGCCGGTATTGGGCGGCATGGGAAACGCCAGCTGGGTTCAGCTGTCCGGTCACTCCGACGAGCAGGGCGCGGGTTTCGACGCCATCCGGTGGCGCCTCGACGTGTGGAACGCTTCGGCGCAGGTGTCCAACGATGTCCTCTGAGGCGCGTCCGACTCTGCTGATCTTCGCCGACTCACTGGCGTACTACGGGCCCACCGGTGGCCTGCCCGCGGACGACCCCCGGATCTGGCCGAACATCGTTGCCAAACAACTGGATTGGGACGTCGAGCTCATCGGCCGCATCGGCTGGACCTGTCGCGATATCTGGTGGGCGGCCACCCAGGACCCGCGCGCGTGGGCGGCGCTGCCCAGGGCGGGGGCCGTCATCTTCGCCACCGGCGGCATGGATTCGCTGCCGTCGGTGCTGCCGACCGCGCTGCGGGAACTGATCCGCTACGTGCGTCCGCCTCGCTTGCGGCGCTGGGTTCGCGACGGTTACGGCTGGCTGCAGCCCCGGCTGTCACCGGTGGCCCGGTCGGCGCTGCCCCCACATCTCAGCGTTGAATACCTCGAACAGACCCGCGGCGCAATCGATTTCAATCGCCCGGGGATCCCGATCGTGGCGGCATTGCCCTCGGTGCACATCGCCGACACCTACGCCCACGCCCACCATGGCCGGCCGGGAACGGCGGCGGCGATCACCGAGTGGGCGCAGACCCACGATGTGCCGCTGGTCGACCTGAAAGCCGCCGTCGCCGAACAGATCATGTCCGGCCGGGGCAATCCCGACGGCATCCACTGGAACTTCGAAGCGCACCAAGCGGTTGCCGAGCTGATGCTCAAGGCGCTGGCCGAGGCTGGCGTGCCGACCGACAAGCCGCGCGGGTAATCCCCGTGACTGTCGTTGTGGTAACCGACGCGTCGGCGCGCTTGCCCGCCGAGCTGCTGGACGAATGGGCGATACGCGTCGTCCCGTTGCACATTCTGCTCGACGGCGTCGATCTGCGTGACGGTGTCGACGAGATCCCCGAAGACGTCTACCAGCGCCACGCGACCACCGCAGCGGCCACACCCGCCGAACTGGCCGACGCGTATCAGCAAGCGTTGGCCGACAGCGGCGGAGACGGCGTGGTGGCGGTGCACATCTCGTCCGCGTTGTCGGGGACCTGCGGTGCCGCGCAACGGACGGCCGCCGACCTGGACCCGCACGTGCGGGTCGTCGACTCGAAGTCGACCGCGATGGGCACCGGCTTCGTCGCGTTGGCGGCCGCGCGGGTCGCGGCCGCGGGCGGTGACCTCGACGCCGTCACCGAGGCGGCGAATGCGGCCGCACGGCGGACCCATGCGTTCATGGTGGTGCATCGACTGGACAACCTGCGGCGCAGCGGGCGGATCGGCGGGGCGAAGGCGTGGCTGGGCACCGCGCTGGCGCTCAAGCCGCTGCTGCGCATCGACGACGGGAAACTCGTTCTGGCGCAACGGGTACGCACCGTCACCCACGCGACGGAGGCGATGATCGACCGGGTTTGCGAGGTCGTCGGCGACGGTTCCGCCGCCCTGGCGGTGCATCACGTCGCCAACCCGGACGGCGCCAAGGACGTGGCGGCGACGCTGGCGCGGCGGCTGCCGGCCTGTGAGCCGGCGATCATCACCCCGTTGGGGCCGGTGCTCGCGCTGCACGTCGGCGCCGGAGCCGTCGCGGTTGTCGTGCAGCCCTAAACGGCGGCGGGCACCGGTCGCCGGGCGTTGTCACCCCGCGGATGCACCACCTGCGGCCACCAGAACCAACGGCCCAGCAGCGTCGCAATCGACGGCATCAGCAGCGTGCGCACGACGAGCGTGTCGAGCAACAGACCGATGCACACCGTCGAACCGAACTGCCCCAGCACCCGCAAGTCGCTGCCCAACATGGCCGCCATGGTGAACGCAAACACCAGACCGGCCGCGGTCACCACCCCGCCGGTACCCGCCATCGACCGGATGATTCCCGTCTTGAGGCCGGCATGGATCTCCTCTTTGAACCGGGAGACCAGCAACAGGTTGTAGTCGGATCCGACGGCCAGCAGGATGATCACGGACAGCGCCATCACGATCCAGTGGATCCTGATGCCGAACAGGTCCTGCCAAATCAGCACGGACAGGCCGAACGACGCCGCGATCGAGCTGGCCGCGGTGCCGACGATCACCAACGCCGCAACCACGCTCCGGGTGAGCAGCAGCATGATCATGAAGATCAGCGTCAGGGCGGACACCACGGCGATCATCAGGTCGTACTTCTCGCCGTCGGCCATGTCCTTGAACGTTGCGGCGGTCCCGCCCAGATAGACCCGGGCGTCGGACAGCGACGATTGCTTGAGACCCTCCTGCGCGGCGGTGCGTTCGGCGTCGACTTGCGCGATGCCCTCCGGCGACATCGGATCGCCCTGATGCGTGATGAAGAACCGCGCCGATTTACCGTCCGGCGACAAGAACATTCGAAGGCCGGTCTGGAAGTCCGGGTTGTCGAACGCCTCGGGCGGCAGGTAGAAGAAGTCGTCGTTCTTCGACGCGTCGAAGCTTTGGCCCATCACGATCGCGGTGTTGCTCATCGCCTCCATCTGGTCGATCATCGCCTTGAACGTCTGATACAGGGTGAGCGTGATGCCCCTGGTGGTTTTCAGCGTGGTGATCAGCGTGGGAAACAGCGCGGTCAGGTCGCGTGAGGCTTTGGCGGTGTGCTCGATGTCGGTGGTCAGGTAGTGGAACTGCTCGGCGAGCTGATCGAACCCGTCGAACGTGTCGAACAGGGACCGCAGCCCGATGCACACGGGAATGTCGTAGCAGTGCCGCTCCCAGTAGAAGACGCTGCGGATCGGCCGGAAGGTGTCGTCGAAATCCGCGATGTGGTCGCGCAGGGTGTCGGTGATCTGCGACGTCACCGCGGTGGTCTTGGCGCTGTCGTCGGCGGCGTTGGCCAGGTCCAGCGACACCTCGTATTGGCGTTGCGTGGTCTCGATTTGGGTCTGCAGGTCGTCGGCCATCCGGAGGATGTCGGCGATGCGTTCCTTGAGGAAGCTCATGTTCTGCATCGTCGTCTGACTCTGGACGCTGTTCTGAAACGGTATCGAGCTGTGCTGGATCGGAATGCCCAGCGGCCGGGTGATGTCCTGGACCATCGCGATGCCCAGCGTGCGCATCTCGTTCTTGGCCACCCGGTCCAGCACCAGCATGTCGGCCGGGTTTCGCATGTCATGATCGGACTCGACCATCAGCAGGTCGGGGTTCATCCGTGCCTCGGAGAAGTGCCGGTTCGCGGCCTCCTGTCCCTGATTGGACGGGGCCGACAGGGGCAGGTAATGGCGGTCGTTGTAGCTCGTGTGGAAGCTGGGTAGCGCGATCATGCCGACCAGCACGACCGCGGCGCTCACGGCCAAAACCGGTGCGGGCCAACGCACTACGGCGGTGCCCACCCGGCGCCACAGCCGGCCACGCTTGGCCTGCCTCTCGAACAAGTGGAAGCGGCTGCCGACGAAGACCACCGCGGGCCCCAACGTGACGCCCGCCAGCACGACGACGATCATGCCGATCGCCACCGGCGCCCCCATGGTGTTGAACCACGGCAGCCGCGAGAAACTGAGGCAATACGTCGCACCCGCAATCGTCAGGCCCGACCCCAACACGACCGGGGCGACACCCTTGAATGTGGTGTAGTACGCGGTTTCTCGGTCCTCGCCCGCGGCCAACGCCTCCTGGTAGCGGCCGATCAGGAAGATGCCGTAGTCCGTCCCCGCGGCGATCGCCAGCATGGTGAGGATGTTGGCGGCGAAGGTGGTGAGCCCGAATGCGTTGTGGTACGCGAGAACCGCGACGACCCCGCGCGAACATGCCAGCGCGACAAAGGTCATGAACAGCTGCACCAGCGTGGTGACGATGGACCGGTAGACCAGCAGCAACATGATCGCGATGGCGCCCAGGGTGAACAGCGTGATCTTGGCCAGGCTGGCGTTACCGATGATGTGCATATCGTCGGACAGGGCGGCGGGACCGGTGACGTAGGCCTTCACGCCGGGTGGCGCCTTGTTCTCCTCGATCACCTTGCGGACGGAGTCCACGGACTCGTTGGCCAGCGTCGTGCCCTGGTTACCGGCGAGGTTCACCTGCACATAGGCGCTCTTGGCGTCGGCGCTCTGCGCACCCGCGGCCGTCAGTCGGTCGCCCCAGAAGTCCTGGATGTGCTGAATGTGCTTGGGGTCCTGGCGGAGTTGCCGAATCAGCTTGTCGTAGTACTGGTGCGCGTCGGGGCCGAGCGGTTGCTGGCCCTCCAACACGATCATCACCGTGCTGTTGGAGTCGAATTCGTGGAAATTGTGGCCGAGGCGCATCATCGCCTTCATCGACGGCGCGTCCAGCGGGGTCATCGGCGCCGAGTGCGCCTCACCGACTTTCTCCAGCGTCGGGACGATGACGTTCACCAAGACCGTCACGAACAGCCAGACCAAAATGATCGGCACCGCGAAGATGCGGATCGCGTGCGGCAGGTACGGGCGGTGGCCCCGCTCGGCCTTGGACAGGCCCTTGGCGCTGATCGGGCCGGTGTCGGCCGCGCTCAGGTCACGTTGGGTCTCGTTGCTCGTGTTGCTCATGCGGACTTCACCAGGCAGAAGGTCTGCGCGTTGTGCCCGTCGGAACTCCGCTGTTCGCGCACGACGCCGTCCACGGTGATCTTGCAGCTGATTTCACCGCTGTCGCTCTGCGCCATGATGTTGGCGCTGACCGATGGCAAGGTCGTCGAGATGGTGGTCGACCACGGCAGCGGTGCCGCGTTCACCTGGTGGGTGTTGGCGTTCTCGTCCCAGTAGTTGATGTTGGCGGTGGCCCCGGGCGGGCCGGTGATGTCGTAGACGACGACCTTCGGATTGAACTGCACGATTTCGATCCCCTTGCCGGCGTTCGCGTTGAGGTCTTGAGAGCCGAAGATCCTGTGGAGCCGTGACACGATCAACGCCGAAACGGCCAGCACGACCACCAACAACAGTGGTATCCACGCCCGCTTGAGCACACGGGTCATGGTGCCGGTACGTGGACCCGAGTCGTGACCAGCCACCACCTGACCGCCTTCCGCTCACCCGCCGTCCGGGCATTGCCGCAAAGCTCACCAACGTCGTCGACGACATCGCTGTCTTCTCGACTATTTGCTCAGCTAAGCACTCTAAACCTTAGTGCACGCAAGCGTTCCTCCGGGGGCCTTCGATGTGGCGAACTGCATATGGGGTCGGGCCTAGCGGGCCACGCGGCCGGTGACCGGGGGCAGATCGGCCAGCGTGACGATCCCGGGCCCGGCGGCCACCACGGCCGGGACCGCGTTCGTGACGGGCATGGCCGTGTAGATCATTCCCAATCCCATGAACCCCGGCTCAGTCCAATCCTTGGGTGGCAGGCAATGCAGGACGGTGCGCATGTTGGGCAGCCCGTACACCTGGATGACGTGGCCGTGCTCCAGCGGTTTGGGCGGCACCACGTGATCGCCCATGGTCCAGTTGAACCCGACACTGACCACGTTGCGGTCGCCCTCCCAGCCGCGGTGGTAGCCATAAACCCCGCCCACCGTTCCCGCGGGAATCGTCATGAAGCCCAGATCGGAATCGCCGGTGGCGGCGGTGAAGGTGACGTCGAACGTCATCCGGTCCAGCTTCGCCCCGATCGCGTCGGCCATCATGGCGGCCGATTCGGCGAAGACCTCGCTTTCGCGCCGCACGCTTTCGGCCAGCCCAGGAGTATCGGGGTCCTGCGAGAAGCCCATCGCCGTCTGGGTTTCCGCCGATTCGTAGGTCGAGCAGTCCACCGACTCGGTGATGCGGATCTCGTCGACGCGTTCGCAGGCGCCGGACAGGACCATGCCCACCATGTTGGTCATGCCCGGGTGGGCGCCGCTGCCGAAGATGGTCGAACCGCCCCGCTTGCAGGCGTCGGCGATGCGCTCGCGGTCCTCGGGCGTCTGCTTGCCCCCGGTGATCCACGCCGCGCTGGAGCACACGTTGACGCCGGATTCCAGCAACCGGACCAGTTCATCGACGTTGGGCCACAACGGGTTATAGCAACAGGCATTGGCGCCCAGGGCGAGTAGCGCGTCGATGTCGTTGGTCGCTTGCACGCCCGTCGGTTCCGGCCAGCCGGCAAGTTCGGCGGCATCCATGCCGACCTTGTCCGCCCCGTGCGCGTACACCCCGACCAGCTCCATGTCCGGCCTGCCGATGATGGCGTGCAGGGAACGCCGCCCGATGTTCCCGGTGGTCCACTGGATCACCTTGAGCGGACGGTCGGTCGGTGGCTTGCTCATCGCGTCTCCTTTGACGGGTGGAAACTCAGTCGCTGATATCGAAGCCGGCGATCACCTTGGTGGGACGCAGCCGCACCACGAGCTCGCCGGAAACGGCGTTGCGGCGGCCGAATTCCTCGGCGCGATCGGCGCCCATGTACCGCGCGCCGGTCCTGGTGGCGATGTCCAACACGTCGGCCGGGTCGTCACCGACCGCCGCGACGCCCTGCACCTGAACGAACGAATACGGCGGATGAGGATCGTCGACGCAGATCACCGTTCGTGGATCACGCGCCAGGGCACGGCCTTTCGACGTGTCACGGCCCGTGGTGAACGCCAGCTGCCCATCGTCGACGACGAACCACACCGGCGTCACCAGCGGCCGGCCGTCGGCGGTGACGTACCCCAGCATCCCGGTGCGGGTGCCGGCTGACAGGAAGGAGACAACCCTGTCGGACAGCTCTGTCATCGGCTAGAGCCGGACCAAGTCGTAGTCGCCGATGTGGTCGATCAGAGTGTGCAGGTGTTCGCCGGAGGTGCCCAGGGTGTGCTCGATCGCGGTGAGCCGGGCCGCATAGTGGGCCACCGGATATTCGGCGGTCACGCCGATTCCGCCGTGCAGCTGGATCGATTCCTGCGCGATGTGCCGGCCCGCGCGGCCGATCTGCAACTTGGCGCGCGAGGCGATCACCGGGTCCAGGTTGCCGTCGGCGATCGACATCGACGCGTAGAGGCTCATGCTGCGGGCCAGTTCCAGCGAGACGTACATGTCGGCGGCCCGCTGGGTGAGCGCCTGGAATTTGTTGAGCGTGACCCCGAACTGCTTGCGGGTCTTCAGGTAATCGGTCGTGAGTCGCAGCGCTTCCTCCATCGCTCCGACCGCTTCGGCGCACAGCCCCGACTGGATGCGGATGACGGCACCGCGGATGGCCTGCGCCGCGTCCGCCGCTTCCCCCAGGGGTTCGGCCGGAGTGGAGTCCAGATCGATCTGGGCGCCGCGTTGTCCGTCGAATGTCGGGTACGGATGCCTGGTGACCGTCGCCGCGTCGACCAGGAACAGCCCGGTGCCGCCGTCCGGCAGGGCGGCGCTGACCACCAGGGTGTCGGCGGAGTCGCCGGCCAGCACCGGGTTCTTCCGTCCGCTCAGTGTCCACGAATCGCCTTGGCGCGCAGCCTTGGTGGCCACGTCGGCGGACGGTTTGCGCTGGCCCGGTTCCAGGTGGGCGAACGCCAGCAACCGCTGTCCGCCCGCGACCTCGTCGAGCAGTTGCTTCTGCTCCTCGCTGCCCAACTCGGCGATCAGCGCGCCGGGCCCGAGCGCGGCATGCAGGACCGGTTCCGGGGCGAGTCGGCGCCCGATTTCGGTGAGCACGACCGCGATCTCGATCTGGCCCGACTCGTCGGGGTCGAAGCCGAGGCCGAGGATGCCGGTGTCGGCGAGCTGACTCCACACCTCGCGGCTCCACCCGAGATCGGAGTCGATGATCTTGTTGCGGCTTTCCGGGTCGTAGGTGCGCGCCAGCAGTTCGCGCGTCGTGTCGCGGAGCAGGCCTTGCTCGTCGCTCAGCTGAAAGTCCATGGCTGCCTCACAATCCCAGGATGGTGGACGCGATGATGTTGCGTTGCACTTCGTTGCTGCCGCCGTAGATCGACGTCTTGCGGTAGTTGAGGTAGTGCGGCGCGCTGTGCTGTGCCCAGGACGGCGACGAGATGTCCTCGCCGTCGGCCGGCAACGCGTCGGGGCCGGCCACCTCGACGAGCAGTTCGGTGGCCACCTGTTGCAGCTGGCTGCCGCGCAGCTTGAGCACCGACGACGCCGGGTTGGGCTGTCCGTTCGCGGAGTCGGTGACCACCCGCGACTGCGTGAGTTCCAGTGCCAGCAGCTCGTTTTCGGCTTCGGCCAGCCGCGCGGCGAACAGGGGATCTTCGAGCACCCCGGTGGCGGCGGCGTGTTTCTTCACCTCGGCGAGGCGCACCTTTGTCCGGCCCACGCCCGCGATGCCGGTGCGCTCGTTGCCCAGCAGGAACTTCGCGTACGTCCAGCCCTTATTCTCTTCTCCAACAAGCTGATTCGCGGGCACTCGGACGTCTTCGAAGAAGATCTCGTTGACCTCGTGGCCGCCGTCGATCGTCTTGATGGGCCGCAGTGTGACGCCCGGCGTCTTCATGTCGAACAGCAGGAACGAGATGCCGGCCTGACGCTTGGGCGCCTGCGGGTCGGTGCGCACCAAACAGAAGATCCAGTCCGCGTACTGGCCCAGCGTGGTCCAGGTCTTCTGGCCGTTGACGACGTAGCTGTCGCCGTCCCGCACCGCGGTGGTGCGCAGCGACGCCAGGTCCGAACCCGCCTCCGGCTCGGAGAAGCCCTGGCACCACCAGATGTCGAGGCTCGCCGTCGGCGGCAGGAAGCGCTGTTTGACTTCCTCCGAACCGAATTCGGCGATCACCGGACCGACCATCTTGGTGTTGAAGTTGAGCGGCTCGGGGACGCACGCCAGCTGCATCTCGTCGGCCCAGATCTGGTGCTGGGTGGGTGTCCAGTCCTTGCCGCCCCACTCGACCGGCCAGTTCGGCACCGCAAGGCCGTGCTCGTGCAGAATCTTGTGGCTGGTGACGATGTCGTCGTGGTTCACCTCTGCCGAGCCCTTGCGCACCCGCTCGCGCAGTTCTTCCGGGATCTTCGTGGTGTAGATCGTGCGGAGTTCGTCGCGGAACGCGGCTTCCTCCGGTGTGAGCGCCAGTTGCACGGCGGCCTCCTGTCGTCGGGGGTGAACGTGGCCACCAGCGTCGGATGGATGCCCGGTTCTGGCGATGCGTTCTTGGTTCCATATTGACCCATCGCGTAGAGCGGTTGTGCACAGCCTCGGTTTAGTCCACAGTTGCCGGTCGCGGCGCCGCCCGGCGGGGCCCAGCTGGCGGTCGCCGCACCTACGGTCGGCGCATGCGGACAGAACTTCCCGCCGAGCGCCTCCAGCGGCGACTCGGTGCCGAACCGGACGCCGAGCCCGACGGCGCGGAGTCGATGTCACCGGCGGCGGACGAGGACCAGAATTCGCTGCTGCCACGTTGGCTGCCGGACGCGTCCCCGGATCGAGGCTGGATGGCCAGGCTGCGCGCCGACCCGGGGCGGACCGGCGCCATCGGATTGGCGATCGTGGCCGCGCTGGCCGTCCTGGTGACGGTGTTCACGCTGCTTCACGACCGGCCGGCGCCGGTGATGTCGGCGAAGCTGCCGCCGGTGGAGAAGGGGTCGACGGCCGGTCCAAAGCCGTCGGAGACCCCCGGGCCCGACCGGCCCGTGGTGGTGAGCGTGGTGGGCCTGGTGCACAGCCCCGGGTTGGTCACCCTGGCGCCCGGCGCGCGGGTCGCGGACGCGCTGCAGGCGGCGGGCGGCGCGGTGAACGGCGCGGACACCGTCGGGTTGAACATGGCGCGCCCGCTCGGCGACGGCGAGCAGATCGTCGTCGGGCTGGCCCCCGGCCCCGGGCAGCCGACGGCGTTGGGCAGCTCGGTGGCTGCCGGTTCGACACCGACGTCGAAGCCGCCGCGGCCCGGGACGGGTTCGGTGAAGCCGAAGGCGGATGCGGTGCTCGACCTCAACACCGCGACCGCGGAGGATTTGGACACGCTGCCCGGCGTCGGACCGGTCACCGCCGCGGCGATCGTCGCCTGGCGGCAGGCGAACGGCAAATTCACCAGCGTCGACCAGCTCGCCGACGTCGACGGCATCGGCCCGGCGCGCCTGGAGAAGCTGCGCGCCCTGGTCCGTGTCTGACAACCACGACCAGCCGTGCCCCGGCGAATCGGCCGCGGCGCGCCTCGATGCACGCCTGGTACCGGCCGCGCTCACCTGCTGGGTGGTGACCGCCGCCGGCATCTGGTGGCCGATCGGCAGGCCGGTGGCGGCGTGCTGTGTGGTGTTGGCCGCCGTCTCCGGCCTGCTGGCCTGGAGCGCCGTGGCTCGATCGGACGGAACCGGTCGGCTGCGGGCCGTCGCCGTCGGCCTGTCCGCGGTCGGCGTCACCGGTGCGGGATTCGGCTTGGCGGTGGCGTTACGCGCCGAAGCGGTAGAGCGTCACCCGATCACGGCCGCGTTCGGGACCGCCGCCCCGGTGACGGTCACCCCTAGCGAAAGCCCGGTGTCGTTGGGCCGCGGGCGGCTCATGTTCCGGGCCACGATGCAGCGCCTGCGCGACGAACAGATCTCGGGCCGGGTCGTCGTCTTCGCGCGCGCCCCGGACTTCGAATCCGACGGCGATGGGCTGATGGTGGGCCGGCCGGTGCGGTTCACGGCGCGGATCGGACACCCGACCCGCCGCGACCTCACCGTCGCGGTGCTCAACGCCTCGGGCCGCCCGACCATGGGCACCGCGGGCGCCGTGCAGCGGGCGGCCCACACCGTGCGCGGTCGGTTCGCCGCCGCGGTGCGCGGCACGCTGCCCGCCGAGCAGGCGGCGATGCTGCCGGCCCTCGTCCTGGGTGACACCTCGGCGGTCACCGCCGAGACGGACCGCGACTTTCGGGCGGCGGGCATGACGCACCTGATGGCGGTGTCGGGCGCCAACGTGACCATCGTCTGCGGGGCCGTGCTGTTCTCGGCGCGCGTGGTCGGACCGCGGGCGGCCGTCGTCCTGGCCGGGCTGGCCCTGGTCGCGTTTGTCGTCGTCGTGCAGCCGACGGCGAGCGTGCTGCGGGCGGCCGTGATGGGCGCCATCGCGCTGGCCGGGGTCCTGACTTCGCGGCACCGCCAAGCCATTCCGGCGTTATGCGCCACGGTGCTGGGCCTGCTCGCGTTGGCCCCACAACTGGCCGTCGACGTGGGCTTCGCGCTGTCGGTGGCCGCGACCGCCGCGTTGGTCGTCATCGCGCCGGGCTGGTCGCGGCGCCTTGCGGGCAGGGGATGCCCCAAACCGCTGGCCGACGCGCTGTCGATCGCGGCGGCCGCACACATGGTGACCGCCCCGTTGGTGGCCGGCATCTCCGGGCGGGTCAGCCTGGTGGCGATGGCCGCCAACCTGGCGGCGGCACCCGTCATTGCGCCGATCACGGTGCTGGGCAGCGCCGCCGCCGTGTTGAGCGTGGCATGGGCCGCGGGCGCCCATTTGCTGATCCGCTTCACCGGCCCCGAGCTGTGGTGGGTGGTGCGGGTGGCCCGTTGGTCGGCCGGCGCGCCCGCGGCGACGGTGCCCGTGCCGTCCGGTATGCCCGGGGTGCTGCTCGTCGCCGCGGTGACCGTGCTGATCGTCGTGGTGGTCGCGCGGCGGCGCGGAAGGCGCTGGCTCGGCGCCGCGGCCGCCCTCTGCGCGCTGGCTTGGTGGTTGTCCGACCTGCTGGATCCCGGGGCGGTCTAGTCGGTCGGTCGTGACACCATCGTGGGGTGAGCGACGATTCGCCGTTGCACCTGGTGCTGGGAGACGAGGAGCTGCTGGTCGAGCGGGCGGTGGCCGACGTGCTGCGGTCGGCCCGCCAGCGGGCCGGCGTCGAGGACGTTCCCGTCAGCCGCATGCGGGCGGGTGACGTCAGCACCTATGAGCTCGCCGAACTGCTGAGCCCGTCGCTGTTCGGCGACGAGCGGATCGTCGTCCTGGAGGCGGCCGGGGAAGCGGGCAAGGAGGCGGCTGCGGTGATCGCCTCCGCCGCGGCCGACGTTCCGATGGGCACGATGCTGGTGGTGGTGCACTCGGGGGGAGGGCGGGCCAAGGCGCTGGCCAGTGAGTTGCAGTCGCTCGGCGCCGTCGTACACCCGTGCGCGCGGATCACGAAGGTCAGCGAGCGGGTCGACTTCGTCCGCAAGGAGTTTCGGGCGTTGCGGGTGAAGGTCGACGAGGAGACCGTGACGGCGATGCTGGACGCGGTCGGCTCCGACGTGCGGGAGCTTGCGGCGGCCTGTTCGCAGTTGGTCGCCGACACCGGCGGCGTCGTCGACGCCGCCGCGGTCCGCCGCTACCACAGCGGCAAAGCCGAAGTGAAGGGCTTCGACATCGCGGACAAGGCGGTGGCCGGCGACGTCGCGGGCGCCGTCGAGGCGCTGCGGTGGGCGATGCTGCGCGGTGAGCCACTGGTGGTGCTGGCCGACGCGCTGGCCGAAGCCATCCACACGATCGGGCGGGTCGGGCCGCTGTCGGGCGACCCTTATCGGCTCGCGTCCCAGCTGGGCATGCCCCCGTGGCGGGTGCAAAAGGCCCAGAAGCAGGCACGGTACTGGTCGCGTGACAGCGTGGCGGCGGCGATGAAGGTGGTGGCGACGCTCAACGCCAACGTCAAGGGTGCCGTCGCGGACGCCGATTACGCGCTGGAGTCGGCGGTCAGGACGGTGGCCGAGCTGGCCGCCAACCGAACCCGGTGAGCGGGGCTCAGAGCTTGTTGAGCGCGCGCGCCAGGGCGGACTTCTTGTTGGCCGCCTGATTCTTGTGGATCACGCCCTTGCTGGCCGCTTTGTCCAGCTTGCGGGTGGTCGCCGCGAGCAACTCCGTGGCCTTCTCTTTGTCGCCGGCGTGGGCGGCCTCGCGGAACGCGCGGACGGCGGTGCGAAGCGACGACTTCACCGACTTGTTGCGCAGTCGAGCGCGCTCGTTGGTGCGATTGCGCTTCTGCTGCGACTTGATGTTGGCCACGCTTTAGTTCCTTCTGCGATTCGACGTTTGCTTGGGGCGCCGGATACCACCACGGCGACTGCCCAGGTTATCAGTCGGTTACGTTTTCTCCCAAAACGGGAACCCGTGGCCTGCCATAACGTCAATTTGAGGCAGCATCTAACACCGTGAGTCTTCCGAGTCAGCTTGAGGAAACCAGGGGGAGTTTGCGCGCCGCGCGCAGCGAGCGCATTTTCGGCGGATACAACACGTCGTCGGACGTGTACGCGATGGCCTTCGACGAGATGTTCGATGCGCATGGCGCCGTGCGGGGACCCTACAAGGGCATCTACGCCGAGCTCGCCCCGTCGGACGCCTCGGAGCTCAAGGCGCGCGCCGACGCCTTGGGCCGCGCGTTCATCGATCAGGGCATCACGTTCTCGCTGTCGGGCCAGGAGCGGCCTTTTCCGCTCGACCTGGTTCCCCGGGTCATCTCGGCCGCCGAATGGAGCCGGTTGGAGCGCGGCATCATCCAGCGCGTCAAGGCCCTCGAGATGTATCTCGACGACATCTACGGCGACCAGGAGATCCTCAACGACGACATCATCCCGCGCCGCCTGATCACCTCCTGCGAGCATTTCCACCGCGAGGCGATGGGCATCGTCCCGCCCAACGGCGTGCGCATCCACGTCGCCGGCATCGACCTGATTCGCGACGAGAAGGGGAATTTCCGCGTCCTCGAGGACAACCTGCGTTCGCCCTCCGGGGTGTCGTACGTCATGGAGAACCGGCGGACCATGGCGCGGGTCTTTCCGAATCTGTTCGCCACCCACCGGGTGCGTGCGGTCGACGACTACGCGTCCCACCTGCTGCGGGCCCTGCGCAATTCCGCGGCCACCAACGAGGCCGACCCCACGGTGGTGGTGCTGACCCCTGGTGTGTACAACTCGGCCTACTTCGAGCACTCGCTGCTGGCCCGCCAGATGGGCGTCGAGCTCGTGGAAGGTCGCGACCTGTTCTGCCGGGACAACCAGGTGTACATGCGCACGACCGAAGGGGAGGTGCAGGTCGACGTCATCTACCGGCGCATCGACGACGCCTTCCTGGACCCGCTCCAGTTCCGGGCCGACTCGGTGCTGGGCGTGGCAGGCCTGGTCAACGCCGCGCGCGCCGGCAACGTCGTCGTGTCCAGCGCCATCGGCAATGGTGTTGGCGACGACAAGCTCGTCTACACCTATGTGCCGACCATGATCGAGTACTACCTGGGTGAGAAGCCGTTGCTGGCCAACGTCGAGACCTACCGGTGCTGGCTCGACGACGAACGCGAAGAGGTGCTGGACCGGATCGACGAGTTGGTGCTCAAGCCGGTCGAAGGGTCCGGCGGGTACGGCATCGTGTTCGGGCCGGAAGCCTCCGACAAGGAGTTGGCCACGGTCGCCAAGAAGGTTCGCGACGATCCGCGCAGCTGGATCGCCCAGCCGATGATGGAGCTGTCGACCGTGCCGACGCAGATCGGAAACACGCTCGCGCCGCGATACGTCGACCTGCGGCCTTTCGCGGTCAACGACGGCGACGACGTGTGGGTGCTGCCCGGCGGGCTGACCCGGGTCGCCCTGGTCGAGGGTTCGCGGGTGGTCAACTCCAGCCAGGGTGGCGGCTCGAAGGACACCTGGGTGCTGGCGTCGCGGACCTCGGCCGGCGACCACGAGCTCGGCGCCGCGGAAGTGGTGCGCTCGCTGCCGGAGTCGATGCCCGACCCGGAGGTGGACGGCGCGCCGCGGCTGACGCAAACCCAGTCGCTGACCACGGAATCACCCCAGGAACAGCAGCTTCAGCAACAGCAGCGGCGGAGGAGGCGCTGATGCTGGCCCGCAACGCCGAGGCGCTGTTCTGGATCGGCCGCTATGTCGAGCGCGCCGACGACACCGCCCGCATCCTCGACGTGGTGCTGCACCAGCTGCTCGAGGATTCCAGCGTCGACCCGGACCAGACGTCTCGGCTGCTGCTGCGGGTGCTCGGGATCGATCCCCCGAGCCACGACCTGGACGTGTGGTCATTGACCGACCTGGTGGCCTTCAGCACCAATGCCTCGGGCGGTTCATCGATCGTCGACGCGATCACGGCGGCGCGGGAAAATGCGAAGTCGGCACGGGAGGTCACCTCCAGCGAGATCTGGGAGTGCCTCAACGGCACCTATCATGCCCTGGCCGAACGCGAGCGCGCGGCCAAACGCCTTGGGCCCCATGAATTCCTGTCCTACATCGAGGGGCGCGCGGCGATGTTCGCCGGGCTGGCCGACTCGACGTTGTCACGCGACGACGGGTACCGCTTCATGGTGCTGGGCCGTGCGATCGAGCGGATCGACATGACGGTGCGGCTGTTGCTTTCGCGGGTGGGGGACAGCGCTTCCTCCCCGGCGTGGGTGACGTTGCTGCGCTCCGCGGGCGCGCACGACACCTACCTGCGCACCTATCGCGGCGTGCTCGACGCCAGCCGCGTGGTCGAGTTCATGCTGCTCGACCGGCTGTTCCCGCGTTCGGTGTTCTATTCGCTGCGGCTGGCCGAACACAACCTCGACGAACTGCTGCACAACCGCCAGAGCCGCATCGGGGCCACGGGGGAGGCGCAGCGGTTGCTCGGGCAGGCCCGCAGCGAGCTGGAATTCGTGCAACCCGGTGTGCTGCTGGAGTCGCTGGAGAGCCGCTTGGCCGGACTCCAGCGAACGTGTCGCGACGTCGGAGAAGCGTTGTCCGTGCAGTACTTTCACGTCACTCCGTGGGTGGCGTGGTCGGATGCCGCCGACCGCCGGCTGGTCAGCAGGCAGGGGGACGCCTGATGTGGCGGCTGCGGGTGGTGCACACCACCGGATACGCCTACCAGTCGGCGGTGACCGCCTCCTACAACGAGGCGCGGCTGACCCCGCGGTCGAACACCAGGCAGAACGTCATCCTCAATCGCGTCGAGACGATCCCGGCCACCCGGTCCTACCGCTACATCGACTATTGGGGCACCGCGGTGACGGCGTTCGATCTGCACGCGCCGCACACCGATCTCACCGTGACGTCGTCCTCGGTGGTCGAGACCGAGCAGCCGGAACCGGCGGTGACCGACGTCGGCTGGGACGATCTGCGATCCGCGGCGGTGATCGATCGGTTCGACGAGTTGCTGCGCCCCACCGCGCACACCCCGGCGAGCAAAAAGGTTGTCTCCATAGCCAAGAAGATCGCCAAGGCGCACCAGCCCGCCGAGGCCGTCGCCGCCGCGGCGCACTGGGTGCGCGGCGAGCTGGACTACTTGCCGGGCACCACCAGCGTGCACTCGTCGGGGCTGGACGCGTTGAACGCGGGCAAGGGTGTGTGCCAGGACTTCGTGCACCTTTCGCTGATGTTGTTGCGCGCCATGGGGATTCCGGCGCATTACGTGTCGGGTTATCTGCATCCCAAGCGCCACGCCGTCGTCGGGGACACGGTGGACGGGCGCAGCCACGCCTGGATTCAGGCGTGGACCGGGGGGTGGTGGAGCTACGACCCGACCAACGAGACCGAGATCTCCGAGCAGTACGTCAGCGTGGGCGCCGGCCGCGACTACACCGACGTTCCACCCCTGAAGGGCATCTACTCCGGAGAGGGTGCGACCGATCTCGACGTCGTCGTGGAGGTCACCCGGCTGGCTTAGCCGTTCGGGCATAGCGTGCACGCATGGACTACAGCGCGCGCCGGCCCGCCGGCTTCTCGTTGCCGCTGCTTTCGACGCTGTGCGTGACGCTGCTCTTCGGCGGGATCGCCGTCGGCGTCGGCCTGGGCGGCGTGATGCCGTTGCCGTATGGGCCGGCGGCCGCGGTCGTGGCCTACGTCCGCGCGCAGCCGGTCGCCGGGCGCGTCGTCGCGGTTGCGACGTTCGCGTCGTCGGTCCCCCTGGCCGTCTACGCCGCGACGGTGGGCGTGCGGCTGCGGCGCCTCGGGGCGGGCGGGCCGGGAGCCGCGATCGCGCTGACGGGGGGCATCTTGGCGGCGGGCGCGCTGGGGCTGTGCGGATTGTTGGCCTGGCCGCTGTCGCAGCCCGGAGTCGCCGCGGACGCGCCGTTGGTCCGGGTCCTGTACTTGCTGGTGTTCCTCGTCGGCGGCCCGGGGCATATCGTCGCCCTGGGTCTGCTGGTGGCCGCGATGGCGGCAACCTCGCTGAACCTGGGGGTGCTCCCGAGGCCGGTCGCCTGGGCCGGCCTGGTAACCGCCGCCCTCGCCGAAGCGGCGCTCGGGGTGTTGATCTGGCCGGATCTGGGCGTGATCCTGCCAATCGCGCGGGTGCTGGCGCTGTCTTGGCTGGTGCTGGCCGGGGCGCTGCTGCCGTTGCGGCGCAACGACATTCGGGAATGAGGAGTTACGGGGAGTCGATCTCGACGCGATGCAGGTCGTCGCCGAGCTCGATCCGCCCGCCGAACCGCGATGCCGCCAGCGCCCGCCACTGTTCTTCTTGGCCCGGCACCAGCGCCGGCACGTAGTGCGTCATGACGAGGGTGCCGACCCCCGCGCGTGCGGCGGTTTCCGCCGCCTCTTCTACGGACGAGTGGTAGTCGCAGATGTCCTGCAGCCGTTGTTGCGGGATGTTGGCGACGATGTCCTTGCGGATCACGGTGTGCACCAGCGCGCCGGCTCCCGCGGCCAGCTCGTCGAGGCCCGCGCAGGGGACCGTGTCCCCGGCGAGCACCACCGACGCCGTCCCGTAGTCGACGCGAAACCCGATCGTTGGCGCCACCGGCCGGTGATCGGTCGGCGCGACGCGGATCGACACGCCATCGCGGTCCCACACCGCCCCGTCGGTGCATTCGTGGACCTCGACCGCCGGCGGGGCGTTCAGGTCGGCGTGGTGGGCGAGCCGGTACTCGATGTCGTGGCGGAACGCGTGCAGCGTGGCCTCGACCGTCTCCGCTATCCCGGGCGGCCCGATGATCGGCAGCGGCGCCGGATCGGGCGCGAAGGTGCTGATCCAGCGGGTGATCAGGAGATCACCGAGGTCTCCGATGTGGTCGCTGTGCAGATGGGTGATCAGCAGCGCCGACAATCCCGCCGCGCCCACGCCGACCGCCGCCGCGCGCTGCAATACACCGCGGCCGCAGTCCACCAGAAATACCTGCCCGCCGGCCCGCACCAGAGTCGACGGCCCGGCGCGGTTTGGGTCGGGGATCGGGCTTCCGGTCCCGAGCAGCGTGATCTCGATCATGGCCCTTATCTTGCAAGCCCCAGCCCCGCGCAGTGGCCCAATCGCGCGATCAGACCCGGCGCGGCGGCGCGGGCCGGTTTCGAACGCCGACGTCAGGGTATGGACACGGATCGGCTACCGGTTCTCGCCATGGCTTTTGCGCCGCGCGAGTTAGCCGTAGCCTGGTGTGAAGCCGATCACAACCAGCTGGAGGCCTTGATGCGGATTGCAGACGTCTTGCGGAACAAGGGCGCGGCGGTGGTGACCATCAATCCCGAGGCGACGGTCAAAGAGCTGCTCGCGGGCCTCGCCGAGCAGAACATCGGCGCCATGGTGGTGGTAGGCGACGAGGGCGTCGTCGGCATCGTCTCCGAGCGCGACGTCGTGCGTCAGCTGCACACCCATGGCGCCAGCGTGCTGTCACGCCCGATCTCGAAGATCATGACCGCTACCGTCGCGACCTGCACAAAGGCCGACACGGTGGATTCGCTGAGCGTGCTGATGACCAAGAACCGGGTGCGTCACGTCCCGGTGCTCGACGGCAAGAAGCTGATCGGCATCGTCAGCATCGGCGACGTGGTGAAGACCCGGATGGAAGAACTCGAGGCCGAGCACCAGCAGCTGCAGTCCTACATCACGCAGGGCTGAGCGCCGCGCGACAGGCGCCTAGCTCCACGAGTAGTCGGCGCGCAACCGCTCGGCCACCAGGTCGAAGATCTCCCGATCCAGAATCGCGCCCTCGCGGCGAATGCTTTCCTCCGGCACGTCGAGCACCCGGTCCAGCCTGACCCAGCTGTGCCTGCCCTCGTAGTCCCACGCCCCGGAGCCGATCCGGACCCAGTCCCGGTCCTCGGCGTGGCGCTCCTGGCTGGACAGCATCAACCCCAGCAACACCCGACGGTCCCGCCCAACGACGAGCACCGGCCGGTCCTTGCCGCGGGTCGGATCGTCTTCGTAGACGACCCACGTCCACACGATCTCGCCGGGATCGGCTCGACCGTCGAGGTCCGGGGCGTAGACCAGCTTGCGCGCCCGCTGGCCGGTGGGGAAGCTCGTGCTGGTCACCGGGCGGCCCGCGGTGACGGCCGGCGGTTGCGGCGCGGCGGCCGCGATGACGTTCGCGGTGATCTTGACGGCCTGCTGCAGTTCTCGCAGCACCGTCTGCGAGTTCTGCACGTGCCGGGCCAGCCGCGGGGCCCGATCGAAGACCAGGTTCTCGGCAAACCGCTGGAACGTCTTCCACTGGGATTTGCGGGCAGACGCCATATTCGCAGCATAGACGCGCGCGTGCGGGTGCGATTGTGTCCAAGTAGGTCTCGGGCACCCCGCCTAGATACCCTGGACATACCAACTGAGCCGGCGTTCACGCCGCCGCGAGCATGTCCAGACCAGGAGATTCCCATCAGCAGTTTCGCCGACAAGACCTTCACCGCGCCGGCGCAGATTCGGAACTTCTGCATCATCGCCCACATCGATCACGGCAAGTCCACGCTGGCGGACCGGATGCTTCAGCTCACCGGCGTCGTCGACGAGCGATCGATGCGCGCGCAGTACCTGGACCGGATGGACATCGAGCGCGAGCGCGGGATCACCATCAAGGCGCAGAACGTGCGGTTGCCCTGGAAGGTTGGCGACGAAGAGTACGTCCTGCACCTGATCGACACCCCCGGGCACGTGGACTTCACCTACGAGGTGTCGCGGGCACTGGAGGCGTGCGAGGGTGCGGTGCTGCTGGTCGACGCGGCCCAGGGCATCGAGGCGCAGACGCTGGCCAACCTGTACCTCGCGCTGGACCGCGACCTGCACATCATCCCGGTACTCAACAAGATCGACCTGCCGGCCGCCGACCCGGACCGCTACGCGGGCGAGATCGCCCACATCATCGGCTGTGAGCCCGGAGATGTGCTGCGGGTGTCCGGCAAGACCGGCGAGGGCGTCGCCGACCTGCTCGACCACGTCGTGCGCGAGGTGCCGCCTCCGCAGGGCGACGCCGACGCGCCGACCCGCGCGATGATCTTCGACTCCGTCTACGACATCTACCGCGGTGTGGTGACCTACGTCCGGGTGATGGACGGCAAGATCGTCCCGCGGGAGCGCATCCTGATGATGTCCACCGGCGCCACCCACGAGCTGCTCGAGGTGGGCATCGTCTCGCCCGAACCGAAAGCCAGCGCGGGCCTGGGGGTCGGCGAGGTCGGCTACCTGATCACGGGCGTGAAGGACGTCCGCCAGTCCAAGGTCGGTGACACGGTGACGACGGCCCGGCACGGCGCCACCGAGGCGCTGACGGGATACCGCGAACCCAAGCCGATGGTCTACTCGGGCCTGTATCCGGTGGACGGCTCCGATTACCCCGTTCTGCGTGACGCCCTGGACAAGCTGCAGCTCAACGACGCGGCGCTGACCTACGAGCCGGAAACGTCGGTGGCGCTGGGCTTCGGCTTCCGGTGCGGGTTTTTGGGCCTGCTGCACATGGAGATCACCCGCGAGCGCCTGGAGCGCGAATTCGACCTGGACCTGATCTCGACGTCGCCCAACGTCGTCTACCGGGTGATCAAGGAGGACGACACCGAGATCGTGGTGACCAACCCGTCGGACTGGCCCGAGGGCAAGGTGCGCACGGTCTACGAACCGGTCGTCAAGACCACGATCATCGCGCCCAGCGAGTTCATCGGCACCATCATGGAGCTGTGCCAGGCGCGCCGCGGCGAGCTGGGCGGCATGGACTACCTGTCGCCCGAGCGGGTCGAGTTGCGCTACACGATGCCGCTCGGCGAGATCATCTTCGACTTCTTCGACTCGCTGAAGTCGCGCACCCGCGGCTACGCCAGCCTGGACTACGAGGAGGCCGGCGAGCAGGAGGCCCAGCTGGTCAAGGTCGACATCCTGCTGCAGGGCGAAGCCGTCGACGCGTTCAGCGCGATCGTGCACAAGGACGGCGCTTCGGCCTACGGCAACAAGATGACCACCAAGCTCAAGGAGCTGATTCCGCGCCAGCAGTTCGAGGTGCCGGTGCAGGCGGCCATCGGTTCGAAAATCATTGCGCGCGAGAATATCCGGGCAATCCGCAAGGATGTGCTATCCAAGTGCTACGGCGGAGACATCACCCGCAAACGCAAGCTGCTGGAAAAGCAGAAGGAAGGCAAGAAGCGGATGAAGACCATCGGGCGGGTGGACGTGCCGCAGGAAGCCTTCGTGGCGGCGCTGTCCACCGACACCGGTGGCGACAAGGGCAAGAAGTAGCCGTGCTGCTGATGCGAGCCGTCACTGTCGTCGGTCTCAGCCTGCTGGGCACCGGATGCGTCACGACAGTGGCCGGAACCCCAACCCGCACCGGCCCTCTCGGCGCGTCCGCGTTGCCGCTCGAACAGGTCCTACCGGACGACGCGGAGGTCAGCGCCGCCGTGGGAAACGAGCTGCCGCCCCACAGTCCGCCGCTGGTGGGTGGTATCGAGGTGCTGCCCAACGGGATTCGTGACGCCGGCGGCGCCGCTCCCATCGAATGCCTCGGCGCCGTCGACCCGGCGATGCGCCTCGTCTACGAAACCGGCCCGGTGCGCCGCGTCGCGACGCAGCGCTACTGGAATTACGGCTCCGGCGTGCAGGTGTCCAGCGCGACGGCAGCGGCGATCGAGCTGGCGACCGCGTCCGACGCGCAGCGACTCTTCGCGTCCTTCGTGCAGCAATGGCAAAACTGCACGGACACCACGGTCACCATGTACACACACGATGAGAGCGCCACCGAGTTGTACTCGAAGGTGACCGACGTCCGAGTCGACGGGCCGGTACTTTCCGCCACCGTCATCGCGTGGGACAACCATCACACCCCGCCAACCCCGGACGAGCGGGCGGTGGGCACCGCGGGCGACGTCATCGCCGACGTCAAGGTCGCCGTCGCGCCGCACGTGCCGGCCGGGACGCGGGCTGTCGACGTCGTTCAGGCTATGTTGCGAAAAGTCTCGAGCACCAACTGATGTCGATGCGCCGGACGATCCTCGCCTGCCTGTTGACCGTCGCGCTCGCGACGGGTTGCACGGTCGACGGCACCGCGCGGCCCGCGCCGAATCTGAAACCGCGCCCGGTGATTGGGCAACCCGTCAAGAAAGTGCTCCTCGATGACGCCGAGCTGTCGAAGCTGCTGGGCCAGTCCTTCGGGAGCAAGAACGAACTCCCGGCGCGGTTCGGCGGTCCCGAGGTGCTGCAGCCGGCCTTCGGCGCGGCCTCGCCCGCCAACTGCGTCGGTGTCACCTCGATGATGGTGAAGGATGCGTACCGATCCGCCGACGTCAAGAACGCCGCGCGGGAGACGTGGTGGAACCAGCGCGGACCGGCGAAGGTGATCAGCGTCGCCGAGGGCGTGGTCGCGCTGTCCAGCACCGGCGGGGCCGCCGCGCTGTTCCAACAGTTTGCACAACAGTGGCGCGACTGTGAGGGCACGACCGTGACCATCGGACGTCCCAGCATCATCATCGACCGCCCCGCGATCGTCTTCTCGGACACCATCTCTGAGGTAAGGGTCTCCGAATCGGTTCTGGCCGCGACCGTTTCGATCGACACCCAATTGCCCGGCATACCGTCGAGCGGGCCCAGGCCCGAGGCGCGCGCCATCGGCGTGCGGGGGAACTGCCTCGTCGAAGTCGAAGTGGCGTTCTTCAATTCGACGCGCTCGTCGGATGAGGGCTCCGGCGATGTGCACCGCAGCGCCATCGACATCGCGCACGCCATGATGGACAAGGTCAGCGGGCTGAGCTGACCGGCAGCTGCCACAAACCTGGGACTTCTCTGGGGGTTGAGCTGTGCTCACGCGTGGGCGACGGCTTCGCCGCGCCGTCGAGCCTAAGCTCGGGTGAAGTGGGAGGTAGCCGAGAAGCGCATGGAAAGAATTTGCGGTAGCGAATTGCCGCCTTCTGCGTTTGTCGCCGTGGCGACCGGTAGAAGCGGCGGCCGGCGAGCACGTTGTTACGCCGTAGCACTTTTGGTCGTGCTGATCTCGGCCACGGGCTGCTCCACCACCGTCGGTGGCGCGGCGCGGGCTCCGGCGAACCTCACGACGCGATTCCTCGACGGGCACACCCTCGAGCGGGTGCTCCTCGGCAAGAGCGCGCTGTCCCGCGTTGTCAGGGAGCCCGTGGAACTCGACCCGGGTTTCCCACCGTTTGTCGGGGGACCCGAGATGTTGGGTCGCGTGCGGTCGGAGGGGTCCGAAAGCTGCCTCGGGGTGGCAGTGATGATGCGGGCGGGCGCCTATCGGTCCGCGAACGTCAAAGCCGTTGCCTTCACTACGTGGCGGCCCACTGCCCCGTCCGGCGCGGCGGTCATCCGCGTGCAAGAGGCCGCCATCGGCCTGCCCACGGCCGATCAGGCCTACGCGCTGTTTTCGACGATCGCCAGGCGGTGGCAAGAATGCGACGGAAAGACCGTCCCCATTGCGGGCGGCAGTCTGCCGCTGGAAGTGAAAGTCAGTCACGTGCAAAGCGCGAGTTCCGTTGTCGCCGCGACTATTTCGACACAGTGGAACATGCCACCGTCGTTTTCGCCGCCAGCGCTTCCCGCTGAGCGGGCTGTCGGGGTCCGGGACAATTGCCTCATCGAAGTCGAGGTCGACTTCTTCGACGCACCAAGCGCATTGCAAGACGGCACGCGTGACGCGAACGCCAGGGCGCTCGACATCGCCCAAGTCATGCGAGACAAGGTGAGCGCGCTGAGCTGATTCGCGGTACGGATGGCGGCGACCCGCGTCGCCCGGCCTGACGGCCGCGCTCGCGATCGCCGCGGTGTTGATGGCGGCGACCCGCGTCGCCCGGCCTGACGGCCGCGCTCGCGATCGCCGCGGTACGGATGGCGGCGACCCGCGTCGCCCGGCCTGACGGCCGCCCTCGCGATCGCCGCGGTACGGATGGCGGCGACCCGCGTCGCCCGGCCTGACGGCCGCGCTCGCGATCGCCGCGGTACCGATGGCGGCGACCCGCGTCGCCCGGCCTGACGGCCGCGCTCGCGATCGCCGCTACATCGGCGCGTTGGCGGGCTGGAACATCCCGGAGCCGTCGGCCTCCTCCTCGGCGCGGATCACGTGCACCACGGCGTTGATCAGCGCCAGGTGGGTGAACGCCTGCGGGAAGTTGCCCAGGTGCCGGCCGGTCCGTGGCTCGATCTCCTCGGCGTAGAGGTGCAACGGGCTGGCATAGGACAGCAGCCGCTCGCACAACCGCTTGGCCCGCGCCACCTCGCCGATCTCCACCAGGGCCGACACCAGCCAGAACGAGCAGATCGTGAACGTGCCCTCCTCGCCGGACAACCCGTCGTCGGTCTCCTCCACCCGGTAGCGCAGCACCAGGCCCTCCGAGGTGAGTTCGTTGGCGATGGCCAGCACGGTGTTGCGCACCCGCGGATCGTCCGGCGGCAGGAAGCGGGTCAGCACCACGAGCAGCAGCGAGGCGTCCAGCGCGTCGCTGCCGTAGCGCTGGGTGAACACCCCGCGGGCGTCCACCCCGTGTTGCAGGATGTCCTCCTTGATCTCCTCGGCGATCGCCCGCCACTGCTGGGCGTAGCTCTTCTCGCCCTGCCGCTCGGCCAGCTTCGCCCCGCGGTCGAGCGCGACCCAGCACATCACCTTCGACGAGGTGAAGTGCTGCGGCTCGCCGCGGACCTCCCAGATGCCCCGGTCGGGTTCTCGCCAGTGCTTGATGGCCTCCTCGACCTGCTTCTTGAGCACCGGCCACAGCGTCTCGGGGACCTGCTCGCGCGACTTGGCGTGCAGGTAGAAGGAGTCGAGGATGGAACCCCAGATGTCGTGCTGCACCTGGTCGTAGGCGCCGTTGCCGATGCGCACCGGGCGCGCATGGTCGTAGCCGGACAGGTGATGGAGTTCCTCCTCCACCAGGCTGCGTTCGCCGCCCACTCCGTACATCACCTGCAGCGGGTGCCGTTCGTTGCTGTTGGCGCCGGAGACGTCGGCGATGAACGCGAAGAAGTCGTCGGCCTCGCGGTCCAGTCCCAGCGTGTAGAGACCCCACAACGCGAACGTCGAGTCACGCACCCACGCGTAGCGGTAGTCCCAATTGCGTTCGCCCTGAGGCGTTTCCGGAAGCGACGTGGTGCTGGCCGCCAGCAGCGCCCCGGTCGGCGAGTAGGTCAGCCCCTTCAGCGTGAGCGCGCTGCGCTGCAGGTACGCCCGCCACGGGTGGTCAGGGAAGTTGCCGATGTTGATCCACTGCCGCCAGCATTCGGTGGTCTGCCACATCTTGTCGGCGGCCTCTTCGTAGGTCTGCGGCGCCGGATGCTTTGTCCAGCTCAGCGCGACGAACACGTCGTCGCCCTCTTTCATCCGGGTGCGCGCCCGCGCCTCGCGACCCTCCAGCCCGATCCGCAGGTTGCTGGTGAGCCGCAGTGTCGGGTGGGCGTCGGGCTGCTTGGTCGCCCGGGCCACCGCCTCGCCGTACGCATTGGCCGAGTACTCCCAGGTGGCGCCGACGCGGTGGTAGTCGAACGCGGGCTCGCAGCTCATCATCAGCTCGACCGTGCCGCTGACGCAGCGCACCGTGCGCAGCAGGATGTGCTCGGCGTCCCAGTCCATCGGGGTGCGGCGGTGCGTCCTCGACCGGCGCTCGATGTCGTGCCAGGGCCCCATCACCAGCGCGTCGCGCACGATCAGCCACCCGGTGTGGGTTTGCCACGTGGTCTCCATGATCAGGCTGCCCGGCAGGTAGCGGCGGGCCGAGGGCACCGAGACGCCGTAGGGGCCGAGCCGGAAATGGCCGGCGCTGCGGTCCAGGATCGCGCCGAACACGCTGGGGGAGTCCGGCCGGGGCACGCACAGCCATTCGACGGATCCGGCGGGCGAGATCAGGCACGTCGTCTCCCAGTCGGACAGGAACGCGTAGTCGGCGATCGGCGGAAACGGGTTCCGTAGTGCCCCGCTGGAAGCCAGGGGCGCCGGCGCGCTGAAGTCGATGGGTGACGGCAACGTCGCCGGGGCCGTTTCGAATGCCTCCTCGGGCATGGCGTCGGCGGGCTGGTCGTCGGGCTGAGCGTGCAGGACCATCCCGACATCATCATCTGTGGAGCGGTCCCCCGTCCATTTTTTCGCCGACGTGGCGTCACTCTGTGTCAACCGCGGCGTCGGGCGAACCTCGGGGCGTGCTCGGGCAGCGGGCCGATTGCGACGAGGTAGCCGAGCAGTCTCCGCAGGGCTGTGGAGCGGCCCACCAGCCGCACGCCCGGTGGCGCGCGGTCCTCGTTCCGGGCCACCGCCGCGGCGATCACGTTGGCGTGGATCCCCCGTTGCGCGGCCTGCAGCAGCGCGGTGGGCAGCCAGCGGCGCGCCTGCACCCGGGCCAGCCGCCAGACGGGCACCCGACCCGTGCGCAGCGGGCCGGCCAGGATGCGGGCGGCGGCCACCGCGTCGGCCACCGCGAGGTTGATGCCGATCCCGCCGACCGGCGACATCGCGTGCGCGGCGTCGCCGATGAGCAGGACGCCGTCGGCATACCAGCGGCGAAGCCGATTCAGTTGCACATCAAGCAGTTTCACGTCGTCGAATGACGTCAGCGTCCGCACGCGGTCACCCAGCCAGGGCACCATGGCGACCAGCACCCGGTGCAGCGCCTCGATGCCCTCGGCCCGCAGCTGGGTGTCGGTTCCCTTCGGGATGATGTAGGCGATCTGGTAGTAGTCGCCGCGATCGATCACGATGACCGCGTGCCCGGCTCGCAGCACCCCGCCCAGCCCCCGCGGATCCCCGGGATGGCGGGGCAACCGGAACCACCACACGTCCATGGGCGCGCCGAAGCTGTGCGGTTCGAGGCCGACCGCCGAACGCACCGTGGAGGAGCGGCCGTCGCAGGCGACGGTCAGCTCGGCGCGCATGCTCCCAACCTCGCCGGTCTGGTTGCGGTAAGTGACGCCGACGACCCGGTCTCCGTCCCGGATCACGCCGGTCACCTCGGTGCTGCGCAGCAGCCGGAAGCTCGGCTCGGCCTCGGCCGCGGTGGCCACCAACTCCAGGAAGTCCCATTGCGGCACCAGGGCGATGTGCTTGTGGGCGCCGGGCAGGCGGGTCAGGTCGAGCGCCACCGGTTCGTTCTGTATCTCCATGCGGACGGTGTCGATGAGGCGATGCGGGATCTGCGCGAACCGCGCGCCCAAGCCCAGCTCGTCGAGCAGGCGCAGCGTGCTCGCGTGCACGGTGTCGCCGCGAAAGTCGCGCAGGAAGTCGGCGTGCTTTTCCATCACCGTGACGTCAACGCCGGCGCGGGCCAGCAGCAGTCCCAGCACCATCCCCGCCGGGCCGCCACCGACGATCAGGCAGGCCGTCGCCCCGGGCGCGGGTGGCGGGGCGGACATGCGCCGATCTTGGCACATTGGAATTCCACTGCACGGCCGAATAGGGTGAGCCGCGTGACCGCGTTCCTGAATTGGTGGGACGGCAACGAGCTGTGGCTTTCCGGGCTCGCTTTCGTGCTGCAAGCCATGGTGGTGATGCCGGTCGTGCTCGTCGTGGCCGCGGTCACGGCGGGGCTGCTCGACGGCCTGCTTGGCAAGAGCATCGCCCTGATGCGCCGGGCCCGCCACGCCGGTGAGGCGCCCGGGTAACCCGCATGCCTCGGTCGCACGTGACGTTGATTCTGGTCGCGCTCGTGGTGCTGGTCATCGTCGCGTGGTGGCTGACGCACTGAGCGCGGTTTGCCGGCTCGGCCCCTCGAGCGGTGGCGGGCATGCCGATTCCTGTTAGGCTTCCCGCCATGCATGTGACATCCGGTGTGGAACGCCATGTCTTCGTGCACTGTTGTCGCTGACTGCCAAACCCGTGTGCGGTCTGGTATGGGGTTCGTGAGGTCTCCCTCCGTTTAAAGGCGCCTTTCCGCAGCAACGGGACAATCGTCCGTAAGTCCCCGTCCTGGAAGGCCCGAATGCCCAACCACATCGCAAGGCGTTGGCGACCGGCGACCATCTTCGCCCTCGTCGTGGCGGTCATCGCGGGGTGTAGTGGTGGGCCCAGTGACGTCGTGGGGGGGAGCGGCCCGAACAACGCGCGCACGAGCATCACTCTGGTCGCCTACTCGGTCCCAGAACCCGGCTGGAGCAAGGTGATTCCGGCGTTCAACGCCGCCGAGGAGGGCAAGAGCGTCCAGGTGATCACCTCCTACGGTGCCTCGGGCGACCAATCGCGCGGAGTCGTCGACGGCAAGCCCGCGGACGTCGTGAATTTCTCCGTCGAACCCGACATCACCCGATTGGTGAAGGCGGGCAAGGTCTCCAAAGACTGGAATACCGACGCCACCAAGGGAATTCCGTTCGGTTCGGTCGTCACCCTGGTGGTGCGCAAGGGCAACCCGAAGAACATCAGGGACTGGGACGACCTGCTGCGGCCGGGGGTGGAGGTCATCACGCCCAGCCCACTTAGTTCGGGATCGGCCAAATGGAACCTGCTGGCGCCGTACGCGGTCAAGAGCGAAGGGGGCAGCAACGCCCAGGCCGGCGTCGAGTTCATCAGCAAGTTGGTGCATGAACACGTCAAGCTGCGTCCCGGTTCGGGGAGGGAGGCCACCGATGTTTTCGTCCAGGGCAGTGGGGACGTGCTGATCAGTTACGAGAACGAGGCGATCGCCACCGAGCGCGCAGGCAAGCCGGTCGAGCACATCAACCCGCCGCAGACGTTCAAGATCGAGAACCCGGTGGCGGTGGTCACCACCAGTCCCCACCTGGACGCCGCGGTCGCCTTCAAGAACTTCCAGTACACGGCCGCCGCGCAGAAGGTGTGGGCACAGGCCGGTTTTCGGCCCGTCGACCCGGCCGTCGCCGCCGAATTCCGCGCCCAGTTTCCGGCCCCGGCGAAACTGTGGACGATCGCCGACCTCGGCGGCTGGACCGCGGTCGACCCGCAGCTTTTCGACAAGAGCACCGGCAGCATCACCAAGATCTACACGCAGGCCACCGGATGACGGCCGCGATCACGCCCGACCCCCAGGCGATCAGGCCCGAGCTCGGCGATCCCGCCGGTTACCCCGGGCGCGGGCCGGTCAAGGCGCGGCGGGCCCGCGGCACCACGTCGCTGCGCGTCGGCGTCGCGACGCTGTGGCTGTCGGTGATCGTGCTGCTGCCGCTGGCCGCGATCGCCTGGCAGGCCGCCGGCGGCGGCTGGCACGCCTTCTGGCTGGCCGTCAGCTCCAACGCGGCGCTGGAGTCGTTCCGGGTGACCCTGACCATTTCCGCCGGGGTCACCGTGGCCAACCTGGTGTTCGGCCTGGTGATCGCCTGGGTGCTGGTGCGCGACGACTTCGTCGGCAAGCGGCTCGTCGACGCGATCATCGACCTGCCGTTCGCGCTGCCCACCATCGTCGCCAGCCTGGTGATGCTGGCCCTCTACGGCAACAACAGTCCGGTGGGGTTGCACCTGCAGCACACCGCGTGGGGCGTGGCGGTGGCGCTGGCCTTCGTCACGCTGCCGTTCGTGGTGCGCGCGGTGCAGCCGGTGCTGCTGGAAATCGACCGGGAGACCGAGGAGGCGGCGGCGTCGCTGGGCGCCAGTGGCCCAAAGATTTTCACTTCCGTGCTGTTGCCGTCGCTGACGCCGTCGTTGCTGTCCGGTGCGGGGCTGGCGTTTTCGCGTGCGATCGGCGAATTCGGTTCGGTGGTGCTGATCGGTGGAGCGGTGCCGGGCAAGACGGAAGTGTCGTCGCAATGGATACGGACCCTGATCGAGAACGACGACCGGACCGGCGCCGCCGCCATCTCCATCGTGCTGCTGTCCATCTCGTTTGTCGTGCTGTTCATCCTGCGGATCGTGGGCGGCCGCGCGGCCAAGCGTGAGGAGCTGGCACCGTGACGTCGTCGCGCGGGGTTCGCTACCTGATCCGATTCGTGGCGCTGGCATACGTTTTCGTGTTGCTCGTTGTCCCGGTGGCCCTGATCCTGTGGCGGACTTTCCGGCCGGGCTTCGGCCAGTTCTTCGACTGGGTCAGCACGCCCGCGGCGGTCTCGGCGCTGAACCTGACGTTGCTGGTCGTCGCGATCGTAGTGCCACTCAACGTGGTGTTCGGCATCCCGACCGCTTTAGTGTTGGCGCGCAACCGTTTTCGCGGTAAGGGCGTGTTGCAGGCCGTCATCGATCTGCCGTTCGCGGTGTCGCCCGTCATCGTGGGCGTCGCACTGATTCTGTTGTGGGGATCGGCAGGCGCGTTCGGATTCGTCGAGAGGGACCTCGGGTTCAAGATCATCTTCGGGCTGCCCGGCATCGTGCTCGCGAGCATCTTCGTCACCCTGCCGTTCGTCGTGCGCGAGGTGGAGCCGGTGCTGCACGAATTGGGCACCGACCAGGAAGAGGCCGCCGCGACCCTGGGATCGGGTTGGTGGCAGACCTTCTGGCGGATCACCCTGCCATCCATCCGGTGGGGTTTGACCTACGGCATCGTGTTGACCGTCGCCCGCACCCTCGGCGAATACGGCGCCGTCATCATCGTGTCGTCGAACTTGCCGGGTAAGTCCCAGACGCTGACATTGCTGGTCTCGGATCGATACAACCGCGGGGCCGAGTACGGCGCGTACGCGCTGTCGACGTTGTTGATGGGCGTTGCGGTGTTGGTGCTGATCTTCCAGGTAATTCTCGACCTTCGCCGGGCACGGGCGGACAGATAGGCTCGATATGGAGACTTGTAGATGACCGACAAGCACAACCGCGACCACGCCATCATCGTGCGGAACGCCCACAAGCGCTATGGCGACTTCGTGGCGCTCGACAACGTCGACTTCGTCGTACCGTCCGGCTCGTTGACGGCACTGTTGGGTCCCAGCGGGTCGGGCAAGTCGACCCTGTTGCGCGCCATCGCCGGGCTCGACCAGCCCGACAGCGGAACGATCACTATCAACGGCAATGACGTCACGCGGATCCCGCCGCAGAGACGGGGCATCGGGTTTGTGTTCCAGCACTACGCGGCGTTCAAGCACCTGACCGTTCGCGACAACGTGGCGTACGGGCTGAAGATCCGCAAGCGTCCCAAGGCGGAGGTCAAGGCCAAGGTCGACAATCTGCTGGAAGTCGTGGGGCTGAGCGGCTTTCAGAACCGCTATCCCAATCAGCTGTCCGGCGGTCAGCGACAGCGGATGGCGCTGGCGCGGGCGCTGGCGGTCGACCCCCAGGTGCTGCTGCTCGACGAGCCGTTCGGGGCGCTGGACGCCAAGGTGCGGGAGGACCTGCGCGCGTGGCTGCGCCGCCTGCATGACGAGGTGCATGTCACCACGGTCCTGGTCACCCACGACCAGGCGGAGGCGCTCGACGTCGCCGACCGAATCGCCGTGCTGAACCACGGACGCATCGAGCAGGTGGGATCGCCGACCGAGGTCTACGACGCCCCGGCGACGGCCTTCGTCATGTCGTTTCTCGGGGCGGTGTCCACCTTGAACGGCAATCTGGTTCGCCCGCATGACATCCGGGTGGGCCGCAACCCCGAGATGGCCATCGCGGGCGGCGACGGCACCGCGGAGTCGATCGGGGTGGTGCGCGCCACGGTCGATCGCGTGGTCGTGCTGGGCTTCGAGGTGCGAGTCGAATTGACCAGCGCCGCCACCGGGGGACACTTCACCGCTCAGATCACCCGAGGCGACGCCGAGGCCCTGGCCCTACGCGAGGGCGACACCGTCTACGTCCGCGCCACCCGAATGCCGTCCCTTCCCGCCGAGGACGCCGGCGACGGCGGCAGCCGTTCCGGCCGGGCCGGTGAGAATCAGACCACGCTGACGTCGGCATGACCCAAGGCCGCGCTCAGGAAGCGTGCAGCCCGCACTCGGTCTTGGCCAGCCCCTGCCAACGCCCACTGCGCGGGTCGGCCCCGGCGAGCGGCTTGGCGGTGCAGGGCTCGCAGCCGATCGACGGATACCCGTCGTAGACAAGCGGATTCACCAGCACGCCGTGCTCGTCGATGTAGTTCTGCATGTCCTCGTCGGTCCACGTCGCAAGCGGGTTGATCTTCACCAGCTTGAAGCCCTCGTCGAAGCCGATCACCGGGGCGTTGGCGCGCGTCTTCGCTTCGCTTCGGCGCAGCCCGGTCACCCAGGCGGAATATCCGCTCAGGACGCGGCGCAGGGGCACGACTTTGCGCAGCCGGCAGCACTCGCCCGGGTCGCGCTCGAACAGGTTCTTCCCCAGCAACTGGTCCTGCTCGGCCACCGTCTGCTCGGGGGTGATGTTGAGAACGTGGATGTCGTAGACCGATTCGACCGCGTCCCGGGTTCCGATGGTCTCGGCGAAGTGGTAGCCGGTGTCCAGGAAGACCACCGGCACACCCGGGCGAACCTTGGCGGCAAGATCGATCAACACCGCCTCCTGCATGCTGGAGGTGAGCACGTAGTTGCAGGTGGCCCAGCCGCGCGGCCCGTTGACCCCGCCGAAGGTCTCGTCGGCCCATTGCAACACCTCGATCGCGCTGGCGCCCTCGAGTTCCGCGGCGCCCCGCGCCGCCAGGTCGCGCAGTTCTGCTTCGGTTCGTTTCGTTGCTTGTCCACTCATCGTAAATCGTCCTCATCCGCCCGAATCGCCCACTGCGCGAACCGTTCTCCCGCACTGCGGTGTTTGATGAAGTTCCTTACCACCCGGTCGATGTAGTCGCCCAGTTCGTCGCTCGTCACCTTGTGCTGGCGCAGCTTGCGCCCGAATCCGCTGTCGAGCCCGAGGCTGCCGCCCAGGTGCACCTGAAAGCCCTCGACCGAGCCCCCGTGACCGTCGTCCACCATTTGGCCCTTGAAGCCGATATCGGCCACTTGAATTCGGGCGCATGAGTTCGGACAACCGTTGATGTTGACCGTGATCGGCACGTCGAGCGAGGAGTTGATGTCCTCGAGCCGGCGCTCCAGCTCCGGCACCAAGACCTGGGCCTTTCCGCGCGTTTCGGCGAACGACAACTTGCAGTACTCGATCCCTGTGCACGCCATCAGGTTCCGGCGCCAATGGGACGGTCTGGTCTGCAGCCCGAGCGCCTCCAGCCCGGCGAGCACCTCGTCGAGTTTGTCGTCGGCGATGTCGAGGATGACCAGCTTCTGGTACGGGGTGAACCGCACCCGGTCCGAGCCCGCCTTGTCCATCAGATCCGCCACCGCAGAGAGGATGGACCCCGAGACCCGCCCCGCGATCGGCGCCGCCCCGACCGCGTTGAGCCCGTTCTTGAGCCGCTGAACCCCGATGTGGTCGATCGGATGTTTGAGCGGTTCGGGGGCCGGCCCGTCGATCAGCGGCCGTTTGAGGTACTCCGTTTCGAGGACCTCGCGGAATTTCTCGATGCCCCAGTCCTTGATCAAGAACTTCAGCCGGGCCTTCGACCGCAGCCGGCGGTAGCCGTAGTCGCGGAATATCGACGTCACGGCCTCCCAGACCTCGGGCACCTCGTTCAGCGGCACCCAGACGCCGACCCGCTGGGCCAGCATCGGGTTGGTGGACAGACCACCGCCGACCCACAGGTCGAGGCCGGGCCCGTGCTCGGGATGGTTGACGCCGATGAAGGCGATGTCGTTGATCTCGTGCGCGACATCCTGCAGACCCGAAATCGCCGTCTTGTACTTGCGCGGCAGGTCGGCGAAGTCCGGCGTGCCGATGTAGCGGCGCACGATTTCGTCGATCGCCCAGGTCGGGTCGAGCACCTCGTCGAGCGACTCGCCGGCCAGCGGCGAACCGAGGATCACGCGGGGGCAGTCACCGCACGCCTCGGCGGTCTGCAGTCCCACCCCGGCGAGCCGCCGCCAGATTTCGGGGACGTTTTCGACCTCGATCCAGTGCATCTGTACGTTCTGCCGGTCGGAGATGTCGGCGGTGTCGCGGCCGAACTCCGTCGAGATCTGGCCGACCGTGCGCAACGCCGCGGCCGACAGGGCACCACCGTCGCAGCGCACGCGCATCATGAAGTACTTGGCTTCCAGCAGATCGGCATTCTCGTCACCGGTGAAGGTGCCGTCATAGCCCTGTTCGCGCTGGGTGTAGAGCCCCCACCAGCGGAAGCGGCCGCGCAGGTCACTCTTGTCGATGCTGTCGAAGCCGGCCTTCGCGTAGATGTTCTCGATGCGTTCGCGCACCTCGAGCGGGGCGCCGGCGTGCTTCATCTCTTCGTTGGGGTTGAGCGGTTCCCGATCTCCCAGCGCCCACTGGCCCTCGTTACGGGGCTTGGCGGGACGGGCTGTGGTCATCTCGGAGGTCTCCTTCGAACATCGCAGGCATGAAAGCGCAGCTCACCGGTGGTATCGGCGGCGCAGATCCGATGCCAGCTGGACGTACAGGTGGGCGGGTCTACGACATCAAGGGAGACAGCAACAGCTGCAAACACGCTTGAGATCAATGTGCCGACGAGCCACGAGCGCAATGCGAAGGCTGGGCTGAGCGACGGTCACGCCACCATTGTGCCACGCCCGTCAGCCGGCGATGTAACCAGGTCAAACATCGGCTCACGATGAGCGGAATTCCCGATTAAGCTGGTCGCGCGGGTAAGAAAACCCAGGAAAAGCGTGTGCGGCCGACATCGGCGCGGGCACTGTGGATCGACGCCGCGGCCGGGTACCGCACACCGTGGGATGATTTGGCATGGCCCTTCGCGAGGAAGCCGTCGAGCTGCCCGACCTCCAGCCCGTCCCCGAGCGGCCGTTCGGGATCTACATTCACGTCCCGTTCTGCATAACCCGTTGCGGCTATTGCGATTTCAACACCTACACGCCGGCCGAGTTGGGCGGTGTCAATCCCGACGCCTGGCTTGCGGCGCTGCGGACGGAGTTGGAGCTGGCGGCAGAGCGTCTGCCCGGGCCGACCGTGGCCACGGTGTTCGTCGGGGGAGGGACGCCGTCACTGCTCGGTGGCGCCCGCGTGGCGTCGGTGCTGGAGATGGTGCGCGAGCATTTCACGCTGGCGCCCGATGCCGAGATCACCACCGAGGCCAACCCGGAGTCCGCCTGGCCGGACTTTTTCGACGCCATTCGCGCGGCCGGCTACACGCGGGTTTCGCTCGGCATGCAGTCGGTGTCCCCGCGAGTGCTGGGGGTTCTCGACCGCATTCACACGCCGAACCGATCGGCGGCGGCCGCCCGAGAGGCCTTGGACGCCGGCTTCGAACACGTCAGCCTCGATCTGATCTATGGAACGCCGGGGGAATCCGACGACGATCTGCTGCGCTCGGTCGACACGGCGATCGACACCGGCGTCGATCACGTGTCCGCCTACGCCCTGGTCGTCGAGGAAGGCACGGCGCTGGCCCGACGGGTCCGGCGCGGCGAGCTCGCCGCCCCCGACGACGACATCCTGGCGCACCGCTACGAGCTGGTCGACGCCCGGCTTTCCGAAGCCGGAATGTCTTGGTACGAGGTGTCCAATTGGGCGCGGCCGGGCGGTGAATGCCGACACAACCTCGGCTATTGGGATGGTGGCCAGTGGTGGGGCGCCGGACCGGGGGCCCATGGCTATGTCGGTGCCACGCGGTGGTGGAACGTCAAGCACCCCAACGCCTACGCGGAAAAGCTGGCCGCCGGCGTATTACCGGTGGGGGGATTCGAGCGGCTCGACTCCGACGCCGTGCACACCGAAGACGTACTCCTGAAAACTCGTCTGCGACAGGGCCTTCCGCGCGATGTGCTGAATTCTGCCGAGGGGGCGCGGGCCGAAGGCGCGGTCGCCGACGGGTTGCTGGTGTCCGACGCAGATCGCTTCATCCTCACGCCGCGCGGCCGCCTGCTGGCCGACGCCGTGGTGCGCACCGTGTTGGGGTAGTCCTCAGCTGTTCGGGAACCAATGCGCGACTGCGCGATTGATCTCGATGTACAGCGGGATCCCGATCGTGACGGTGTAGGAGAAGGTCAGACCCAGCGCGGCCGCCAGCGGCAGGGTTGGGCTCGCCTCTGGGATCCCCAGCCGCTGGACCGCGGGCAGCGTGATGTAGGACGCCGCACTGCACAGCACCGCGAACAAGACGTAGGTGCCCGGCTGGAAGTGCGTGTCGGTCAGGTTGGCGTAGGCGTAGGCGGCCAGGATGCCAAGTGCCGCAAACAGGTTGGGCGCCAACAGGCCGAAGGCGATGAACCCGCCACCGGCCAACTTCAGATCCCGTAATTTGCGGGACGCCGTCATGCCCATCTCGAGCAGAAACAGGCAGAGCACGCCCTGAAACGCCGCAACGAAGAGCTCGTTTTGGTCGTGCACAACCTTCTGGCCCTGCAGCGCGCTGATGAAGCCGATGGCGATGCCGCCGACGAGGAGGATGAGGCCGGGATTGAGGAACACTTCCTGCAATATCGCCCGTGACATCAGCGGTGCCTTCTCGCGCTGCGGGGTGTTCCCGTACCACGCGTGCTCCTGCTTTTCCAGCGAGAACTCCAGCTCCTCTTCGATTCCGCGCTCGACCCCGTCGTCAACGCCCTCGGCCTGGGCGGCAGCGCCGGGACCTACCCTTGCGGGGGCGGTGTAACCCTGCTCGTCCGGCATGTACCCGGCTTCGTCCATCCCGCGGTGTCGCAGCCGGGCCACCAGGTATAGGGCAACCAGGCAGCCGGGAATCTCCATGAACGCGAGTAGAACCGGCATGTAGGCGTCGAAGGCGATCTTCACGCTGGTCAACACGGCCACGCAGGTGGCGAAGGCGCCCGCCGAGTCCGACCCGTAGTAACCGGCGACCGTCGCCCTGTCGACGCGTCGCAGCCGCGTCAGGTACCTCAGCAAGACATAGGTGAGCACTCCGATCACGAAGTTCAGCACCAAGCCCAGCGCGACGAATCCGGCGATGTTGTCGATATCGGCGGGTTTCACTTTCGCCAGCTCTTCGCCACCCTGCCAGCCGACGGCCACCAGCAGATACATCGTCAAACCCTGGTAGATCACGTACGGGAATTCGAACCGCACCCTCAGGATCGGAATGAGGAAACCGAAGTAGAAGAACAGCAGCAGCGGCTTGAACAGATTGTGGATGAAGTTCTGCCACATCTCTTGAAGCATGGGCGCCTCCTGGCGACGCAGTACAGCCCGGCGGGTGGCAGCAGGCGACTCGCGGCGCCCCTGAACTTAGTGGAACCTCGCGGGCTTGAGCGAGCCGACCATCGCGTCTTTACGAACAATTAACAAGTGGCCGATTGGGACCTTGGCGCGGCCCGTCAAACGAACTGTCGCCCACCATGATTCACCGGCCTGCGCGACCGCGTGGTTGGCGAAACTAGAACCAGTGGGCGATCAGCCGATTGACCTCGATGTACAGCGGGATGCCGATGGTGACGTTGTAGGAGAACGTCAAGCCGAGCGACGCGGCAAGCGGCAGGGTGGGACTGGCCTCCGGGATGGCGAGCCGCTGGACCGCCGGGACGGCGATGTAGGACGCGGCGCCACAGAGCACCGCGAAAAGCACATAGGTGCCGGGCTTGAAGTCGGCGTGGGTGAGCGACGAGTAGATGTGCGCGACCAGGATGCCAAGCGGGGCAAAGATATTCGGGGCCAACAGGCCGAAGACGATGAACCCGGGGCCGGCGCTGCGCAGGTCCTTCAGCTTCCGGGAAGCCGTCATGCCCATCTCGAGCAGGAACAGACACAGCACGCCCTGGAACGCCATGACGAAGAACTTGTCGTCATCGGCGACCACCTTCTGCCCCTGTAGCCCACTGACCAGGCCGATGATGATGCCCCCCATCAGCAGGACAAGTCCGGGGTTGAGGAACACCTCTTGGAACAGCTCCCGCGAGAAGATCGGCGCCCGCTTGCGCGCCGGGCCGGCAGTGCTCTGGTCGGGCTCCCAGTCCGGGTGGTCGAGCTTTTCCAGGGAGAATTCCAGCTCCTCTTCGATGCCGCGCTCGTGCTCGGCCGCCAGGCTCTGGCCGTGCGGTGGCTTGGCCGCGGTGCCCGGCCCGACCGAAACCCGCACCGGCGCTGTGTAGCCCGGTTCGTCGACCATGTTCCCCGCCGCGTCCATCCCGCGGTGACGCAGCCGCGCCACCAAATACAGGGCCACCAGACAGCCGGGAATCTCCATGACGGCCAACATGACCGGCATGTACGCGTTGAAGGCCATGCCGACGGCCGTCAGCACGGCCACGCAGGTGGCGAACGTTCCCGCTGAGTCTGACCCGTAATAGCCGGCAACGGTCGCTCGGTCGACTCGCCGGAGGGTGGTCAGCCAGTTCAGCAGCAGGTAGGCGATGCCGCCGATTACGAAGTTCAGCACGAATCCCAAAACCATGAAGCCGACGATCATCCCGATGCTGCCGGCGCTGATCTTCGCGAGCTCTTCACCCCCGTGCCAACCAATGGCCAGCAGCAGGTACATGGTCAAGCCCTGATAGATGACGTAGGGGAATTCGAAGCGCACCTTCAGGATCGGAATGAGAAAGCCGAAGTAGAAGAACAGCAGGAGCGGCTTGAACAGGTTGTGGGTGAAGTTCTGCCAAAACTCTTGCAGCATTTGATGCCTTCCTCGATGAGTGCGGTGATCAGGGAAAGCACCGTCCGCAAGCGGAGCCACCACGAACATCCCGACGACCGTGGAAAACTTATCCCCGGCGATGTCAAACCGCCACTCGAATGCAAAGCATGAAGTACAGGCGTGTCGAATCGATGCCGACGCGCCGATGACGGGCAAAAGCGCTGTTCAGACGGTTTCTGCCGACTGCCTTCCGGCCGCGGGCCACCGACACCGCAGGCGTGGGTTTGGTGGGAATATGCTGTGCATTTGCTGTGTGGCTAGCACAGGAATCAGCGGGCCGACGAAATTACCGAGGGCCTGACCCCGACGCCCTTCTTGCGGTGTGTCACCGACAGCCATGCCATCGGCGAGTAATAGGTGGTGATTTCCTCGAAGCCGTCGACCCTCGAGACTGTGAGCACGCCGGTCTCTTGATTGATTTCAAGCCCGTCACTCTCGCTGCCCTGGATCTCTTCGCCGTTCGCCAGCCGGATCACGAACATGACGTCGCTTTCGAATCGGCACGATCGTGCTCGCCGGAATTCACCGCCACTCCTTCACTCACGCCGCTGGGGCCTGCCGCCTCCCATTAAATCTCCCGGCCGGCGGGTTCGCACGATCTCGCCCGGAGTTCAGGCGAGGTCACGTCGCATGGGCCGTGCAGGGCTCCGACCGGGCGGGTCGTCGCGTTCCGTGTACCTGCGCTAACTGGCAGAGTCGGCGGGCCGGCGTGGGATCGAGTTGCGGCACGAGCGGGGACGGGCCGCCGCCCCGGCTTGACGAAGTTCTCGGCAGGACGGAGCGAATATGCCGGGCCGCGGCTGGGACAGCTTGCGCGTCCTTAGATAGGTTAGGCTACATTTACTAACCGTGACCGAGGTCAGCGTTCAGACGAGTTCCGCCGGCTCCACGTCATCGCCGATTCCACTTCCCGCACACGTGCACCCGGCCGACCTGGCCGCCGAGCTCGCCACGCGGTTGCCCGAACAAGCCGGCGAGGAGTACCTGGTCTACGAGCGCGGCGGTCAATGGGTACTCGCCAGCGGCGTGCGCGCGATGGTCGAGCTGGACAGCGACGAGATGCGGGTCGTCCGGGACGGCGTGACTCAGCGCCAACGGTGGTCGGGGCGGCCCGGGCCGGTCCTGGGTGAAGCCATTGACAGGCTGTTGCTGGAGACCGACCAGCTCTTCGGTTGGATCGCCTTCGAGTTCGGCGTCTACCGGTACGGGCTGGAGCAACGGTTGTCGCCGGGAACCCCGCTGGCCCGCGTGTTCTGGCCGCGCACTCGCATCGTGGTGACCCGGGAGCACGTCCAGCTCTGGGGCGCGACGGCGGCGCATCGCGACATGGTTCTCGGCCTGTTGGGCGACGGCATGCCCGAGGTGCGCCAGGCGCGCCCCGTCGACGTCATCGCCGACCCGTCCAACTATCGCGACCGGGTGGCATCGGCCGTCCGCGAGATCGCGGGGGGCCGCTACCACAAGGTGATCCTGTCCCGTTCGCTGGAAGTGCCTTTCCCCCTGGACTTCCCGTCGACTTATCGGCTCGGTCGCCGCCACAACACCCCGGTGCGGTCATTCCTGTTGCGTCTGGGGGGAATTCGCGCTGTCGGTTACAGCCCCGAGCTGGTCGCGGCGGTCCATGATGACGGCATCGTGTTGACCGAGCCCCTGGCGGGCACCCGCGCGCTGGGTCGCGGTGTGGCACTCGACCGGCAGGCCCGCGACGACCTGGAGTCGAATTCCAAAGAAATTGTCGAACATGCGATCTCGGTGCGCAGCTCGCTGCAGGAGATCACCGAGATAGCCGAACCCGGTAGCGCGGTGGTCACCGACTTCATGACGGTGCGCGAACGCGGCAGCGTGCAGCACCTGGGCTCCACGGTCAGCGGGCGACTGGGCCCGTCGAACGACCGGATGGACGCGCTGGAAGCGCTCTTCCCGGCCGTCACCGCGTCGGGCATCCCGAAAGCGGGCGGCGTCGAAGCGATCCTGCGCCTCGACGAGGGTCCGCGCGGCCTGTATTCCGGAGCGGTCGTGATGTTTTCGGCCGACGGCGGCCTGGACGCGGCGTTGACGCTGCGGGCGGCATACGAGCGCGATGGCAGGACGTGGTTGCGCGCGGGGGCGGGCATCATCGAAGAGTCCACCCCCGAGCGTGAATTCGAAGAGACCTGCGAAAAGCTGTCCACACTCGCGCCCTATCTGGTTGCGCGGCAGTAGCCCGTCCGGTCGGTCGAGGGCGCTGTGAGCGGCGTCCCTCGGCGTAGGGACCTTTGGCCCTAGTTGGTCGAGTTTCCCGCGTGTCATCTTTATGTAACCCAATGACACAGATACATTGCGCGTTACTGGACGGCACACATAACTGGAGGGCTTCGTGTCCGAGGACCTGACTAATCTGCAGCTACTACACGAGCTCGAGCCTGTGGTCGAGGGCCTGCTCAACCGCCATCTTTCGATGTTCAAGGAGTGGAATCCCCACGACTACGTCCCGTGGTCGGACGGCAAGAACTTCTACGCGCTGGACGGTCAGGACTGGGAACCCGGGCAGAGCCGGCTCCCCGACGTCGCGCAGGTGGCGATGGTGCAAAACCTGCTGACCGAGGACAATTTGCCGTCCTATCACCGCGAGATCGCGATGAACTTCAGCATGGACGGCCCGTGGGGTCAGTGGGTCAACAGGTGGACGGCCGAGGAGGCCCGGCACAGCACCGCGCTGCGCGACTACCTTGTGGTCACCCGCGCCGTCGACCCGGTGGCGCTCGAGCAGCTGCGGCTCGAGCAAATGACTCGGGGCTTCAGCCCGGGACAGAATCAGCAGGGCGACATGTTTGCCGAGAGTCTGTTCGACTCGGTCATGTACGTCTCGTTTCAGGAACTGGCTACCAGGGTCTCCCACCGCAACACCGGCAAGGCCTCGCAAGAACCGATCGCCGAGCAGCTGATGGCCCGAGTCTCGCACGACGAAAACCTGCACATGATCTTCTACCGGGACGTCAGCGCGGCGGGTCTGGACATCGCCCCGAACCAGGCGATGAAGTCGGTCCACAAGATCCTGCGCAACTTCAAGATGCCGGGATTCACGGTGCCGGAGTTCCGGCGTAAGGCGGTGATCATCGCCGTTGGCGGCGTCTACGACCCGCGCATCCACCTCGACGAGGTGGTGATGCCCGTGCTGAGGAAGTGGCGCATCTTCGAACGCGAAGACTTCACCGGCGACGCCGCGCGGATGCGCGACGATCTCGCCGTGTTGGTCAAGGAGCTCGAGCAGGCCTCCGACAAGTTCGAGGAGTCCAAGCAGCGTTATCTCGAGCGTGAGGCCCGCAAGACCGAACGAATCACGGCCAGCAAGGTGCTCCAAACGGAAGGCACGCTGACCTTGAGCGGCCACTGACGAGGTCCGGGTGCGCGGGGTTCCTGTCCCAGCAGCCTGACGGCAGCGTTCGCTGCGCTCGAAATGTGTCAGTTCCGCCGGGGGCGGGCGATCTAAGCCGCTGCGCCCTCCGAGCGCGTCTTGGCTGAGGACTGAACTCCGGCGCTTCGCCTGATTGGGGAGTTTGAACCCCGGCTGGGCGGGGAATTCCTGCATGCCCCTCATATTGTGAAGATCAGGAAGTCCCATGCTTAGCGCACGTATCGACCGCTTCAAGGAAGATTGGTTTCTGTTTCTCGGCAAGCTAGCGGCTGTGTCCACCCCGCAGTTGGGCATCATCTACGGCTTTGCCAATCGTCGAGAGGCGCGGGATCCGGTGAGCCAGGGCGGGCCGACGGCGCGTCCTCTCGCTCACCGGCCCCGACTGATCGCGTAGCGTTTCCGATTCGACCCGCAAACCGACGGTCAGGGGGCTTACCCCCGGGACCGGCCCCGCTCAGGCCCAGTCGGCGGTCGCGTTGGACTCGAGGTAATCGGCGAGTATGCGGCTCACCAGTGACTCGATATTCGACTCGATCGACGACGCGAGCGTGGCGGCGACCGTTGCCACGGCCTGAGTCCGGAAGCGCACCAGCATGGTGATCAGCTCGGCGATCTCGGCATCCGCCGGCAAGGGTTCCCCCGGCTTGATGCGGTCCAGGACATGCTCGGCGCCGGCGCGCACCAGCATGTCGCTGATCTTGTCTATTTCGGGCACGATCTGCTCGTGTAAGTCGACGAGCTTCTCCAATTTGACGCCGTAGCCCCGTATTTCGTTGAACGCCTCGATCAGTTTGGGGCGGGTGACGGTGGCTCTCGCCCCGTCGACCCGGATGACCTGCAGCGCCACCAGGCGGTCGAACGCTTCGGGGTCGTCAACGAGTCGCTGCGCATCGGCCAGCGGCATGGTCTCAGGCTTCTCCGTCGTCCAGGTGCCCACGATCGCCGTCTCGAGGCCCAGCACGTCGCCCAGGTTCTTGCCTTCTTCCCAGGCGCTGAGCATTTCGCGCACGTGGGCGATGTTGTATCCGCGGTCGAGCATCGAGGTGATCAGCCGCAGGCGGGTGAGGTGCGTGTCGTTGAACAGGGCGATGCGCCCGACGCGCAACGGCGGAGGAAGCAGCCCGCGGTCACGGTAGACCCGGATGTTGCGGGTGGTCGTGCCGGCCAGCCGCGCCAGGTCGTCGATCCGGTACTCACCGGACGCGGGGGCACCTTGCGGGTGGCGGACCGCTGCGTCGAACAGTTGTGAGACCGCGGTCTCGATCAACTGCCGGTACTCCCGCGACTGGCGCCGCACGCGCCTCGGCGCGCGCCGCACGTTGTGCAGCACGCTGGCGATGGTGCCGGGTTCGGGTCTCGAAGAACGGTCGGGTGCCATGCGTCAGCCCGACGCGGCGGCAAGCGGCGTGGAGTCGCGCGCCACCGCTTGGTAGTCCCCGTAGCGGAAATCTTTCATCTGGCGAAGATACTGCGTCGCGAAACCCGGGTACATCGACCCGTTGTATCCGTCCTTGGTCAGGTACCAGCTGCGGCAACCGGACATCCACGTCGTCTTCGTGAGGCGGCGCTGCAGGCTGTCGTTGTGGCGGCGCTGAACCTCTTCGCGCACATCGAGATAACGCAGGTCGTTGTCGAGAATGGCGGTGATGCCGCGAACCGCGTACTCGAGCTGACCCTCGATGTAGACCAGCAGCGAGTTGTGGCCAGGCCCGGAGTTGGGCCCGGTCATGACGAACAGATTCGGATATCCGTGCACGCTGATGCTCTTGTAAGCCTGTGCGCCATCGGCCCATTCGTCACCCAGCGAGCGGCCGCGCAGGCCGGTGACCGGGAAGGGCGGTCCGGTCAGATGGACGTCGTAGCCGGTGGCGAACACGATGCAGTCCAGGTGATGTTCGATGCCGTCGCTGGTGCGGATGCCGACCGGGCTCAGGGTGGCGATCGGCCAGTCGATGAGCTTGCAGTTCTCGCGCTGAAGGGCGGGGTAGTAGTCGCTGGAGACCAGCATGCGCTTGCAGCCCGGGCGGAAGTCCGGCGTCAGCTGGCGGCGCAGCCACGGGTCCCTCACCTGAGCGCGCAGATGCGCCCGCCCCAGCCGGGCGGCCAACGAGGTCAGCGGCGTGTCCCACACCAGGGCCGTGGCGCTGGCCTCGTGGCCCCAGAACAACGCCTGCCGCGCAAGTTGCTGGGCGGCGGGCACTTTGGCGAAGAGGGTCTGCAGGGCGGGCGGGGTGGCGACGTCCAGGCGCGGCAACACCCAGCATGGCGTGCGTTGGAACACCTTGACCAACCCGGCCCGCTTCGCCAGCTCGGGGATGATCTGAATGGCGCTGGCGCCGGTACCGATGACGGCGACCCGTTTGCCCGAGAAGTCGTAGTCGTGGTCCCAGCGGGCGCTGTGAATCTTGTGTCCGCGGTAACTGTCCAGGCCGCGAATGTCGGGGAACCTGACGTCCGACAGCGGTCCGGAGGCCAGCACGACGGTGCGCGCGCGGAATCGCTTGCGGCCTTTGGTGGTTGCCGTCCACACCCCGCTGTTCTCGTCGAAGGCCAGACCGCTGACCTCCTGGCCGAATCGAATGTGGCGACGGATGTCGAATCTGGTCGCCATGTCCTCGAGATGGCGGCAGATCTCCGGGGCGGGGGAGTACGTCCGCGACCAGCTCGGGTTCTTGACGAACGAATACGAATACAGCAGCGAGGGCACGTCACAGCTGGCGCCGGGATAGGTGGTGTCGCGCCAGGTTCCGCCCACCCGGTCGCCGCGTTCCAGGATCACGACGTCGTCGACCCCGGCGTCGGCCAACCGGATCGCCGCTCCCAGTCCGGTGAAGCCGGCTCCGATGACGAGCACCGCGTGGGCGCGGTCGGCGGCCATCATCACGCGGCCGGCCGGTAGGTGAGTTCCTTGAACCAGCTGGGCACGGGTTTGAGCAACGGCTTGGGATAGCGGTCCGACAGCCACACCATCGAATTGGCCAGCAGGTGGTAGGGGTGGGCGGGGTTGACGACCATCGCGGCGTGTCGCTTGAGCAGTTGGTATGCCGGCACCCGCGAGGTGCGCTCACCCCGCTCGCCGAGCTGCTTGAAGCGTTTGACCGCGTTGTAGAGGCGCTCGGGCTCCATGCCCATGCCGGCCATCTCGTTGCGGACGCGATTGAGCAGCGGGATATACATCAGGGTGCCGACGATCACGCCCGGCGACGCGACTGTCCCGACGAATTCGATGGCAAGTTTGCGGGCCCTCGCGTGGCCGATCATGTCGAGCACCGCGAAATCGACGGCGATGTGGCGTGATTCGTCGTTGTTGATTTTCTCGAAGACTTGATGGCACACCGGGTCTGCAACGGTGTCGAGCAAGAACTTCAGCAACGCGCCGTCGAGGGCGACCTCCAGCATCGGTATCACGGTGCCCAGCACGGACAACGGCATGTCGTCGGAGTAGGCGTCGAGCCACTGGATGGCGAGCCGGATGTTGACGTTCGGCTTGGGAACTTCGCCGTCGTCGAGCATGCCCCAGCGCTTCATCAGCGCCATCTCGGCGTTGGCGTGCCGTTGCTCCTCGGCGTGGAAGTACCGGTAGATCTCGGCCAGTGTCGGGTTGGGCGCCTTCTTGGCCAGGGCCGCGAATCCGCGGGCGCCCACGTTCTCGATCCAGCACAGGTCGGCCATGAAAGCCTTGAGCTTGGGCCGGAATTCCTCCCGGATGGTGTCGGCGCCGGGCGCGTCCCAATCGATGTCGGCGAGCGCCCATTGGCGGTCCTTGATCTTGGCGAGCATGGCTTCCATGTCGATGGCCACTGGGAGCTCCTTTGCTTTGGTCAGGGCAGGTTGATCCGCGAGGCCAGACCGGCCGCACGTGTATAGGCGTGTGGTGCCAGGCGTTTGATGCTCCAGCCGATTTTGGCGTCGAGCTGTGGCATGCAGTAGAGGTCGCCGCGGTCGTGCGCGTCCAGGCAGATCCGCGCGACTTTGTCCGCCGAGAATCCGGTCCAGCGCATCAGCTTGTTGGCCAGTTCGCTGGATTCCTCGCTGATGCGGCCGGATTCGACGATGTTGGTCTTGACGAAGGTCGGACACAGCACGGTTACTCGCACGCCGGTGCCTGCCAATTCGGCGGCCAGGGTCTCGGACAGTGACAGCACGCCGGCCTTGCTGACGTTGTAGGGGGCCATTCCCGGCGCCGCGCCGAACGCCGCCGCCGACGCGACGTTGATGATGCCGCGGGGGGCGGGCGACGGCTCCCGGAGGATCGGTGCGAAGACGTGGCAGCCGTGAATGGGGCCCCACAGGTTGATTCCGATGGTCCATGCCCAATCGTCCAGGGGCGTATCACCGATGGCCGCGCCGCCGGCGCCGACGCCGGCGTTGTTGATCACCAGCGTCGGGCATCCGGAAAACCAGGCCTGTGATTGCCCGGCCAGCGCCCGCACGTCCTCGAAGTGCGAGACGTCGCAGCGGATCGCCGTCGCACTGGCGCCCAGTTGGGTGATCGCGTCGGCCGTCCGTTGGGCGGCCGCTTCGTCGATGTCGCTGCAGACGACCCTGCCGCCACGGCGGCCGAGTTCGATGGCGAAGGCCGCCCCGATGCCGCTTCCGGCGCCGGTCACCACCGCGGACGCACCGCGGCTGGTCTTCGGCCTGCCCAGCAGTCTGTCCAGCATCGCTCAGCGCACCTCCTGCGTTGTGACGCGTGCATCCTGCAACGCGTGGGTGACGAAGCGCGCGACGTAGCCCATGGCCGCGGCGGCTTCGGGCGTCATCCGGGGCAGCGCCTGAAAGACGTGCACCTGGTGTGGCCAGATCTGCAATTCGCAACGGCCGCCGGCGGTTTCGATGTCGGCGGCGAGCTGACGGGCGTCGTCTTGCAGCATCTCCGCGCCCCCGGCGTGGATCAATGTCGGGGGAAGCGGAGGGCCGCCGGCGACGTTGAGCGTCAACCGCTGGTGCGCGGGATCGACGCCGGCGTGATACATGCCGACCAGGCGGGCCGCGTCGGCCGCCCGGATCGCGGGATCGCGGCGCAGTCGTTCTCGGGCGAGGCACAACTCGAAGCTGAGGTCGTACAGCGGGGAGAACAACGTCAGTGCGGCGGGGTGATCGGCCACCACCTCGGGTTGCAGCAACATGTCGACGGCCAGATGGCCGCCCGCCGAATCCGCGGCGACGACAAGCCCTTTCGGCGACAAACCGCACGAGTCCACCAGCCAGTCCCAGCCCGAGCGCACGTCGTCGGCCGCGGTGGGGAAGCGGTGGCGGGGCGCGAGTCGATAATCGATGCCGAACACCGGCAGACCGGTCAGTGACGACAGCCAGGATGTCAACCGGCGGTGCGTCTTGGCCGAGCACACGGCGAAGCCGCTGCCGTGCACGTAGTAGACGGCGCCCGCGGAGGTGGACGACCGCGCGGTATCGCTTGTCGGCGTGCGGGGCCCGTAAACCCATTCGCCCTTGACCCGGCGACCGTCCGGCAGCCTCGTGTCGACGTGTTCGACTCGGGTGCCCGCCAGTGAGGGCCCGAAGGTGCCCATGATCCGGGCGACGATTTGGCGCGACAGCCACAGGCCCCACGCCCGCTCGGGCGGTAGCAGGCCGGTGACGGGCCGCAGGGTGTAAGCACTTACCGCTGCCGCGCCGCGGGACCGCAATGACCCGCGGGTCGGAACACCGTCCGCCATGCCGGGAAGTCAATACCAAATGGTGACATTAGTCAATGGCAGCTTTTAGGGGTCGGGTGCTTGCTTCGCAACGCGCGGCATGCGCGGGCCCATCGGCTCCCCGTCGCCGTCCAACTACTCGAAAGCGATGACGCCCCGGATGTTCTTGCCGGCGCGAAGGTCTTTCATGGCCTCGTTGATGTCGTCGAGCTTGTACTTCTGCGTGACCAACTCGTCGAGCTTGATCAGGCCCGCCTCGTACATCGATAGCAGCTTGGGCATCGCTTCGCGCGGGTTCATCTCGCCGTAGAGCGCCCCTTTGAAGGTCTTGCACGAGTTGACCATGTCGCCGAGCATCATCGGGACCATCATGTCGGTGATCTTGGCCATCCCGGTCAGCACACAGGTTCCGCCCTTGCGCAACAACATCATCGCCGTAAAGATCAGGTCGGCCGGCACCACCCCGGGGGTGAGAACGACGCGGTCGGCCATGACTCCCCAGGTGATCTCCTTGACAAGTTCGACCGCCGCACCGGCATCGACGGCGGTGTGGGTTGCGCCGAACGTCGGCGCGATCTGACGTTTGAATTCGTTGGGGTCGACGGCGACGATGTGCTTGGCGCCCGCGACCTTCGCGCCCTGCACCGCGTTCATGCCGATCCCGCCGACACCAATCACCACGACGGTGTCACCCGCTCCCGTGCCTGCCGCGACGGATCCCGAGCCGAATCCCGTTGTCACACCACAGGACACCAGGGATGCGGCCTCCAAGGGGATCCAGTCATTCACCTTCACCAGCGAACGCTCGGACGCCACCACGTACTCGGAGAACGTGCCGACCTGCATCATCGCCATCAGATCCTCGTCGCCGAGGTGGCGTCGCCGGGTGCCGTCGGTGGTCATTGCCTTGCTGTAAATGTCGGAGCCAATGTCGCACAGGTACGTGTGCCCGGTGGCGCACCATCGGCAGCTACCGCAAGCAGGCAGGAACGAGATCGCCACATGGTCGCCAGGTTTGAGTGTCTTCACCTCGGGACCGACCTCTTCAACGACACCCGAGCCCTCGTGGCCGCCGAGCATCGGGAACCATTCGGGTACCGGAATGCCGGACGCCCGCATCATTTCTTCCATCTCGGCCGTCGGCACACTGTCGCCGGTGTAGAAGTGCTCGTCAGAATGGCAGATGCCGGCGTAGGCCATCTTGACCAGAACCTCGCCGGCGTGCGGAGGATCGAGCTCGACGTCGGTGACTTCCCAATCGATACCGACGCCGCGTAACACCGCTGCTTTGGACTTCATTGTCGCTTCTTTCAGTTGGGAGTCAGGCGGCAGGCCAGCCGACGGTCTTTGTCTCGGTGAAGATTTCGAGCCCCTCGATGCCGCATTGTCGTCCGACACCGGACTGCTTGTAGCCGCCGAACGGCGCGTCGGCGCCGTACCAGAGTCCGCCGTTGATGCCCAGGGTGCCGGTTCTGATCCGGCGTGCGACGGATTTCGCGCGATCTAGATCAGCGGCGAACACCACGCCCGACAGGCCATAGATCGAATCGTTGGCGATGCGCACGGCGTCGTCGTCGCCGTCGAACCCGATGACCGACAGCACCGGCCCGAAGATCTCCTCCTGGGCGATCGTCATCTTGTTGTCGACGTCGGCGAATACCGTTGGCTCGACGTAATAGCCCTTGGGGAGATGCTTGGGCACCCCGCCGCCGGTGACCAGTCGGGCGCCTTCCTGCTTACCCTTCTCGATGTAGCCGAGCACGCGGTCATGCTGCCTTTTGGAGACAAGTGGACCCTGCAGCACCGACGGGTCCGTGGGGTCACCGTATTTGTTGTTCTCCATCGCTGTCTTGACGATTTCGACCGCTTCGTCGTAGCGCGAGTTGGGGACCAGCAGTCGGGTGGGCATCGCGCAGCCCTGCCCGGCGTGCATGCAGATGAAGGCGCTGCCGCCGACCGCGCCGCCGATGTCTCCCTCCTCGTCGAGGACGAGGTACACGGACTTGCCCCCGAGTTCGAGGAAGGTGGACTTGATGGTCTCGGCGGCCGCCGCCATGATGCGCCTGCCGGTAGCGGTCGAGCCGGTGAACGCCACCATGTCTACCAGTGGCGAGGTCGAAATCACCTCTCCGACGGAATGATCGGACGACGGGACGATGTTGATGACCCCGGGCGGGATGTCGGTGTGTTCGGCGATGATGCGGCCGATTCTGGTGGCGTTCCACGGTGTGTCCGGGGCGGGCTTGAGCACGCAGGTGTTACCCATCGCCAGGATGGGGCCGATCTTGTTCAGGATGATCTCGAAAGGAAAATTCCAGGGCGTGATCACACCGACGACTCCGATCGGCTCCTTCCAGACTTCGCGGGCCGTCAGGCTGCCCAGGCCGAAGGCGTCCTTGTCGGGAAGCGGCCGTTCCCAAGCGAATTCACCGATCATGTCCGCAGGCCAGGTAAGCGCTTCGCGGAGGGGGACGTCGAGCTGCGGTCCGTAGGTGGACAGCACGGGGCAGCCGACCTCCGCGACGAGCTCGCCGCGTAAGTCCTCACGTTCGGCTTCCAGCGCCGCCTGCAGCTGCCGCAGGCCGGCGGCTCGCGCCTCGCCATCGCGTGACCACGCCGCGTTGTCGAACGCGTGCCGTGCCGCGGCGATGGCGCGTTCCATGTCGGCGTGGGTGCCGTCGCAGGTGGTGCCGAGCACCTCCTCGGTCGCCGGATTGACGTTGTCGAATCGCCGCCCGGATACGGACTCGACGAGCTTGCCGTCGATGAGCATGCGCGGTTCGTGGTTCACCAATTCCGAAGCTCCTTCACTGCATCAGAGGCGCGTGGGGCCAGAGTCAGATGTGGGATGAAACTGCTTTTGCCGCAACGGATAACGGAATCGACAACGTCAACCAGGTGCTCGACGTCGACGAGGCCGCCGAGCATGTATTTGTTATCCATCCAGTATCTGATAGCCGCTTCCAGGGCGTCGGGGTCCCACGCCTTGTTGAACTCAGTCTGCGCGTCGCCGGTGCCGCCCAGGCTGTCGCCGACGGCCAGACGGGTGAAGCCGATCTCCGGATGCTCGATGCGCCAGGCCTCGACAAGCTTGTCCAGCGCCGCCTTGGACACCGCGTATGCGCCGAGCAGCGGCCACGGCGTCGTGTACGACGCGCTGAGCGACGAGAGGTAAACGGCACCGCCCGCCGCCGCGGCCAAATGGGGCGCGGCCGCGGCGGTGACGAGTGAGGCGCCGGTGACGTTGGTGGCGAACAGTTGCGCCCACTGTTCCGCGGTCACCTCGCGCAGCGGCGCGAGCACACCCATGCCGGTCGTGTAGACCAGGGCGTCGAGCCCGCCGAGCGCGCCGACCACCTCGGACATCGCCGCCTGGCAATTGTCGGCGACGGTGACGTCGCAGGCGACGGCCACCGCGCCGTTGCCGGCTTCCCCGGCGGCATCGACCAGCCTGTCGTATCGCCGCGCCAGCAGCGCGACATGTGCGCCTCGCTGGGCAAGCCCTATGCCGATGCATCGTCCGAGGCCGGCGGAGGCACCGACGACAGCGACCCGCAGCGGGCTTTGTCCGTTGTCAGACATCGAGCTTGGCGCTCATAGTGCCGAGGGTCGCGCCCGCGGTGCGTTCGAACCGGCCGTGGTCGAAGCTACGGATCTCGACATCGTGGTCACCGGCTTCGGCGCGCAGGGCGCCGACCGTGCATCGTTCTCGGGTGCGGTGCTGGAACGGGTCGAATGAGTACCAACGGCATGCGTTCTCATACGTGATCTTGTTGATCTCGTCGTCGGGGAGGTCAACCATGACCAAGGCAAGCTCCTCGGCTGCCGCGGGCCACGACGAGTCCGAGTGCGGGTAGTCACACTCCCAGGCGATGTTGTCGATGCCGATGTCATGGCGCAGTTTGACGCCAATCGGGTCCGCGATGAAGCAGGTCAGGAAGCGCTCCCGGAACACCTCGCTGGGCAGTTTGTTTCCGAAGTCCTGGCCGGTCCACAGGTGATGCATTTCGTAGGTTCGGTCGAGGCGGTCGATGAAATAGGGAATCCAGCCGGTGCCACCCTCGGACAGTGCGAAGCGGACGTCGGGAAACTCCTTGATGACGCGGGACCACAGCAGGTCGGCGGCCGCCGAGCAGATGTTCATCGGTTGCAGGGTGATCATTACGTCGACGGGCGCGTTGTCGGCGGTCATCGTGATCTTGCCGGAGGACCCCAGGTGGACCGAGAGCACCGTGTTGGTGTCCGACAGAGCCCGCCACATCGGATCCCAATACTCGTCGTGGAAGCTCGGGAAGCCGAGCGTCGCGGGGTTTTCGGTGAAGGTGACTGAGTGGCAGCCTTTGGCGGCGTTGCGGCGGATCTCTTTGGCGCACAATTCGGGATCCCACAGCACGGGCAGCCCCATGGGCAGGAAGCGCCCGGGATACGAGCCGCACCATTCGTCGATGTGCCAGTCGTTGTATGCCTGGGTGACGGCGAGGGCGAGGTCCTTGTCGGTGTGGGTGGCGAACAGCCGGCCCGCGAAGCCGGGGAAGGACGGGAAGCACATCGATCCCAGCACGCCGCCCGCATCCATGTCTTTGATCCGCTCATGAATGTCGTAGCACCCGGGCCGCATTTCGTCGAAAGCGGTCGGCTCGACGCCATACTCCTCGCGTGGGCGTCCCGCCACAGCGTTGAGCCCGATGTTGGGAATGATGGCGTCGTTGAAAGTCCACACCTCCGAGCCGTCGGGCCGGCGGATGACCCGGGGCGCCGCGTCCGCGTACTTGCTTGCTAGCCTGCCCTCGAACAGGTTCGGCGGCTCCACCAGGTGATCGTCGACGCTGACCAAGATCATGTCTTCGGGCTGCATGAGTCTCCTTGCACAGAGGTTGAGAACGAGGCTATCAGATAGGCAGAGTAACTATTTCGATTTCCGGAAATATTCATTTCCACTGGTGACGGACGTGGCCTCCACACTTCGGCAACGCTCAGCGCCGCGGCGTCGCGTGCGGCTCGACGGCAAACGAGAGCAGTAGCCGGTCCAGGATCCTGGCGGCCCGGCGACGCGCGCTCTTGGGGTTTGCGGAGTGCGCGACGAGCAGCGAGGCCTCCTCGAGCGCGGCGATGAGCATGTGCGTCAGTTCCCCGACGGGTTGATCGTCGATGGTGCCCTCGGCGATCGCCTCGCGGACCACCTCGTTGATCAGGGCGATGCTGTTGCCATTCTGGATTTCGCGCAGGGTCTGCCAGCCCAGCACCACCGGTCCGTCGACAAGTATCACCCGCTGCACCGCGGGTTCCATTGCGGCTTCAAGGAATCCGTGCAATCCACGCGTGAGCCGTTCCCAGGCGTCCGCGCCCGGCGGGGGAGCGGCAATGGACCGGAGGGTGAGATCGTTTTCGACATCTTCGAATACCGCTCGAAAGAGCTCGGCTTTGTCCTTGAAGTGGTGGTAGAAGGCGCCGCGCGTTCCGACGCCCGACCTCGTCACGATGTCGCTGATGCTCGTGTTGAAGAATCCGTGTTCAACGAACAGCTCGCGACCCGCGTCGATCAGGTCGCGACGGGTCTGCTCGCCCCGGGCGCGTCGATCCTCGTCCGCCCCGCCACGCTTCGCCATGCCGACGATCGTAGCAACCTTCAGTTTGAATGTTGAGCGTCGGGACGGGCCGCCTCAGCGCACGATCCCGCGAACCGTCATGAGTCCAAGATCGGCGTGCGACTTGAAACCCGGCGGCGCATCGCAGATGGCGGGGATGGAGTTCACGGGCTCCATCGCGGTCCATGCGTAGCCTATGTAACCGGGCTTCGCGTGCTCGCGCGCCTGCGGGCTGCCGCGCAGGATGAGCTCGGTGCCGGGGTCACCCTCGATCACCACGCGGTAGTGGTAATACGGTTCCCAATCGGGCCTCGGGTCGATGGCGTCGTGCTCGATGAACGAGTAGAGCTCGTGCAAGGTGATGAACGGCCTGCCGTCCACCCACGCTGTCCAGAGGTGATGTTGGGATGCGACGGTGCCCGTCTTGATCACACCTCGCAGGCCGGGCATGTCCATGTCCGCAGTGCCCTCGTACGGGATGTCGCGGGTGGCCAGGCCCAGTTCGACATCTGTCGTGAACTTGTCGACACTCTTGCCCAAACCTTCGACCACCATCGTCAGCGATTGCGCGAACAACGACCATGCATCTTGAAAGAGATTGCCCTTGGCGAACTCGTCCGGTGTCTTTCCGAATCCCATCTCGTCCAAGTACTTCAGCGTGTCCTTGTTGAAGTTCACCGCCTCGTAGATGTGGATGTGGTCGGTCTTGCCGACGATCCGGGCCAGCGTCAGGACGAGCAGGTCCGCCGCGTAGCCGGGGTGGATGCCGCCTCCGTGGAACGACGTTCCACCGTCTTGGCACGCCGCCTCGATTTTGTCGATGTCGGCGCTGTTGGTTTCGGTCCGATGCCACCAGGCCCCACCCGAGGCGACGACGCTCTTTCCGCCGCGCAGCAGTCGGCAGATCTCGTCGACGTCCGACCAGAGGGGCGCGTAGAACACGCAGTCTGCGTCAAGGCCCTCCAGGGTGGCCTTGTCCGTGGTTGCGAGCACGCCGATCGGCCCCACCCCGACCAGCTCGCCCGCATCCTTGCCAACTTTCTCCGGGCGGTTGCAGAGCACTCCGACCACCTCATAGAGGGGATTGTGGGCGAAGTGGCGCAGCGCCAAGGTCCCGACATTGCCCATGCCCCACTGGATCACGCGATATTTCTTCTCGGCCGCCGACACGCTCGATTCCAGTGGTGATGTGAGCGTCATGGTGTCCCCTTCGCGTGAGGCCAGATGGGAGCGAGCACTCCGGAAGCCGAATATGCAGTTTCGCGAATCATTGTTTCCGTATGGTGGCGATTACACAACCTTCATCCGGTATGTTGCCGCTATGGCAGACGACGGCGTTCGCGCGTACGGTTCGGTCGCTCCCCTGAAAGTCGGCTTGCTCAACGATTATCCGACTTCCGGCGACACGGACAACGACAGCATCGACGCCCTGCGGCTGGTGATGGATGAAGCGTTGTCCTCCGGGCTGATCGACCGGCCGATCGAACTCGTCACCCGAAACGTGGTGGGCTTGCCGAACGGCACCTACCTCGCGGTCGAACGTGCCTTCGACGAGCTGGTCGCGGAGGGATGTCTGGCCATCTACGGGCCGTGGGTATCGGACAACGTGGTGCCGCTGCGCTCCCATGTCGAGGCCACGGCTCGCGTTCCGATCGTCACCCTGTCGGGGTCCGAGGGTGCGCTCGGAGAGTGGTGCTTTGCGCTGAACAACGGCTCGATGGCCGAGGAGCCGGTGATGCTGGCGGCGGTGATGATCGGGGACGGGCGGTCGAGGATCGCGATCGCCTATGAGTCGTCACTGATCGGAAAGGAGTACCTCGCCTTCGCCGAACGAGCCTACGACGCCGCCGGCTTGAAGGTCGTTGCGACCGTGGCAATTCCGCAGGTGGAGGCCGACAAGGCCAAAGCGGTCGCCGCGCTGAGTGCGTCGGAGCCCGACGCGTTGGTGCACGTCGGGTTCGGACATGGCCTGTGGGGGTTCACGGACGCGCTGCTGGCCGCCGGCTGGGACCCCCCGCGGTACACGACGACGGCCTTCGAAATGGCGCACATCAACGCGGAATGGAGGCGGCAGTTGTCCGGCTGGATCGGCCTGGACAGCTACGACGAGCGCAACACCGTCGGTCAGGCCTTCCTGGACCGCTTTGAAGCCAGATACGGTCGTCGGCCTGGTCATTCGATGCCGGGCCTGTCGCACGACGCGGCGACCGTGATCGTGCGCGGCCTCGCGGCGGCACGCCCGCTCACCGGGGAGGGAGTGAAGAACGGGCTCGAGCAGGTCAAGCTGATCCCGTCGGCCAGCGGCGCTCCCGGGACGTTCCTGCGGTTCGGTCGGTTCATCCGGCAGGGCTGGATGGGATCCGACTATCTCATTGCCCGCAGGGTGCTGCCGGACGGCAGTGCGCATGTCTTCCACGCGGCGCCGAGCGACCACATTGCCCGCGCGGTCGCGCGCGCCTCACGCTAGTTGGATCGCGCCGAATACCGCCGCGGTCACGATGCCGGGCGGTTGGGCGAGCACATACGGAATCGCGCGAATCGCGCCCATCGCGATCATCAGGTGGCCCGGCATGGCGTGCTGACCGGGTTGCGCCGTGCCGTCGAATCCCACGTCGAGCTGGAGTTCGAAGCTCGGCTCGCCTTTGATGACCGCGCGGATGAGGGGCGCCTTCTCGCCGGGCGCCAGCGGCGCCATGCCCCACTGGGGGAGGTCGCGGGTGAGGACCCACTCCTCGTGAATGGCCAGCAGCGGACGGCCCGACCAGTGCCCGACCCAGGAAAACCTCTGCCCGACAACCGTTCCCGCCTCGATAGTGCCGGCGGGTACCTCGATGTCGTGCGGCAGGGTGGTGGCGTCGACCGCCACGTCGATGCGCGACAGGGTGATCCCGAGGACGTCGGCCGTGGCGTTGAGCGCCTGGCGGTACGCCATATCGAGCTTCTTGATGATCGGGGAATCGATGCTGACGTCTTCCGGCGGTCTCCCCATGCCCATCAGGTCGACCAGCATCGGCCGGCTGTCCACGGCCGAAACGTCAGTGGCCTCATAGAGGTCGATCCGGTCGATCGTCTTGCTCAGCCCCGTCACCGTGGCGACCAGTCGCTCGAACATGAACCCGGGGTTCTCGCCGGCAGCATGGAAACGCGACTCACCTTGTCGGCACGCCTCGACGAACGCGGACTCCGTTTCCGCCCCATAGGTCGGCAAATGGTTATACGACGTCGTAGTGATGACGGTGCTACCCGAGGCGAGTAGGCGGCAGATGTCCTCGGCGTTCGTTTCGATCGCGTGTGCTTTGCTGGCCGTGTGCACGACGACGTCGGCGCCCAGCGCGACGATCGCGTCCTTGTCCGCCGTCGCGATCACGCCGGTCGTCGGCGGGAGACCACACAGCGCGCCCGCATCGAGCCCTGTCTTCGCCGGGTCGTAGACCAGCACCCCCACCAGCTGATAACGGGGATTCTCGATGAGCTCTCGGAGCGCGGCCCGGCCCACGGCGCCGGTCGCCCACTGCACGACTCGAATAACCAATCGGACGCTCCAGGTTGCGGTTTCGCGATGTAAGCCTTCTGGTTCATTCAACCTACATCATGTAGGTTTGCAACCGACAATATGTAGGTTGATGGGCTTATGAGGTGGCACGTGGTGGAGTCGAGGGTTGACGACGACATCGAGCAGCGCATCCGCGAGGCGCAGGAGAAGTTCAACGCCGGCATGGGCGCCGACGGCGACGCGACCCCGTACCCGCTGCTGCGCGAACTGCGGCAGAAGGCGCCCGTTCACCCGGGCTGGCCGGAGATGGGGGTTCCGTGTGACGGACCCGGCGGCAAGAAGACCTTCACCGCGTACTCGTTCGACGCCGTCAAGGCCGTGTTCACCGACAACGTCACGTTCAGCACCCGCGTCTACGAGGATATGGTGCGGCCACTGCAGGGTCCGACGATTCTGGAGATGCAGGAACCCGAGCACGCGACGTACCGCAGGTTGCACGAATTCGCCTTCGCGAAGTCCTCGATGAAGCGCTGGGGCACCGAACTCGTCGGGCCCCTCGTGGATCGCACGATCGCGAAGATTCGTGATGGCAAGCGTGCCGATCTGGTGGCCGCGGTGTTCATGCCGATCCCGGTCCGGATCATCGCGGCCCTTCTCGGGTTGCCCGAGTCCGACATCGGGGAGTTTCACCGGCTGGCCATCGACCTGCTCGGCTTTCGCGCCGACATGGAGACCGCCATGAAGGCGTCGGCGGAGATGAAGGAGTACTTCATCGGCGTGCTGGCCGACCGGCGCAAGTCGCCGAAGGACGATATGGTGACGATCCTGTCGCGGGCCGAGATCGACGGCGTCAAAATGTCGGACGAGCAAATCTACGGATTCATGCGCAATCTCCTGCCCGCCGGAGCGGAGACCACGTCGCGATCGACAGCGAGCCTCGCGCTGGCCCTGTTGACCCACACCGACCAACTCGACGCGGTTCGCGCCGACCGCACCCTGTTGCCCCAGGCGATCGAGGAGGGCATCCGGTGGGAGACGCCGCTGCTGAATTTCATCCGGGAGGTCACCACTGACACCGAGTTCTTCGGGCTCGACATCCCGAGGGGATCGACGATGATGGTGAACCTGGGCAGCGCCAATCACGACGAGACGCGCTGGCCGGACCCCGAAACCTTCAATATCTTCCGGGAACGCAAGCCGCACATCGGGTTTGGCCACGGTGCGCACTTGTGCCTGGGGATGCATCTGGCCCGGTTGGAGAGCACCAAGTTCTTCAACGCGCTCTTCGACGAATTGCCGGGGTTGCGGCTCGACCCCGACGCCCCGCCGCCCTATGTGAGCGGCACGATGTTCCGTTCACCGCCCCGTCTCGACGTGGTCTGGGATTGAACGGACCCGACTGACATGACTCGCGTGATCCAATGGGCGACCGGGGTGACCGGAATGATGGCGCTTCGCCATGTGCTGGGCCGCCCAGACCTGGAACTCGTCGCGGTGCGCGTCTACGACCCGGCGAAAGCCGGCGTCGATGCGGGCGCCCTGTGCGGGGCCTCCGAAACGGGGGTGCTCACTTGCGAGGATCGGGATGCCGTGATCGGCACCGACGCCGACGTGGTTCTCTACATGGGCAAGGTGGAAACCGACACGCCCGGCTGCTTCGCCGACGTCTGCGATCTTTTGGCGTCGGGCAAGAACGTGGTGGCCACCGGTAGCCGGTTCGTGCATCCCCGATCGCTGCACGAATCGCTGGCCGACGCAATCGAGAAGGCCTGTCGTGCGGGCGATTCGTCATTCCTTGGGCTCGGCCTCTACCCGGGCTTCGTCGGCGAGTCGCTGGTGCCCATTCTGTCCCGCCTCACCGAGCGCACCGACCGGATCAACGTACGAGAGGTGCTGAACTACTCGACCTACGCCAGCCACGACCTGATCTTCAACGCGATGGGCTTCGGGCATGCGCCGGACGACACCACCCCGCTGCTGACGAACACCGACTACGCGGCAAGCGCGTGGATCGGCAGCGCGACAATCCTGGCGCAGGCCCTCGGGCTCGAGATTCGGTCCGTCGAGGGTTTCCGCGAAGTCGCCACAACGCCGCGACCCCTGACGGTGGCGGCTGGAGAGATCCCCGCGGGCACGGTCGGGGCGATGCGCTTCGGCGTCGTGGTCGACTGCGGTGAGACCACCCTCGCCGTGGAGCATCTCACCAGGATGGCCGACGACCTGGCGCCCGAATGGCCGACGGAGATTGGCTATCAGGTGGCCTTCGAGGGCAAGCCCAACATGAGTCTTCATCTCGTGATCGGCTCGCATGAGGAGGATCACGCCGAGCAAGGCTGCCTGGCCACCGCCATGCACGCCGTCAACGCCATCCCGGCCGTGGTCGCGGCCGAGCCTGGGCTCTACGACCTTTCGACGATCACCCCGTTCGTCGCCCACTGGACCGAGCGTGGTGCCGCGTCCGCCGCGTCGCCGCCTGCGGGAGGCTGAAATTGGTCTCGTTCACCGATCGGGTCGTCCTGGTGACCGGCGGTGCCCGCGGCCTCGGCGAGGCGTATTGCCATGAAATGGCCCGTCGCGGAGCCGCCTTGGTGGTCCACGACAACGGCGCCGAAACCGACGGAAGTGGAGGCGACCCGAAACCGGCTAATGACGTCGCCGCCGCGATCTGCGCCGCGGGGGGACGGGCGGTGGCGTGCGCCTCGGACGCCAGCGCCGAAGAAGGGGGGCAGGACGCCGTCGACCTGGCCGTCAGCGAATTCGGACGATTGGACGCGATCGTCGCCAACGCCGGCATCATCCACGACGACGCGTTGCCGGAATGGCCGACCGAACGCTTCGAGGCGCTGCTGCGGCACCACGTGTTGGCCGCCTTTCACGTCATCCGACCGGGTTTCGCGGTGATGCGGGACGCCGGATACGGGCGACTGGTGTTCGTTTCCTCCGCAGCGGGGGTTTTCGGGCAGCCGGGCTTGACCGGATACGCCACGGCCAAGACGGGGATGCTCGGGTTGATGAACGTCGCGGCGCTCGAGGGTGCGGCGCACGGCATACACGCCAACGCCATCATGCCGATGGGCGACACGCGAATGGCCATGGCACTGATGGGGGAGGCCGGCCGCACGGCCGATGCTCGGGCCTTCCTGCAGACGCTGCGGCTCGATCAAGTGGCACCGGTCGTTGCCTACCTCGCGAGCGAGAGCTGCATCCTGACACAAAAGGTCCTGAGCGCTTTCCGTGGACGGGTGGCCGCTTTGCAGATCGGTGTGACCCGTGGCTGGTTCGCCGCCGACGGTGCCTTCGACGCCGAGGGCGTGGCGGCCAATCTCGACCGTATCCTCGACCCATCAGATATCTTCGTGCCCGGCAGTATCTTCGACGAAATGGAATATGTTTTCGCGACGGTTCCTTCTGAGTCGCAGCCGAATTCCTGACCGAACCGATGCCTTGGCGCAATGATCTTTGGTGTGCGGCTGCGCCGGGCCGGCCCGATGTCAATCCTTGATGACTGTGGGTCCATCACCGAAACCGGTGTAACTGCGTATCAGCGGCAGGTCCGCCATGGTGGCGAAACCCGCGGGGGCGGCACATATCGCCGGTATGGCGTTGACGACCTGTAGCGCAACCGCGACAAGACCCGCCCGGACGTGTTCGGCGACCGACGCCGGCCGCGAGTAGCTGGCCAGGCAGAAGAAGTGCACGCGCATGGACGGGTCGCCTTCGAGCGTGAGGGTCCAGCCGTCATCCGGTGTGGGCCAGTGCTCCGGATACTCGCCGCCGACGGTCCACAGCGTCTCGAATTCGATGATCGGCTCGCCGCGACGGTTCCCGACGAAGTTCCACCGCTGACCGGCTGTCGTGCCGGCGCGAACCCGGTGGTCGAAGATCTCGAAGTCCTTGGTGGCGGGCACTGCGTCAACAGTGACTGTGACATCGTCGATGGCAGCGTTCAACGTGTCGGCGATGAACCAGGTCTGCTGGGTGAACAGGGCGGTGTTGAATGTCAGGAACTCGTTGGCCGTCGGGGTGATGTCCTCGGTCGGTCGTCCGAACCACATTCCGTCGAAGGTTATTTCGGTGCTCTCCCAGAGCGACCAGTCTGCGCGCTCCTGCAGACTGAACCTGTCAATCGAGCGACTCATACCCGACAGCGCGAGCGGCAAAACGCCAGATAGGTTGCCCGGGTTGAGACCGCTCGCGTGGATCGTGCTGTTGCCCTTGCGGCAGGCCGCCAGCAGCCGTCGACGGTCCGCATCGCCGATGCGCTGCGGGTGGAAAAGGAACGAGACGGTCGCAACGTTCTTGCCGCTCTCCAGCAGCGCGCACACGTCGTCGAGACTGGTGAACGACGGCGCGTAGAGCACGAGATCGGCCTCGATCGCGAGAATGTCCGCGACATCGGTGGTTGCGTTGACGCCGACTGGGTTCCGGCCCACCAGCGTCCCGACGTCGACGCCGTTCTTTGAATCGGAGTAGACCCGCGCTCCCACCAGCTCGAGGTCGGCCCGGTAGTCGAGGATGGTCTTGATCATCTCGGTGCCTACGGCACCGGTTGCCCACTGAATGACTCGAAGACGCCGGGAATTCACGGTCAAGTCTCCACTCCCTTCAGAGCCGGATGGATGGGCGAGGAGGGTCAGATGAAGTCCGATCCGCCGTCGACGTTGACGGTCGCACCCGTCACATAGCCGTTGCGTCGCGACGCCAGATACGTGGTGATGGAGGCGATCTCCTCCGGCAGCCCGGCGCGACCGATATCGCACGGATGGCCGAAGGTCTTCTCGACCCAGCTCATCACGTCCCTGGGATCCGACGAGTCGAGCCCGTCTGCCGCGAGCGCATCCTGCAGAACCTCGGTAAAGCTTGCCGTCACAATGGTTCCCGGACAGACGCAGTTCACAAGAATGCCCTCGGCTCCAAGGCTTTTCGACAAGTTCTTGGTGAAGCTGGACAGCGCCGATTTCGCTGCCGTGTAGGCGACCAGCCGCGGGCTCTGTCGCTGGATGGAGTGTGCGGAGAGGGTGACGATGCGGGCCCACTCGGCTGATCGCAGCATCGGCAGCGCGGCCCGCACGGATCGCACCGCGGACAGGGTGCCGAGATCGAATGCGGCGTGCCAGTCGTCGTCGTTCAGATCGTCGAACGCGCCCGCGTTCGGACCCACGGTGTGCACCAGGACGTTCAGGGTGTCCCACGAATGACCAATGCAGGCAAAGCCCGAAGTGATGGAATCGCCATCGGACATGTCGACGCTGACGGTGAGTACTTCGGGTGCCCCCGCGGCGCGGATTCGCCTGGCGGCCGAATCCAGCGCCGCCCGACCGCGCGCCATGATCGCCACGGAGGCGCCTTCCGCCGCGAGACTCTCGGCGATCGCCAGCCCCATTCCCTTACTGCCGCCGGTTACGACCGCCGTCGCGCCCTCAAAACCAAGATCCATTCAGTCATCCGCCCTTCGCGGTTCGTAGTATCACCGAGTCTTGGTGATCCGCGGGGCAAGATGCACGATCTCGCTGACGACGGTGGGGTTCGCGCGTGAGATGGCGATCAGGGACAGCATGGCGTTGGCCACGTCGTCCACCGTGGACATTTCCTCAGGAATCTGGCCCGCCCGCGCCCAGGCCCGGTATAGATCGGCCAGCAGATCCCGGTCGGCGCCGCGCAGGATCTCGGTGTCACAGGTCGGGCCAACGCTAACCCGGATCACGGCCAGTTCGGGATGCTCGGCGCGCCAGGATCGCAAGATCTCGTCTAGCGCGGCCTTGCTCGCGTGGTAGGCGGCCACGCCGGCGCGGGGGCGACCGACGTCATGGCTGGATGCGACGATGACCGTGGCGTCGTCGGTCAAGTGGGGAAGGGCCGCCCGAAGCACGTGGGAGGCGCCGACGGCATTGACGGCGTAGGAATGCAGCCAGGTTTCCACATCGGTGTCTTCGATCAGCACGAAGGGCACCACGGCGCTGGTGAACACCACCGCGTCGAGCTTGCCCAGGTTCGCGGCGACCTCGGCGACGACGGTCTCCACCGCGCGCGGGTCCGAAACGTCCAACTCGTGGGCCGATCCGTGCAGCCGATCGGCCAGGTCCGACAGCAGCTCCACCCGCCGTGCGGCGAGCGCGACGCGAGCCCCCCTGGAGTGGGCGGCAATTGCCAACGCCTGTCCAATGCCGGAGGACGCCCCGATGATCAGCATCCGCGTCCCCGCGATGTTGGAGTGCCGGTCGCTCATAGCCCGCTTTCCTCTGGCCGAATCCGTAACTGAAGGTTAGCCGCTATTCTCGCATGCGAGAATCGATATTCTCGTCGCGGCCGGATCATTTGCGCTTCGGCGACGCAAAACAGGAGGCGGAATGATCGACTTCAACGACAAGGTGGTGCTTGTCACCGGCGGTGGCGCGGGCATCGGGCGCGCCACGGCGCTGGCCTTTGCCGGCCTGGGTGCGTCGGTCGTCGTACTCGAGGTCGACCCGGCGCGGTCGCAGGACCTGCGCAGCGAACTCGGCGATCGGGCGCTCGTGGTGACGGGCGATGCGACCGTCGCGGCCGACGTGTCGGCGCTCGCCGATGCCATCGGCAGCCGCTACGGGCGCCTCGACGCGCTGGTGAACAACGTCGGTCACTTCATGACGCGGCCGACACCTTTCGAGCGGCTCACCGACGAGCAGATCGACGACATATATCGGGTGAATCTCAAGCACATCTTTCTGGTCAGCCGGGCCATGCTGCCGCTGCTGCGTGCCGCCGCCGGCGGCGCGAGCATCACGAACGTCTCGTCGATCGAGGGCTTCCGGGGTATACCGCACTTCGCGGTATACGGAGCCTTCAAGGCGGCGGTGACCGGCTTTACCATGAGCCTCGCCCTCGAGCTTGGCCCGGAGGGCATCCGGGTGAATGCCGTGGCGCCGGAAACCACGGATAGCGCCCAGGTCCCGCTGGACCGCATGATCCACCAATCACAGCGGCACAATATTCCGCGCTGGATTCCGCTGGGCCGCTTCGGAACCCCACAGGACATCGCGGGCTGCGTCTTGTTTCTCGCGAGCCCGCTGGCCGCATGGGTATCGGGGACTGTGGTGCATGCCGATGGCGGTGCGTTGGCCGCCGCGGGGTGGTATCGCGACGACCGTGGCGCGTGGACGAACATGCCCGTCATCAAGGGCAACAGCGCAACACCCGCCGAGGCGGCGGGCTGAAGATGGACCAAGTCGTCCCGAAGTCTTTTTGTCGCTGTCGATAACGCATATTCTCATGGGGCCGGGCTGTAGAGGTTGAAAGGAACATCGGGGTTTGGCATGACGGACGTCGTGGACACCAGCCCCGATTCCGGGTCCTCTCGGCCCATTCGGGTCGGCAGTTCGCCGCCGCTGTCCCGTGCCGGATGGGCGTTGTTCATAGCCGGGTACCTGGTATTCGCGATCGTGACCGTCGCGACGATGCAATCGGGTACGCACGGGGATCCGCGCACCACCAACCCATACCCGGGGCCGGCACCGTATCCGCCGTTCCTCGGGTTCGACGACTGGCCGCTGGTGGTCGCCCTGAGCTCCGTCCCCATGGCCATCGGGCTGATCGCCACGTTGGTGTGGCTCTCGGTAAGACAACGCAAGGTGCATTGGACGGTGGTGATCGCGTTCGCGGGGCTGATCACCGGCGCCCTGGACCCGTTGGCCAACTGGGCGACGTTCGCGATCTTCGACCCGCGGATGTTGCACTTCCCGTTGTCGTGGCCGTACGTGAACATCTCGCCGAACCTGGAACCCGCGCTGTCGTTCCTCGGGGGTTACGCGGCGTACTACTTGTTGACCGGTCTGGGGATTCTGCAGCTGCACAATCGATTCCTCGAGCCCCTGATTCGGCCCATGGGTTGGCTGGCGCGCCATCGGCTTGCCGCGGTCTTTGTCGGCTCGTTCGTGATCGCCTTGCCGCTCAACGGAGTCGTCCAGTTCACCTGGATGAGGTTCGGCATCTTCTACTACACCGAGGCGGTCGGACCGACGCTGCAGATCGGCCACATTCATTTCCCGCTCATCATGGCGGTGTATGACTCGTTCATATTCGCGATGGTGGCGGTGATGTGCGTCCGGGACCAAGGCGGCGAGCTGGTGCTGATAAACCGGATCGCCCGCCGGCTACCGGCGCGACCGCGCCGCGACATGCTGGCGCTGACGCGCCGGCTCCTCGTGTCGGCCTCGGTGGGGCTCGTATCGTTCGCCGTCCCGCTGGTGGTACTGGCGGGGCTGCGGACCGCCGGACTGTCCAAGCCTGCGTACGAACAGAACCCGTACCCGAACATCAAGGTCTACGATCCCTACGGGCATCTCGAGAGGTCGGGCAAACGGGGACCCTTCTACCAGTGAGCCACACCGAACAAGTAGTTCGAACACGCGTCATCGGGTTGCCGTTGGCCGGCCCAGAGCTCGCCACCCGGATCTCGCGGACCCGAGCATGACGCTGTTCGCGCTGCTGCACGGCGGGCTGCATGATGGCTCGTGCTGGGACGGGGTCGCCGTGGAGCTCGCGCGGCGTGGTCACCGGGTCGTTGCGCCGGATCTGCCGGTCGATGATGAGTCGGCGGGTGCCCTGGAATGGGCGCGGGTGGCGATCGACGCGATCGAGGGAGCCCGAGTCGGTGCCGCGTCCCCCGACATGGTCGAGGACGTCGTCGTTGTGGCACATTCGCTGTCGGGGCTGTGCGCACCGGTCATCGCCACGCTCCACCCGGTGCAAAGAATGGTGTTCGTCGGTGGCCTCCTGCCCGTGCCCGGAGAGTCGTTCGCCGACCACCTGGCCGCCAACCCCGATGCGATCTCTTTTCCTGAGCCGCAAGAACAGGGTGAGGGACCGTTCGGCCTGTCTTGGGAGGCGGTGCGGGAAGGCTTCTATCATGACTGCCCAGAAGCGCTGGGGCGCAAAGCGTTCAATGAGTTGCGACACCAATCCTTTACGGTGTTAATCGAACGTTGTCCGATCGACCGCTGGCCCGACACGCCCTCGGACTACGTGCTCATGCGCGATGATCGCGCGGTCGGCGGGTCCTGGGCCCGGCGCAATGCGGCCGGCCGGATCGGCGCTCGGGTCTTCGAGTTGGACGGTGGCCACTCACCGTTTTTCGCCCGACCGGCCGAACTGAGCGCCGTCCTGCTAAGCCTGAGCGACCCCGACATCGACGGAAATCGCCGAAGCCGTGACGAACCGCGATTCGTCTGAGGCCAGCCAAGCAACGGCGTTCGCGATGTCCTCAGGCATCGTCACGGCAGTGGGGATGAGTTGCTTGCTGAAGCCGTACTGGGGATGCGAATACGACTCCGCCGCCTCCTGCATCGCTTCGATCATCCGCCCGCTACCCATGGGTGTCGCGACCGATCCGGGATGGAGGCTGTTCACCCGGATGTCGTAACGGCCGAGTTCGACCGCGAATGAGCGGGCGAGGCCGGTAACGCCGTGCTTGCTCGCCGTGTACGCCACCATGAAGGGCTCCACTTTCACCCCCGCCACCGATCCGATCAGAATGATCGACCCGCCACGTCCGCCGGCGATGATGTGCTTCGCTCCGGCCATGACCGTGTTCCAGGTCCCGACCAGGTTGACGTTGACCGTGTCCTGAAAATCGCTGGGGGAGACGCGGTCCCAGGGAGCCGGACAACAGATGCCGGCATTGGCGACGATCACGTCAAGCCTGCCGAGTTCGGCAACAGCCTTATCGACGGCGGCACAGAGGGCGTCATGGTCGCGGGTGTCGACGATCGCCGTGACGGCACGTCTGCCATTCGCCACCACGAGGTCGGCGGTTTGCGCCAGATCATCGGGAGTGGCCGAGTCGTAGGGGACGCTCGGCGGCAGCGGTCCGGCGATATCGACGAGGATGGTGTCGGCGCCGTCGGCGCTCAACCTGGCGGCGTGCGCTCGGCCCTGGCCACGGGCGGCACCGGTGATTAGTACAACCTTGCCGCTCATGTCTGCCACACGGGTACGTTACATCACCGCGCTGGTTCTGAGAACTTCCTTTACTCATTAAGGAGAATTAGTATTCTGCTGCCGATACATAAATGGAGGCGGGGTCGCATGGGCGTACTTGACGGTCAGACGGCATTCATCCTGGGGGCGTCAGCCGGAATTGCCCAGGCGAGCGCCAAGCTGCTCGCCGCTGACGGTGCGGCGCTGTACCTTTTGGGGAGATCGAGCAAGCGCCTGGACGCGGCCCGCGACGGCATCCTCGCCGCGGTCCCGGATGCCGAAATTGTCGTCAAGAAGGGCGATCCCGAAGACGAGGGGACCGTCGCGGCGGCCGCCGAGGCGGCCCATGACCTCAAGGGTCGGCTGGACATCGTCGTGGGCACGGTGGCCACCGGCGGCACCGGACCACTGACTGGGCTCGATCTCGAGACCTTCACCAACTTCGTGATGGGCAATCTGCGGTCAAACTTCTTGGCGCTGCGCTACTCGGCACCGCTGATGACGAACGGCGGGTCGATCGTGTTCATCTCTTCGACGTCGTCGAAGATCCCGATGGAGGGCCTTGGGCACTACTCGGCGGGCAAGGCCGCACTCGAGATGATGATCCGGGTCGCGGCATCAGAGTTGGGCCCTAGGGGAATTCGTGTCAATGCCGTCCGGCCCGGCCTGACCGAGGCGGCCACCACGCAGGGCTACATCCACCTGGAAGAGCTGACCAGCAGCTTCCTCGAACGCGTCCCGTTGGGCCGCCTCGGGGTGTCTGACGATATCGCCCCGGGCGTCCGTTACCTGGCGGGACCCGAGTCGAGTTGGATGACCGGGCAGAGCTTTGCGATCGACGGCGGCAACGAGGTAAGGGGCGCTCCCCGCGGGCCGATGTTCACCGTCTAGCTCACATCCACCGCGTTGCGGGGCGCGGTGATCGGCAGATCCAACGACGTGGCGATGCCCGGTGCCGCATCGATGACGTACGGGATTGCGTTGACCACCCGCATGGCCGTCGCCTGCATGGCATCGTCGTTCGCTGACTGCGCCGTCGGTTCGGTACCGAACCGAAGATCGCAGTGGATGTGCGGCTCGCCCTCGATGACGACGCGGTACGTCCCGTGCGGTGCCGACGCCCACTCGGGTGCCAGATCGGGCGCCATGCGGTTGATGTGTTCGATGGTGATCACCGGGTGGCCGTTGACGATTCCGGTCGTCTCGGCCCGCACCGCCCCACAGGTGCCTGCCGGGATCAACCCGCACGCGACGTGGAGGTCGCGTGGTGTGAGCACGCGCTCGTAGCGTTCTGTCACTTCGTCGAGCTCGACGCCAAGAGCTCGTGCCACCAGACCGATAGGTGGTCCCCAGGCGAACCGCTGTGCGCCCTCCAGTTCGAGCAGTGGCCTGAAGTCCAGCGGACGGCCAAAGCCCATCGCGTCGAACATCGAGTACTCGTTGGGGTAGGCCGAGTAGTCGAAGATCTCCTGCGCGCGGACCGACCGGATGGTGTTGGACAAGGTCGACAGCATGACGGCGAACTGATCACCGGCGAATCCCGGTTCGATACCCGAGGTGTAGATGGTGACGCCGCCGGCGAGCGCCGCCGCTCGTACTTGGTCGGCCAGGTCGGGAATCCATCTGTCGGGAAACATCATCCCCGGTGTGTTGGTCGTAACGACATTGATGCCGGCCTTCAGAAATCGGACATAGTCGGGCACCGCGGCCGCATCCATGTCGGCCCCCAAAGCCGCGTAGACCACGCAGTCGGGCTTGAGTCTGATGATGTCGTCCAGGTCGGCAGTGGTCGTCACACCGATAGGGCCCAGCCCGACAACGTCGCCGGCATCGCGACCCGTCTTTTCGGCGCTGTGCACCCATACGCCGACCAGATCGAGGTGTGCGCGCCGGTGGATGGCCCGCAACGCGATGCTTCCGACGCCGCCCGTCGATATTACGGCGACGCGTAAAACCTTCTCTGCCATGCTGGTTACTCCTTTGTCGGCTGCGTCTGGCTACAGATCGGGGATGGGCAGAGAGGAATTCGGACCCTGGAGGCCGCCGTCGACAATGAAGGTCGAGTTCGTCGCATAGCAATCGCGGGTGCACAGGTACAACGTCAGCCGGCCGAGGTCCGCGACGTCACCGATACGATGCAGCGGCGTCAGCTCCTTCAGTTTCTCCTCGGACCCAGGCATCAGGTCGAAGCTGGACTGCAGCCCGGTGGTCATGAATGCGCCCAGGGCGATCGCATTGACGCGGATCTTGGGGGCGAGCTCCTGGGCCATGGCGCGGGTCAGGGCTTCGAGTCCACCCTTGGCCACGGAATAGGGCAGTAATCCCCGGATCCCGAATCGGCCCGCTCCCGACGAGATGTTCACGATCGAGCCCCGGCCCACCGCCAGCATGTGCGGCACGACCAACTGGCTCATGATGAAAGCGGAAGTGACGCAATAATCGAAGGTTTCCCGGAGGTTGTCGTCGGTCAGGCGCAGAAATGGGCCGTAAGTTGCGAAACCGACGTTGTTGACCAGGATGTCGATGCGGCCGAACTTGTCGACCGCGGTCTGGACCACGCGCTCGCTGTCGGAGCGTTGTAGCGCGTCGGCGGTGATTGCGAGTCCTTTGCCGCCCGATTCTTCGATGTCCGTGACCGTCCGCTCCACCTCGGACGTCGTACGCGCCGTACCGACCACCGTGGCGCCCGCTTCCGCAAGGACCTTGGCGATACCCTCGCCGACGCCGCGCCCGGCGCCGGTGACAATCGCCACTTGACCGTCTAGGTTGAACTGCTCGAGTGCCACAAAGCGCCTCTCCGCCAGGACGTGTGGGTGTGCAGCCGCGAATCTACCGCAACGAGAATCGATATTTCCGATAATTGAAATCTCTCTTTATGCGCTCGTAGAGTCTTTGGCATGTCACCCCAGCTGCCGCAGTTGCACCACGTTGTGTTCGCCGTCGCTCTTGAGCGCCTCGACCGCGCTGCCGACTACCTGAGCGCTTTGGGCTTTCAGTTCCAGGCTTTCGAGTTAGAGCGCCTTGGTCTGCAGGTTCGCCTCGACTGGGACCGCGGGTTCGAGCTCATCGCCCCGACCGCCGCGGCACCAACGGATGCCGGTACCGCGGCGGACTTTCTCGCGCGCAACGGTGACGGGCTGTTCTCCGTCATCGTACGCACCGCGGATTGTGCCGCGGGCGAGGACATCGCCGCGAGGTACGGCGTGAAGTCCGACTTCCGGCAGCGGCACGAAGGCGACGGATTCGAACTGACCGAAGTCAAATTGGAGCCGTTGTTCGGCATCCCGTTGACCCTGATGACCACGAATATGCCCGACGGGCAACCGGTTAGCTCGTAGCCGAGCGCAACTGTTCGCTGAGTTGCCGCGCCAGCTCCGGCTTCTTGACTTTGCCGGTCGCGGTGAACGGAAGGTCTCGCTTGGCGGTGACCCAAATGTGCTTGGGAACCTTGTACGCCGACAGCCGGTCGCGCAGTTGCGCTCGCAAAGACTCGGCGTCGAGTGCGGATTCGCCGCGCGGCACCACCGCAGCCGCGACTACCGTTCCGTGTTCAGCGCTCTCCGCTCCGACCACATATGCCTCGAGCACGCCGTCGCAGTCGGCCAGTGCCAGTTCGACTTCGCTGGGTGTGACGTTGGTGCCCCCACCGGTCTTGATCAGGTCGCCCAACCGTCCGGTGAACTTGATCCAACCGTCGTCGTACTCGATGCCGCAGTCGCCCGTTCGGTAGTAGCCGTCCGACGTGAACACGTCCTCGCGCTCGCACTTGTGCAGCCGCTGCATCAACGAGTATCCGCGAACCCATATTTCGCCGGGCGTGCCAATGGGCGCCGGCTGTCCCGTGTCGGGGTCGACGATCAGGTGGTGCAGCCCTTCGATTGGTGGGCCGCCGGTTTCGGACCGATCGGGCGTTTGCGGCAGATAGGGATCGACGCCGAGGTGGTTGCCGCACAGCTCGGTCATTCCCAGGCCGCTGGAGCCCTTGGGTTGATGCCGGGGTGGCACCATCGCGGGCATGCTGGTGCGGTGCACCGAACTCAGATCGCGTGCTGAGAAGTCGGGATGCTCGGACAGCGTCTTACCCTGCTGCGGCCAGCCCAGCGCGATGGTCGCGCGGTGTCGCTCCATCAGCTCCAACGCCTCTGCTGCATCGAACGCGGGCTGAGTGATCAGCGTCGCGCCGTGGTGGATCACCGCGTGCAATCCGGTGATCAGCCCGCCCACCCAGAAGAAGGGCATGGACGTGAACATCACGTCGTCGTGGGTGACGGCGTACATGAAGGTGAGGTTGTAGGTGTGGCGGACCAGCGTTCCCTGGGTGTGCACGGGCCCTTTCGGGTCACCGGTGCTGCCCGAGGTGTAGATGATCATCACCTCGTCGGCCGGGGTCACGCACGACTCCACGTCGACGAGGAAGTCGGCGTCGGCGGCCGGCAGCGCGCCGTCGGCGTGGATCCTCGTCGTCCAGGCCCGATCAGACGGTCCCCACACCGCGACAGTCCGTAGGAAGGGGGCCTTGCGGACCATGATGCGCCCTGGCCGGTCCTGACCGGCGAGACCCGGCAGTGCATCTTCCAGCCGGGTCAAAAAGTCGTGATTGCGGAACCGCGGCCACGCCAAGATTGCGTTCAGGTCCGCATGGCGGGCGGTCCAGGCCAGTTCGGAGGCCTTATAGAAGGTGTTGAGCGGAACAGCGACCGCACCGATGCGTGTGGTGGCAAACCACGCCAGTGCCCAGTCGACGCTGTTGGGCATCAGGATTCCGACGTGGTCGCCCTTGCTGATGCCCTGCGCCAACAGGGCGGCGGCCAGGGCGGCCGAACGGCGGTCGAGATCGGCGTAGGACAATCTCCGCCCGTCGGCGATGAGGAACGGCCTGTCGCCGAAACGGGCTGCGCAAAACCTCACCAGTGCAGGGATCGTGGGCAAGATCGTCGGAAAGGGCATGAGCGCAGAATAGTAGCCTTTCCGAAACCGAGAACAGCGGTTCTCATTAGGCGGTGTGAGCCTACAATACCGCGATGGCCACAGGATTGAAGGGTTCGACCGGCGATGACCGGTTGGACCGAGTGGAGTCGAGCCTCGCGATTAGCCAGTTACCCGGCAAGTATGCAATGGCCCTCGATGCCCGTGATCTCGATGCATTGGTGGCGTTGTTCGTCGACGATGTCGACGCGGGCGCCGAGGGGCGCGGCAGGGATGCGTTGAGGCGCTGGTATGACCGCGTGCTCCGACGGTTCTACCGCAGCATCCACCTGATCTGCGGTCACCAGTTCGACTTCGTCGACGCCGATCATGCGACCGGAGCGATTTACTGCCGCGCCGAACACGAGGACGGCGACGGATGGTATGTGATCACGATGCGCTACGACGACGTCTATGAGCGCCGCGACGGCCAGTGGTGCTTCGTCAAGCGGCGGGAGCATCCCTGGTATTCCGTCGATGTCACCGAGCGCCCCGGTCCCGAGTTCATGCGATGGCCGACCGACGTTCGGTTGCGTGCGGCTATGCCCCAACGGATGCCGACCTGGCGGGCCTTTTGGGCCGACGGTGATCCGGGCTTGCCGGGACGGCTGTCGGCGCGTCCGTAAGCACTTCGGCGCTGCCCCGTTGGCGCCGCCGCGGTTTACAAACTCCCTCGAAACTGACATTCTCGGAACGTGTAAACGAGCATTACCGCCGTTTCCCAACTGTTGGTGCGCTCGCACCCGTACTGCCGTGACCCATGGAGGCCGTCATTTCCGTCGACAAAGTACTCAGCGGTGTTCGCGTGCTGGAGGTTGCCGCGTGGACCTTCGTACCGTCGGCCGGCGCCGTGTTGGCGGAATGGGGTGCCGAGGTCATCAAGGTCGAGCCGCGCGAGGGAGGCGACCCGCAACGCGGCCTCGTGACGATGGGCATCGTCGACGAGGGTGGTGGCGCCGTCAACTACATGATCGAGATACCGAATCGGGGCAAGAAGTCGATCGGCGTCGATCTGAGCACTCCCGGCGGCCAAGACGTCATCCGCAAAGTCGCGGCCACCTGCGACGTGTTCCTCACCAGCTACCTACCAAGCCGCCGCAAGAAGATGGGCATCGACGTCGACGACATCAGGGCCGTCAACCCCAACATCGTCTACGTACGCGGGTCGGGCCACGGCCCGAAGGGACCCGACGCCGACAAGCCCGGCTATGACGGCGTCTCTTACTGGGCGCGCGGCGGCATCGCCGCCATGCTCACCGAGGACGCTGAGGAATTGGTGCGTTCACGACCCGCGTTCGGCGACCTGCTCGGCGGAATGACGATCGCTGGGGGTATCGCGGCAGCGCTGTACCGGAAGGCGACCACCGGTCAGGGATCGGTGGTGGATGTCTCCCTCCTCGGGCTTGCGGCTTGGAACCTCAGCCCCGACATCGCAGTGAGCCAGATTCATGGCGGCGGCGCGGTTCCGAGCTGGCGCCACGCCGACGCGCCCAACCCTTTGGTCGGGACCTACCGCACAAAAGACGATCGCCACGTCCAGCTGATGATGTTGCAACTGGACAAGTTCTATGCGGAAGCGATGCGCGTGATCGGCCTACCCGAACTCGTCGATGATGCGCGATTTGCCGAGGCGGCAACGCGATTCGCCAACCGGGCGGAACTCATCTCGCTGATGGACGAAGCGTTTGCCCAACGCACACTCGTCGAATGGCGTGAGGCGCTCGCAGACCTCTCCGGCGCCTGGGGTGTGGTGCAGACACCGGGGGAGGTCTGCCACGACCCGGCGGTGACCGCGAACGGCTATGTCGCGAAGACCGCGACGATGAGCGGAGCGCCTTACTCGTTGCCCACCAACCCCGTCCAATTCGACGAGACGGCCGTCACCCCTTCGGGGGCGCCCGAGCACGGCCAGCACACCGAGGAGGTGCTGATGGAAGCGGGCCTGGACTGGGACACCATCGAAGCCTACAAAGAGGCCGGAGCGATTCTATGACTCCTACTACGCCGTTGCAGGTCTCAGAAGGTAACGTCGAATTCGATCCATTCTCTGAAGATTTCTTCAACGGGGCGTACGACACGTACAGACGCCTGCGCGACAGTGCCCCCGTCTACTACAACCCGAAGTGGGATTTCTGGGCACTGACCCGCTACGACGACGTGGCGCCCGCTACCAAGGACCACGAAACCTATTCGTCGGCAAAGGGTGCGACGCTGGACATGGTTCAGGCGCACGACGACGCGATACCAGTGCCCAAAGTGATCATCTCGATGGACCCACCCGAGCACCAGAAGATGCGCAGGCTGGTGAGCAACGTGTTCACGCCGCGTGCCATCGCGGCGTTGGAAGACATGGTGCGCGAGAAAGTCTACGAACGCATCGACGCGCTCGACCCCTCCTCGTTCGATGTGGTGGCCGATTTCTCGGCGCTGTTCCCGAATGAGGTCATCACCACCATGCTCGGAGTGCCCAAGCAGGACCGCGACCAGATCCGCATTTGGCTGGATCTGCTCCTCGAACGCCACCCGGGTGGGATCGCCACCACCGCCGCAGGGCGGGAAGCGTCGATGAAAACCGGTCTCTACTACTACGACCTCGTGCAGCAGCGCCGCGCCGAACCTCGTGACGACATGATCAGCAGGCTCATCGAAACCGAGATCGAGCGGGACGGTCAGGTGGAGAAGCTCACCGACGTCGATATCACCGGATTCGCGACCATGCTTGGGGGAGCTGGCGCCGAGACGGTGACGAAACTCGTCGGCAACGCCGTGGTCGCCTTCGCCGACTTTCCGGATCAGTGGCAGAAGCTGCGGAAGGACCGCAGCAAGGTGCCCGCCGCCGTCGAAGAATTGTTGCGCTATGAGGCGCCCTCGCAGTACCAGGTACGCACCGCCACCCGCGATGTGACCTTGCACGGCAGCACCATTCCCGCGGGCAGCGCAGTCCTGCTCGTCACGGGCTCGGCGACCCGCGACGAACGGATGTTCCCCGATCCCGACCGGCTGGACATCGACCGGGAGCGCAGAATGGGCTTCAACCTCGCCTTCGGGTATGGCGTGCACAGTTGTCTGGGGGCGGCGCTGGCAAGGATGGAGAGCCGCATCGCGCTCGAGGCGCTGCTCGATCTCCTCCCTGACTATGAAGTCGACCGCGGTGGACTGCGGCGGGTGGCGATGGCGAATGTTTGTGGGTGGTCCAATGTGCCCGTACACAGGACGCGCGGAGCATGACCTCCGATCGAGTTGCCCTGCACCACAGGCTGGCCCGCGCAAAATGGGAGACGTACGCAAGAGCCCCGGAGACGAAAAAAATCACATACGGCGATGAGTGGATCTACTCGCCAGACGCCGTAATGGTGTGCCCCCTGTTCAACGGCGGCGCCGATCATGTGATGGCCGACCTCGCCTCCGAGGAGGTGCTCGCGGCCATGCAACGCTACGCGCCCGACGGTGACATGCTTACCTGCGAATTCCGCATGTGGTGGAAGCACATGCCCGACTTTCGAATCGTTACCCCGTTCGACTGCAGGCCCGCCGATTGGGGGTTTGCGGTCCGCGACACCTATGCGGGAACGCTGGCCGACGGGACCGTTCTGCAGCTTCACGAATGGGATTACGTATGGACCAATGACGAGGGCCACATCACTCGTTGGGACTGGTTTGTCGATTCCCGGGAGTGGCACCCCTTCCTCGATCTCATCGGCCTCGATCGCGACAGCCTGACGTATCAGGCGTACACAGAGAACTTCCTGCGTGAAGGCAGCATTGTAGGTTGAGGTTTGGCGCCTTGACCGGCTGTCCAGAACTGATCGGTTCGCCGGTCAGCGCATCGAGAGGCTCGCGCAACGCGTCCTTCGCTGCTTCGGTCACGGGTGTGGGTGAAGTGAGATGCCCTTCATCGCAAAGCAACCCGCGACCCAGATTCTGATCGCGCCGGGTTTTGCGGCGCAATTGACCACAGCGCGCTCGCGCGCCGGCAGGCTGATTCGCGCAAGCGGGTCACTAAACAGGGCGCGTTCGCGATTGCCTGCTCACTATCGCCGGACCCGCCAAGGGAGAGCCAAGCACGCCAGGCGCCGCGTCCACGACCGCGGGTATGGAGTTGACCGCGGCCAGCGCTGTCACCGCTACACCCGGATTGACCCGATCCGAGGGCGATTGCTCGAAGTACAGCTCCAGGGACATACTGGGCCGTCCCTCGACCCGGATGACCATGCCGCCTTGGTTTTCCCTCGACGGCCGCGGCCAACGCTGCGGCCAGGGTGTGGAACTCACCGTCGCGAAATACTGCACCGCGACCACTGACCGCCCATCGATGACGCCGGCCAGCTGCCAGCGGTGCGCGCAAATCGTCCCTTCAGCAATCGTGCCGAGGGCAGTCTGCAAATCCGTTGGCGCGAGAAGTGTTTCCCAATCCAGTTCGACTCCATCGAGTTCCAGGCCTAGGGTGTCGGCGATGTAGCGCACCACGGTCTCCCAGTCGTGGGTGACCTTGCCCGATGCGATTCGGGCGGGCACGTGCCCGTTCGGCTTTCCAAAGCCCATGGATTCGTGCAGCACCTCCCAAATGGGATAGGACTTGTCCAGGTCGATCGCATATTCGTCCATCCGGTAGGAATCGACGGTTCCGGCGCCGGCAAGCAGGGCGGTGGGGACGTTGAGACTAATGAAGCCCGGCTCGGCGCCGGTGGCGTAGAAGGTCGAATTGCCATTCGCCGCCGCGGCTTCGACGGCCGCGCGCCACTCCGGTGGCGCCGCAGGCGGGTAGACCATTGGGATCGTCGAGATCGTCACGACGTTGATCCCCGCCTCGAGGTAAGTGATGATGTCGGTGATCGCGTCATTCTCGCGCCGGACGGCGGTGGCACAGTAGGTGACACAGTCGGGCCGCAGAGCCAGCACCGCGTCGAGATCGTCGGTTGCCGGTATACCGACCTCCGGTTCGCCACAAAGGCGACCCGCGTCAACTCCGGCCTTCTCGGGCGTGGACACTTTGACTCCGACGAGTTCCAGTGCCGGATCACCGAGGACTGCCCGGAGTGCCTCCTTACCGGTCAATCCCGTGCCCACGTGAACAACCCGATACTTTCTGGATTTCTCAGTTGCCATTGCTCAATCTCCTATGTGCGTTTTCCTAAGAGCGCCGGACCGCGGCTTGCGTCTCCACCCGCTTCGCGCACCGATGAGAGCAGCGAGTTCGTCGTGAGGACGGATCATTGCGCTACCGCACGTACGGGCACGCGTCCCCATCCGAAGACATTCGGCATCTTGACCCGTTGCAGGCCCGCGACGTCTACCTCGAACTCGGGGATCAAGTCCAACAGGGCATCGATGGCAATGCGTCCCTCCATGCGCGCCAGTGCCGCGCCAAGACAGCTGTGTATTCCGTAGCCGAATCCGAGGTTGTGGCCGGAGTGCCGACGATTGATGTCGAAGCGATCTGCATCGACGAACGCTCGCTCATCCCTGGTGGCCGAACCATTGATGAGCATCACCGGATTGTGCTTGGGTATCACCGTGCCATGAAGTTCTACATCGACCTTGCTCCAACGGATGTCGTATTGCGATGGCCCCTCGTAACGCAGCAGCTCTTCGAAGGCGGCGGGAATGAGGCTTCGGTCTCGCCTCAGTGCCTGCCATTGGTCCTGGTGTCGCGCAAACACCACTGCGGCGCTTGCGACCAGCTTGGTCACCGTCTCGGCGCCCGCACCGCCGAGCATCGACGCAAAGGCCGAAATCTCCGTGTCGTCGAGGCGAGTCATGGTGCCGTCGTCGCGTTCGACCTCGACCTGGGTGAGCCGCGAAATCATGTCGTCCTGTGGGTTGGCGCGTTTCTCGACGACAAGGTCGTAGTAGTACCTCCACATGGTCACCGCCGCCTCGCGGCCGTGCGGCGTCGTGCTGATGTTTCCCGGCTCGCGTTCCAGCAGTGCGTCGAGCCAGTGCCGGATCTGCTGGCGACCGTCCGGCGGCACCCCCAACATCGTGGTGATGATCTCGACGGGGAACAGCGCCGAGAAGTCCTCGACTATGTCGAACGACGTCACATCGATGGTTTGCGCGATTGTGTCGATCACCTTCCGGATCATCGGCTCGAGCTTGGCGATCGCACGCGGGGTGAAAACCTTGTTTACCAGCGACCGCATTCTGGTGTGCTGCGGAGGGTCCATCATGATGATCACTCCGTGCGGGATCATCGCGTCGGGATCGATGAAATGATCGAGCGTCACACCCTTCGCCGAGGAATACCTTTCGTGATCGCGCATCGCGCTCGCGACATCCTCATAGCGGGAAAGGGCCCAGAAGTCGTACTGCGTGCTGTGGTAGACCGGCGCCCGATCGCGTAGTTGGCGGTAAATCTCGAACGGATCGTTGAAGAATTCATCCGAGAAGGGGTCGAAGTGAACGGATCCCAAAGACGTGCCTACTTCCGCCGCGCCCCCGTCAAGGCTCATCTCGTGTCCTTTCGACTACTGCAGCTCGGCGAATCTCTTCAAGTAGGGCCATGCGATCGCGGGCGGTATCCCGCCGCACAGTGGCGAAATGTTGAACATTTCACCTGCTGCGATGCGCTTCCGCGCTTCGTCGACCGAGAGGATCACGTGTGACGACGTGTTGCGCAGCTCGTCGATGGTCCTGGCGGTGGTGATGTTGGCGGATACCGCGTTGTCGGGATTCCATTCCGAGTAGGCGATTGCATCGTGCAGGAGGTACTTGCCGATCTCGTCCCACGCCGCGTCGACATCGTCGGCCACGAAGCAGTTGGTGGCCGCGTCACGCTCGGGGATGACGACAAAGCCGGGCTCGAAGCCGTTGTCGCGACATGCTTTTTCGTAAGCTTCCCGCATTCCTGGCACCCCGCCGTTGGCGAGCAAGCCGAGACCGTTACGTCCAGCGCGCCGCGCGGCCGCCAGGCTGGCGCCGCCCCAGCTCATCATGGGGCCTTCCGGCGTGCGCGGCCGCGGGGTGACTTTCATTCGTCTGCCGCCGTGTTCGATCTCTTCGCCGGCGAGGAGGCGGCGTAACACGCCGAGCTTCTCGTCCGCCAGCCTGCCGCGGTCGGACATCGAGAGTCCGAAGTGAGCGTATTCCTCAGCGCGATATCCGATTCCGAAGACGTAGGTGGCTCTGCCCGCGCTGATGTGATCCAGCACGGCGATGTCCTCGGCCAGCCGTGCCGGATCGTAGAAGGGCAGCAGAATTGTCAGGTTCACCAAGAGTTGCTTCGTGCGAGCGGCAATGGCCGCACCGAGCAGTAACGGCGACGGCAGATAACCGTCGTCCGCGCAGTGGTGTTCGCAGAGCACGACGGCGATACAGCCATGCTGCTCGGCCCATGCCGACATCTCGCTGGCGGCGGCGTATAACTCGGTGGCCGGCGCTCCGATGGTGGGCGCTCGCATGTCGAAGCGAAGGGTGAACACGGTCGCTGCTAACCGGGCTGCCGTGCGTCGGAACCCATGACTTCGGCGCTGGCCTGCATGATCATTCGAACCACTTCGTTGCGTGTCATGGACTTGAAAAGTTCAAATGCCATCCGGACGTCATCGCCCGTGGCGATCGTCGGTCCGTTGCCGAGGTTGGCGAACGCCTCGTCCACCACGCTCGCGGCTGTCACCGCACCCTGGGGAACCTCGTCGACGGATTTCAGTCGGCCGCGCTCGAATTCCAGTTGCCGCAGAGCCGGTGTATCGGTCATGCCGAGGACCAGACCCAGGACGTCCACGCCCTTGTCGTGCAACTCCGCCCACAGCCCCTCAGTGAAAACCATGTCGAAGGCTTTGGTTCCTCCGTATGCCACCATGTTTCGGCCACCGGCTAGCGCAGCACCAGAAGTGAAGTTCACGATGCCGCCGCGTCCTCGGTCGACCATGAGGCCCGAGAAGTGGTGACACAACCGCATCAGCACCAGGCAGTTGCGTTGCAGCAGGGCTTCGGCTGTCGATACCGGATTGGCAAGAAAAGGCTGGTAGTTCGGATCCCCGCCGGCGCAGTACACCAGCATGCCGACCTCGAGGTCTGCGGTGGCGTCGATGATGGACTGGGCAGCGTCGGGCTCGGTGAGATCGATGGCGAGCGTCCGGGTTTTGACACCGGTGCGCTCGTGAATCGCCTCGGCTACCGTGTCGAGCACGCGTCGGCGACGAGCGACCAGCGCAACGTTCACTCCTTCCTGCGCCAACCTCTCGGCGAACAAGGCGCCGCATCCGTCGGACGCGCCGACGATCACCGCCCACGGTCCGTACCTCCGTGCGATGTCACCCATGGGCGCCCGGCACCGCAGCGAGCCGAACCGAGGTGTAGGTACGGCGGTCGATCCGCCAACCGTCCGGCGTCCGTACGGCGTGGTCGTCGTAGTAACCGACGGGGTTCGCGCCCGAGCCGTCCTCCATCAGGATCAGTGCGTCGACGTAGGTGCGGATCGTCGCGGTGTCGGTGTCTATTGAGATGGCCTGGTTGGTCATTCGATGGATCGTGTGCGCCGCGCCGACGTGCGCTGCCTCCATGAACCGCGCAACCTCTGCGCCACCGGTCCACTGGCCGACCACACCGTAGTCGATGCGCGCATCCTCGGCGAAGACTGTCGTGAGAAGCCGGTATTGCCGGCTGTCGATTGCCGTTGCATACCGGACTGTGAGGTCGAAAATGTCGTCGCGGTCCGACATCAGAAGTCACCGTTCGGGTGGATCACGACGCGGGGTGGGCCTTCGGATCGCCGCGCCGCCGCCAGCGCCGCGGGCACCTCGTCGAGGCCGATGATCTTGCCGACGCTGGGCAGTGGGTTCAGCTTCCCCCCGACGACCGCATCCAGAACGCCGTACCAGTCCTGCGGGAGCGGTCCTCCACCGAACTGGAGAGTCAGGCCGTTTCGGGTGGCTTTGGTGATGTCGAGGGTGTCGCCGGTGTACCAGCCACCCGCGCAGTAAATGCGCGATGAGAACTCCGCCTCCGCGACGATGCTGTCGATGAGACCCGCAGCGCCAACGCATTCGAACACCACGGCGGAGCCGTTCATGTGGCGTTCGGCGCGCAACGTGCGGAAGGCGTCGAACACCGACCGCTGTGCCGGATCGACCAGAACATGCGCGCCGAACCCGGACTGGGCCAGTTCGCGGCGGTCGGCGCTGAAGTCGGACACGATGATCGGATCAACCCCCCGCGCGCTGAGCGCAGCGACCGCCGACAGCCCGATTGCGCCCGCGCCGACGACGATCGGGATCTCGCCGGGCTGCAGATTCGAGGCGCGGACATAAAACTCGCCGACCGCGAAGGCGTCGACCACGGCGACCGCATCGCTGGACACCGAGCCCTCTATCACCCTTGCGGTCGCCTCGGGTACCACAAGCAACTCTCCGAAACTGCCCTGCGCCTCGGGGTGCTGTCCGATAATGCGTAGACCCCCAGCGCCGCCGTCGACCAACCGGATCGGCATCGACGTCACCCTGGCCCCGATCGGGAAGGCCTCGCCGCATCCAGGGCCGTGGCCGATCACTTCACCCACGAACTCGTGCCCCAGGACAACGTCGCGGTCGGGGTCGTAGAGCGACCGACCCGTCGGATCGTCGATCGCCAATTCGGGATGGTCCATGTAGTGCACGTCGGACGCACAGATCGCGGTGCTGAGGGTCTTGAGCAGCAAATCGCCCTGCCCGGGAACGGGATCGGCAGTCTCGCGGACCGTAAGCTCCCCGCCTCGCAGCACTACGGCACGCACCGGCACCCACATCCTCATGCGATATTCTCTACTATTAGAGAATAATTCATCTAAATACTGAGTCGACCGTAGAATGCGGCGCGAGAGGAGTCAAGATGCGCGGAGTCACGTCAGCACCGGCCGAGCGTGTCCTCGATGTCGTTGAGTTTCTCAGCAGGCCGGAGGATGGCGGGCACCGCTTCTCCGACGTCGCTCGCGAACTTGGCCTTTCTCAGGCCACGGCGCACTCCATACTCAAGACGTTGTGTGACCGCGGTTGGGCGACGCGTGATCCCATTTCCAAGAAGTTTGATCTTGGTCCCACTATTGCCCTCATCGCGGAGAGGTTCGAAGCAGCGCGCCCACTTCTGGCTGTCGCTCGCGAAGCCATCCACCGTCTCACTGAGGCAACCGGTGCGCCGGCCTCGGTGGTCGAGCGCAGTGGAGACGAACTGGTGATCACCGCGTTCGAAAGTCCCGACGGGTCTAACGCACCGGTCGCTTCCCTCGAGCGGATCCCCTATGCACCGCCGTTTGGGATCGCCTGCGCCGCATGGGATATCCCAACCCAACAGGAATCGTGGATTCAGCGCGGCGCGGCCGGAGACACGTCGCTGGCGGAGCGCCTTCGCGCAGTGTTGGCTCAGACGCGCGACCGCGGTTATGACGTCGATTGGATGACTCCCGCGCTGGCGCAGGCGGCTCATGCGATCGAGACGCTGTCTACCGAGACAGTGCCCCACAACTTGCGCTCCGTCGTCGACCAATTGCGCATCGAATTCATATCGGCGAACCTGCTATCCGGCGACGGCGCACGCGATGCGCTCCGGGTTGCCACCATCTCGGCGCCCGTCCTTGACGATAGGGGACATGTGCGACTCATCCTTGGGTTCCACCCACTACGCGCCATGACGATGAGCGAAATCCATGCTGCCGCGAAACCTCTGTTGCGCGAGGTCGACCGAGTGGGCGGCCACGCAGTGCCGTCTCTCGACGGCGCACGCGCCAAGGCGGGGTCCTAGGTGCACATCGTCCTGCCGTCAGCTTGGCGGTCTCGGGAGCCACGCGCTGCTTCGTTTGCCTCGCTCATGGCTGAATCCCCGCACGACATACGCTCGGACGAAGTCGGCCACCGCGTCGTCATCCACGTCGAGATAGGGTGACGGGGTTGTGAACAAAGACAGCAGGATTCGTGCAAACCACTCCGACGCCGATCGAACGTCGAGGTCGTTGCGCACCTCACCGGTCAGCCTCGCCGCGGAGATGTATGGCGCGAGAAATTCACCGCATTCCCGCACTAGGGTCGACGCGTTCTTGGTCAACATCAAGTTGACCTGTTCTTCGTCGAAATATGACTCGTGCTCCACCACCCGGCGGGCTTGGGTAACGAAAACCGCTGCGCGGACCAGCTTTTCCTCCAGGGTGCTGCCGCCGTCGCGGTCAATCGCCTTTGCCAGCTTGCGATAGAAGCTTTGTGACGCCTCCTCCGCGCAAGCCTCGACAATCGTCTCCTTGTCCCGGAAGTATTCGTAGAACGTGCTTCTGGACACGTCGGCGGCGCGTGCGATGTCGACGATCGTCGTCTTGCGCAAGCCGCGCGTTCGGAAGCAGGCGAACGCGGCCGAAATGAGCGCCGCTCGGGTGTCGACCGCGGTAGCCTGCGTCATCGGCTTTCCTCGCCTGCGTGCTCAGTGATCGGGGGCGAGAATCAAGCCACTGGTGGGAACGCCGGTGCCCGACGTGACCAGCACGTGTTCGACGTTGTCCACCTGATTGTGCGACGTGCCGCGCACCTGACGGACGCCCTCGGTGATGCCGTTCATGCCGTGGATGTATGCCTCGCCCAGCAGGCCGCCGTTGGTGTTGATCGGCATGCGGCCGCCGAGTGACAGCTCGTCGACCGAGACGAAGTCCTTGGCCTCGCCGCGGCCGCAGAAGCCGAGTTCCTCGAGTTGGGTGAAGACGAAGGGCGTGAAGTGGTCGTAGAGGAACGCCGTCGAAATATCTTGTGGTTTAAGGCCGGAATCCCGCCACAGTTTGTCGCCGACGACGCCCATCTCCGGCAGCCCGGTGATGTCCTCGCGGTAGTAACTCGTCATCACCTCGCCGTCATGGGCGGCGCCCTGGGCGGCGGCCGTGATGACGGCGGGCGGCTTGGCCAAGTCTCGTGCCCTCTCGACGCTGGTCACCACCATGGCAACGCCGCCGTCGCTTTCCTGACAGCAGTCGAGCAGTCGCAACACCGGCTCGATGATCCATCGTGATTGCTGGTGTTGCTCGAGGGTGATCGGCTTCCCGTAGAACCACGCATCGGGATTCCTCGCGGCGTGCTTGCGGTCGATGACGGAGATCTTGCCGAAGTCCGCGTTGGTGACGCCGTACGTCGTCATGTAACGGTGGGCGTGCAAGGCCACCCAGGCGGCCGGCGTCATGAAGCCGAACGGCGCGTAGGGCGCCATCCACAGCGGTGTCACGCCCGGCTGGCGGCCGGCGCCGCCGAAGCGGAAGCCGGAGCGCTCGTTGAAGGCTCGGTAGCACACCACCGCTTTTGCCGCTCCGGTCGCGACCGCCATGGCGGCCTGCATGACGGTGCCGGCCGCCGCGCCACCGCCGTGCGGAACCCGGGTGAAGAACGTCAGTTCCCGGATGCCGACGTTGCGGGCGACCTCGATCTCCTCGTTGTCGTCCACGCTGAAGGTGACCATGCCGTCGATGTCCGCGGGCGTCAGCCCGGCGTCGCGGATCGCGGCGAGCACCGCCTCGCACGCCAGTTGCATCTCGGTGCGGCCCGATTCCTTGGAAAACTCGGTCTGTCCGATACCGGCCAGCGCGGCTTTACCGCCGATACCGTCGCTCATAAGTCCACACCGTGGAGCAGGCTGAGCACCGCGGTCCCGGAGACGTGGTCACCGAGGCTGTTGGTGCCTTTGAAGGTGACCTCGACAAGTCCTTCGCGGTCGGTCTGGGACTTGTCCGTGACCGAACCAGTGAACCGGAGCGGATCATTCGGGTATGCGGGTACGCCGAGGCGGATGGACAGTTTCCTGATCATCGCCTCCGGGCCCGCCCAGTCGTGCAGGAATTTCACGCAGAGACCATTGGTCGTGAGGATGTTCAAGAAGATGTCTTTCGATCCTTGGGAGTTCGCGAAATCGCGGTCGTGGTGAACCGGCATGTAATCACGGGATGCGATGGCCCCGGCGACGATCAGCGTGGTGGTCACCGGAACATCCAGCGGGGCGACTTCGTCACCCACATTGATCGAGTCCCACGCCAGCGTGGTGGTGCGATCGGCGGTGGAGGTCATCTGCTTCCTTCCGGGTAGGTCGCGCCCAGGCGGGCGAGCTGGAGGGGGGCCGCGCCCAGGGAGAGCTCGATCTGCTTGCCCCACAGAAAATATCGGTGGAGCGGGTAAGTGACGTCGATGCCAATGCCGCCGTGGACCTGCTGGGCCGACGCCACGACCCGCGCTCCGGCTTCAGCCGCCCAGAACTTGGCGATGGCGGCCTCGCGCGTCGCGGGCCGACCCTCGGCGATCAGCCACGCGGCGTGCCAGGTGGTCCACCGGATCGCCTCGACGTCGATGAATGCATCGGCCAGCCGTTGCTGCACGGCCTGGAACGAGCCGATGGGTCTGCCGAACTGCTCGCGTTCGCCGGTGTAGGAAGCGGCGATCTTCAACGCGCGTTCGGCGACGCCGAGTTGCATCGCGCACAAACCGACCAGTGCCCTGGTGTACAGCGAGCCGACCGCGTCCGCGGCGCCACCCCCGTTGAGTCGATGCCCCACGACGCCAGTCAGTTCGACATCCGCGTAGGGCTCACCGTTGGTGGTCGCCACCGGCGACACGGTGACGCCGTCGGCCGCCGCATCGACGACGAACAAGGCCGGGCCGTCGTCGGCTTGAGCCGAAACCACGACGGCTTCGGCAAGCTGCGCCGCCGGTACGAGCTCCTTGCTGCCGTCGAGGGTCCAGGCGTCGCCGTCGGCGCGCGCGGTTGTGCGTGGCGCGGTCGGGTCGGAGTTGCCCTGTTCGGCGAGCGCGGCTGTGAGGATCGTGCTGCCGTCCACCACTCCCGGGAGGTATCGCTCGTGGATAGCCGAGTCACCGTGTCGCGCAATGGTATCCGCGCCGAGCAGGAGGGTCGCGTAGACGGGCGCGGGCGCAACGCTCCAGCCGACCTCGGCGAGTAGCACGCCGAGCTCGAGGAAGCCGCGTCCGCTGCCGCCGACGGACTCGGGCAGCGCGATGCCCAGCAGGTCCGACGAAGCGAGTTCGCGCCACAGCGCTTCGTCGTGGCGAACCTCGCCGGATTCCAGGTCGGTCAGAGCGTCGGGGGTGGCGCGGTGCTCGAAGAGTTGACGGGCCACCTTGCCGACCGTCTCTTGTTCTTCGGTGAAGGTAAAGTCCATGCTCGCTTGATGCCTCGTTGTCAGCGCGCGGGCCGGAACTGGTGCAGCACCAGCTCTTCCCCGCTCGGGATGGCTTCGAAATTCTCGTAGAAAACCTCGACGGGCAACCCGACCTCGATGGCGCCGGGCTCGATTCCGCACAGGTTCGACACGATGCGAACTCCTTCGTCGAGCTCGATCAGGGCGACCACGTAGGGATATTGGAGGAACGGCAGCGGAGGATATTGCGGCATGACAAAGCTGTAAACCGTTCCGCGGCCGGTCGATTCGACGGAATCCCAGTTGAGGGACTGGCAGTTCCCGCACATCGGGCGCGGGGGCACCCGCAGGGTCTTGCAGTCCGTGCACCGCTGGATCAGCAGCTTGTGGTCCCGAAGGCCCGACCAGAAGAATTCGGTGTCCGGACTGATCGACGGAGCGAGTCTGGTGGCCATCAGTTTCCCGTCTTGAACCGCAGGGTGCGGAACCGCTGGCGGCCGATCACCTCGCCGTTCTGGTCGCGATAGGTGGTGATCCAGGTGACGAAGTAGCCGTGGCCCATCGCCGTCTTCTTCTCGTCGGAGATCGTCTCGAAAACCGTTTCGGCGGTGATCTCGTCGCCCACCCGTGGGTAACGCTCGAGCTCGAACTCGGAGTTGGTGGCGACCGTGCCGGTGTAGCCCGCATCGGTCAGGAACTGCAGCGGATTCTCCTTGAGCTCGACGGGGACTCCGCCACGCTCGTGAATGCCTGCGAGCTTGGGTGGCGCCATGGTCCACGACTGCAGCATCACCGGAGGCGAGACGAGGCCACCGTAGCGAGAGGAGGAGGCAAACTCCGGATCCAGATAGGCGGGGTTCATATCGTCGAGCGCGTACGCCCAATGCCGAATCATTGCCGCATTCACGGGATCCGGCGCCTTGACCGGCTGTCCGGAACTGATGGGTCTACCGATGAGCGCGTCGAGGCGCTCGCGCAGCGGGTCCTTCGTTGTTTCGGTCACGGCTCGTACCTTCCTCTTAGGATGCGCCGGCCCGCATGTCGCGCGGCGCGCGCGGCATCCCCAGGCCTGCCATGGCGATGATGTCGCGTTGAAGCTCGTTGGCCCCGCCGCCGAATGTGTTGATGACCGCCATGCGATATGCGCTCTCCAATTCGCCCTTGAGTGGAGCCGCCGCGTCCTTGCGCGTACCGGCCTGGCCGACAACCTCGAGCAGTTCGCGGGCAACCTGCTGCGTGAGCTCCGTGCCGAACACCTTTGCCGCGGAAGCCTCGCCCATGCCGAGTGCGCCGGCGCTCATCGTCGAGTTCACGCGCAAATTGAGCAGTCGGTAGGCCGCGACCTGCGCTTCCACGCGGGCCAGCGCCTGCTGCGCCCAGGGCTTGTCGATGACCATGCCGTCGTCCAGCGGCGTCGTCGACGCCCATTTGAGCGTCTTGTTGAACAGCGGTTCCAGGGCGCCGAGGTTGCCGAGCGCGGCGCGTTCCAGATTCAGCTGGTTCGTCACCAACGTCCAGCCCTGGTTCTCGCCGAGCACGATGGCGCTCTCGGGTACCCGGACGTCATCGTAGAAGGTGTAATACGTCGACACACCCGGCATGGTGTGTAAAGGCTTCCAGGAGAACCCCGGCGAGTCGGTCGGCACGATGAAAAGGGTTATCCCCTTGTGCTTCTTCGCGTTCGGGTCGGTACGGGCGGCCAGCCAGATGTAGTCGGCGAACTCGGCCCCGCTGGTGAACATTTTCGAGCCGTTGATGACGAACTCGTCGCCGTCGCGCACCGCCGTGGTGCGCAGCGACGCGAGATCGCTGCCGGCCCCGGGCTCCGAGTAGCCGATCGCAAATTCGACGGTGCCCTTGAGGATGGCGGGCAGAAACTTGGCTTTCTGCTCCTCGGTGCCGTACTGAATCAGCGTGGGCCCCACGGTGTTGAGCGTGATCATCGGCAGCGGGGCGTTGACCCTGCGGGCCTCTTCCGAGAAGATGTACTGCTCCAGCGCGGTCAGGCCGCCGCCCCCGAATTCAACCGGCCAGGCGACGCCGAGCAGACCGGCCTCGCCGAGCGCGCGCCTGCATTCGGCGATCGCGGCGCCTCCCTCCGTCAGGTTGGCGACGGCGGCTCTGCGCTCCGGCGTCATCACCGCTTCGAGGCGGGTCCGGTAGTCCTTCCGAAGCTGTTCCTGTTCGGGTGTGTAGTCGAAGTCCATCAGCCGCTCGTTCCCAGTCGTACCGGCATGCTCTTCACGCCTGGCGTCATGGTGGCGCGCAGTCGCGTCACGTCGCCGGTGAGTTCGATCGACGGATACGTTCCCAAGAGCACCTCGAAGAACACTCGAGCCTCCAGCCGGGCCAGCTGGGCACCAAGGCAGGCGTGCTCACCCGCACCGAATGCGATGTGGGGGTTCGGGTTACGCGTGATGTCGAAGTCTTCGCTGGTAGGGCCGAAGATTTCTTCGTCGCGGTTGGCGGCGCCGTAGAGCATGACCACCGTGTCGCCCGCCTTGATCTGCTGGCCGCGGATCTCGACGTCCTCGGTGGCGCAGCGGGCCATGTGGGTGACCGGGCTGGTGAATCGCAGCATCTCCTCGACCGCGCAGGGCAACAATTCCGCCGGGTTCGACCGCAGTAGCGCGAACTGATCGGGATGGTCGATCAACGCCAGCGTGCCCAACGCGATCAGATTGCGGGTGGTTTCGTTGCCGGCGACCAACAACAGGAACGAAAAATTCAGCAGGTCCGCGTCGCTGAGCTGCTCACCGTCGACCTCGGCCGCCGCCAAAATGCTCAGCAGATCGTTTTGCCCGCTGACCTCACCGGATCGGCGAGCCGCGATGAGCTTGGTGAAATATTCGTAGAGCTCACCGAGCGCGACGAGGTGATCCATCTCGATGTCCGGATCGGCGGTGCCCACCGCCGCGTCGGACCACGTCCGAAACTTTTCCCAGTCCTCGGTCGGGGCCCCCAGCATCTCCGCGATCAACCGCGTCGGCAGGGGTGACGCGATGTCCTCGGCGAACTGCTGGGTCTTTGCCGGGTCGATGTTGTCCACTATGCCGCGCACGATCTCGCGCACCTTGGGTTCGAGCAGCTGCACCTGGCGGCGGGTGAAGCCGGAGTTGATGAGCTTGCGAAGCTGCCGGTGGCGTGGGGGATCGGTGAAGATCAGGTTGCCCTCCTGAACGGGTTCGGGTTGGGCGGGATCCGGTATCGAGATGCCCTTCGTCGATGAGAAGGTCAGTGGGTGGCCGGAGACATAACGAATGTCCTCGTACTTCAACAGCGCCCAGAACTTGGTGACGTCATTCCACACGACGGGCGTGGTGTTGCGAAGCTCTCGGTAGACCGGGTACGGATCGCCGGCGTAGAAGTCGGGTGAATGCAATGGGACAGTAGTTGTGGGCACCGCATGCCTTCCTCGACACCGAGCTTGCTTCGGACAGATTTGAGAAGAATGTCCGTTTCCATGGTGTCTACAGTAGGCCCGGGCCATCTGTCAATCACGGCGTATATGACCGGAAATTCCGTTAATTGCCGGTCAGGGCGCTGCAGCGGGTTGTGTACACACTGCCAAAGTATGTATGTTCTCGTAAGGCGCCGCCCGCATCGCGCCGCGAGCAAGCAGTCAGGGAAGGCAGGCGGATGATGGCTGGGTCTCGTTCCCTCCTCGAGGCTGAGGGGCACTACATCGACGGGCGGTGGACCGACCCGGACAGCGGGCGCTACGACGTCACGAACCCCGCGACCGAAGCGGTGATCGGAACGGCGCCCGACGCCAGCGTTGACCAAGTTGCGCAGGCGATCGGCGCCGCGAGAACGGCCTTCGATACGGGTCCGTGGCCGGCGGCCGAGCCCGCCGAGCGTGCGCGGTGCCTGCAACAGCTCAGCGACGCGTTGCTGGCCAGGGGAGAGGAGATCTACGACCTCGCGCAGGCCGAGTGGGGCTGTACCGCAAACGAGCGGCTGATTCACGTCGACGGACCGGTCTTCATGATGGGACACGCGGCCGAACTGGCAGTCGAACCCGCCGAGGCGCCCTTGGACGCGTGGGGTGCCGCGGGCACCACGCTGTTGCGCTACGAACCGCTCGGTGTGGTGGCGGCGATGACGCCGTGGAACTTCCCGCACACCCTCAATGTCATGAAATTGGGAGCGGCGCTCGCGGCCGGAAATACGCTCGTGCTCAAACCGTCCCCGCTGACGCCCCTTGCCGGGCTCGCCCTCGCCCGGGTCGTCCACGAGGACACCGACATCCCCCCGGGTGTGGTCAATGTGGTCACCCCGAACAGCCTCGAGGCCAGCAGAAGCCTGACCTTGGACCCCAGGGTCGACATGGTCAGTTTCACCGGCAGCTCGGTCGTGGGCCGCGACGTGATGGCGGGCGCGGCGACGACCATGAAACGAGTTCTGCTGGAATGCGGCGGAAAGTCGGCGACGATCCTGCTTCCCGACGTGGACGTCACCGACGAATTGATGGAGCGCCTGCTGTTCGAGGGCTGCACGATGCACGCCGGGCAGGCCTGCATCCTCAACAGCAGGCTGCTGCTGCCGGACGCGATCCACGACGACGTGGTGGACCGGCTCGCCGCGCTGGCCCGCGCGGTCGTGATCGGCGATCCCGTCGATCCGGCGGTCACCATGGGACCGCTGATAAGCCGCGAGCACCTCGACCGCGTCGAGGGCTTCGTCAAACGCGCTGAGGCCGACGGTGCAACCGTGGTGGCCGGGGGAGCCCGTCCGAAAGACCTGAACAAGGGCTTCTATTTCGAGCCGACGATACTCACCGATGCGTCGGCCGAGTCCTACATCGCGCAGGAGGAGGTGTTCGGACCCGTCCTGACGGTGTTGCGGTACCGCGACGACCACGACGCGGTGGCGATCGCCAACAACTCGGCCTACGGGCTAGGTGGCGCGGTTTGGGGACGTGACGTCGACCGTGCCGTGGGCATCGCCCGCCGGATCCGGACCGGGCAGGTGTCGATCAACGGCACCATCCCCGGGGACGCACCGTTCGGCGGCTTCAAGCAGAGCGGGATCGGCCGGGAGGGCGGTGTGATGGGACTGCGGGCCTACATGGAGCCGAAGGCCATCGGGATACCGGCGTGAACCGGCCGCTGACGGGGTTGCGTGTCGTCGAGCTGGCCTCCGAGATCGCGGGGCCGTATTGCACAAAACTGCTCGTCGACCTGGGCGCCGACGTATTCAAGATCGAGCCGCCGGCGGGTGACCCGTTGCGCCGGTGGGGTCCGTTCCCCGCGAACGTTCCGGATCCCGAGCGATGCGGGCTGTTCGGGTATCTCAATGCGGGAAAACGCGGAACGACAGTCGATTTCGGTCAGGAGGATGGCCTCGCCGCCGTCCACGAGTTGACCGCGACGGCGGATGTGCTCGTCGAGGACCTGCCGGCGGGCTCGGCTGCCCGCCTGGAGTGGGGACTGGACCTGGAGGCTCTTGGCCGGATCAACCCCGGCCTCATAGTCGTCCGGATCTCGAGCTTCGGCCAGGAGGGACCGCTTCGCGACCGGGTGACGACTCCGTTGACCTTGCAGGCGGCCGCGGGGTGGGTGAACATGCGCGATCCCGGTCGGGCTCCGGTGCAGGCGGGCGCCCGGATTCCGGAGTACATCGCGGGCTCGTATGCGGCCCTCGGGACGCTGACTGCACTGCGAATCGCCGCGGGCGGAACGAACAGGCCCGTCGAGGTTGACGTCTCGATGTTCGAGTCGTTGCTGTCGACGCTGCCGTATCCGATGCTGATGGCGGCTCGCCTGAAAAGCCTTGGTCTGCCGACGAATTCCAAAGCCGCACCGATGCTGGGGATCGTTCGGGCCGCCGATGGCTGGATCGGCATCAACTGCCTGACCGGCCAGCACTGGCTGGACGTGTGCGCCATGGTCGGGTTGCCCGAATTCGGCGAGCATCAGCTCGCGGTCATGCTGGGCGGGCCAGAGCGCGGCGAGTTCTTTGCCAAGGCACAGCCCTTCCTCGATTCGATGACCGTCTCCGATCTGGTCGAGCTGAGTCAGGCCATGCGGATACCCGCCGCGCCGGTCACCGACGGCGACACCATTCTCGCCTGTCCGCAGTACGCCGAGCGAGGGTTCTTCGTCAAGGCCCCGACCGAATCCGGCGGATTCACCAGACCTGGTGCGCCGTTTCGGTTTTCGAAGACGCCGGTGCCGCCATCGCCGCCTGCTCCCGCCCTCCGAAGCGCCACGCAGGCCGCTTGGGGCGAGCGGGAAGCACCCCGGTGGGAGGACGGCGTCCGCAATGTCGCCCTGCCGTTCGACGGTTTGAAGGTCTTCGACCTGAGCACCTTCTGGGCGGGCGCCTACCTGACGTGCTACCTCGGCGCGTTCGGGGCGGACGTGGTCAAGGTCGAATCCATCCAACGCCCCGACGGCCACCGCTACTCCGGCTCGTTACTCCGCGAAGGGGAAGACTGGTACGAACGGGGGCCACTTTGGCAGGGAACGAACCTCAACAAGCGCGATATCACCCTGGACCTCAACTCCGCCGCCGGCCGCGAGTTGGCCCTGCGGCTGGCCGCCGAGGCCGACGTGGTGGTGGAGAACTTCTCGCCGCGCGTGGTCGAGCAATTCGGGCTCGACTATGAGTCCCTCGCGAAGATCAATCCCGGCGTGATCATGGTGCGAATGCCCGGATTCGGTCTGGAAGGGCCGTGGCGCGACTACGTGGGCTGGGCGCTGAACATCGAACAGGTGTCCGGGATGTCGGCGATGACCGGTTACCCGGATGGCCCGCCGTGCAACCTGCAGGGCCCCGCCGATCCCATCGCCGGCGTACATGCGGGTGTGGCATTGCTGGCCGCGCTCGAGCATCGGCGGTCGACCGGTGAGGGCCAGCTCATCGAGGTCGCGCAAATCGAGGTTGGCGCTGCGGTGACCGCCGAACCGGTGATCGAGTACTCACTGACGGGCACGGTGCGGCCGCGGGAGGGAAATCGGCACCGCGAATACGCCCAAGGCGTTTATCCGACGGCCCGCACCGACGAGTGGATCGCGATCTCCGTGCGCGACGACGCCGACTGGGTCGCGCTGCTGGCCGCCATCGATCGTGACGAGCTGCGCGACGACCCGAGATTCGCGACTGCGGAAGCTCGCCGGCAACACCACGACGAATTCGACGAGGTGCTCGCGAGTTGGACGAGCAGGCGACCCGCCGGTGAGCTGGTGGCAACGCTTGTCCGACAACGCGTCCCAGCCGAGCGTCTACTTGCAGCCGACGAGATGTATGACGTCGAACAGCTCGATGCGCGCGGTTTCTATCAAGATTTGGCCCACCCGATCACTGGCCGACAGAGGTTTCCGGGCTGGCCATTTCAGATCTCGCCGGGCCCCGCACACCACCACCGGACCGCCGCACCGACGCTGGGTCAGCACAACGCCGAGGTGCTTGGGGCGCTTGGACTGTCCGATGCGGACATCGACGCGTTGCAGGAGCAACGCGTCATCGGCCAACGCATTCTCAACGCGTAGCGATACCCGCCGCCGTCAGCCCCGGCGGGCGTGTGTCGTGTGGTCAGGCGTCGACCATCGCCGCGATCGTGTCGACGACGCACGCCGGTCGGTCGTTGCCCTCGACTTCGACCGTGACGCGCACCGTGGCCCGTCCCCCCTTGTCGTTGCGCTCCACCTTCAGCAGCTCGGCCCCCGCCCGGATGCGCGAGTCGACCGGCACCGGCGCGGGGAACCGAAGCTTGTCGGAGCCGTAGTTCACCTGCATCGCCAGCCCGGTCACCTTATAGATCTGTTGCACCAGGATGGGTACCAGCGACAAGGTCAGATAGCCGTGTGCGATGGTCCTGCCATACGGACCGCTGGCCGCCCTCTCCCGGTCGACGTGGATCCACTGATGGTCACCAGTTGCCTCGGCGAAGAGATCGATCTCCTTCTGCGTGACCCGATGCCAATCGCTGTACCCAAGGTGCTCGCCGACGTGAGCCTCGAAGTCCGCGATCCCCTCGTAAACCGTGGGGCCAGCGGGCGCCTGGGTCACGCCGCGACCTTGACCTTCAAGTGCTCGATCGCGTTGCCGCCCATGATCTTTGCCTTGGCCGAGTCCGGGATGCCGTCCAGCCGGTCGACGAAGCTCAGCGGGTCGCCGATACCCTCGGGGTGCGGGAAGTCGGAGCCGAACATGACGTGGTCCTCGCCCATGATGTCGACGATGCCCTTGACGTCGTCCTCGAGGAACGGGTGGATGTAGATGTTGCGCTTGAACACCTCGACCGGGTGCTCGTCGAACTCCTTCGGCATGATCTTGTACGCCGTGTTGAGCTGCTCGAGCAGGTTGCGCACCCAGCCGCTGCCGTTCTCCACGCAGAAGATCTTCAGATCCGGGAAGCGCGAGAGCGCGCCGTGGCAGATCATGGCGGCCAGGGTGTCCTCGATGGCCCGGTGCCCCATCACGACCTCGCGCAGGGCGCTCGGTGCGAAGGACAGGTACTCGTCGCCGCCCTCCCATTCCATGAGGTGTTTTTGGTAGCCGCTGTCCGAGGCGTGCATGGTGACCGGCATGCCGGCGTTGACGACCTCCTCCCAGAACGGGTCGAACTCGGGCAGCCCCATGGATCGCGAGCCGCCGAAGCGACTGGGCACCGGCGCGGGCCGAACCAGGAATGTCTTCATCCCGCGCTCCAAGCACCAGTGCAGTTCCCTGATGGCTTCGTCCACGATCGGCAGGCAGATGACGGGTGTGGCGAAGATCCGATCGTGGTAGTTGAACGTCCAATGCTCGTGCATCCACTCGTTGAGCGCGTGGATGATCGCGTGGGTGAGGACGACGTCGTCGGTGGTGCGCTCCTCGATGAGGCTGGCGAGGGTCGGGTACATCACACACTGGTCGAGGCCCAGTTCATCCATCAGCTCCAACCGCGGGGCGGGCGCCTGGTAGGCGGGGATGACATCCATTGCCTCGCCGATGAACTCGCGAAAGTTGAGGCCCTCGGGGTTGTTGCCGAGGAAGTAATCCTCGGCGCTGCCCGGCCTCGCAACCCGCGCGAACGTCGGGTTGGGGATCATGTGGCTGATGCGGTCCTTGACAACCAGTTTGGGCCTGCCGTTGACCTCGACGTAACCGACCTTCCCGCGGTGCTCCTTGGGCAGGTATTTCGTGAGCGCGTCCGTCGTCTCGTACATGTGGTTGTCGATGTCGAAAACCGGATACGGCAGTGATCGGGACGACATGTGACTCTTCCTCCTGAGCAGCGAATATGATCATTTACGCTATTTGAGAACGACGTTATCACCATCGCCCGGCAACATCCACATCTGGGGCGCCGGCGACAGGTCACACCGCTGCATTCCACACGTCGATGACCGCGCTCGACGGGGTCACGGTGGCGAGCAGGGACAGCGTGTTGTCGATGATCGAATCGGCATACTCGCGCGGGTACCCACTGACCGCGTCCCGCGGTAGGACGAACTGATAGCCACGGTTGACCGCATCCATGACGAAGTTGGTGATCGCGATATTCACCGACACACCAACTCCGACAATGGTTTTGATTCCCAGGTTGCGCAGCATCGAGTCCAGGTCGGTGCCGCACATCGGGCCGACACCGTGGGTGCGGGTGAGCACAAGGTCGGAGTCGCGTGGACCCAATTCCGGGAGCACCGAGGCGCCCGCGCTACCGGGCGTCAGGTCGACGCTGAAGGATTTCCCCGCCGCGAACAACCGGGCGTTCGTGTTCGAACCGCGACCGTCGGCGCGCCGCTGTATCAGGCAGTGCACGACCGTCACGCCGGCCGCCCTGGCCGCATCGAGCAGCCTGGCAATGTTGGGAATGGCTTCTCGCCGGGCCTCCTCGGCGAGCAGCGGAAGGCCGGCCTGCGGCCCGATCACCCCGCCCTGACACTCCTGGGTCACCAGCGCGGTTGTCACCGGATCGAGCAGGTCCTCAAGGCTTGGTTGCGGCATGAGAATAAACGTTATCGTGTGCTGGAACGGTCATTAACGAGGAGGTCAGGTGGAGGCGTGGGAGCTCGAGGTTCGGGAGTCGGTGCGACAGACGTTGGCCGACTGCACCGCGGCCACAGACCGATTCGATCTTCGCGCGCTGGCGGCATGCTTCGCCGACGAGGGCGTGCTGGAATTCACCGGGGGGGACGGGCCGCTGACGGGACCCTCGGCGATCGAGGCGGGCCTGGGCGCCGCTGTGACAAAGCCTGGGCAATCGGGGCGGCGGGCACCGACTCATGTCCGCCACCACGTCACCAGCATCAGGTTCGGGTCGGTGGCCCGCGACAGGGTCGAGGTCAGCAGTTATTTCGCCGTCCACACCGACATCGGGCTCGACCACTGGGGCCGCTACCGCGACGTACTGACACCCGTCGACGGTCGGTGGCTGTTCGCCCATCGCCGGATCAGCGTGGACGCATTCGCCGCCGGCAGCCTGATGGCGTGACGTCGCGTCACCCGGCGATGAACTCGTCGGCGAAGGCGCGGGCACGGTCGATGACTTCGGTCCGGTCGGCACCTGCCGGCGCGATGGTGAGCCAGGTGACCCCGGCGGACTCGAGCCGCGCGATCGTCGCGTGACGTTCGTCGGCCGACTTACCGTCGTCCAACAGGTTTCCCGCCGAGAAACAGATCTCCAGCGGGGCGGTGCGGCCGATCTCGGCCGCGTACTGCTTGGCCCAGTCGATGGCGAGCGCCAGGTCATCGATCGTCGAGATTTCCGCTGTGCGCGAGGCCGCCGCGTAGCCGAACGTATTGAACGGCGCCCACCCCTGAGCGCGTGACACCGCCCGGCGAACCGCCGCCTTGCTGTTGCCGCCGACCCAGACCGGGGGCGGACTCGCGGGCAGCGGCCGCAACCGGACGCCGCGGGCGGCGAACGACGTCCCCTCGTACGCGAGGTCGCCGCCGCCGAGCACCTTGTCCAGCACATCGAGGGCCTCATCGAGCAGGGCACCGCGGTTGTCGAAATCGACTCCCAGGGCCTTGAATTCGGGCTTCAGGTATCCCGCCGCGGTGCCCAGGATCAGCCGGCCCCCGGACAACACCGCGAGGCTTTGAATCGATTTGGCGCCGAGGAACGGGTTGCGGTAGGCGGCGATGTAGACGTTGGTCAGCAGCTTGACGTGGGTCGTTGCGGCGGCGGCGAAGGCCAACGCGACGAACGGATCGAGGGCGTGGTGCCCGCCGTGGTCGAGCCACTTGGAGTCCGGTGCGGGGTGGTCGGTGACATGGACCGCCGCGAATTTGCTCGCCTCGGCCGCTCGCGCGATGTCGGCAATGGCGTCGGCGGTGACGAACTCGTCCACCGCCTCGACTCGCTGGGTGGGCAGTTCGAGAGAGAAAGAAACGGTCACGTGGGTCCTTTCGTCGCGGAGACAAGTGTGGCCAGTCGTTGGGCGTGGTAGTCCGGGTCGCCGAAGATCAACTGGGTGGCCTTGGCGCGGCGGACGAAAAGGTGGGCGTCGTGTTCCCAGGTGAAGCCGATACCGCCGTGGATGCGCATGTTGTCGAGCGCGACGTGGAGGAAGGCCTCGGAACACACCATTTTCGCGACCGACGCGGTGGCCGGCAGGTCATCGGTGTGGGCCACTTCGGCCGCATGCGTCACGGCGGAAAGCGCACCCTCAACCTGAACCAACATGTCCGCGCACCGATGCTTGATCGCCTGGAAACTGCCGATGGGCCGACCGAACTGGATCCGTTGCTTGGCGTAGTCGACGGCCATGTCGAGGCAGCGCCGCGCGGCGCCCACCTGTTCGGCAGTCAGCGCCACGATGGCGAGGTCCGAAGTGTGTGCCAGGAAGTCGGCCGCGGCCCCCTCCGTGCCGATCAGCGCCGCCCGGACACCGCCGAACTCCAGCCGGGCGACTTTTCGGGTGCGGTCGAGTCCGGCCAGCGGGGTCCGCCGGACCCCCTCTGACCCGGCCCGAATCGCCAGCAACGAGATGCCGGCTTCGGTGTTGGCCGCGGCGAGGATGATGTCCGCGGTGTGACCGTCGATCACGAGCGGCGCCTCACCGTGGACCCGGTAGGCGCCGCCGCTGCGGTCGGCCCGCAACGTCACTGCACCGGGTTCCCAGGCGCCAAGGCGGCCGTTGAGGATCAGCGTTGCGGTGGCAGAGCCGTCAACGAAGCCGGGGATGAACTCTTCGGCCGCGGCATCATCGCCGCTGGCGAGAATGGCCTGGGTCGCCATGGCCACGGTGGCGAAGAAGGGGGAGCACAGCAACGCGCGCCCCATTTCCTCAAAGACCACCGCCAGTTCGGCCATGCCCGCACCCGCCCCGCCCCACCGCTCGGGAACCCCGATGCCGTGCAGCCCCAACTCGCCGGCCATCTGGCGCCACGATGCCTCGTCGTAGCCGGTTTCCGTCGCCATCAACTTGCGCACGGTCTCGCTGGGTGATGTGGCCGTCAGGTAGTCCCGAACGACCGCGCGGAGCTCGTCGAGCTCACCGGTCGGCACGCGCAGCCTCCCGGCTCGGCCGTGTCGCGGGATCGGCCATCCACAAGCCAATCGCTGCGGGCCCGATCCTCTTGTCTCCCAGCGGTTGTGAAGGTCTCATGTCTCCTCGGTGCGATTGCGGCCGAGCCGGCGCCGCCCGCTGCTCGAGCCCTTCGGGCATCCAGCCCGGGATGGCCATTGCCGCACCAGGATAGTATGTTTTCTGGAAATAGAGAATTTACATTCTCACTAAAGGAGACCGACGCGGTGACCACGAAACTCGATTACGGCATCTTCGACTGCGATACGCACTGCTACGAGACGCGGGATGCGTTCACCCGCTATCTGCCCGAAAAGTTCCGAGACCGGGCGATCACCACCGTACGCGGGGCCGACGGCGTCGAGGTGATCCTGGCCGGCCATCGCGTCGCGACCTTCAACAGCGAGGGCGGTTTGGGCCTGGATGTCGCCTACCGGCCAGGCTCGCTCAAGGAGATGCTCAGGCAAATGGGATCGGGCAACCCCGAGGAGTCTTACGAGCCGCAACCCATGCAACCGGAATTCGTCGAGCGTGCCGCCCGGCTGGCCGTCATGGCGGACCAGAACATCGAGCGGATGGTCATCTATCCCAGCGGTATGGCGCTGGCGGCGGAACACTACGTCGACGACACTGCGGCACTGTATGCGAATCTGCGCTCGTTCAACCGATGGTTCGACGAAGAGTGGGGCTTCAACTACGACGACAGGATCTATGCGACGGCGCTGATGTCGTTGCGCGACTTGGATTCCGCGATCGCGGAGACCGAGGCGATCATCGCGCAGGGAGCGAAGTTCGTGCTGCTGCCGACGGGGCCGGCCTACGGCCGGTCACCGGGCGACCCGTACTTCGATCCCATTTACGCGCGCCTGCAGGAGGCCGGCTGCGTCCTGGTGTTCCACATCATGCCGTTCTGGTACTTCAATGCGATTTCGCCCGCGTGGGGCCAGGACCCCGACCCGGCCTCCTGGCACATGTCCGCGTGGCAGTGGATGAACATCTACGGGCAGCGGCCGATCGAGGAGACGTTGTCAGCCCTCATCTTCGACAATCTCTTCGGCCGCTTTCCGGGTCTGAATGTCCTCGTCGCCGAGCACGGCGCGGAATGGGTGCCGTTCTTCGTCCGGCACATGGACAAGAGCCGCGGCATGGGCCGCAACGGACCATGGATCGGCGGGAAGCTCACGGAGCGACCGTCGGCGATCTTCCGCCGTCATGTTCGGGTCGTGCCGTACCCCGAGGACGACATCCCGGCGATCGTCGCGAGCCTGGGATACGACGACTGCCTGGTCATGGGCTCGGATTACCCGCACGCCGAAGGGCTGGCCGTGCCGGCCGAGTTCGCCAAGTTGCTCGACCCGCTCGACGACGCCACCAAGCGACGGATCATGCGCGACAACGCCGACCAGCTGCTCGCCCGCAGCTAACGGCGCGATGGCGGACGAGGACGTCGACCTCGACCTGTTGAGAGCGTCGGCGCGGGAGTTCCTGGCCGAACGCGGCGAGCGGGGATCGGTCAAGGACCTTGCCGAAATGGACTGGACCGGCCTGCTCGTGGATGAGGTGCTGGGGGGCACCGGGTGGCGTCCGGTCGAGGCCTGCGTCGTGGCGGATGATCCGTGCGGGCTCGCCGACGATCGCGACGCCGGCCGTCGCGGTCCCGGCGAGCAGGCCGGGCAGCAACTGTTGCCTGGGGTACCCGGGCGCGGAGGCGAGCGCCGCGGCACCGATCGTGGTTCCCAACCACGCCGACCCGTCCTGCGCTCGACCAAGCTCCTCCGCCACGACGCAGGCCTCGACCGGACGCCACCCGGTGCCCCCCAGCACCTCATCCACGAGCAGGCCTGTCCAGC
>NZ_LZJN01000192.1 GCF_001667735.1 Mycobacterium sp. E183
GCGGCACCGACAGCTGGACCCCGTACGTGGCGCCGACCGCGACCGCCGGCGCGCCGCTGGTGACCGGGTCGGCGGCCGTCCTGGCCACCTGCCTGGTCGCGGCAGCCGGGCTGGCGGGGCTGGCGAGTCCGGCGATGCCGGCCCGCGGGCGGTTGGTGACCATGCTGGTGGCCGGGGTGGTGCTGATGGCCGCCGGCTACAGCGGCGGGCTCGGCTCGCCGGTGGCGCACGCGGTGCAGACGTTCCTGGATGCCGGCGGCGCGCCGCTGCGCAACGTGCACAAGCTGGGGTCGGTGGTCCGGATCCCGATCGTGCTGGGCGTCGCCCAGGTGTTGGGCCGGGTCCCGCTGCCCGGGTGGGGGCCCGCCTCCCGATGGCTGCGCGCGTTCGCCCACCCAGAGCGCGACAGGCGGGTGGCCGTCGCGATCGTCGTGCTGACGGCGCTGCTGGTGAGCACCTCCCTGGCGTGGACGGGCCGGCTGACCCCGCCCGGCACCTTCAGCGCGATACCCCGCTACTGGCAGGAAACCGCCGACTGGCTCGACCGGCACAACACGGGCACCCCGGTGCCCGGCCGGGTGCTGGTGGTCCCGGGGGCGCCGTTCGCCACCCAGGTGTGGGGCACCAGCCACGACGAGCCGCTGCAGGTGCTCGGCGGCAGCCCGTGGGGCGTGCGCGACTCCATCCCGCTGACGCCGCCGCAAACCATCCGGGCGCTGGATTCGGTGCAGCGCCTCTTCGCCGCCGGGCGCCCATCGGCGGGGCTGGCGGATACGCTTGCCCGCCAAGGTATTTCGTATCTGGTGTTGCGCAACGACCTGGATCCGGATACGTCGCGCTCGGCGCGGCCCATCCTGGTGCACCGCGTCGTCGACGGGTCCGCGGGCCTGCAGAAGGTGGCTCAGTTCGGCGAGCCGGTGGGCCCCGGCACCCTCGCGGGCTTCGTCGCCGACAGCGGCCTGCGGCCCAGATATCCGGCCGTTGAGGTCTACCGGGTCGCCGGCGGTTCCGGAGCGCCGTACTTCGCCGACGTCGACCGGCTGCCCCGGGTCGACGGCGGGCCGGAGGTGCTGCTGCGCCTCGACGAGCGGCGCCGGCTGCAGAATCAGCCGCCGTTGGGTCCGGTGCTGATGTCCGCCGACGCTCGCGCGGCCGACATTCCGGCGCCGACCGTGACCGTCACCGATACCCCGGTCTCCCGCGAGACCGACTACGGGCGGGTGGACCAGCATTCGTCGGCCGTCCGTGCGCCGGGCGACGCGCGGCATACCTACAACCGGGTGCCCGACTATCCCGTCCCGGGCGCGGACCCGGTCGTCGGCGCGTGGACCGGGGGCCGGATCACGGTGTCGAGCTCGTCGTCGGACTCCACGGCCATGCCCGACGTCGCGCCGGCGACCGCGCCCGTCGCCGCCATCGACGGCGACCCCGCGACCGCGTGGGTGTCCAACTCGCTGCAGGCGGCCGTCGGCCAGTGGCTGCAGGTCGATTTCGACCATCCGGTGACCAACGCGGCGCTCACCCTGACGCCGAGCGCCACCGCCGTCGGCGCCCAGGTGCGCCGCATCCTGATCGAGACGGCGACCGGTAGCACCACCCTGCGGTTCGACGAGCCGGGCAAGCCGCTCGCCTCCGCACTGCCCTACGGCGAGACGCCCTGGGTGCGGATTACCGCCGCGGGCACCGACGACGGCTCGCCGGGTGTGCAATTCGGCATCACCGACCTCTCGATCACCCAATACGACGCGTCCGGATTCGCCCACCCGGTCGAGCTGCGGCACACCGTGCGGGTCCCCGGGCCCCCGACCGGTTCGTCGATCACCGGCTGGGACCTGGGTTCGGAGCTGCTCGGCAGGCCGGGTTGCGCGACGGCGCCCGATGGCGTGCGCTGCGCGCCGTCGATGGCCCTGGCGCCCGAGGAGCCGGTCAATCTGAGCCGGACGCTGACCGTTCCGGCGCCGATGTCGGTGACGCCGCTGGTGTGGGTAAGGCCGCGCCAGGGCCCCAAGCTGGCCGACCTGATCGCCGAGCCGGGCACCACGCGGGCGAGGGGCGACTCCGACATGGTCGACGTCCTCGGCTCGACGTTTGCGGCGACCGACGGCGACCCGTCCACCGCGTGGACGGCGCCGCAGCGGGTGGTGCAGCACAAGACCCCGCCCACGCTGACGCTCACTCTGCCGCGGCCCACCGAGGTCACCGGCCTGCGGTTGGTGCCCAGCCGCTCGGCGCTGCCCGCCCACCCGACGATGGTGGCGGTCGACCTGGGCGACGGCCCGCAGGTGCGTTCGTTGAAACCCGGTGAACCGCAGACACTTTCGCTGAACCCGCGGGTGACCGACAGCGTCACCGTGAGCCTGCTGAATTGGGAAGACGTCATCGACCGCAACGCGCTGGGCTTCGACCAGCTCAAGCCGCCGGGGCTGGCCGAACTGTCGGCGCTCGGCGCCGACGGCAACCCGATCGCGCCCGCCGACGCCGCCCGCAACCGCGGGCGCGAGATCACGGTCGACTGCGACCACGGCCCGGTGATCGCGGTCGCGGGCCGGTTCGTGCACACATCGATCCGCACCACCGTGGGCGCGCTGCTCGGCGGCGAGCCCATCGCCGCGCGCGCGTGCGACCCCGACCCGGTCGCGCTGCCTGCGGGCCAACAGGAGCTGCTGATCAGCCCGGGCGCCCAGTTCGTCGTCGACGGCGCCGAGCTGACCTCGCGCGCGGCCGCGCCAGTCGCGCCCGCCGCCGTCGCGGTTCCGGTGTGGCGGGCGTGGGGGCCGGACCGGCGCGAGGTGCAGGCGCCGCCGTCGTCCACCTCGCGGGTGCTGGTCGTCCCCGAAAGCATCAACCCCGGCTGGGTCGCGCGCACCAGCAGCGGGACCCGGCTGACCCCGGTCGCCGTCAACGGCTGGCAGCAGGGCTGGGTGGTGCCCCCGGGGGACCCCGGCACCATCACGCTGACCTTCCCGTCCAACGCGCCCTACCGCGCGGGGCTCGCGGTCGGTCTGGCCTTGCTGCCGCTGTTGGCCCTGCTCGCGCTGTGGCGCACCCGCAGCCGGCGCGCCGACGATGCGCCCGCCCGGCCGTGGAACCCGGGGGCGTGGGCGGCGGTCGCGGTGGTGGCCGCCGCGGCGGTGGTCGCCGGGGCGGCGGGCGTCGTCGTGGTGGGTGCGGCGTTGGGGCTGCGATACGCGCTGCGCCGCCGCTTCGACGGCGCCGCGATGGCGCTGAGCGCGGGCGGTCTGATCCTGGCCGGGGCCGTGCTCTCGCGCCATCCCTGGCGATCGGTGGACGGCTACGCCGGCCATTCCGCGAATGTGCAGCTGCTGGCGCTGATTTCGCTCGCGGCGCTCGCCGCGTCCGCGGTGGCGCTGCCCGATCGGGCCCGTGGGCCAGGTGACGAATAGCCGTCGAGGGTATTGGTTGGCCGTTTGCCGGCTGATTGACTGGATATGCGGGTCTGTGTGACCGACACCGTCCGAGGAGTTACGGCCATGGGCTGGTTTTCCGCACCCGAATATTGGCTCGGCAGAGAGGTGCTCGAGCGGGGCGCCGCGGTGGTCTACCTGCTTGCGTTCGTCGCGGCCGCGGCGCAGTTCCGGGCGCTCATCGGCGAGCACGGAATGCAGCCCATCCCGCGGTTTTTGGCCGGGCAGTCGTTCTGGCGGACCCCCAGCCTGTTTCACCTGCGGTACTCCGATCGCCTGTTCTCGGCGGTGGCCTGGTTCGGGGCGGTTCTGTCGGCGGCGGTCGTCGCCGGCGCTGCCGATGCCGTGCCGCTGTGGGCCGCGATGTTGATGTGGCTGACGCTATGGGTGCTCTACCTGTCGATCGTCAACGTCGGGCAGACCTGGTACGCGTTCGGCTGGGAGTCGCTGCTGCTCGAGACCGGCTTTTTGATGATCTTTCTCGGCAATTCCCAAGTGGCGCCGCCGGTGTTGACGCTGTGGATGGTCCGGTTGCTGCTGTTCCGGGTCGAGTTCGGCGCCGGGTTGATCAAGATGCGCGGCGACCCGTGCTGGCGCGACCTGACGTGTCTGTACTACCACCACGAGACGCAGCCGCTGCCCGGGCCGTTGAGCTGGTTCTTCCACCACCTGCCGAAGCCGCTGCATCGAATTGAGGTGGCGGGCAACCACTTCTCGCAGCTGATCGTGCCGTTCGGGCTGTTCGCGCCGCAACCGGTGGCCGGCGTCGCGGCGGCGATCATCGTCGTCACCCAACTGTGGCTGGTCGCGTCGGGCAACTTCGCCTGGCTCAACTGGGTGACGATCCTGTTGGCGTGCAGCGCCATCGACGACTCGTGGTTCAGGGCGCGCCTTCATCCGGCGTTCTCGGCGACGCCGGTGTGGTTCGCCGCGCTGGTGATCGCGTTCACCGCGGCGGTGTTGTTCATGAGCTACTGGCCGGTGCGCAACATGTTGTCCAAACGGCAGCGAATGAACATGTCGTTCAACTCTTTTCATTTGGTCAATACCTACGGCGCGTTCGGCAGCATCGGTCGCGTTCGCCGCGAGGTGGTGATCGAAGGCACCGACGAAGCTCACCCCACCGAGCAGACCGTCTGGAAGGAATACGAATTCAAGGGCAAGCCCGGCGCCGTGCGCCGGCTCCCCCGCCAGTGGGCGCCGTACCACCTGCGGCTGGACTGGCTGATGTGGTTCGCCGCCATCTCGCCCGCCTACGCGCAGCCGTGGCTGACGCCGTTCCTGCAGCGGCTGCTGTGCAACGACCGGCCCACACTGCGCTTGTTGCGGCGCAACCCATTTCCGGATGCGCCGCCGCGTTACGTGCGCGCGCTGCTGTACGAATATCGCTTCACGACGCCCGCCGAGCTGCGCCGTGAGCGAGCCTGGTGGCATCGAACGCTGATCGGCGGGTACGTCCGGCCGATGGCGCTGGCGGCGGCGGATTCCGCAACAGGACGGGGCTAACGGGCCGCGGGCTCGTCGAGCAGTTGCAACCGCGCGTCGAGCAGACGCGGGTAGTACCAGTAGTAGCCGGCGAGATACGCGAACGCCACCGCCAGCAACAGGCTTCGCAACGTGAAATGCTTTGCGTCACCGATGAAGCCGAAAACCTGCACCGAAACGAGAATCCAGCAAGCGGTGATCATCAGTTTGGCGGAACCCGTGATCGAGTCGCGGGCCCGCTCGATCAGTTGCCTCGCCGCGTCACGCGTTGCCGGATCATCGGGAAGGGCGCCCGAACGCATCGCCTCGGACACGTGGCGACATTCGGCGAATGACAGCGTTCCGAGTGTGGGCCGCAGCCCCGCCATGCGGCGCACCGAGCCGAGCGCGGTGGCCAAGCCGATCACCAGTGCGACGATCGCGACGGTGATCCACCACGGTGCGCTGGTCCAGTGCGACCGGGACGGCCCGCTGGGGTAGTCGCCGATCATCACGAGCGGTGCCAGGCCCAGCATCACCGCCAGGGCGTACAACGGCCACTGCAGCCACCAGGGTCTCAGCGACAGCCACAACGACACAGACGAAACCTTAGCGAAGCGCGGCCCAGGCTATGCCGCGTCGGGATGACCAGGTGGACTCAAACCACCAAACCAGCCACCCCACGGACAGAAAGACCTGCACACTCGCGCAAAGATCTGCGTATTTGGGGCGATGCCCTCAACTCAGGTCCTCGACCAGAATGTCGTTGACCGTCTTGAGATCCTCAATCGCCTGGTGCGCATACGAGTCCGCCAGATCGAGATCGACCGGGGTGGAGTTCGGCCCCAACGACATGCACATGTGCATCGCAGTGTGAAAGTCGTTGATCTGCTTTTGCAAGGCGGTGGTCAGGGCGGGGTCCGGCGTGGGCAGATGGGCCTGCAGGCCGATGGCTTGTTCGTCGTGGACCGCCGAGCAGGCCGCCCGTAGAGCGTTGATGTCGTTGGCTTCGATCGCGTCGACTGCCGCCTGCATGAACTTCGTCGTGTGCGCCAGGTGCTCTTCGGCCTGCGAATACCACTCCGGAACGCCGGGGTAGACGGCGCCCGCCGTCCCCGCAGGCGCCACCGCGAACAGGGCCACCGCGAACAGGGTCGCCGCGGCAGCGGCGCCACCCAACCGCTTGTGGAGATGCCGGGTCGGCCTCATGTCTTAAGGCTCCGCGCCCGGCGACCCGATCGATAGGGCCTTCGGGCCCGTCCTGTGATGTGAGGACTTAAGCCCCTCGCCACAGCAGCGGGCCGCGGCGAAGGATCCGACCATGAGACCAGCGATCGCGGGGTTGGCAACCCTGCTGGCGCTCTCCGGCTCGCTGTGGACGGCGGACCTCATGCTCGGTCCGGGTACCGCCCACGCCGTGTGCTCCACGAACAACGGCGGTAATCAGCCGCCCGAGTGCGCGCCGCCCGAGGGACCGCCGGCTTGCTACACCTCACACATCTGCAGCCAGATGTGGTGCCCGAACCTGGGCGAGATGCGCCGGATGCCGGACTGGGACCGCAACGTCTGCCACACCTATTACTTCGCGCCCGACTCCGGCCTGCCCGCGCTCATTGTGCAAGGGCAGCCGCCGGGATTGCGGCTGCCGCCGAACACGGGCGTCTGTCCGCCGTTGGCCTGGATGTGCCCGTGAATCACAGCGTCTCGTCCAGCTCGCCCAGCCGATCGGTCAGCCGCAAATTCTCCGAGTAATCGACCGGGCAGGCGATCACCGAGACGCCGTCATCCGCTAAGGCGGCCCGCAGCGTCGGCAGCAGTTCCTCGGCATGAGAGATCCGATAACCCTTGGCGCCAAAACTTTCCGCGTACTTCACCACGTCGGGGTTGCCGAACTTCACGTAGTAGTGGGCCCCGAGTTCGAGGTCCATCTTCCACTCGATCAGGCCGTAACCGCCGTCCTCCCAGATCAGCACCACCAGCGGTATCCGCTCGCGGACGGCGGTCTCGATCTCCTGTGAGTTCATCAGGAACGCGCCGTCACCGACGACGGCCAACACCTTCGACTCTGGTCGGGCCAGCTTGACGCCGAGTGCACCCGGCAGCGCAAACCCCATGGTGGACAAGCCGTTTGACACCAGACAGGTATTGCACTCGTACGTCGGGTAGAGCCGCGCCATCCACATCTTGGTGGCGCCGGTGTCCACCAGGACCACGTCGCTGCGGCCCAGCGCCGCCCGCGTGTCGGCCACCACCCGAGCCGGGGCCAGCGGATAGCGTGAATCCTCTTGCCCCCGAGCGAATTCCTCGGCGAGCAGGCCGTGCCCCGGAACCTCCGGATCGGCCTCGTAGGCGTGGCCGTCCAGCCCGTCCGTCAGCGCATCCAGGGAAGCGCTGATGTCGCCGATGATCCCGACGTCCACCGAATAGTGGGCGTCGACCTCGGCCGGGAACCGGTGGATGTGGATGATCTTCTTGTCGGCCTGCGGGTTGATCCGGACGGGGTCGAACTCTTGCAGCTCGTAGCCCACGGCGATCACCACGTCAGCGTTGTCGAAGCCGAAGTTCACGTAGTCATGCCGCATGAACCCGAGGGTTCCGATGCTGTTGGGGTGGTCATCGGGCATGACACCCTTGCCGTGGAAGGTGTTGGCGACGGGGATGCCGAATTCCTCGGAGAACCGCACCAGGGCCGCGGTGGCGTTGCCGCGCGCGGCGCCGTGCCCGGCCAGCACCACCGGCCGCTTGGCCTGGCGCAGGATGTCGACCGCGCGCTCCACCTGGCCGGGTGCGGGCGCGTCGGCGCGAACGACGTTGCGCGGCAACGGCGTCAAGTCATAGTCGGTTTCGTCGGCGTCGATGTGCTCGGGGACGGCCACGTACACCGCCGCCGGGCGTTCGGTCTCGGCGACCTTGAACGCCTTGCGGAACATCTCGGGGATGGCGCGCGCGGTCGGGACTCCGGCGGCCCACCGGGTGATGGGCGCGAACATCGACACCAGGTCGACGTACTGGTGCGACTCCTTGAACTCCCGGTCGTGGCCCACTTGCGCGGAGATCGCGACCAGCGGGGTGCTGTTGGTGGTGGCGTCGGCCACCCCGAGTTGCATGTTGATCGCGCCGGGGCCCAGAGTGCTCGAGACCACCGCCGCCCGCCCGGTGACGCGCCCGTACATCTCGGCCATGAAGGCCGCGCCCTGCTCGTGCCGGGTGAGCACGTAGCGGATGCTGGACGCGGCCAGCGCCTGCACGAAGCGGATGTTCTCCTCCCCCGGCAGTCCGAACACCACGGAAACACCCTCGTTTTCCAGGCACTTGACCATCAGTTCGGCGGCTTTACTCATCCGGCACCTCCCTTGGGGGAACGATAGTGGCAGGCTGGGTGTTGCACCTCTTACCAACCCCGAAGCGAAGGATTGCAGCGTGCCCATCGCCACGATCAACCCGGCCACCGGCGAGACGGTGAAGACCTTCACCCCGGCAACCGACGAGGAAGTCGACGCGGCCATCGCCCGCGCGTACGCCCGGTTCCAGGACTACCGCCATAACACCACCTTTGCCCAGCGCGCGCAGTGGGCAAACGCGACCGCCGACCTCTTGGAGAAGGAGGCCGACGACGTCGCCGCGATGATGACCCTGGAGATGGGCAAGACGCTCAAGTCGGCCAAGGCCGAGGCGCTCAAGTGCGCCAAGGGCTTTCGTTACTACGCGGAGAACGCCGAACAGCTGCTGGCCGACGAGCCGGCCGACGCGCAGGCGGTCGGCGCCAAGCGGGCCTACACCCGCTACCAACCGCTCGGGGTGGTGCTGGCCATCATGCCGTGGAACTTCCCGCTGTGGCAGGCCGTCCGGTTCGCCGCGCCGGCCCTGATGGCCGGCAACGTCGGCATCCTCAAGCACGCCTCGAACGTGCCGCAGTCCGCGCTCTACCTGGCCGACGTCATCGCCCGCGGTGGCTTCCCCGACGGCTGCTTCCAGACGCTGCTGGTCTCGTCCAGTGCCGTCGAGCGCATCCTGCGCGACCCGCGGGTCGCGGCCGCCACCCTGACCGGCAGCGAGCCGGCCGGGCAGTCGGTCGCGGCCATCGCCGGTGACGAGATCAAACCCACCGTGCTCGAGCTCGGCGGCAGCGACCCGTTCATCGTCATGCCGTCGGCGAACCTGGACGAGGCCGCCAAGACCGCGGTCACCGCGCGCGTCCAGAACAACGGCCAGTCCTGCATCGCGGCGAAGCGGTTCATCGTTCACACCGACATCTACGACGCGTTCGTCGACAAGTTCACCGAGCGGATGCAGGCGCTCAAGGTGGGCGACCCGACCGACCCGGACACCGACGTGGGCCCGCTGGCCACCGAGTCCGGCCGCGACGACATCGTCAAGCAGGTGGACGAAGCGGCCGCGGCGGGCGCCACGATCCGGCTCGGGGGCAAGCCCATCGACGGGCCGGGCTGGTTCTACCCGCCGACGGTGGTCACCGACATCACCAAGGACATGGCGCTCTACACCGAAGAGGTGTTCGGACCGGTGGCCTCGATGTACCGGGCCAAGGACATCGACGAAGCGATCGAGATCGCCAACGCCACCGCGTTCGGGTTGGGCTCCAATGCCTGGACCAACGACGAGGCCGAGCAGCAGCGCTTCATCGACGACATCGAGGCCGGCCAGGTCTTCATCAACGGCATGACGGTGTCCTACCCCGAGCTGGGGTTCGGCGGCGTCAAGCGTTCCGGGTACGGCCGCGAGCTCGCCGGCCTCGGCATCCGCGCGTTCGTCAACGCCAAGACGGTGTGGGTCGGTTAGTGGCGATCGCAAGCGCGGCATAGCCGGGCGCTGGGGGCACCTCCCGCTTGCGGGGGACGGGTCGCCACCATCGTCGACGCCGGTGACGCCGCCGGGGGCAGCAAGGTCGAATCGCCGCCTCAGGCGGACGCGGCGGCCAGGGCCTTCTCGTCCTCGTCGGCGAAGGTGTCCTCGAGCTGCAGCGGCGAGTAGTCCAGGTCGATCTCTTCCAGCGGCCGCCCGCGGGCGCTGGAGATGGTGCCGAAGCGGCGCATGCCCTTGTCGGCCGCGTACTGCATGAACTCGTCCACCGACAGGCCGAACGGCATCGGGTCGTACAGGGAGAAGCCCTCCTCGATGAGGCGCAACCCCAATGGCATCAGCTCGTTCATGCGCGTCTCGAAGACGCCCCAGTTGGCGTCGTCGGCGGCGACGTGGCGGCGGCAGGTGAAGGTCCCCCACGCCATGTGGCGCCGCTCGTCGTCGCCGATCCGCCGGACCAACTCCTGCATGCCGGGCAGGATGCCGCGCTCCACGCAGATCTTGTGCCAGCCGAAGTAGCCCGTGAGCGCCAGCATCCCTTCGACCATGTGGTTGTAGGTCACCGAGGCCCGCACCTGCGCCGCCGGTGAGGGGTCGACCGACAAGGCGTTGAGGCAGTCGGGCAGCTCCTCGTAGAAGATCGTCCGATAGGTGGGGATGTCGTCGAGGTACTGATGCAAGTCGTGGGTGACGCCGACGGCGTCGAGCCACATGCGGAAGACCTGGACGTGCTTGGCTTCCTCGAAAGCGAACTGCGTCAAGTACATTTCGTCGCCGAGGCGACCCTCGACCCGCATCGCCGACATGAACGGCTGGATGTCCTCGGTCACCGCTTCCTCACCGGCGATGAACTCGGCGCACAGCCGGATGGCGTAGTGGCGTTCGTCGTCGGTCAGCCGCTCCCAGTCGGCGCGGTCGCGGGAGAAGTCGATGTCGGCCGGGTTCCAGAACTTCGCGTTGCCGCCGGCGAACAGCCGCAACGGCAGGCTGTCCCAGTTGAGGCCCCCCTTGACCATCGAGCCCGAATGCGTGCGTGTCATGTCATCTCCTCGGATTGTTGTGGGGCTGAGCGGACGGGCGGGCGCGGCGCCGCAGCGAAGGCGGCCGCCAGCACCCCGACAAGCCGGCGCACGGCCAGCGCGGGCTGTTCGGGGGTGGGTTCGTCGAGCCCGAGAATCGGGTCCAGGCCGCGCATGTAGGGCGCCAGCGCCAGGTGCGGAAATATCAACAGCAGCAACGACAACAGCGCGTCGGTGTCCGAGTCGGCACGCAGATCCCCGCGCGCCTTCGCGTCGCGGACGAGCGGCCGCATCACCTCCAGGTAGTGCCGGTGGATGACGTTCTGCACGCTGACGCGGGCCTCGGTGTCGACTTCCAGGGTCGCCGCGGCGTGCAGCGCCCGTTCGTGCGGGTGGTCGGCGAAGTAGGCCACCCACGCGTCGAGCCAGTCGGTCAGGAAGTCGAAGAACGGCCGGCTCGGGTCCAGCTCGCGGATGCGGTCTTCCATGTACGCCCGCACCCGCTGGCTGGCGATGTCGGCGATGAACGCGAACAGGTCGCGCTTGTCCGCGAAGTACTGGAAGAGGCTGCCTTTCGCGACGCCGGCCCGCCGGGCTATGACGTTGAGGCTGCCTCGGGAAAACCCGTGCGCTCCGAATTCCTGTTCCGCGGCGTCGATGATGGCGGCGCGGCGGGCGGGGTCCACCCGTGCCCAAGTCACCGTTGGCAATGCGGCCTCCTAGCGTCGATGACCACTGGTCATATTACGGTGAGCTGCGTCACAGTCAAGGGTAGGCCGGTTGTCATCCTGCCGAACGTCACGCTGGCGTGACGCCGCCTCCCGAGCGTCACGCTGGCGTGACGCTCGCGCCTACGGCCGCATCTGGTAGGCGCCGTTGATCGGCTGGATGTGTTCCTTCCAGACCTGGTCGTAGCGCGTGTGGTCGAACACCGGGCGCCGGATCATCCGCATCGCGAAGCGGGCCTGCGCGTCGGTCGTGGCGGACTTGTCGGCCAGCTCGACGGCATAGCCGTTGAAGTCACGCACCAGCACGGCGAAGATCTCGTCGATCAGCGCCTCGTCCACTCCGGACAACGGGGCCTCCTCCAAGATCAGCTGGGCGTAGGGCACCGTGGCGAACAGCTGCCCAACCCCGAACGCGAAATCGATGTCCCTCTGCTGAGCGGCGTCGGGGGTGGCGCTGGCCAGCATCTCGGCCAGCACGTCGATCTGCTCGCGCAGCAGCGCGACATTAGGTAGATGCGCGTAGCTTTCGAACGGCGCCCGCCAATCGTGGAAACGCACCTTGCCCAAGCCCCCGGTCGGCCCCTGGTTGAACAGGAACGAGTCGTCGACCGCGTCGTCGCGGCGGCCGATCAATGGCAAATCGCCGTTCGGCGCGAACAGGTAATTGGGCATGAACTTGGCCAGCAACCCGATGTTGATGTGCACCGTACCTTCGAGCCTTGGCAGCAAACCGATTTCGCGGGTCATGGCCTCGAAGATGGTGTCCTTCTCGACGCCCTTGGCGGCGATCACGTCCCATAGGGCGGTGATCACCCGCTCGCCTTCGCTGGTGATCTTGGCTTTGGTCAGCGGGCTGTAGAGCAGGTATCGGCGGTCGTCGGCCGACGCACTGCGCATGTAGTCGCAGGCGCGGGTGGCGACCAGCTTCATCGCGATCAGCCGGACGTAGGCGTCGGTGAGCAGCCGCCGCACATGGCTGAAGTCGGTGACGACGGTGCCGTACAAGACGCGGTTGGAGGCGTGGGTGACCGCCTCGTACATGGCGTGCGTGCACATGCCGACCGCGCCCCAGCCCAGGTTGTACTTGCAGACATTGACGGTGTTCAGGGCCGCGTGGAACGCCCCTTGGCCTCGGTGCAGGATGTCGGCCTCGGTGACCGGGTAGTCGCGCAGCGCGTAGTTGGCGACGTAGTTCTGCGAGTTCACCACGTTCTTGATCAGGTCGTACCGATCGTGCTGGGAGTCGGCGGTGAAGAACACGTACTCGTCGGAGCCCGCGATCTTGCCGAAGGTCGAGACCATCCGCGCCACGTTCGCGTTACCGATGTAGTACTTCTCGCCGCTCGCGGTCCAGCCGTGTTCTGACGGCGTCAGGATCATGTCGGTCTGGTAGACATCGGCGCCGTGGGTCTGCTCCGACAAGCCGAACGCGAACACCTCGCCGGCCTCGAGTTGCGCGGCGGCCTTGCGCTTGGCGTCGGTGTTGTCGCTCATCCAGATCGGGCCCAGACCCAGCGCCGTCACCTGGAAGGGGTACCAGTAGTTGAGTCCGTAGAAGCCCACGATCTCGGCGAACTCGCTGATCCGGTAGGTGTCCCATCGGCAGTCGTCGGCGCCGTACTCGGACGGCGTCAGCAGTGAGGCGAAGATGCGCTCGCGGCCGATGTGGTCCAAAAACTCGGAATACCACACGCGTTCGTGGTCGTCATGCTTCAGCCGCGCCTTGCCCCGCGACTCGAAGAAGTCGACCGTGGCGGCCATGATCTCTCCGGAACGACGATCCGGGTACTGGCGTTGCAGGTTGTTGGGATTGAGCAACATGGCAGGACTCCCTGGGTTCGGCCAAAGACGAGGGTGACGGTACTGCACCGCGGGGGCCGTCGGGGCGGACCGGAACAAATCGGCACTGTTGTCCGACCACCGAGTCGACCTAGCATCAGTGGAGTGTCAGCACTCAATACCGCCCGCGGCGCCATCGATACCTCCGATCTCGGCGTGACGCTCATGCACGAGCACGTGTTCATCATGACCACCGAGATCGCGCTGAATTACCCCGATGCGTGGGGCGACGAAGAAAAGCGCGTGGCCGACGCCATCGATCGGCTCAACGAGCTGAAGTCCCGCGGGGTCGACACGATCGTCGACCTGACCGTGATCGGCCTGGGCCGCTACATTCCACGCATCGCGCGCGTCGCGGCGGCCACCGAGCTGAATATCGTTGTGGCGACGGGTCTTTACACCTACAACGACATCCCGTTCCGGTTCCACTACGAGGGCCCCGGCGGCTTGCTGGGCGGCCCGGAAGTCATGACCGACATGTTCGTCCGCGACATCGAGCAGGGCATCGCCGACACCGGCGTCAAGGCCGGGATCCTCAAGTGCGCCACCGACGAGCCGGGCATCACCCCAGGCGTCGAGCGGGTGCTGCGCGCCGTCGCCCAGGCGCACAAGCGCACCGGGGTGCCGATCTCCACGCACACCCACGCCGGGTTGCGCCGCGGTCTCGAACAGCAACGCATCTTCGAGGAGGAGGGTGTCGACCTGAGCCGAGTGATCATCGGGCACTCCGGTGACAGCACCGACATCGGGTACCTCGAAGAGCTCATCGCCCCGGGTTCCTATCTCGGCATGGACCGGTTCGGACTCGACGTGATCTCGCCGTTCGAAGAACGGGTCAAGATCGTGGCGCAGATGTGCGAGCGCGGGCATGCCGACAAGATGGTGCTCTCCCATGACGCCAACTGCTACTTCGACGCGCTACCCGAAGAGTTGGTGCCGCAGATGGCACCGAACTGGCACTACCTGCACATCCACAACGACGTCATCCCCGCGCTCAAAGAGCGCGGAGTCACCGACGAGCAACTGAAGACCATGCTGGTCGACAACCCCCGCCGCATCTTCGAGCGGCAGGGCGCATATGAGTGAGCCGGTCCCGCCGATCGGCACCCAGATCGCGGCCCTGGCCGAACTCGCGCCCGACGAGCCCGCCGTCACCTGCGGCGGTCTGACGCTCACCCGCGCCGAACTTGACGCCTCGACGAACCGGTTGGCCCGCGCCTACGCCGACCGCGGCGTCGGCGTCGGCGACTACGTGACCATGGTGTTGCCCAACTCCGTGGAGTGGATCCAGGCGGCGGTGGCGTGCTGGAAGCTGGGCGCCGTACCGCAGCCGCTGTCGGCGCGGTTGCCCGACACGGAGCTGCAGGGGCTGCTGGACCTGCGGCAGCCGGCATTGCTGGTAGGGCGCGAGCATCCCGAAATACCGAGCGTGCCAACCGGTTTCACGCCAGGCCCGGAATTCTCCGACGCACCGTTGCCGGAAGCGGTGTCGCCGGTGTGGAAGGCGATGGGCTCCGGCGGCAGCACCGGCCGGCCCAAGCTCATCGAGTCCGCCGGCGACACCCGGATACCCGCGGCCATCGGCTACCCGCTGGGCGCGCAGCCCGGCGACACGACGCTGGTGCCGATCCCGCTGTCCCACAACACCGGGTTCACCACCGCGACCATCGCGCTGCTGATGCGCCATCACCTGGTGGTGATGAGCCGGTTCGACCCGCACGAATTCCTGCGGCTGATCACCGACCACCGCGTCACGTTCCTGACCACGGTGCCCACGATCATGCAGCGGACGCTGCCGGTCTATCACGCCGATCCCAAGTCCTACGATCTGTCGTCGCTGCGCCGGTTCTGGCACATGGGGGCGCCGTGCCCGCCGGCCATCAAGCAGGCCTGGATCGACCTGCTGGGCCCCGAGGTCGTCTGGGAACTCTACGGCGGCACCGAATTACAGGCGCTCACCTTCATCTCCGGGGACCAGTGGCTGACCCACCGCGGGTCGGTCGGCGTGGTGGTCGCCGGGGAAATGCAGGTGCTCGACGACGACGGCAACCCGTGCCCGCCCGGCGTGGTCGGCGAGATCTACATGCGGCCCGGGCCCGGCAGCGCGCCCACCTACCGCTACGTCGGAGCCACCGCCAAGTCCCGCGACGGCTGGGATTCCCTTGGGGATCTTGGCCATTTCGATGCCGACGGCTTCCTCTACCTGTCGGACCGCCGGGTGGACATGTTCACCGTGGGTGGCCGCAACGTCTACCCGGCCGAGATCGAGAACACCTTGTCGGCGCACCGCGACGTGCTGTCCTGCCTCGTCGTCGGCGTGCCCGACCCGAATTCGGGCGACCTGGGCCAGGTGCCCTACGCGCTGGTGCATGCGGCGGACGGTTCCACGCTGGACGCCGCGGGCGTCCAGGAGTTCCTGCGCGAACGCATCGCGGGATACAAGGTGCCGGCGTTCGTCGAATTCGTCGATGCGCCGCTGCGCGACGACGCCGGCAAGGCCCGGCGATCGGCGGTGCGCGCCGAGATCATCGAGCGGCTGGGGGCGGCAGCGCCCGGCTGACCCGGCTGACCGGCACCAAGAATCCTCCAAGCCCGCGGCCCCACCATCGGGGCATGCAGATCGAACCCTTGAGCACCGAGCTGATCGAACGCTATCTGCGATCGCGCGAGCTGCGGTTCTTCCGCAGCGACGACGGCGAGGAGTTCATGATGCTGCCCAGCTACGAGCGCGGCAGGCTGCACGTGAACCTTCGGATCAACGGGTTGCGGCGGGACATCTTCGAGATCTCGATCAGCCCCGCCGGTCACTACGACGCGACCGAGCGGCCCCGGCTGATGGAACTGGTCAACGACTGGAATCGCGAAACGCATTGGCCCAAGGCGTTTGTGCGCGAGACCGCCGTGCCGACCCAAGTGAGCGTGGTCGGTGAGAACGCCTACCTGCTGACCGACGGCATCCACGTCGAGGCCCTGGGCACCCTGGTCCGGTCCACCGTCGAGTACGGGGCCGACCTGTTCAAGAAGATCGAGCGGGCCATCTGCCTGCCGTCCGCGGACACGCTCGAGGAGTGGATGGACCGCACCGGTTAGGGCGCGATCGCGTCCGCCTCGGCGTCGGCGGCTTCGTCGATTTCGGCGTGCCGCTCTCGTTTCTCCCAGCGCCGCAACGCTTCTCGGCAGGGCGATTCGACCAGCCCGTAGCTGACCGCGGCGATCGCCCACCCGAAGAGCAACGTCAGCGCCAGCACCTCGGGCATCCGGCCGGTGAACGCGAACGTCCCGAGCACCGGGAACACCATGGCCAGCGCTGCCAGGTGCCACACGAACAGGCCGTAGGACCACCGCCCGAGCGTCACCATGACGGTGCTGCCGAGCAGCCGGTGCGGCGTGTCGATCCGGTCGAGTACCAGGGGGGCGACCAAGGCGAACGCCACCAGCGAGCCCGCCGCCGTCTTCACCGCGAACTGCGTTGCGGTGCCGGGAATCAGGCCCTCGGGCCCGGCAAGCGGGGACGCCGCCAGCAGATAAGCCAGCACGGCGACGACGGCCATCACGACACGGTGCCGCGCCAACCGCGCCGGCAGGTCGATCGGGCTGTGCACCCATTCCGCCAGCAGCATGCCCGCGGCGAACCAGGAGAAGAACGCCGGCGGCCAGTTGAGCGGGTTGGTGCCGGACCCGGAATGGATGGGCACCCAGCCCCACGCCCAGCTCAGCGCCGCCAGGGCGGCGATCGCCGGGACCCGCGCGCCCACCGGCAGGCGCCGGGCCAGCAGCGCCAGGATCGGCAGGGCCAGATAGAAGCTGACCTCGACCGAAAGGCTCCACATCTGCGTCAGCCCCCCGGTCAGCGTGAGGGGCACATAGATCTGGGTGAGGGTCAGGTTGGCCAGCCACACCGTCGGGCTGGCGTGATCGGCGTCGGGCAGCAGCGACAGGATCACGACGACCGCCACCAGGTAGGCGGGCATGATGCGCACCACCCGGGACCGCAGGTAGTGGCCCGTGCGGGGCCGCGGCTGCAGGCCGCGCGCCGCCGCGGCGTGCCCGCGCCACAGCAGAAAACCGGACAGCGCGAAGAACACCGCGACCGCCAGGTCGAAGCGGCCGAACAGCCGGCCGGTGATCCCGCTGGAGTGCCCGGTCTGGAACGCGACGTGGGTGACCACCACGCCCATGGCCGCGCACGCGCGCATCCCCTCCACCGCGGGCAGGAAGCTGCGGACTCCGCCCACCCGTTGGCCATCGGTCACCCCCACAGTTTGCATCTGCGGCGTTGGGGAACGAATGGGTAGACCCGAAGGACCGGGCAGCAGGTTCGTAAGCCGAGGCCTTACGTTCGGCTGTTAGGGTCAAACGGGTTTGCGGCTGACGGCGCATTAAGACAGCACTAGGAGGGCACAGCAACGTGAACCGAGCAGTCATGTTGCGGTTCGCCGCATGCGGGATCATCGGACTGGGCGCCGCCCTGCTGATCGCCGCGCTGCTGTTGTCGACCTACACCACCAGCCGGATCACCAAGGTTCCGCTCGACATCGACGCCACGCTGATCAGCGACGGCACCGGAACCGCGCTCGACGCCGCGTCACTGTCGACGGACCACGTCGTCGTCAACCAGAACGTGCCGCTGGTGTCCCAACAGCAGATCAGCGTCGAGTCACCCGCGAACGCCGACGTGGTCACGCTGCAGGTCGGTAGCTCGGTGCGGCGCACCGACAAGCAGAAGGACAGCGGCCTGCTGCTGGCGATCGTCGACACCGTCACCCTCAACCGCAAGACGGCGATGGCCGTGTCCGACGACACCCACACCGGCGGCTCGGTCCAGAAGCCGCGCGCCTTCAACGACGAGAACCCGCCCACCGCGATGCCGCTGCGGCACGACGGCCTGGCCTACCGGTTCCCGTTCCACACCGAGAAGAAGACGTACCCCTATTTCGATCCGATCGCGCAGAAGCCGTTCGACGTCAACTACGACAGCCAAGAGGACGTCAACGGCCTGACCACCTACAAGTTCACCCAGAACATCGGCTACAACGCCGACGGCAAGCTGGTGGCCCCCGTGGCGTACCCGTCGCTGATGGCCGGCAACGAGGACGCCAAGCAGACCACGTCGGCGTCGATGTGGGGCATCCAGGGCGGCGACCCGAACGAGCAGATCACCATGACCCGCTACTACGCCGCGCAGCGGACCTTCTGGGTGGACCCGGTGTCGGGCACCATCGTCAAGGAGACCGAGCACGCCAACCACTACTTCGCCCGCGATCCGCTCAAACCGGAGCTGACGCTGGCCGACTACAAGGTCACCTCCAACCAGGACACCGTCGAATCGCAGGTCAACGCCGCCCGCGACGAACGGGACCGGCTCTCGCTGTGGTCGCGGGTGCTACCGATCACGTTCACCGCGGTCGGCCTGATCGCGCTGGTCGCCGGCGGCCTGCTCGCCTCGTTCAGCCTGCGGACCGAGAGCGCGTTGACCGATCCAGGCCTGGACCGGGGCGACCAGGACTTCTTCGGCCGCAGCGGGCTCGAGGAGCCGGTGCCCGGCGCCGAGGCCGAAACCGAGAAGCTGCCCACGCAGCGCCCCACGGCGCGCGATGATCCCGACGCGGAAGCGCCCACCCTGGGCTCCGACGAGCCGCCCGAATCCGGGCCGCCCGAGCCCACCAGCCCGCCCGAACGGGAATAGCCCGCCGCGTGCGCTGGACCCGGCCCGGGTACGCGCTGGTCTTGGCGCTTCTGGTGGTCGGGCCGCTGCTCAAACCCGGTTACCTGCTGCTGCGCGACGCGGTGTCCACGCCGCGGTCGTTTGTGTCGGATACCGCGCTGGGGCTGACGGCGGCGCCGCGGGCGACGCCGCAAGACTTCGCGGTGGCGCTGGCCTCACACGTGCTGGACGGCGGCGTCGTGGTCAAAGCCCTGCTGGCGCTTGGGCTCTGGCTCGCCGGATGGGGTGCGGCCCGGCTGGTCGCGACGGCGTTGCCCGACGCGGGCATGGCCGGCCAGTTCGTCGCCACCACCCTGGCGATCTGGAACCCCTACGTCGCCGAGCGGCTGCTCCAGGGCCACTGGAGCCTGCTCGTCGGTTACGGCTGCCTGCCCTGGGTCGCGACGACCATGCTGGCGCTGCGGGCGGGCGCCGGCTCGTTGCTCGGCCTGGCCTTCTGGATCGCGCTGGCCGGGCTGACGCCGACCGGCCTGCTGCTCGCCGCGACGGTCGGGCTGGTGTGCGTCGCCGCCCCCGGGGCGGCCCGGCCCCGCTGGCTGTGCGCCGCGGTGGCGCTGGGCGCCGCGGTGGTGGCGGCGCTGCCCTGGCTGACCGCGGCGGTTCTGGGCGCGTCGCTGTCCTCTCACTCGGTGGCGAACACGCTGGGCGTGGCCGCGTTCGCGCCGCGCGCCGAGCCGGGTCTGGGGACGCTCGGCAGCCTGGCCGGCCTCGGCGGGATCTGGAACGGCGAGGCGGTGCCGATTTCGCGGACCACCCTGTTCGCGGCCGCGTCGGCCGTCGTGCTGCTTGGGGTGGTGGCGGCCGGGGTGCCGACGGTGTTGCGCCGCCCGGCGGCGCGTCCGCTGCTGGCGCTGGCGGCGGCGGCCGTGCTGGTGCCGGCCGCGCTGGCCACCGGCCCGGGCCTGCACCTGCTGGGCGCGGTGGTCGACGCCGTCCCCGGCTTCGGGGTGCTGCGGGACGGACAGAAGTGGGTGGCGCTGGCCGTGCCGGGATACGCGCTGGCGGGCGCGGGAGCGGTGGTGACGCTGCAGAGGTGGCTGTGGCCGGCGATCATGGCGCCGGTCTGCTGCCTCGCGCTGATCTTCGCGCTGCCCGACCTCGCCTGGGGCGTGTGGGGCCAGGTGTCCCCCGTGCAGTATCCGCGCGGATGGGCCGCGGTGGCCGCAACGATCAACGAGCGGCCCGCGACGGTGGCGGTGTTGCCGGCCGGCACGATGCGGCTCTACAGCTGGTCGGGCCGCGCGCCGGTGCTGGATCCGCTGCCCCGCTGGGTGCGCGCCGACGTGCTGAGCACGGGCGACCTGGCCATCTCGGGGACCGTCATCCCCGGCGAGGGCAACCGCGCCCGCGCGGTGCAGCAGTTGCTGCTGGCCGGTCCCGATCCGGCCGCCCTGGCCCCGGCCGGGGTGGGCTGGCTGGTCGTCGAGTCGGACACCGCGGGCGACATGGGGGCGTCCGCCCGCACCCTCGATGCGTTGACCGCGGCCTACCGCGACGACGACATCGCGCTCTACCGAATCGGCGGCGACACCGCCGGGGTGTCCGCCGGCGCGCGCACGGCGACGCTGATCGCGCATCTGGCGTGGCTGGCGGTGCTGATCGTGGGCGGCGCCGGCGCGCTGGTCGGCGCGTGGCGCTCGCGCACCGCAGCGGTTCGGCGACACTTTAACGACGGCGGCGACACGCCGATAAAGGACGCTCAGGATTGAGTCTCGCGGGCCGGCGCTTGGGGGTCGACTCTCGCGGCCCGGCTCTTGGCGCTACACCACACCGCTGACCGGGTGGCCGGTCCGCACGGCGTCGAGGACCGTCCGCATGGCGTCGGCGCTTTGCCGCCAAGAGAATTCGCCGCTTCGGGTGTGGGCCTTGGCGCCGAGCTGGTCACGCAGCACCGGATCGGAAAGCAGCTCCTCGAGGCGGTCCACCAGCTCGGCGTGGGTGTCCACCAGGATCCCGGTCACCTCGTCGACGATCGAATCCGACAGCCCGCCCGATGACCGGTAGCCGATGGTCGGCACCCGGTGCTGGGCCGCCTCGACGACCGCCAGCCCCCAACCCTCCTTGCGCGAGGGCAGCAGCTGCACCCAAGCGCTTTGCAGCACATGGTGTTTGGTGACGTCGTCGACGTGACCATGAAAGGTCACCGCGCCCGAGATGCCCAGCCGGCCGACGTTGTCGACGAGCCGCTGTCGCCACCAGCCGTCGCCCACGATGTCGAGGTGCAGACCCGGCAGGCGCGGCCGCAGCCGCGCGACCGCCTCCAGCGCGTCCTCGATCTGCTTGTGCGGCACCAGCCGCGACAGCACCACCACCCGTGGCGCGGCGGCACGCGGGCCGGACAGCGTTCGCGCCGGGGCCTCGTCGAGGCCGTTGCGGACCACCGCGATGTGCGCGTTGTCGACCCCGAGCGTCACCAGGTCGCGCGCCGACGGCAGCGAGACCGTCACGTATTGGTTGCGGCGGTTCAGCCACGGCGACAGCCTCGACTCGACGAACCAGCCGAGCCGGCCGAGCACCGGGCCGGCCACCGGCCACTGTTCGCGGTGGCAGTGGTGCACCAGCACCACCACCCGGCGGCCGTACACCAGCCGGGCGAGGAACGGCAGGCCGTTCTGGGTGTCGACGACCACGTCGGGCCGCACCCGCCGCAGCGGCCCGAGCCCCAGTCGCGCCGCGGCCATCGCGAGCAGGGCCCAGACGTAGACGGAGTAGCGGCCGCCCGCGCGGTCGATGCGCACACCGTCGACCACTTCCCGGCGCGGCGCGCCGGGGTAGCGGGCGGTGCGCAGCGTGACGGCGATGCCGGACGCGGCCAGCTGCGCGCCGATGCGCTGCAAGTAGGCCTCGCTGCCGCCGCCCTGCGGGTGACCGGTATCGCGCCAGCACAGCAGGAGCACGGAGCGCAGACCAGACATCACTGGTCAGCCTAGCCCGGCGGCGCCCCCTCGGGGGCCGGCGACCCCGCCGGCCACTTCCGCCACACGGGTCGCCGCCAGGAGGGAGCGTGCGGTTGCCCGCCTCGCAGCGACAATTCGGGCGACCGGGCGCCGCGCCGCGCGTTGTCGCTGTGAGGTGGGCACTTCGGATGCCGTCCGGCCCAGGGACGAAAGTGACTGATGTGACGAACCGCGGCGACCGCGCGCCGGCGCTGCGTAGGGTTGGCCGGTGGCCGTGACCCCGGATCCCACCCGAGTGTTCTCGCGGCGGGCGACCCTGGGCCGCGCGCTGCGGCTGCTGTCCGAGTTCCGCTTCGAGCAGTCGGACCCCGCCCGGTTCTACGGCGCGCTCGCGGCGGACACCGCCGCGATGGTGGGTGATCTCTGGCTGGCCACGCACGGCGAATCCCCGGCCGGGCGCACCCTGCTCGACGTCGGCGGCGGGCCCGGTTACTTCTCGGCCGCGTTCGCCGACGCCGGGATCCGCTACCTGGGCGTCGAACCCGACCCGAGCGAGATGCACGCGGCCGGGCCCGTCCCCGCCGGGCGCGCCGGGAACTTCGTGCGCGCCTCCGGCATGGCCCTGCCGTTCGCCGACGGCTCGGTGGACATCTGCCTGTCGTCCAACGTCGCCGAACACGTGCCGCGGCCGTGGCGGCTTGGCGCGGAGATGCTGCGGGTGACCAAGCCCGGCGGGCTGGCCGTGCTCTCCTACACCGTCTGGCTGGGCCCCTTCGGCGGGCACGAAATGGGCCTGAGCCACTATCTCGGCGGGGCGCGCGCCGCCAGGCGCTACGCCCGCAAACACGGGCATCCGGCCAAAAACGACTACGGGTCGTCGTTGTTCGCCGTGTCCGCGGCCGACGGCCTGGCGTGGGCCGCGGACACCGGCGCGGCCGTGGCCGCATTTCCCCGCTACCACCCCCGATGGGCGTGGTGGCTGACCTCGGTCCCCGTGCTGCGGGAGTTCCTGGTGAGCAATCTGGTGCTGGTCCTGCAACCCCAATAGTGAAACGTGTTCTCGTTTCGCGTCGGCTTGGGTAGGGTGGCGCCCATGCGCGCCGGCGACGATAAGCACGGCAGCGCAATCTAAAAGGGTAGGAGGAGCGGCGCAGATGGCCGACAGCAAGACCGAATACGACAAGCTTTTCATCGGCGGCAAGTGGGCTGAGCCGTCGACCGACGAGGTGATCGAGGTGCGCTGCCCGGCCACCGGCGAGTACGTCGGAAAGGTGCCGCTGGCGGCCGCCGCCGACGTCGACGCCGCGGTCGCCGCGGCGCGCGCGGCCTTCGACAACGGGCCCTGGCCGACCACCCCGCCAAAGGAGCGCGCGGCCGTGATCGCCAACGCGCTCAAGCTGATGGAGGAGCGCAAGGACACGTTCACCCAGCTGCTCGCGGCCGAGACGGGCCAGCCGCCGACCGGCGTCGAGACGATGCACTGGATGAGCTCGATCGGGGCGCTCAACTTCTTCGCCGGCCCGGCCGTCGACCAGGTCAAGTGGAAAGACATCCGCACCGGCGGCTACGGGCAGAGCATCGTCTATCGCGAGCCGATCGGCGTGGTGGGCGCGATCGTCGCGTGGAACGTGCCCCTGTTCCTGGCCGTCAACAAGCTGGGCCCGGCGCTGCTCGCCGGCTGTACCGTCGTGCTCAAGCCGGCCGCCGAAACCCCGTTGAGCGCAAACGCTTTGGCGGAGGCTTTTGCCGAGGCCGGACTGCCCGAGGGCGTGCTGTCGGTCGTGCCGGGCGGGATCGAGACCGGACAGGCGCTGACGTCCAACCCGAACGTCGACCTGTTCTCCTTCACCGGCAGCTCGGCGGTCGGCAAGGAGATCGGCCGGCGCGCCGCGGACATGCTCAAGCCGTGCACCCTGGAGCTCGGCGGCAAGTCGGCGGCCATCGTGCTCGACGACGTCGACCTGCCCTCCGCCATCCCGATGCTGGTGTTCTCCGGGATCATGAACACCGGCCAGGCCTGTGTGGCCCAGACCCGCATTCTGGCGCCACGCTCGCGGTACGACGAAATCGTGGACGCGGTAAGCACTTTCGTGCAGGCGCTGCCGGTGGGCCTGCCGACGGACCCGGCCGCCCAGATCGGCTCGCTGATCTCGGAGAAGCAGCGGGCCCGGGTCGAGGGCTACATCGCCAAGGGCATCGAGGAGGGCGCGCGGCTGGTCTGCGGCGGCGGCCGTCCCGAGGGCCTGGACAGCGGCTTCTTCGTGCAGCCGACCGTCTTCGCCGATGTCGACAACAAGATGACGATCGCCCAGGAGGAGATCTTCGGGCCGGTGCTCAGCATCATCGGATACGACACCGAGGAGGACGCGATCAAGATCGCCAACGACTCCGTGTACGGCCTGGCCGGCAGCGTGTGGACCTCCGACATCGACCGCGGCATCACGGTCTCGGAGAAGATTCGCACCGGGACCTACGGGATCAACTGGTACGCCTTCGACCCTTGTTGCCCGTTCGGCGGTTACAAGAACTCCGGCATCGGCCGCGAGAACGGCCCCGAAGGCGTGGAGCACTTCACCCAGCAGAAGAGCGTGCTCATGCCGATGGGCCACACGATCGAGGGCTGACGCTCCGACTACCGGGCGCGCACTCCCCGCGGGCGAAACCCGCGGGGAGTGCGCGTTCGACGTTGATGCCCGGCGCACTAGCGCCAAATTATGCAAAAAAGCATAGAAAAGCCCTTGTGACGGTCCTGTAAATCAGGAGCGGCATCCCGCCCGCTTCGGCATTTCCCGTGCTTCCGGGTTTACATAGGGGATAAAACTTGCTTACTGGACCGCTGTCTTATATGCTTCTCAGCATAATCATGGTCGGCGCTTAGGCCGGGAGAGAATCATGTGGATCATCGAGCTGAACATCGGCGGCTATCAATTCACCCGCGAGGTGCCCGACCTGAAGCGCCGGAATTTCCGCTTCAGCCCGCGCAGCATGCATTGGCCGGCACTGCGGCATTCCCACGCTGCATGACGTTGGCCCCGGGAGGCACGAGAGTGGCGACCACGAGCGAATCTGTGCAGGATCTCACCCCGACGAAGCGTGGCGGCACGCGCAGGAAGATGTTGGCCAGCGCCGCCGAGGTGATGCGTGAACGGGGCGCCGCGGGAGTGACGATCGACGCGGTGCTCGCCCGCAGCGGCGCGCCGCGCGGCTCCGTCTACTACCACTTCCCCGACGGCCGCAACCAGATCCTGATCGAGGCGCTGCGCTACTCCGGGGACTCGATCACCGCGATGATCGACGACGCCGCCGAGCAGGGCGCCCGGGTGCTCCTGGGCAAGTTCGTCGAATTCTGGGAGCGCCTGCTGACCGAGGGCGGCTTCAACGCCGGCTGCCCCGTGGTGGCCGCGGCGATCGGCTCGGACGACGACGACGCCACGCTTTCTGCCGAGGCCGCCGCGATCCTGGGCCGCTGGTGCGCCGCGCTGACCCGGGCCTTCACCCACGACGGCTTCGACGAGCCGTGCGCCGCCTCGCTGGCGGTGATGTCGATCGCCTCGCTGGAGGGCGCCATCGTGCTGTCCCGCTCGACCGGCAGCATCGACCCGCTGCGCCAAGTCGGCGAGCAACTCGAATTCCTCATCAAGGCAAGGGAATTCGTGCTGCGCAACAATATCGGCGAGTAACTCCTCAGTCGCTGGCCGGCAGCGGCTTGACTTCCTTGAGCTGCAGGGCGGTTTGGCCGACGCTCAGGCTCCCGGCGCCCGGCTTGGTCACCAGCACCTCGGCGCCGGTCTCGTCGACGTAGCGCTTGCCCATCACGGTGCCGCCGGCGAACGCCGGGTCCAGCTCGCCGGCACGCTCGGCGCCGATCGGCACCATCGGCGCACCGCCACAACGCAAGTCATCGAGGCTGTCGGCGCTCCGGACGACGATCACCTGCGTGTCACATACCTGGCTGGCCAGGCGGGTCCCGTTCTTGATCATGTTTCTTCCCTAACTTCCCTACTGGTCGGCCGGCGCGGCACGCAGTGCACCTAAGTCTTTGACGATCTCGCGGCGCAGCACCTTGCCGGTCGCCGTGGTGGGCAACTCGTCGCGAAACACCACGTGGTCCGGGGTGCGCGAGCCGCGCAGGCTCTTGCGGACGTGCTCGCGCAGCTCCTCGGGGTCGGGATCGATCCCGACGGCCGGGACCACGACGGCGACGATCGCCTGTCCCCATTGCGGGTCCTCCACGCCGACCACGGCGACGTCGCGCACGTGGGAGTGCTCGATGAGCACCTCCTCCAGCTCGGCCGGCGCGATGTTCTCGCCCCCGCGGATGATGGTGTCGTCGCTGCGACCGCTGACGAAAAGGTAGCCGTCCTGGTCGAGCAGGGCGACGTCGCGAGTCGGGAACCAGCCCTCGTCGTCGAGCACCGAGCCGATCCCGGTGTAGCGCCCCGACACCTGCTCGCCCCGCACGAACAGCTCACCGGGTTCGCCGGGTCCCAGCACCTTGCCGTCCTCGTCGCGGATCTGCAGTTCGATGCCGGGAACGGGACGTCCGACCGACCCCAGCCTCTTGGCGACGTGCGCCTCCGCCGCCGAGTGCGCCTCCCGGTGGTCGTCGGGCCCCAACACCGCGATCGTCGAGCTGGTCTCGGTCAGGCCGTAGGCGTTGACGAAGCCCACGTGCGGCAGCAGCTCCAGCGCCCGGCGCACCAGCGGCAGGCCCACCTTGGAGCCGCCGTAGGCCAGGTTGCGCAGCGACGTCAGCTCGTGACCGCCGCTCTCCAGCACCGTGACGATCCGATCCAGCATGGTGGGCACAACCGTCGCGGTGGTCACTCGCTCGGCGTCGACCAACCGCACCCACTCCTGGGCGTCGAAGGTGGGCAGGTAGACCATCTTGCGCCCGGCGTACAGGTTGGACAGCGCGGCGCTGACCCCGGCGATGTGATACGGCGGAACGCAGATCAGTGCCGCCTCGCCCGCGTCGGCCGATTCGAACTCCACTGTCCCGGTGACATAACTGGTCAGGTTGTTGTGCGAGAGTTCGACGGCCTTGGGCTGCGACGTGGTGCCGGACGTGAACAGGACGATCGCGACGGACTCCGGGTCGGGGAACTCGGCGGCCGGCTCGGCACCGCGCGCCGCGGTCAGAAATTCCTCGGTGGTCATCAGCCGCGGCGACGCCCCGCCCAGCATGTCGCTGTACCGGCTGTCGACGACCACCAGCGGCTCGGGCAGGCGGTCGACCAGCGCCTGGATGCCGTCGGCGGACAGCCGGTAGTTGATCGGCGTGAAGGCGACCCCGGCGCGCGCGGCCGCGAAGATGAGGACCGGGAGCATGGCGCCGCCGGTGCCCACGTACGCGACGTGCCTGGCGCCGGATCCGGCGATCACGCCGGCGCCACCGTCGGCCAGGTCGCTGAGCTGCTGCGTCGTCAGCCGCACGTCGCCGGAGACGACCGCCGTGCGATCGGGGTTGCTCGACGCGGCCATCTCGAGCAGCAGCGAAATGCTCATCCTCGATCTTTCCGATTCCCCAATGGTTTACAAATCTAAGCCATAGTGTAACCCGGCCGCTCAGCTGCCCGTCCAGCGCGGTGGGCGCTTCTCGGCGAAGGCGATCGCGCCCTCCTTCGCGTCGTTGGACGCGAACACCGGCGCCAGCAGCTTGTTCTGCTCGGCGAACATCTCCTCGGGGCTCCAGCCGCGGGACTCGACGATGATCCGCTTGGTGGCGGCCACCGCCAGCGGGCCGTTGGCGGCGATCTTCTCGGCCAGCGCGATCGCCTCGTCGAGCGCCTTACCCGGCTCGGCCAACACGTTGACCAGCCCGAGCGCGTGGGCGCGCTCGGCGGGCAGGTTTTCCCCGGTGAGCGCCAGCTCCATCGCGATGGCCGACGGGATGCGCTGCGGCAGCCGCAGCAGGCCGCCGCCCCCGGCGACCAGCCCGCGCTTGACCTCGGGGATGCCGAAGGCCGAGTCCTTGGACGCGACGATCAGGTCGGTGGCCAAGGCGAGCTCGGTGCCGCCGGCCAGCGCGTAGCCCTCGACGGCCGCGATCAGCGGCTTGGCGGGTGGGCGCTCGGTGAAGCCCATGCCCCGGCCCGCCACGATCGGCAGCTCGCCGCGCGCGAAGGCCTTGAGGTCCATGCCCGCGCAGAAGGATCCGCCCGCGCCGGTCAGGATGCCCACCGAGAGACCGGCGTCGCCGTCGAGCCGATCGACGGCCGCGGCCAGGCCGTTGGCCACCGCGGCGTTGACCGCGTTCTTGGCCTTGGGCCGGTTGATCGTGATGATCAGGATCCGATCCCGCTGTTCGACCAGGACTTCGGGTTCGTTGGCGTCTTCGCTCACGGCCGCACAGCTCCTTCGGGTAGGGGTGGCTGCTTATCCGAGAAGATCGTAGCGGTCGACGGAAATGGCATTGGCACCAGTCGAGAGTCCCGTTTCCGGGATAGCCCTCAGGCTGGCGCCATCGCGGCCTCGACGACCGTCAGATCTTCGGGAAGGCCTGCGGCCCTGCGTATTTCGATGAAGTCGGCGACCATGGCCTCGGTCACCTCGTGCGGGTCCTTGAGCGTGGCGCCGTCGGACAGCACCGAGATGTTGAGCTGGTCCACGTAGCTCCACACGGTGATGTTGAGGCCGCTGCCTGCGGTCAACGGGCCCACCGAGTAGATCTCGGTGACCAGCGCGCCGCCCACCCGGCCACGCTCGCGCGGACCCGGCACGTTGGAGATGTTCAGGTTCAGGATCTTGTTGTGCCCGTCGCGGCCGGACGCCCACCGGAAGAAGGCCTGGGTCGGCGCGGGCGGCATGTAGGCCGCCCAGCGGCTGACCAGCTCAGGCCCCATCAGCTGGTTGCTCTCCTTGGCGGCGATCGCGTTCTCGTGGCTGCACTGCACCCGCTCCAGCGGATCGTCGGAATCGGTCGGGAGGCCCACCAGCACGCCGGTGAAGCGGTTGCCGGAGATCCGCTCCGGCGAGAAGTCGAAGCTCATCGGCACCGACGCCAGCAGCGGAACGGCCTCGCCGTCGTAGCGCAGCTGCAGAGTGCGCAGCGCGCCGGTCGCCATGGCGAGCACCATGTCGTTGATCGTCGCTCCCAGCCGCTTCCCCGTCTCCTTCACATCGGCCAGCGCCAGGGTGGCGGTGGCGAACCGGCGCTCCGGGGTGATCTTGTGGTTCATGAAGGTGGGCGGAGGTTCGAACGGCCGGCTCAACTCCGGTGACAGCTTGCGTGAGCTGCGGCGCACCCGGCCCAGCCCCTGCGCGGTGTAGCGGATCGTCGACGGGATCCGCCCGACGTGGCGCAGGTGGTCGGCGAACGCCGAACCCATCAGCTGCCCGGTGGTGGGCGGCGGGTCGGACACGTACGGCCCGCCCTCGGGTCCGGGCTGCAGGTCCATGCCGCGGGCCATCAGGTTGGCCGAGGCGACCCCGTCGGCGAGCGCGTGGTGGATCTTGCCCACCACCGCGATCCGGTTGTTCGCCAGGCCTTCGACGAAGTACATCTCCCACAGCGGCCGGCTGCGGTCCAGCGGCGTGCTGGCGATGCGCCCGATGGCCTCGTCCAGTTCGCGCCGGCCACCCGGAGCGGGCAGCCGCCATGGCCGGATGTGGTAGTCCAGGTCGAGGTCACAGTGCTCCCGCCACATCGGGTGGTGGAGCTTGAAGGGGATCTCGACCAGCTGATAGCAGAACGGTTCCAGCTTGCCCAGGCGGCCGCGAATGACTTCGCGGAACGCGTCGATGCCGAAGTCAAGACGATCGGAATCGAGTTCGATCACAGCGGCTTTGATGGTGTGCATGTGCACGTTCGGCGTCTCGCTGTAGAGCAAGACCGCATCCCACCCGCTCAGCCGTTTCACCGCTGCCCCTTACCCATAAAGGGACCATACTCAGCGGCGGCGGTTCAGATAACCTCTTTGGCCGCGTTTGTCTTGGTGCGGTAAACCTGGTTGAGGAACAGCGAAGTCGCGTGCGCCGCGGCGCCCGCCCGTTCCCCGTCGACGAGGTCGTACCCGTGGCCCGCGCCGGGCAGCTCCAGGTAGCCCACCATCGAATGCGACACCGCCCGCATCCGGTCCACGAAGCTGCGCGCCTGCTCGACGGGAATGACGCTGTCCCTGCTGCCGTGAATCACCAAGAACGGCGGGGCATTTCGATGCACACGCGCCATCGGGGACGCGTCGCGGAACACCTGGGGGTGGCGGTCCATCCTGCGCCTGACGACGACCCGCTCCAGGAAGTCGACGAACCGGTCCCGCTCCGGGGTCGACCGATCCTCCCAGTCGTAGCGACCGTAGATGCCGACCACGGCGTCGACCGAGGTGTTGGCGCCTTCGGGTAGCTTCGCGTGGTACTGCGGGTCGTCGGGGGTGAGCCCGGCCAGTGCGGACAGATGGCCGCCGGCCGAACACCCGGCCACGGCGACGAAATCGCGGTCGCCGCCGAACTTGTCGACGTTGGCACGCGCCCACGCGATCGCCGTCTTGACGTCGACGATGTGCCGCGGCCAGCGGTGGTGCGGGGCGACGCGGTAATCGATCGCCAGGCAGACCCAACCCTGCTCCGCCAACCGGGACATCAGGGCCGAACCCTGACCCATGGCCTTGCCGTGCACCCAGGCGCCGCCCGGCACGAAGATGAGCACCGGCGCGGGCTGCGCGGGCAGGTCCTTGCGGCGCCACACGTCGAGCACCTGCGCGGGGTGGTCCCCGTAGTGGACCGCGCGGCGGTGGAGGTAGCGGCGCTGGCGCATCGCGTCCCAGATCGGCGGCGTCCGTACCGCCGCGGGCCATTCCAGCTCCAGGTCGGCGGCCGACACGATGCCCCGCAGCGCCGCGACGGACACGTCCTGAATGCTGACGTCGTCGCCACGCAGCGACTCGGCGGCTTCCTTCGCCTGACGCGGCTTGGTCATGCCGGAGAGGAAGTCGGGTGCGTGCCGGGCGCCCCAGATGCCCATCGCCGTGAGGCCGCCCAGGGGCTCGAGGTGCTTGCCGACCACCGGCAGCGACGCACCCGCGACGCTCAAGGCCAGCGCGTAGTCGCCGGGACGTGCCCGCAGCAACCATTTCGCGCACGAAGTCATACTCGGCCTCCTTGCCGTCGTGTGAGGGCAGCGTACCCCCGGGGCCAGGTCCGAAACTGACGTTTGCGTCGACCCATCATCCGGCGTCGGAAACACGCTGGGGCTGCGGTTGCCGTGTGCCGATTCGCCGTGCTCGCGGAGGCGGCGGCGTTTGCCATTCGACCAAGAGACGGCCGGCCGCGACACGCTCACATGGACGCCAGACACGCGATTACGCGATCGCCGATCAGACGGAGACCGGTCAGCGTCAGACCGACCTGCGCCGCGAGCGCCGCGGCGCTGTCCACGCCGACCGACGCCCAGCGAAACCAGGGTCCGACCTCGCCCGCGGACTCCAGCCGGACCCAGCGCGCACGGATGCCGATGTTCTCGGCGTCGAATTCGGCGACGCACCGCCCGCCCCGGGCCAGCAGCTCTGCCGCCCGTCCCAGGATGCGGCACGGGTCTCCGCCGAGGCCGACGTTGCCATCGACCAGCAATACCGTCTGCCAAAGACCCATGCCGGGCAGCGGGTCGAACACATCGCCCAGCAGGGCCGGCGCGCCGCCGCGTCCCGCCAGCCGAATCGCGGCGACGGAGCGGTCGATGCCCAGGGCCGGTATCCCCCGCTGGATCAGCCGGGCCACCAATCTGCCCGGGCCGCAACCCAATTCGATCGTCGGCCCGGTGCACATCTGGGTGACGGCTTCGTCGAAGACTTCGTCGAAGGCGTCCTCAGATCCATCACCGGGACATACGTCGTCGGGACATCGCACCCCCAACCAGCGGTGCGCCGGGAGCGGCCGCAGCTCCCCGTCGTCGTGGCGAATCCAACATCGCTCACCGCCGAGTGCCTGATCGTAGAGATGACCCAGCATTCACGTCCCTCGCGTCCTGCCCGCCCGGGCGGTCCACGCTCGGTCCCGGTGAGGGACGTTGCGACGACGAAACGCTGACGCGTGCCGCGCTCGCCAGCATTCCACCGATACCCCGATCTTCGTGCGGCTAATCCACCGCCTTTGGGCTACGCGCCAGGGCGCGGAATGGTTCAGTCCCGACGCGATTCGGCAGAACTCCCTTGCCACACGCTTCTCGCGGATCAAGCGGGGGCGCCGAACAGGAAGGCCTCAAGTACGCCGTTGACCCGGGCGGGGTCTTCCAACGCCGCCAGGTGCGCGATGCCGTCGAGCACGCGAAACGACGCACCGGGGATCGACTCCGCCATGGCCCGAGTCTCCGCGACGGGAAAAGTGGCGTCCTCCGCGCCGGCGACCACCAGGACCGGGGCCGCGATGGTTCCCAGCAGCGCGTGCTGGTCGGGCCGGGCGGGGACCACGCTGCGGACCGCCCAGCGGGCCGAATCGATGTCGACCGCCCGCAGGCCGGCGCGCACGGTCTCGACCACGTCCGGCCGGGCGCGCAGCGTCGTCGGGCCGAGGAACGCGCGTAGGGCCGACCGCGTCAGGGGCGGCCGGATGCCGCCCAGCAGCGCCGCCGCGCGCAACATGGCCGCGTATTTCGCCTTCTGAACGGCGCCCGCCTTCGACGCCGTGCAGTTCATCAGGACGGCGCGGTCGAGGCGATCGGGGTGCAGCGCCGCGAACGTGGCGCCGATCATGCCGCCCCAGGAATTGCCGACGAAGTGGGCCTTCTCGATGCCGAGCCCGTCCAGCAGGTCGACGACGCAGCTCGCGCAGTCGGTGAACGTGAAGGCCGACCGGAGCGGCTCGCTGCCGCCGTGGCCGGGCGGGTCGATCAGCACCAGGCGGTGGCTCGCCCCGAACCGGGCGGCCTGGCCGGACCACAGGTCCCCGGTCATCAACAGGCTGGGCCACAGCAGCACCGCGGCGCCGGTGCCCGGGCTGACCTGCACGCGTATCTTGCCGAGCGCGGTGTCGACGAACCGCGCAGCGAGCCTCGGGACGTTCCCGGTCACGTTTGCCTCCCATGTCCGACCCCCGCGTATCACTGATAGCAGGCCGCGCGGTTTTCCGCGTCGGTGATACTGATGCGGTGTCGAACGCCGATGTTCACCCTGACCTGCAGCGGGTCGCCCGATTCGCCCCGCGCCGACTCGTCGGTCCCCGCACGCTGCCGCTGATGCGGGCCGGGATCGCGTTGCGCAGCCGCCTCAGCAAGCCCGTCCGCGATGTCGAGGTCATCACGCTGGGTTCGGGGGCCGGCGTCCGGCTGTTCCGGCCGGCCGGCGTCGCGGGACCGGCCCCGGCGCTGCTGTGGATCCACGGCGGCGGATACGTGATCGGCACCGCCGAACAGGACGACCGGCTCTGCAGTGGGTTCAGCCGCCGGCTGGGCATCACGGTCGCATCGGTGGAATACCGCCTGGCGCCCGAACATCCGTACCCGGTGCCGCTGGAGGACTGCTATTCGGCGTTGACCTGGCTGGCGAATCTGCCGTCCGTGGACCGGTACCGGGTGGCCATCGGCGGGGCCAGCGCCGGCGGCGGCCTGGCCGCGGCCCTGGCGCTGCTCGCCCGCGACCGCGCCGAGGTGAGCCCCGCGTTCCAGCTGCTGACGTATCCGATGCTCGACGACCGCAGTTCGGCCACCGCCCCCAGCTCGAACTATCGGCTGTGGGACAACCGCAGCAACCAGTTCGGCTGGTCGGCGTATCTCGGCGACGCCGACCCGCAGGCCGCGGTGCCGGGGCGGCGCGACGACCTGAGCGGGCTGCCGCCGGCCTGGATCGGAGTCGGCACGCATGACCTGTTCCACGACGAGGACCTGGCGTACGCGGACCGGCTGACGGCCGCCGGGGTGCCGTGCCAGGTCGAGACGATCCCGGGCGCCTTCCACGGCTTCGACCTGATCGTGCCCAAAGCGCAAGTGTCGCAGCGATTTTTCGACAGCCAGTGTGCAATGCTGCGCGCCGCCCTGGCCACCGCGCCGTGATCGCCGGTCACATCGAGAAGTAGACGAGTTCACCGCCGATGATAGTGGCCGCCACCATGCCTGCGTCCAGCTCGGCCAGCGCCGTCGCCGGCGGCTCGCTCAGCACACAGAGGTCCGCCGGCTCTCCGACCGCCACGGTGCGCGGCTGGCCCGGCCGGTCCGGCCGGCCGAGGAACATCGTCAAAGCCTCTCGGGCGGAGACACATTCGTTGGGGTTCAGCACGGCGCCGCTGACAGTGGTGCGGTGGACGGCGGCGCGCATCGCCGTCCAGGGGTCGCCGTGGCCGAACGGCATGTCGGTGGACAGGGCCACCGGCACCGTCGCCTCCAGCAGGGAGGCCACCCGCCACAGCTCGGGTTGCTCGGCGGTGGGGACGTCGGCGAGGTAGTGGTCGCCGCGCTCGGCAACGAGGTTGGGTTGCGTCACCACGGTGACACCCAGCTCGGCGAGGTCGGCCACGTTGTCCTGCGGCACCACGGCGGCGTGCTCGATCCGATCTCGTGGATGGCTGCCGGCCGACCGCAGCGCGGCGATGGTGACCACCAGCTGGGCCGCGGTCACGCAGTGCACGGCGACGGGCCTGCCCGTGTCGTGGTGGTCTCCGATCCAGTCCGTCAGGGCGTCGAGGTCGAGGCGGTCGTCGTGCAGGATGATCTTGCCCGGGGACAGGAAACTCGGTCGTGGCCGGAACTCGCCGTGCCGGTGCGCCACCACGAGTGACACCATGTCGTCGGCGTCGAGGTCCGGGGTGGCGTCGGTGACGCCGGTGACGCCGGTGGCGGTGATTCGCCGGCTCAGCTCCGCCAGGTCGCTCTCGCGCCGCTGCAGCAGGTCCGACCAGCCGTGGTCCGCGCTGCGCAGGCGCCCGTCGGGATGTTCGGAAAGCCCAATCCGGCCCAGCGCCTCGGAGTTGAGGATCCACAGCACCCCGCTGCGGTGCTGAATGCGCACCGGGGCGGTGCGCACCATCGCGTCGAGCGCGTCCCGGTCCAGATCGCCCGCGACCGACTCGTGATAGCCGATGGCGCGAATCCAGCCGTCGGGGCCCGGCGTCGCGTTCGACAGCAGTTGTGCCAGTTCGTATTTGGTGCTGACACCCGGTGGCCCGACGAAGAACGAATCCAGGGCCGAGGCGGCCGAACGCACGTGCACGTGGTGGTCGTGCAGGCCGGGCAGGACGGTGCCCCCACCGGCGTAGAGCACGCCCTCGCCGGTCTCGGCGGCCAGCCCGTCGCCCATTTCGTCGATGCGGGTGCCGAACCGGATGTCGGTGGTCGTCCCGTCCAGCAGAGTCGCGCGACGAATCAGCATCGCCGGCAACTCCTTTCGGCCACGATCCGGCGCACGGCCTCGTGGTCGGCGCCCAGCCGTGCCGACCGGCGGGCCGCCTGCGGAACACGCGGGGGCGGCGCGGTCCGGTTCGACACCGACGCCTGCGTCGGCAGTGCCGCGTAACCGGCGGCGACCGCGGCCATCGCGACCTCGATCAGTTCGCCGCCGCCGCGGCACAGCGAATCGGCGACCAACCGCGTCGCCTCCAGCCCCGTCAGCGGATCGGCGATGGCGTCGGCGCAGAACACCGGTCCGTCGGCGGCGACGCCGACCAGGCCGCCGGCCACCGCGGCGTCGTCACCGAACCCTGGCCTGGCGCCGTCATAGCCGGTGATGCGCAACCAGATTCGCCCCTGCCTTGGCTCGATGTCGTGCGGCCCGAGGCGGCGCCGCGTCAGCGCCGCGGGCCGCGAGCCTTCGATCACGATGTCGGCGACGGCAAGCAGCTCGTGCAATTCGTCGGCGTTGGTGTCGAAATCGACGCAATAGGAGAGCTTTTCACCGTTCATCCAATGGAAGAAGGCCTGGTTCCCGGCCCGGGTGCCGTCGGGTCGGCGTGGGCTTTCGACTTTGACGACTGTCGCCCCGGCGCGCGCCAGCAGCTGTCCGCAGAGCGGACCGGCCCACATCGAGGACAGGTCGGCGACCAGCAGACCGCCGACGTCGCGCGCCGGCCCGCGGGCGCCCCACGGTCGGATCCGCGGCGCCGCGGCCGCGGCCTCGCTCAGGGCGGCCGCCGGGATGTCGAGCAGGGCCGCTCGCTCGACGACCGCGGAGCGGTGATGCGTTGCCGCCCAGTGCCGCACCGCCGGCCACGGGTCCGCCCCCACGTCGTCGCTCTGCACGAGGGCGGGGACGGCGGCGGCGTCGTCGGGCCGCGACAGCGTGATCGCGCACCAGCCGTCGGCGGCCGTCAGCAATCGGGTGGCGCCCCCGGCGGAGACCCGGCCGCCGCGGGTCAGGCCCAGCAGCGCGGCCCGCCCGGCCAGCAGGTCGGCGGCGTCGATCGCGACGCCCAGCCGCTCGCCGACGGCCGTTGCCACCCGCTGGGCGTGCCAGAGCACGTTCGCGCGGGAGAAGTCGGGCGGCCCGCCCGGCAGGCCGGTCAGGTAGGCCAGCCCGCTGCTCCCCCACGTCGACGTAGCCGAGCTCACGCCTCCCATTGTGCGCGTGGCGGTCCTAGAACTGGAGCGCGCTGAATCGCCAGTCCAGCACCGCACGGTCCGGCTCGCCCGCCGCGTAGACCAGCGACCGCAGCCGCAGCACGCCACCGTGCCGGGTCGGCTCGGCCGACTCGACGTGCAACTCGCTGTAGACGGTGTCGCCCTCGTGGACGGGACCGGTGTGATCGCAGGATTCCCAGCCCAGCACCGTAACCAGGTTGGGCAGCAGCCGGCTCGCCTGCGCGAGCGCCAGCCCGATGGTGTGGCCGCCGTACACCAGCCGTCGCCCGCCGACCCGCGAATCATGATGGGTGGCGGCGATATTCAGCGTGAGCCGGGCGAGCTCCGGGGCGCTGCTTACGACGTCGCCGGGGCTGTGCAGCACCGCACCGGCCAGGCCCGGCTCGAAGTGGGGACCTGGCACCTTGTTCCGGAAGACCTCGCCGTCCCACTGCGCGGTCGGGTCGACGTCGGGGCCGGGCGCATCAGCGCCGATGGTGGACAGGTCGTCGTGCGGCGCCTCGTCGGGCCGCCAGTCGGGGCCGGCGGGCAACATGCCGCAGCGGTAGAAGTCGAGCACCAGCCGGTCGTCCTGGTCGACGGTGGTCATCCGCAGCGCCGCCATCCCGGTCGGAGCGCGACCCGGCTTGGGTGAGTTCGCCCGCAGCCCAACCACTTCCGTGCGGGTGTACAGGGAGTCGCCGATGACCGGGAACCGGTGAAACGCCAGGCCGCGGTAGAACAGGTTGGCCTTGACACGCTGGGTGGCCAGCGTCGACTGCCCGATCGCCACATCGCAGACCAGCGCCGGATGCGCCAGCGGGGCGGGCAGGCCGGTCACGGCGGCGCACAGCCCGGCGTCCAGGGCGAGCCGCAGCCGATCCCCCACGATCGCCTGGTGCGCCGCGGCCAATCCCGAGGACAGCGTGATCACCGGCGCCCAGTCGAAGACCTGACCGACGGAGAGGTCGTCGAAGTAGGGCCCGCCCTCCCGTACATGCGCAAAAGTCACGGGGCCAATATGGCACACGTGAGAAGTGAGCTGAACGACGAAGAAGAGATGCTGGTCGCCACGGTGCGGGCGTTCATCGACCGGGACGTCAAACCGACCGTCCGTGAGATCGAGCACGCCAACACCTATCCCGAGGCGTGGATCGAGCAGATGAAGCGGATCGGCATCTACGGCCTGGCGATTCCCGAGGAGTACGGCGGTTCGCCGGTCTCCATGCCGTGCTACGTGCGGGTCACCGAGGAATTGGCCCGCGGGTGGATGAGCCTGGCCGGGGCGATGGGCGGGCACACAGTGGTGGCAAAGCTGCTGACGCTGTTCGGGACCGAGGAGCAGAAGCGGGCCTACCTGCCGGTGATGACGACCGGCGAGCTGCGGGCCACCATGGCGTTGACGGAGCCGGGCGGCGGCTCGGACCTGCAGAACATGACGACGACGGCCCTACCCGACGGCACGGGCGGCCTGCGCATCAACGGCGCCAAGACGTGGATCAGCAATGCGCGGAGGTCCGATCTGATCGCGCTGCTGTGCAAGACCGATCCGAACGCCGCGCCGCGACATCGGGGCATCTCGATCGTGCTCGTCCAGCACGGCCCGGGCCTGACGGTGTCGCGGGACCTGCCCAAGCTGGGCTACAAGGGCGTCGAATCCTGCGAGTTGTCGTTCGACGACTTCTCCGCGCCGGAGTCGGCGGTGCTGGGCGGCCGGATGGGCGAGGGCTTTTCGCAAATGATGAAGGGCCTGGAAACGGGGCGCATCCAGGTCGCCGCCCGCGCGCTGGGCGTGGGCACCGCGGCGCTCGAGGACGCGCTGGCCTATGCGCAGCAGCGGGAGAGCTTCGGGCGGCCGATCTGGAAGCACCAGTCGGTGGGCAACTACCTGGCCGACATGGCGACCAAGTTGACCGCCGCCCGTCAGCTCACCCGCTACGCCGCCGAGCGGTACGACAGCGGCGAGCGCTGCGACATGGAGGCGGGCATGGCCAAGCTGTTCGCCTCCGAAGTGGCGATGGAGATCGCGCTGAACGCCGTGCGGATTCACGGCGGCTACGGCTACTCGTGCGAATACGACGTGGAGCGATACTTCCGCGACGCGCCCCTGATGATCGTCGGCGAGGGCACCAACGAGATTCAGCGCAACGTGATCGCCGGGCAGCTCGTCGCGCGCGGTGGCATCTGAGTCCGAATGTGCGGGCTTGACGCCCTGGTGTGCTGTATATTTGCCTGACTTCTGGCACCAGCAAAGCGGCGCGGGAGTAAAAGTCACTGCGACGAAGGAAAGTCGGCTGCCATGAGTTATCCCCCAGGGCCGTACGAAGGCTCGCCGGAATGGCAGGGTCAGCAGCCGGAATGGCAGGGTCAGCCGCCCGGTGGGCAGGGGCAGCCGCCGGGTTGGCAGGGCCAGCAACCGGGTTGGCCGGGCCAGCAGCCGGGTTGGCAGGCGCCGCAACCGGGCTGGCCGGGCCAGCAGGAGCCGGACAACTACCTCGTCTGGGCCATCCTGTGCACCGTGCTGTGCTGTCTGCCGTTCGGAATCGTGTCGATCGTCTACTCCACCAAGGTGTCCGGACTCTGGTCCCAGGGGCGGTACGCCGAGGCGCAGGCCGCCGCCGACAACGCCAAGAAATGGGCCATCATCGGCGCCATCGCGGGCGCGGTGTTCGCGGTGATCATGGTGATCCTGTATGTGGCCATCGGCGTGATCGCCGTCTCGAACCTGCCGTCGACCACGACCACGACGTATTCCGGCTTCTGACAACGCTTTAGGCGAGTTCTAGTCGCGGATCGCGTCGACCAGACCCCAGGCCAGCGCCGTTTCGGCGTCGATGGTGCGCCCGGACAGCACGAGATAGGCGGTGCGCCACCGGCCGATTCGGCGGGTGACGCTGAGCGTCCCGCCGGCGCCGGGGATCAGCCCCAGCTCGAGTTCGGGAAGGCCGAACACCGAATCCTCCCGCGCGGCCACCCATCCGCAGAACGCCGCCATCTCCAGCCCGCTGCCCAGCACGCGGCCGTGCACCTCGGCCCGGCAGGCGTCACCGAGCCGGGCGGTCAGCGCGTCGAGCGCCAGCGCGGGGCTGTGCCGGGTGCGGGCCAGGTGCGCGCTCGCGGGGTCGGCGAAGGTGCCGAACTCGGCGAGGTCGCCCCCGCTGCAGAACGACGGCCCGTTGCCGCGCAACACGATCCCGGCCACGGACGGGTCCAGTAGCGCGACGGTCAGCGCCTCCAGAAGCGCGGCGCGGGCGTCGGTGGAAAACGCGTTGTGGCGCTGCGGCCGGTTGAACGCGATGCACACGGTGTCGCCGTCGCGGTGGGCCAGCACCGGGTCGGCGATGTCGGGCATCTCGGCCGGACCGCGTTCGCCCAGCCAGCGCGCGAATTCGGGTCCGGCCTGCAGGGTCGAGTACGCCAGCGATTCGATCACCACCCCAGCCAGCGCCGGGCCGCCCGGGTCCACCCCGCGCAGCACATCGTCACAGACGCTGCTGGCGTGCGGCCAACGACGACACCGCGCGGTCAGCCGCGCGAGCGCGTCGGGAACCGACTCGACCGTGATCGCCCGCCGATCGTGACAGCGGTCCTCGGTGACGGTGAAAGTCGCTGCCTCCAGCCAGGATTCACAGCGCTCGAGGTCGGAAGCGGCGCCGTGCGCCAGGATCACCCCCGGCGGGGATGCGGGACCGGCATCCGGCGGGCTCGCCAGGTCCACCACCTGGAGCATGGGTCACACCGAGTATTTCTCGATCAGCCCGTTCTTGTAGAGCTTGCCGGTGTCGGTGCGCGGCAATTGCGTCTCGAACGCGATCGATTTCGGACATTTGTAGTGCGCCAGTCGGTCTCGCAGCCAGGCCAGCAGCTCGTCGCCGAATTCGTCGGTGGCGTCACCCGGGTCGACGGTCTGCACGGCGGCGAGCACGCGTTGCCCCATCTCGTCGTCGGGAACCCCGAACACGGCCGCGTCCAACACCTTCGGGTGGGTGACCAAGAGGTTTTCGGCCTCCTGCGGGTAGATGTTCACCCCGCCCGAGATGATCATGTGGTGGCGCCGGTCGGTCAGGTACAGGTAGCCCTCCTCGTCGAGGTAGCCGATGTCGCCGACGGTGGCCCAGCCGTGCTTGCTGCGGGAGGCCGCGGTTTTCGTGGGGTCGTTGAGGTATTCGAACGAATATCCGCCCTCGAAGTAGATCTCTCCGGCCTGCCCGGGCGGCAGCTCGTTGCCGTTCTCGTCGAGGATGTGCAGGGCGCCCCCCATCGGTTTGCCGACCGAGCCGGGGTGCGCCAGCCACTCTTCGGCGGTGATCAGCGTCGACCCGTGCGCCTCGGAGGAGGCGTAGTACTCGTCGATGATCGGCCCCCACCAGTCCATCATCTGCTTCTTGATCTCCACCGGGCAGGGCGCCGCCGCGTGCATGACCCGCTGCAGGCTGGACAGGTCGTACGAATTACGCACCGCCTCAGGCAGTTTCAGCATGCGGGTGAACATCGCCGGGACGAACTGGCCGTGCGTGACGCGGTGACGCTGGATGGCGTCGAGGCAGCCCTCGGCATCGAATTTCTCCAGCACCACCGTCGTGACCCCGCCGGCCTGCGCGCTCATCGACCACACCGAGGGCGCCGTGTGATACAGCGGCGCCGGGCTCAGGTAGATCGAGTCCGGGTTCATCCAGAAGCTCACCAGCGCCGACATCATGCCGGGCGCCTCGGACGGCGGAACGTGCGGCAGTTCGCGTTTGATGCCCTTGGGCCGGCCGGTGGTGCCCGACGAATACTGCAGCAGGTCGCCCTCGAGTTCGTCGTCGATCGGGGTGTCGGGCTCGCCCGCAACGCATTCGGGGTAGCGCTGCCAGCCCTGGAGTTCGTCGTCGGCGATCAGCAGCAGCCCGGGCAGGCCGCCGGGCAGGTGCTCGGCCAGGTTCTCGCACGTCTTGCGCAGCGCCGCCGACCCGATGATCGCCTTGGCGGCGCTGTTGTCGATGATGTAGGCGGCCTCGGCCGCTGTCAGGTGCGTGTTGATCGGCACGTAGTACAGGCCGCTGCGCCGCGCCGCCCACATCACCGCGTGGATGTGTTCGTTGTTCTCCATCAGGATCGCGACGGCGTCGCCCTCGACGAGGCCGGCCCGCCGGAAGTAATGGGCCAGCCGGTTGGCCCGCGCCTCGAGCTCGTCGAAGGTGATGACCGTGCCGGAGGGGTGGAGGATGACGGCGGCCTTGCCGGCGCCGAGGTACTCGCGAATCTGCATGGGCAGACTGTACCGCCGAAAAACTTGACGGGTGTCAAGTGGTCGGGCGCCGGGGCCGCGGGCCCCGGATCGGTACTCGTGCAGCGCCGATCGGGTTGAGGTACCGTCCCTTGCACGACGCGGTTTCGGAGCGGCCGGTCGGTCTTGGTACGGAGGTGCCCATGGAGGCGGCTGAGCGCCTGTCCGCCCCCGCCGCGTGCTGCTCGCCGACCGGCCGACTCGGCGTTTACGACTATGTCGACGGCATGGAGCGCCTGCTGCAGGCGGTCCAGGAATTGTCGCTGGCGCGCAGCCTGCCGGAAATTCAGCGCATCGTCCGGACCTCGGCGCGTGAGCTCACCGGCTGCGACGGCGCCACGTTCGTCCTGCGCGACGACGACGCCTGCTACTACGCCGACGAGGATGCCATCGCACCGCTGTGGAAGGGCAGCCGCTTCCCGATCGAGATCTGCGTCAGCGGGTGGGCGATGCGCAACCGCGAGGCCGCGATCATCCCGGACATCTACCGGGATTCCCGTATCCCGCAAGGCCTTTACCGCGCGACCTTCGTCAAGAGCCTGGTGATGGTCCCGATCCGCAAGCTCGACCCGATCGGGGCGATCGGCAACTACTGGGCGCACCGGCATCCGCCGTCCGAGCAGGAGGTGCGCCTGCTGCAGGCCCTCGCCGATTCGACGTCGATCGCCATGGAGAACGTCGCGGTCTACTCCGAACTGGAACAGCGGGTGCGCGACCGCACCGCCGAGCTGGAAAGGGCCAACGAGGAGATCAGCCGGCTGTCGGTCACCGACGAGCTGACCGGGCTCAGCAATCGCCGCGGCTTCTACCTGCTGGCCGAGCAGAAGCTTCGCGGGGCGCACCACCTCGGGCACAACTGCGTGCTCGCCTTCCTCGACGTCGACGGGCTCAAGCGGGTCAACGACGAACAGGGACACGACGTCGGCGACGCGCTGATCAAGGATGTCGCCGAGGTGCTGCGCCAGGTGCGGCGCGAGTCCGACATTGTCGCCCGCCTCGGCGGCGACGAATTCTGCGTCATGATCACCGAACGCGACGCCGGCACGGCGGAGGTCAAGGAACGGCTCGCCGAGGCGTTCCACACTTTCAACGAGACCAGCGACCGCACCTACCGGCTGTCCGCCAGCATCGGCCTGGTGCAGGCGCCCGTCGCCGAGCACGCGACCCTGGACGAATTGCTGGCCCGGGCAGACGAATTGATGTACGCGGAGAAGAGGACCAGCCCCACCCGGCGCGCGGGTGGGGACCGCAGGCGCTAGCTAGCCGGCGTCGGCCAGCCGCTGCTTGAGCGCCTCGAACTCGTCCTTGACGCCGGTGGGCAGCTTCTCGCCGACGAACTCGAACCACTCCTCGATCAGGGGCAGCTCTTCGCGCCACTCGGCGGCGTTGACCGCGAGCGCCTTCGTGACGTCTTCGGCCTCGACGTCCAGGCCGTCCAGATCCAGGTCGGCCGTGGTCGGCACGATGCCGATCGGGGTGTCCTGACCGCCGGCCCGGTGCTCGATGCGGTCGACGATCCACTTCAGCACGCGGCTGTTCTCGCCGAAGCCCGGCCAGAGGAACTCGCCCTGTTCGCCGCGGCGGAACCAGTTGACGAAGAACACCTTCGGCAGCTTGGACTCGTCGGAGTTCTTGCCCAGGTCGAGCCAGTGCTGGAAGTAGTCACCGACGTGGTAGCCCAGGAACGGCAGCATGGCCATCGGGTCGCGGCGCACCGTGCCGACCTTGCCCTCGGCGGCGGCGGTCTGCTCGCTGCCCATGGTGGCGCCCATGAACACGCCGTGCTGCCAGTCGCGGGCCTGCGTCACCAGCGGCACCGTGGTCTTGCGGCGGGCGCCGAACAGTATCCCCGAGATCGGCACGCCCTGCGGGTCGTCCCACTCCGGCGCCAGGATGGGGCACTGCGACATCGGGGTGCAGTACCGCGAGTTCGGGTGGGCGGCTTTGGTTTCCGTCTCGCGGATGTACCAGTCCTGGCCCTTCCAGTCGATCAGGTGGTCCGGCTCGCCCTCCAGGCCTTCCCACCACACCTCGTCGTCGTCGGTCAGTGCGACGTTGGTGAACACGGTGTTGCCCGCCGCGATGGTGCGCATCGCGTTGGGGTTGGACTTCCAGTTGGTGCCCGGCGCCACCCCGAAGAAGCCGAACTCCGGGTTGACCGCGTACAGCCGGCCGTCCTTGCCGAACCGCATCCAGGCGATGTCATCGCCCAGGGTCTCGGCGCGCCAGCCCGGGATGGTCGGCTGCAGCATCGCGAGATTGGTCTTGCCGCAGGCCGACGGGAACGCGGCGGCGAAGTAGTACGCCTTGTTCTCCGGGGAAATCAGCTTGAGGATCAGCATGTGCTCGGCCAGCCAGCCCTCGTCGTGGGCCATCGCCGAGGCGATGCGCAGCGAATAGCACTTCTTGCCCAGCAGGGCGTTCCCGCCGTAGCCGGAGCCGTAGCTCCAGATTTCGCGGGTCTCCGGGAAGTGGGTGATGTACTTGGTGTCGTTGCACGGCCACGGCACGTCCTTCTGGCCGGGCTCGAGCGGGGCGCCCACCGAGTGCAGCGCCTTGACGAAGAACCCGTCGTCGCCGATCTTCTCCAGGGCGGCCTTGCCCATCCGGGTCATCGTGCGCATGGAGACGACGACGTACTCCGAGTCGGTGATCTCGACGCCCAGCTTGGGGTCGTCGGCGCCGAGCGGGCCCATGCAGAACGGGACCACGTACATGGTGCGGCCGCGCATGCAGCCGCGGTACAGGTCGGTCATCAGCGCCCGCATCTCGCCCGGGTCCATCCAGTTGTTGGTGGGGCCGGCGTCGATCTCGCGCTCGGAGCAGATGAAGGTCCGCGACTCGACACGCGCAACGTCCGACGGGTCCGACAACGCCAGGTAGGAATTGGGGTGCTTCTTCTCGTTCAGCTTCGTGAACGTGCCGGCCTCGACCAGCTCGCCGGCCAGCCGGTCGAACTCTTCGGCGGAGCCGTCGGTGAACACCACGCGCTCAGGCTGAGTGAGCTCGGCGACCTCCCGTACCCACGACAGCAGCCCCTGATGGTTGGTGGGCGCGGTGTCCAAACCGGGAATGGTCGCTGAGGTCATCGAAATCTCCTGAATCCTTCTGCGTACTCGTACATCTCTTCAATTGCGTATGTGCTCGACCACACAGCTGCTTGAATGGTGGCGTTAACTACAGGTTATCGTGAGCACCTTGTCGGGGAAGCCTCGGGCAGGTATAAGCCTTCTCACAGCAACGATTCAGAAGCTCCCCCGGCATCCGCATCACCGCTGAAAGAAGCGGGTTTTTCGGTTGCCTCGTCCGCCGCGGCTTTTTCCACGTCCGAAACGGAATCGTCGGACGTAGATATACCCGCTTCACCGAGTTCCGCACGCACCGCCTCGAGGGCCGCCAGCACCGTCGGCAGCTCGCGGTCCCGGGCGGCGGCGTCCCGCGACGCGGCCGTGGCGTGCGCGCGCAGCTCGCGGTCGATGGCGTCGACCTGGTCGCTCACCTGGGCGTTTTCGACCTCGTCCTGGGCCAACACGGCCTTGCTGAGCACCGACTCGGCGACCAGGACGCGGGTGGCGACCAGCTCCTCGGCCACCGACCGCAGCGAGGAGGTGACGTCGCCCGCCCAGCGGTCGAGCAGCGCCCGGTCCCGCAGCAGGCTGCGGATGTGGATGACCAGCAGGGTGACCGCCAGGCCGATCGCCACGCACGTGACCGCCGCGGCCACCGACAGGGCGGGGCTGAGCCGAGCGGCCAGCCCGCCCATCAGCCGGCTCAGGGTCAGCGCCACGCCCAGGCCGAACCCGGCGCCCAGCAGCAACATCAGCCAGGTCTCGTGCCGCCGCGCTTTCAGCGGGGGCGGCGGGACGTCGACCGTCGGCAGCTGCTCGAGGGGCGGCAGGGCCGTCGCGACGCCCACCACCTGCGCGACGTCCGCGAGATGGGTGGCGGTGCCCTCGTTCACCTCGGCCACCACCTCGTCCAGCCGGCCGCGGGTGTGGGCCTCGAAGCCGGCCATGCTGCGCCGGGACAGACCGGCGGCGTCTTCCTGCAGCTCGCTGCGCACCGACGAACACCGGTTGCGCGCGAAGTGCGACAGCTGAACGCGCGCCTGCTGGATCTGACCGCGCAGCGTGACGGTGCGCTCGGTCCTCGCCTCGCGCCGCTGCCGCAGCGCGGTGCTGCGCTCGTCGCGCAACGCTTCCACCCGCGCCCGGCGCCCCGCGCCGTCGGCCTGGCGGTCGAACCGTTCCGCGACGGTGGCCAGCCGAGACTCCCAGGCCCGCAGCCTGTTTCGGCGGGCGAGCTCCGGGTCTGCCAGCCGCGCCGAGACGGCCTCCGCCAGGTCGTCGACGATCGGCTCGCCCAGGTCGGGTTGCGCGGCCGCGCCCACCCAAGGCACCCCGGCGTAGCGCGGCGCATGCGCGGCCAGCGTCTCGCGGTCGGCGGCCAGGACGTCGCGCCAGCCCCGATGCACGTCGATCTTCGACACCGCCGCCACCACCGCATCGGTGTGCGCGGCGGCGGCGTCCAGCAGCGCGCAGTCGGACGGCGTGAGGTGCGCCGCCGCCGAAACCACGAACACCACGGCCAGCGGCACGTCGCCGGGCCCCAACTCCGACGACTCGACGAACTTGTGCCCCGGCAGCCGTTCCCGCAGCGCCGCGGCCACCGCGCTCACCCCCGCCAGCCACGGTCCCGTCACCAGCACCACGTCGCGGCGGTGCACGGCGGGAGGGTCCAGCTCCGGCCCGATGCTCGCAACCAGGGCGTCCACTCGGGCAATCGGATCATCGGGCGTGTCGGCGCTCACCGCCAGTCCCCCGGCAGCGACCCGCAGGCCCGCGACCACAGGCGCATCGATCCCCGCGCGATGTCGTCGCCGCAGGCGCGGTGCAGCTCGCTCGAGGTTGTGCGGCTGTAACGCTGCCACCGCACCGCCCGCGGCAGGTGCGCGGACGGGTCGCGGTCCCAGTCGGCGGGCCCCGCCACGCCCGGGTTCAGCCCGGCCGCCTCGGCAAGGTCGACGGCCGCCGCCATCCGTGCGACCACGGTGTCGTCGTGGGACAGGAACGCGCCGATCGTCTCGTCACCGACCGCCAGGGCCTCGAGCTCCGCGGCGGCGTCCAGCACCCGCCGGTAGCGCGCCTCGGCGCCGGCGACCGAGATCTTGGACAGGACGGCGTCGATCCCGCTCGTCCGGCGCATCAGGGCCCGTAGCTGCGCGGTGGTCCTGCCCTGCCGCGCCGCCGCGACCCCGAGCGCGATGCCGAACAGGTCCAGGCTGTTCAGCAACCGCATCCGCACGCTGGTCGACAGGGGGTTGTCGGCCGCCAAGAACCCGGTGAAAGAGCCGTCGAGGCACTCGGCGGCGCCCGGATGCGCGGCCAGCGTCCGCAGCGCCGACCACAACGAGTCGTCCAGGCCGTCGAGCGCGGCGACCGCGAGCAGGCCGCTCACCGGCAGCATGGGCACACCGATCCGGGCGGTCAGCTCCGCACAGCGGCTGCGCGCCGCCGCGATCGGCCCGTCCCCGCCCGACAGCGACCCGACCAGGTCCGCCTTGTTCAGCACCGCAAGCACCGGGCGCCCGGCGCCGGCGATCGCGTCGGCGTCTTCGGGCTTGGCCACCTCGGCGAGCACCTGGACGACGACGTCGGCAGCACGGCCATCCGCCGTGCTCACCGCGATGCCCGCGGCGGCGCCGGCGCGGGCCAGCGCCCGGGCGACGGTGCCGCGCCCGACGCCGGGGCGGCCACGAACGAGCACGGCCAGCGGCGCGGCCGTCCGCTCCGCGATCGCCGTCACGCGCGGGTCGGGGTGGCCGGCGGCGAATCCCGCCAGTTCGTCGACGAAATCCTGGTGTCCTTGTCCCCTCATCGTCCCCTCATGCTTCACGTTCGGTTCGATGGATCCGACCCGGGGGCCGGTCGGGTCCCACCGAATGGTGGCACTTGCGTCACTTTGATGCGAGCCACCGTCTGACTGTTACCAGCTGAAGGCAACTGTTGGGTATCAATCCGGACCAGGGGCGGCTACATCACACGTTTATGCGCCACCATGGACAAATGCATGCGCAACCCGGGGTGGGAGTATGGCGCGCCGTGCCCCAGGAGGAATCGGACGACCGTCGCGACCAGCGCCTTCTTCCGGCATCGACCTTTCGCTCCCGGCGATCCGCCCTTTCCGACGCCCAGCGGCAGACCTGGGAACGGCTGTGGCCGCAGCTGGGACTCTCCGTCGGCACCCAGTCCGCGACGGACGAAGGCGGCATGGAGCCGGCACTGGACACCCGCGCATGGTTTGGCCGCGAGGCGCCCCTGGTGCTCGAGATCGGTTGCGGCAGCGGCACCTCGACCGTGGCGATGGCCAAGGCCGAACCCGATATAGATGTGATCGCGGTGGAGATCTACAAGCGCGGGCTGGCGCAACTGCTGTGCGCGATCGACCGCGAAGGGGTCGGCAACATCCGCTTGATCCGCGGCAACGGCGTTGACGTGCTGCAGCGGCTGATCCCGCCGCGCTCGCTGACCGGAGTCCGCGTCTTCTTCCCCGACCCCTGGCCGAAGGCCCGCCACCACAAGCGCCGGTTTTTGCAGCCGGGCACGGTTGGCCTGATCGCCGACCGGTTACTCCCTGGTGGTGTCCTGCATGCGGCGACGGACCACCCCGGCTACGCCGAGCACATCGGTGCCGTCGGCGATGCCGAGCCGCGGCTGCGCCGCGTCGACCCCGCGAGCAGGCTCCCGATCTCGGTGGTGCGGCCGACCACCAAGTACGAGACGAAGGCCCACGAGGCGGGCAGCGCCGTCACCGAATTCATCTGGCTGCGACATGAGTAGGCGATGACCATGAGCCTGGCGGAAGAACAGACCGCGGCAGCAGAACCCCTGGCGGTGTTGTCCGACGACGCGTCGCTGGGCAGCTTCTCACCGCCGGGTGGCCGTGTCTTGCTGGTCTGGGACGCGCCCAACCTCGACATGGGGCTCGGCTCGATCCTGGGCAGACGACCCACCGCCCTGGAGCGCCCGCGGTTCGACGCCCTGGGCCGCTGGCTGCTGGCGCGTACGGCCGAGGTCAGCGCGAGCCGGCCCGGTGTCGTGGTCGAGCCCGAGGCCACCGTGTTCACCAACATCGCGCCGGGCAGCGCCGACGTCGTCCGCCCCTGGGTGGACGCGCTGCGCAACGTGGGGTTCGCCGTATTCGCCAAGCCGAAGATCGACGAGGACAGCGACGTCGACCGCGACATGCTCGCCCACATCGAGCTGCGGCGCAGCCAGGGGCTGGCGGCGCTGGTGGTGGCGTCGGCCGACGGGCAGGCATTTCGCCTGCCGCTGGAGGAGATAGCCCGCACCGGAGTCGCCGTCCAAGTCATCGGATTTCGCGAACATGCGAGTTGGGCGCTAGCGTCGGATACCTTGGACTTTGTCGACCTGGAAGACATCAGCGGTGTGTTCCGGGAGCCGTTGCCGCGAATCGGCCTAGATTCGCTGCCTGACCAGGGAGCATGGCTGCAGCCGTTCCGGCCGCTGTCCGCTCTGTTGACCGCGCGTGTGTGACACTGGCTTGGAAACCGAGACACCACGCGGGTCGTTGACGATCCAGTAAGGAGCTTGCGTGTTCGCCTGGTGGGGTCGAACTGTGTACCGGTATCGGTACATCGTGATCGGGGTCACGGTAGCTCTGTGCCTGCTGGGTGGCGTCTTCGGGATGAGCCTGGGCAAGCATGTCACACAGAGCGGCTTCTACGACGAGGGCAGCCAATCCGTGAAGGCCTCGGTGCTGGGCGACCAGACCTACGGCCGCGACCGCACCAGCCACATCGTCGCCACCTTCACCGCGCCGGAGGGCAAGACGGTGGACGACCCGGCATGGCGGGACAAGATCGTCGCCCAGCTCAACAAGTTCAAGACCGACCACGCCGACCAGGTCGTGGGCTGGGCCGGCTGGCTGGCCGCGCCGGACAGCACCAATCCCCTGATCAAGGGCATGGTCAGCGAGGATCGCAAGCACACGTTCGTTTCCATCCCGCTCAAGGGCGACGATGACGACACGATCCTCAACAACTACAAGGCGATCGCGCCCGATCTGCAGAAGCTCGACGGCGGGACGGTGGCGCTGGCTGGCCTCGAGCCGATCGCCAACGCCCTGACCGGCACCATCGCCACCGACCAGCGGCGCATGGAGGTGCTGGCACTGCCATTGGTGACGGTTGTGCTGTTCCTGGTCTTCGGCGGCGCGATCGCCGCCGGCCTGCCCGCCATCGTCGGCGGGCTCAGCATCGCCGGCTCGCTCGGCATCCTCCGCCTCGTCGCCATGTTCGGGCCGGTGCACTTCTTCGCCCAGCCCGTGGTCTCGCTGATCGGCCTCGGTATCGCCATCGACTACGGACTTTTCGTCGTGAGCCGGTTCCGGGAGGAAATCGCCGAGGGCTACGACACCGAGGCGGCCGTGCGCCGAACGGTGATGACCGCCGGGCGCACCGTCACGTTCTCGGCGGTGCTGATCATCGCCTCGAGCGCCAGCCTGCTGGTGCTGCCGCAGGGCTTCGTGCACTCGCTGACCTACGCCATCTTCGCCGCGGTGGGGCTGGCCGCGCTGCTGTCGATCACGTTCCTGCCGGCCTGCCTGGGCATCCTCGGCCGCCACGTGGACGCGCTGGGCGTCCGGACCGCGTTCCGGGTGCCGTTCCTGCGGAACTGGAAGTGGTCGCGCGCCTACCTCAACTGGCTCGCCGACCGGCTGCAGAAGACCAAGACCCGCGAAGAGGTCGAGGCCGGCTTCTGGGGCAAGCTGGTCAACTGGGTGATGAAGCGGCCGCTCGCGTTCGCCATCCCGATCGCCGTCGGCATGATCCTGCTCGTCATCCCCCTGGGCAACCTGTCGTTCGGTGGCATGAGCGAAAAGTATTTGCCGCCGAACAATTCGGTGCGCCAGGCCCAGGAGCACTTCGACAAGCTCTTCCCCGGATACCGCACCGAGCAACTCACGGTCGTCATTCAGAGCACCAACAACAGCAAGGTCACCGACCAACAGGTCGCCGACATCCGCAACCGGATCTCCTCGATCGGTGGCTTCACCGACAAGACCTGGGAGGAGCGGCCCTGCCCGACGATCGCGGGCAACCCCTGCGTCGCCGGCCCGAACGGGACGACGGTGCCCAAGGACGGCTCGGTGCGGGTGATCCAGAACGGCCTCGTCAATAAGAACGATGCCGCCAAGAAGATCAGCGAGCTGCGGGCGATAAACCCGCCGAAGGGCCTCAACCTCTATGTCGGCGGCACCCCCGCGCTGGAGCAGGACAGCATCCACAGCCTGTTCGACAAGGCTCCGCTGATGCTGGTCCTGTTGCTCACCGCGACCATGCTGTTGATGTTCCTGGCGTTCGGATCGGTGGTGTTGCCGATCAAGGCCGCGGTGATGAGCGCGCTGACGCTCGGGTCCACGATGGGCATCCTGACGTGGATCTTCGTCGACGGGCACCTGTCGCATTGGCTGAATTTCACCCCGACCCCGCTGATGGTGGTGCTGATCGCGCTGGTCGTCGCGGTGGGCTTCGGTCTGGCCACCGACTACGAGGTGTTCCTGGTGTCCCGCATGGTCGAGGCGCGCGAACGTGGCATGTCGACCGCCGAGGCCATCCGCATCGGCACCGCGACGACGGGGCGCCTGATCACGGCGGCCGCGCTGGTGCTGGCCGTGGTCGCCGGTTCTTTCGTGTTCTCCGACCTGGTGCTGATGAAATACCTGGCGTTCGGCCTGATGGCGGCGCTGTTGCTGGACGCCACCGTGGTCCGGATGTTCCTGGTGCCGTCGGTGATGAAACTCCTCGGCGACGACTGCTGGTGGGCCCCGCGCTGGGCCAGGCGGCTGCAGAACCGGATCGGGCTCGGCGAGATCGACCTGCCCGACGAGCGCAAGCGGCCGACGCTCAACGGCCGGCCCGCGCGACCGCCGGTGGCGGCCAGCCTGGTCGCCGCCGGGCCACGCCCGCCACACGACCCCACCCACCCCGCGGCCCTCGAGCCGTCCCGGGCGACGCGGCCGGCTCCGCCCGAACCCGCGGCGGAAGCGCCCGCGGGCGCGGCGATGCGCCCTGCGGCGCCCCCCCGCGACGCCGCGCGCGTGCAGGCCCGGCCGGGCCAGCCGACGGAGGCTCAGACGACGAGGCTGACGGTGCCGAACTCCGCCCCCGCCCACGAGCGGCCCGCCAATGCGGCGCCGTCGGCGCCGCCACGGCCCACCACCCCCGCGACGCCACCGCCGCCGCCGTCCAGCGGCCAGACGCGCGCGATTCCGGTGCCCGCCAACCGCTCTGACGACGCGGAAGACGCGGCCGAACCCACCACCGCGTTTCCGCGGCCCGAGGGCGACGACTCCGACGCGGCCACGGAAAAGATGAACTCCCGGGGAGACAACGGCGACGCGCGCCAGCGCCGACGCTCCGGCGGCGGCCTGTCCGCCCAGGACCTGCTGCGCCGCGAGGGCCGGTTGTAGGTATCAGTCCGCGGTCGCCGGCTCGTCCGGCTCCGCCTGGACGATCGCGCCGCCCTCGTCGGCCTCCTCGGTCTGTTTCTCGGCCTCGGCGGCCGGATCCTTCGCGAACAGCACCTGGAACGCGTTGTTGAGGAACGCCACCGTCGGGACCGCCAGCAGCGCGCCGACGATTCCCGCGAGCACGCCGCCGGCGGCGATGGCGAGCACCACCGCGAGCGGGTGAATCGAGACCGCGCGGCCCATCACCAGCGGCTGCAGCACGTGGGCCTCCAACTGGTTCACCGCGATCAGCAGGCCGAGCGTGATCAGGGCGTACACAATGCCCTTGGCGAGCAGGGCGACCACCACGGCCAGTAGACCCGAGACCAAGGCACCGATCAGCGGGATGAACGCGCCCAGGAAGACCAGCGAGGCCAGCGGCAGCGCCAGTGGGATGCCCATGATCGCCAGGCCGGTGCCGACCCCGGCCGCGTCGGTGAGCGCCACCAGGAAGGTGGCCCGCACGTACGCGGTCAGCGACCCGTAGCCGGCCCGGCCCGCCTCGCTCACCCGGTCCCGGACGTCGGCCGGGAAGATCTTGGACACGTAGGCCCAGATGTTGCGGCCGCCGTAGAGGAAGAAGATCAGCGTGAAGAGCACCAGCACGGCCGCCGTGACCAGTTCGGTGATGGTCGCCGCGGTGGACAGGGCGCCGCTTTCCAGCTTCGTCTGATTGTTGCGCAGGGCCTCGATCGCGGCGTTGCCCGCGTTGTCGATCTGTTCGCGGCGCAGGTGCGCCGGCCCGTGGATCAGCCACCGCCGGGTCGACTCGATGCTGCGGGTGACCTGGTCGGTCAGGCCCGGCAGACCGTCGACGAATTGGTTGACGACGAACGCCAGGATGCCGCCCAGGATGGAGAAGCCGCCGAGCAACACCAGGGCCACCGCGCCGCCGCGGGGCAGGCCGCGGCGGTCGAGCCAGTCGACGACCGGCAGCAACAGCGCGCTGAGCAGCAGCGCCACCAGGACCGGGACGACGATCACCTCGAGCTTCTTCACCACCCACAGCAGCGCGACCAGCGCGAGGAGGATGACCAGCAAACGCCAGGCCCAGGCTGCGGTCTTGCGGACGATGGGTTCGACCGAAGCGTCGTCGGTGTTTGCCGGCATGGGGTGAGCCTATCCGGCGCGGGGCACCGCCAAACGTGCGCGCGGCGCCGGCGCGCGGCCGCGTCGGCACGATCCGGTTACGACGGCGACACGGTCGGCGCCGCGCGGCGATGCCCGCGCCACCTGCACCGTTACCCTAAATCACGTGCCGCACGACGCACCCGCCCGCAATCTCGACTTCCCGCGCGAAGAGGCCCCGCGCGGGAAGTACTGGTGGGTGCGCTGGCTGATCCTCGGGATCGTCGCGGTCGTGCTTGCCGTGGAGGTCGCGCTGGGCTGGCATCAGCTGGCCAAGGCCTGGATGAGCCTGTACGAGGCGAACTGGTGGTGGCTGTTGGCGTCGGTGGTGGCGTCGGCCGCGTCGATGCACAGCTTCGCGCAGATCCAGCGCACGCTGCTGCGCTCGGCCGGCGTGCACGTCAAACAGTTGCGGTCGGAGGCCGCCGTCTACGCCGCCAACTCGCTGAGCACCACGCTGCCCGGGGGCCCGGTGTTGTCGGCGACGTTTTTGCTTCGGCAGCAACGGATTTGGGGCGCCTCGACAGTGGTGGCGTCGTGGCAGCTGGTGATGGCGGGCGTCCTGCAGGCCGTCGGGCTGGCGCTGCTGGGGCTGGGCGGGGCCTTCTTCCTCGGCGCGAAGAACAACCCGTTCTCGTTGCTGTTCACCCTCGGCGGCTTCGTGGCGTTGCTGCTGCTCGCCCAGGCCGTCGCGTCGCGGCCGGAGCTGATCGACGGGATCGGCTGCCGGGTGTTGTCGTGGGTCAACTCCGTTCGCGGCAGGCCCGCGGACACCGGCCTGGCCAAGTGGCGCGAGACGCTGGCGCAGCTGGAGTCGGTGAGCCTGGGCCGGCGCGACATGGGGGTGGCGTTCGGCTGGTCGATGTTCAACTGGGTCGCCGACGTGGCCTGCCTCGGGTTCGCGGCCTACGCCGCAGGCGATCACGCCTCGGTCGCCGGGCTGACGGTGGCCTACGCCGCCGCGCGGGCCGTCGGCACCATCCCGCTGATGCCCGGCGGCCTCCTGGTCGTTGAGGCGGTGCTGGTGCCGGGGCTGGTGTCCAGCGGCATGTCGCTGCCCAACGCCATCTCGGCCATGCTGATCTACCGGCTGATCAGCTGGTTGCTCATCTCCGCCATCGGCTGGGTGGTGTTCTTCTTCGTCTTCCGGACCGAGAACGTCGCGGTGCCGGACGACGAGGAGGCGACGCCGAAACCCGCGCCCGCCGCTCCGCAGGACCCGGCCGCCGACGATCCGACCGAGACCGCCCTGCAGGGCCCGCTACCGCCCGACCGGAGCCCGGAAACCGGGAGCTAGCCGGCGGTGTTGCCGCGGGGCGGCCCCGACAACGGGTTGGCCGCCGCCGGCGGGACCGGCCCGGTGGCCACCGGGTTGCCGCCCAGCGGCAGCGCGCCCGCCGCGTTGCCCGGCAGCGCGGGCAGCCCACCGGCCGCGCCCTGCGCCTGCTGCATCATGCCCATCGCCTGGGTGGGCGAGATCGGCAGCTTGCACTGCAGCGACAGGTTGGTCAACGGCTGGGCGATGGACGTCATGTCGCCGGCGACCTTCGGGTTGGCCTCGAAGTAGGACTTCAGGCCGGTCATCGACTGGGGTCCCGCCTGCTGCTGCAGCATGGAGGTCATCGTCTGGTTCGTCTCCGGGTGCGAGTCCAGGTAGTCGCCCATCGACTTGGAGACCGAACCGATCGTGCGGGCGACCTCACTGGCCGAGCAGGGGTCGCTGGCGCCCGTCGCCGGTGGCCCAGCCAGGACGGCCAGGGCGGCGCACGGCACGGTGGTGGCGATCAGCCCGGCCACGATCTTGCGGCGCATCTTGCGGGGCCCGGTCGCGGTGCCTCTGGTCATCGAAACTCCTTACGATTTGCGGCGTCACGCGCAGCACCGACGCCCGCAAACGGCTGCTGTGGACGGCCTCGTCGAATCGCGGAGTTCCCCGGGGCCCCGCCGGCCACCCGACATCCTGCCATCGCCGGCGTGCGCCCTGCCAGCGCGCGTGCACCCGTGTGAGGAAAATCCCGCCGGTAACCGGTTCACAACGACTTGGCAGCGTCTTGGCAACAAGCCCGTCGTTGCAGCTCAGGAACCAGAAAGCTGACATCATCCACAGGCCGCTGCGGTATTCTCGCCAGCACGCGTTAAGCGAAACACGGGGAGTGAAGAAATCCAGCAGTTAATGATGCGCCTCAGCCGCAGCCTGCGTAAGTACCGCTGGTTGGTCTTCACGGGCTGGTTGCTGGCGTTGGTTCCGGCGGTCTATCTGGCCTTGACGCAGTCGGGGAACCTGACCGGCGGCGGCTTCGAGGTGGCCGGTTCGCAGTCGCTGCTCGTCCACGACCAGCTCGAGGAGCTGTACCACGACCAGGGGTCGTCCTCGCTCGCCCTGGTCGCGGCGCCCCGCCCGGACGCCAGCTACGCCGACATCAACGACGCCGTCGCGCTGCTGAGGCGCACCGCCGCCGAGGTGCCCGGCGTCTCGGAGGTGCCCAACCCCACCCAGCGGCCGCCGCAACCCGACCGGCCGTACGTGTTGTCGCTGCGGCTGGATTCCCGCAACACCAGCGACGTCGCCAAGCGGTTGCGCACCAAGGTCGGGGTCAAGGGCGATCAGGCCGGCCAGACCGCGGACGGCCGGGTGCGCCTGTACGTGATCGGGCAGGGTGCGTTGTCGGCCGCCGCGGCGCAGAACACCAAGCACGACATCGCCGCCGCGGAGCGCTGGAACCTGCCGGTGATCCTGATCGTCCTGCTCGCCGTCTTCGGTTCGCTCGCCGCCGCGGCGATCCCCCTGGCCCTCGGCATCTGCACGGTCGTGGTCACCATGGGCCTGGTCTACCTGCTGTCGGCCTACACGACCATGTCGGTGTTCGTGACCTCGACGGTGTCGATGTTCGGGATCGCGCTCGCCGTCGACTATTCGCTGTTCATCCTGATGCGCTTCCGCGAGGAGCTGCGCTCCGGCCGCGAGCCGAAGGAGGCGGTCGACGCGGCGATGGCGACCTCCGGGCTGGCCGTGGTGCTGTCCGGGATGACGGTCGTCGCCTCGCTCACCGGTATCTACGTGATCAACACGCCGGCGCTGAAGTCGATGGCGACCGGAGCGATCCTGGCCGTCGCGGTCGCGATGTTGACGTCGACCACGCTCACCCCGGCGGCGCTGGCGACCTTCGGCCGGTCGGCCGCCAAGCGGTCGGCGTTCCTGCATTGGTCGCGCGGACCGGAGGGCGGCCAATCGCGGTTCTGGAACCGCTGGATCGGCTGGGTCATGCGGCGGCCGTGGATGTCGGCGCTGGGGGCGTCGCTGGTCCTGCTCGTCATGGCCGCGCCGGCGTCGTCGATGGTGCTCGGCAACAGCCTGCTGCGCCAGTTCGACTCCTCGCACGAGATCCGCGCCGGCGTGGGCGCGGCGGCCGAGGCGCTCGGCCCCGGCGCGCTCGGCCCGATCCGGGTGCTGATCACCTTCCCCGACGGCGGTGCCGCCTCACCCGAGCACGGACAGACCATCGCCGCAATCCGGCAGCGCATGACGCAGGCGCCCAACATCGTGTCCGTCGCGCCGCCGCAATTCGCCGAGGACAACGGCAGCGCCCTGCTCTCCGCGGTGTTGACGGTCGACCCCGAGGACATGCGCGCCCGCGAGACCGTCGGCTGGATGCGCGCGCAGCTGCCCAAGGTGCCCGACCGGGGAACCGCCCGCGTGGATGTCGGCGGCCCGACCGCGCTGATCAAGGACTTCGACGACCAGGTGTCCAAGACCGAGCCGTTGGTGCTGGCCATCGTCGCGCTGATCGCGTTCGTGATGCTGCTCGTGTCGGTCCACTCGGTGTTCCTGGCGCTCAAGGGCGTGCTGATGACCCTGCTGTCGGTCGCCGCGGCGTACGGCAGCCTGGTGATGGTGTTCCAGTGGGGCTGGCTGAAGGGCCTCGGCTTCGCCCAGATCAGCTCGATCGACAGCACGGTCCCCCCGCTGGTCCTCGCGATGACCTTCGGGCTGTCGATGGACTACGAGATCTTCCTGCTGACCCGCATCCGCGAACGCTTCCTGCACTCCGGGAACACCCGCGACGCGGTGGCGTACGGCGTGAGCACCAGCGCCCGCACCATCACCAGCGCGGCCCTGATCATGATCGCGGTCTTCATCGGCTTCGCGTTCGCCGGCATGCCGCTGGTCGCCGAGATCGGCGTCGCCTGCGCGGTGGCGATCGCGGTGGACGCCACGGTGGTGCGGCTGGTACTGGTGCCGGCGCTGATGGCCATGTTCGCCCAGTGGAACTGGTGGATCCCGCCGTGGCTGTCCCGGGTGCTGCCGTCGGTCGACTTCGACCGGCCCCTGCCGGAGGTCGATCTGGGCGACGTGGTGGTCATCCCCGACGACATCTCGGCGCTGACGGCGCCGAACGCCGACCTGCGGATGGTGCTCAAGTCGGCGGCCAAGCTCAAGCACCTGGCGCCCGACGCCATCTGCGTGACCGACCCGCTGGCCTTCACCGGTTGCGGACGCAACGGCAAGGAAAGGCCGGGCGCCCAGCCGGAGGGAGCCGACACCGAGCGCGGCCGGGACCCCGGTCAGATCCCCCACCAGGTCGACATCGACGACGAGAGGGCGGGTGTCGCGGCCGGCGCTGCCGACCGGAAGAACGGCAGCAACGGCCACACCAACGGCTCCTCGGGGACCAAGAAACTGGTCGGCGGGCTGACCTCGCGCAACGGCATCGCCAAGGCGATCGTCGGGGCGGACCGGCCCGTCCACCCGGTCACCCTGTGGCGGGGGCGGCTCTCCGTCGCCATCGACGCGCTGGAGAGCGAGACCGAGGCCGCCGACCGGGCCGTCTACGAGCGCCGCTGCCCGGTCGAAACCACCCACGTGCAGCTGCCCACCGGCGACCGGCTGCTGGTCCCGACCGGCGCCGAGACGCTGCGCCTCAAGGGCTACCTCATCATGAGCCGTAACAGCCAACGCGATTACGCCGACTTTGCCGATATGGTTGAAACGTTGGAGCCCGAGACCGCCGCTGTGGTGCTGGCCGGCATGGACAGGTACTACTGTTGTCAGTCGCCCAGGCGGCAATGGATCGCCACCCAGTTGGTCCGTCGACTCGCTGATCCGGATCCCTGTGATTTCAACGACGAGCAGGGGTCGGAGACCGACGCCCGCTCGGACTGGGAGGAGATCAGGCAGCGCTGCCTCTCGGTGGCCGTCGCGATGCTGGAGGAGGCGAGGTGACGTTGGCACCTGACCGACGCCCCGCACCGCCCCACCGGCCGGCGACCGAGCCGCGCAGGCGTGACGCCGCGCCCGCCCCGGACCCCGACCAGCCGGTGGAGTTCTGGCCCACCTCCGCCATCCGCGCTGCGCTGCAGGGCGGCGACATCGCCACCTGGAAGCGGATCGCCGCGGCGTTGAAGCGCGACCCGTACGGCCGCACCGCCCGCCAGGTCGAAGAGGTGCTCGAAGGCACCCGGCCCTACGGCATCTCCAAGGCGCTGTGGGAGGTGCTCGAACGCGCCCGCACCCACCTGGAAGCCAACGAACGCGCCGAGGTGGCCCGCCACGTCGGACTGCTCATCGACCGCTCCGGCCTGGCGCAGCAGGAATTCGCCTCGCGCATCGGCGTGACCGCCGCGGAGCTCGCCGCCTACCTGGACGGCAGCACCAGCCCGTCGGCCGCCCTGATGATCCGGATGCGCCGGCTCTCGGACCGGTTCGTCAAGGTGAAGTCGACGCGCTCGGCAGACTCCAACTGATCACCTGATCGGCAGCACGTCCGACACCAGCCAGGCGTCGCCGTGCTTGGTCAGCGCCACGCGCAGCGCGGGCGCCGACTGGCTGGGCTGTTGGCCCGGCGCGTTCTGGGTGACCCGCAGGATCACCGCGACGCTGGCCGCCGACGGCCCCAGCGCCTCGACCCCGGCCGCCAGCGTGGCGGCCTGCGCGGTCACATTGTGCTGGGCCAGTTCGGAGCTGGACTTCGTGTACTGCTCCTTGAAGGCGGCTGCGTGCTCGGGGACGATCAGCGCCGTCGCCCGGTCGATGGAGCTGTCCGGGGCGCCCGGGGTGAACGACGCCATCGCCTCCGCCATCCCGGTGGCGACCCGGACCACGTCGCGGGAGTCGTCCTTGAAGACGCGGTCCGACCGCGTCCAGTGCGTGTAACCGGTGACCACCGCGGCCACCAGTGCGGCCGTGCACAGGAAGACGACGGCCAACCGCAGCCCCGGCGCGTCGTCGTCGGTGCCGACGCTGACCGAATCCCGCCGCAGCAGCCAGAAATTGACCAAGACGCCCTCGACGATCAGCAGCACGAGCACCGAGCACGCCGAGACCCACCACAGCGGCCAGCCCAGGACCAGCCCGATCGCCAGCAACGCCGCCACCGCGGCCAGCGGCGCCAGGATGTCGAACGCGAGCAGGCGCAGGAGGTTTCTCATCGGATCGATTCCAGCCCCGAGATCATCAGCTTGCCGTCGACGTTGACCACGTCGAGGCGCAGATTCCAGTGCACCGTCTGCGGTTTGGCGCCGGCGTTCTCGCTGACGGAGGTCGCGACCAGCATCACCGCGTCCAACCGGCTGGCGAACGGCGGCAGCTTGGTGGTCACCACCGGCCGGGACGTACCGGGCTGGGTGTCCAGGTCACGGTGCACGGTCTCGACGGCCACCGCGTCGATTCGCCCGGCGCTCTTGGACTGCAGCTTCTCCACCACCTGCCGGTAGGGCTGCATGGCGGCGTCGAAGTCGGTATTGAGTTCGCCGACCGTGCCGTCGTGCAGCCGTTGCAGGCTGCCGTCGACGTTGCCGCTGTTCATGTTGATCAGCACCCCGGTCCACTCGGCGGCGGTCTGCATGACGCGGGACAGGTAGCGGCGTTCGCCCGTGTCGTCGCGGTGCCCCGACCACAGGAAGAACCCGAACACGATCGCCGCCACCGACAGCACACCGAGGACGGCCGACGCGATGCCGTACGCGGAGAACATCGGGCCGCCTGCGGCGTCGTCGTCACGGAATTCCTCGGCGTCGGCGTCCTCCGCCTCCGCGACTTGCTCGTTGGTTGGCTCGGTTCGCTGGCCGTCGGACATGGCCCGATCGTCGCACCCGACAAAGATGGAAGGATGGCGGGGTGACTGTAGAGGCCATCCGCTCGGGCATCGACCTGAGCCACGTCGACGCCGACACCCGCCCCCAAGACGACCTGTTCGGACACGTCAACGGCCGCTGGCTGGCCGAATACGACATACCGGCGGACCGTGCGACCGACGGCGCGTTCCGGCACCTGTTCGACCGTGCCGAGGAGCAGGTGCGCGATCTGATCGTCGAGGCCAGCGAGACCGGCGCCGCCGCGGGCACCGACCAACAACGCATCGGCGACCTGTACGCCAGCTTCCTCGACGAGGCGGCCATCGAGCGGCGCGGCCTGCAACCCCTGCTCGACGAGCTGGCCACGATCGACGACGCCGCGGACGCGGACGCGTTGGCGGCGGCGGTGGGCGCGCTGCAGCGCACCGGGGTGGGCGGCGGCCTCGCGATGTACATCGACACCGACGCCAAGAATTCCGCCCGGTACCTCGTGCACGTCACCCAGTCCGGCATCGGGCTGCCCGACGAGTCCTATTTCCGCGAAGAGCGGCACGCCGAGGTACTCGCGGCCTACCCGGGGCACATCGCCCGGATGTTCGCCCTGGTGTACGGCGGCGCCGCGGAAACGCACGCCGAGACGGCGGCCCGAATCGTGGCGCTGGAAACCAAGCTGGCCGCCGCGCACTGGGACGTGGTCAAGCGACGCGACGCAGAGCTCTCCTACAACCTGCGGACCTTCGCGGACCTGCAGGCCGAGGGCAAGGGCTTCGACTGGGTCGGCTGGGCGACCGCGCTCGGCGGCACACCGGAGGCGTTCGCGGAAGTCATTGTGCGGCAACCGGATTACCTCACCGCATTCGCCGACCTGTGGGCGACCGGCGACCTGGAGGACTGGAAGCGTTGGGCGCGTTGGCGGTTGATCCGCGCGCGGGCGTCCTGGCTGACCGACGAGCTGGTCGCCGCGGACTTCGACTTCTATGGCCGGCTGCTCACCGGCGCCGAGCAGATCCGGGAACGCTGGAAGCGGGCCGTGTCACTGGTGGAGAACCTGATGGGCGATTCCGTCGGAAAGATCTATGTGGAGCGGTATTTCCCGCCCGGGGCCAAGGCGCGCATCGACGCGCTGGTGGACAACCTCAAGGCGGCCTATCGGCTGTCCATCAACGAGCTGGATTGGATGACGCCGCAGACCCGGGAGCGGGCGCTGGCCAAGCTGGACAAGTTCGTCGCCAAGGTCGGCTACCCGGCGAAGTGGCGGGACTACTCCGCGCTGGTGATCGACCGCGACGACCTGTACGGCAACTTTCGGCGCGGCTATGCGGTCAACCACGACCGCGAACTGGCCAAGCTGGGCGGTCCGGTCGACAAGGACGAGTGGTTCATGACCCCGCAGACGGTCAACGCCTACTACAACCCGGGGATGAACGAAATCGTCTTTCCCGCAGCCATTTTGCAGCCGCCGTTCTTCGACCCCGAGGCCGACGACGCCGCCAACTACGGCGGGATCGGCTCGGTGATCGGGCACGAGATCGGGCATGGCTTCGACGACCAGGGCGCCAAGTACGACGGCGACGGCAACCTGGTGGATTGGTGGACCGACGCCGATCGCGCCGAATTCGGCGCCCGCACCAAGGCCCTGATCGAGCAGTACGAGGCGTACACGCCGCGCGGGTTGGACGCCGGTCACCACGTCAACGGCGCGTTCACCGTCGGGGAGAACATCGGTGACCTGGGCGGGTTGTCGATCGCCCTGCTGGCCTATCAGCTGTCGCTGGACGGCCAGGACGCACCCGTCATCGACGGCCTCACCGGCGTGCAGCGGGTGTTCTACGGCTGGGCGCAGGTGTGGCGCACCAAATCCCGCCCGGCGGAAGCGATCCGGCGGTTGGCCACCGATCCGCACTCACCGCCGGAGTTCCGCTGCAACGGCGTCATCCGCAACATGGACGCCTTCTACGAGGCGTTCGACGTCGCCGAGGACGACGCGCTGTTCCTGGAGCCGCAGCGGCGGGTCAGGATCTGGAACTGACGGGCACGCCGACCGCTTCGATCCGGGCGGGCACGTGCTTGTGCCACGGCGTGCCCGCGTAGGGATCGCGCCATTCCGTCGAGGTGAGCGCGTTCGGGGCGACGCCCGGTGTCACGGTCTGCCCGTCGCCGTCGACGTAGTCGAGCCCAAAACCGTTGGGCAGGGCCGCATGCCCGGCCAGCATGGTCTCGGTGATCTCGACGGTGGCCTCGGCGCTGCCGGCCGCGGTGCTGATGCGGGCGCGACATCCGTCGGCGAGCCCGAGGGTTTGGGCGTCCTCGACGCTGACTCGCAGCGCCCCGTCGGCGTCGCGTTTGCGCCAGGAGGGGTCGCGGAAGATGTCGTTGGCGGTGTAGGCGCGGCGCTCGCCCACCGACAGCACGATCGGGAACTCCGGTGTGGTGAGCCGCGGTGGCGCCTGGGCCAGGGCCGCCAAATCGGTGAGCATTTCCGGGATTTCCAGCGCGATCTTGTGATCGGCGTGGCTGATCAACGCGAAATCGTCCTCGTAGTTGTGGACGGTGAACGTCACCCCGGACGGGGTGTCGAGGATCGCGTCGAACAGCGCGTTGCCGTCGGCGTGGCCGGCGCGGCGCACCGCGTCGGGATAGGTCAGCGCGGCCTTCTGGGCGAGCCCCCACAGGGCGGCCGCGCCGCGCAGGCCGTCGGGCAGCGTGGGCCCGAGCGTCTCGTAGAGGACATAGGGCAGCAGCTTCGCGACCGTCGGGTTCGCGGTCGCGGTGAGGAACGCCTCGGTGTAGGCCCGCCGGCCGCGCTGGGCGGCCTCGGCCAGCGGCCGCAGGTCCGCGTCGTCCACCACGCCCAGCGCCCGCACCAACCGGGCCCAGATCTCGGGTTCGGGCAGCGTTCCGGGCAGGGGCTCGAGCAGCGGCCGGCGCAGCTGAAAAGCGTTGTGCGGGAACTCCAGGTTGAAGAAGGTGGCCTCGGGCTTCTCGAACTGGGAGGCCGCGGGCAGCACGTAGTGTGCGAGTCGGGCGGTCTCGGTCATCGCGACGTCGATGACGACCATCAGTTCGAGCGCTTGGAAGGCCTCCCGGCAGGCCGCCGAGTTGGCCAGCGAGTGGGCGGGGTTGCTGCTCTCCACGATCATGGCCCGGAATCGGTCCGGGTGGTCGGTGAGGATCTCCTCGGGCACGACGTTGCTGGGCACCAGCCCGGCGATGATCGGGGCGCCGGTCACCGGCGTGCGGCCGGAGAACTGGCCGAACAGCGGTCCGAATGCCGAATGCAGATGCTGGCCACCCTTTTTCGCGAAGTTGCCGGTGAATATCCACAGCAGCTTGTTGAGGTAGGAGCAGAGCGTGCTGTTGGGCGCCTGCTGCACCCCGAGGTCCTCGAACACCGAGACGCTGGCCGCCGCGCCGATGCGGCGGGCCGCCGCGCGCAACAGCTCCTCGTCGACCCCGCACCGCTGTGCGTAGTCGGACACGGACACCTCGCGCAGCGCGGCGCGGACGGCGTCGGCGCCGCGCACGTGCTCGGCCAGAAACGCTTCGTTGCAAAGGTTTTCCTGCACCAGGACGGCCGCCAGCGCGGCCAGGCACCACGCGTCGGTGCCGGGCCGCACCCGCAGGTGGAAGTCGGACATCTTGGCGGTGTCGGTGACGACGGGATCGATGACGATCATCGACCGGGCCGGGTCCTTGGCGATCTCGTTGAGCACCACCCGGGCCCGGGGAAAGCTCTGTGACATCCACGGGTTCTTCCCGACGAAGACGGACACTTCGGCGTGCTCGAATTCGCCGCGCGTGTGGCCGCCGTACAGCTGCCCGTCGATCCACGCCTCGCCGGTCTTCTCCTGCGCCAACGCGTTCGACCGATAGCGCGACCCGAGGGCCTTGAGGAAGGCGCCGCTGTACGCCCCGCCGAGGTGGTTGCCCTGCCCGCCGCCGCCGTAGTAGAAGATCTTGTCGCCGCCGTAGGCGTCCCGGATGTGCTTGAAACCCTCGGCGATCTCGACGATCGCGGTGTCCCAATCGATCTCCTCGAAGCTGCCGTCCGCGCGGCGGCGCAGCGGCGACGTGAGGCGAGCGCCGCTGTTCTGGTAGTGATCCAGCCGCAGGGCCTTGTTGCAGGTGTACCCCTGCGACGCCGGGTGCGCCTTGTCGCCCCGGATGCGGGCCAGCCGGCGATCCTCGACTTGGACGACGATGCCGCAGTTGCATTCGCAGAGGATGCAGGCGGTGGACTTCCATTCTCCGGTCATCGCGGGACGTCCTTTCTGGTCGCCTCGGCCAGCAGCAGGTCGCGTAGCTGGCGGTGCACGACGTCAAGGGGAGCCGGGTCGCGGCGCACCCGGGCCAGCACGATCGCGCCCTCGAGCGCGGTGGTGGCCAGCATCGCCAGGTCCGCGGCACGCGGGCGCGGTATCCCGTCGGCGATGAAGCGCTGCGCGATCAGGTCGGTCCAGCGGTCGAACACCGACGCCGCACGCTCGACGACCGGCGCCATGCGTTCGCCGTCTTCCTCACCGGCTTCCACCGAGACCGCGACCACGGGGCAGCCCGCGCGGAAGTCGCTGTCGAGCAGCTGGCGGCGGTACTTGTCGATCAGGGTGTCCAGCAGCTGAGCTCCGCTGTCGGTTTCGGCGATGACCCCGGCGACGTGTTCGCCGGCGTAGTCGACCGCCTCGCAGAGCAGTTGCGTGCGGCCGCCGGGGAAGTAGTGGTACGCCGAGCCTCGCGGCGCGCCGCTGTGCTCGAGCACATCGGAGATCGCGGTGGCGTGGGCGCCCCGCTCCCTGATCAGCAGCGCGGCGGAGATCACCATCCGCTCGCGTGGACTGCGCATCGGCGCTCCTCGGGTCGGCAGTATGTATGATGCTATACATAATCGCGCGCCCCGCGAAAGCCCCCACTTACACTCGCGAGCAGACACAAAATCGCCCAATTCCTCTTCGGGATGGGCGATTTTGCTGGGGGTACCTCCCGCTTGCGGGGGCTGCCGGGCTGGGAGGTTAGTTCATCCAGTCGGCGGAGCCGTCGTTCTTCTTGTAATTGCCGCCGCTGGAGTTCTTCACGACGATCGGGTCACCCGGGCCGAAGTTGTCGAAGAACCACTTGGCATTGGTGGGGCTGATGTTGATGCAGCCGTGGCTGACGTCGCGCTTGCCCTGGTCGTCGACCGACCATGGCGCGCTGTGCACGTAGTCGCCGACGTTGTCGAAGCGGACCGCGTCCTCGACCGTCACCTTGTAGCCGTAGGTCGAGTTGACCGGGACCCCGTAGGTGGAGGAGTCCATCACCACCGAGGCCTTCTTGTCCTGCACGTAGTAGGTGCCATTGGGCGTCTGGTGATTGCCGGACGTCATGCCCATCGACATCGGGAAGGTCTTCTCCACCGTGCCGTTGCGGGTGATGGTCAGCTGGTGGGTGGAGTCGTCGGCCGTGGCGATCAGCGTGTCCCCGGTCTGGAAGTTGGTCACGGTGCCGCCGGCGTCGACGGTCACCGCGGTGTGCGCGGGCCAGAAGTTGATCGGGCGCCACCGCAACTGGGTCGGGGTCATCCAGTAGAACTTGCCCGGCACCGGCGGCACCGACGAGACATGCACGGCGTTGATCGCGGCACCGGCGTCCTCCACCGTTCCCGGGAAGTTGATGATGATCGGCTGGGCCACGCCCACCGTCGAGCCGGTCTTCGGGACGAACGAGGGCGGCCCAAACGGCGGCGTGCCGGTGAACGGGGTGGGGTTCTGCCCGTCCGCCGATGCCGCGGCCGGCTGGGCCGCCGGGGGCATCCACGGCGGGGCCGGCGCGGGCGGCGGAGGGGGGGGGGCGGGCGGGGGC
>NZ_LZJN01000193.1 GCF_001667735.1 Mycobacterium sp. E183
TCCTGGAACAACATCCGCGACTTCGCCGAGGAGATGCGCGGTGACCTGGCGGACCCGATCACGCCGCTGCTGGCCACCGGCGCTGCGGCCAGCGCCCTGCTCGGTTCCCCGCTGGACGCCGTCCTGGTCGGCAGCGTGCTGCTGGTCAACGCCGCCCTGTCGGCCGAGCAGCAGCTGCACGCCGAGCGCACGCTGAATCGCCTACTGGCCGTGCAGGATCCGCCGGCGCGACGCCGGGTCGGCGCGCTGGACGCGCAGCGCCGCGAGAAGGTGCCGACCAAGCGGCTGCGGCCGGGCGACATCATCGAAGTACACGCCGACGAGGTGGTCCCCGCGGACGCCCGGCTGTTGCACGCCTCGAACGTGGAGGTCGACGAGTCGACGCTGACCGGCGAATCGCTGCCGGTGTCCAAGCAGACCGAGCCCACGCCCGGCGCGCCGCTGGCCGAACGGACCTGCATGCTCTACGCCGGCACCACGGTGGTCGCGGGCACGGCGGTGGCCGTGGTCACCGCCGTGGGATCGCGGTCGGAGATGCGCAGGGCGCTGGCGATGGCGCCGAGGAAGCTGCAAGAGATCGGGCTGCAGCGGCAGCTGCGGCACATCACCCGTCGGGCCCTGCCGTTCAGCGTGGCCAGCGGCGGCCTGGTCGGGTTGCTCAGCGTGGCCCGCGGCACCGGGCTGCGCGAGGCGGTGTCCAGCGCGGTCACGCTGGTCGTAGCCGCCATCCCCGAGGGCCTGCCCCTGGTGGCGACCCTGGCCCAGCTGGCGGCCGCCCGCCGGCTCACCGGCGAATCGGTGCTGATCCGCAACCCCCACTCGGTGGAGGCGTTGGCCCGGCTGAACGTGGTGTGCTTCGACAAGACCGGGACGCTCAGCGAAAACCGGCTCAAGGTCAAGGAGGTGCGCCCGCTGCCGGGCTACGCCGCCGGCGCGGTGCTGGACGCGGCGCTGGGCACCAGCTATGCCCGGCACAGCCACCGGGTCGATCACGCCACCGACGACGCCATCCACCGTGCCGCCGCCGACCCGGCCCTCCGCGGTGACGGCTCCACGCCGCAACGGCTGACCCGCGACGCGTTCCTGCCGTTCCAGTCCGGCCGCCCGTTCGCCGCCGCACTGGTCGGCACCCGGCTGACCATCAAGGGCTCGCCCGAGGTGCTCTCCTCGGCGTTGCTGCAGCACGACCACTCCTTGACCAGGCAGATCGACGAGATGGCGGCGGGCGGGCTACGGGTGCTGGCCGTGGCCGAGCGGACACTGAGCCAGCAGGAAGCCTCAACCGCCGCAACGGATCCGGATTACCTCGAGACCCTGTGCACCGGCAGCCTCACCCCGATCGGCCTGCTCGGGCTCGCCGACACGCCCCGGCCCGCGGCGCACGCGGTGCTCAAGGAACTCGCCGCGCGTGAGATCGGCGTCCGGCTGATCACCGGTGACCACCCGGCAACCGCCGCGGCGATCGCCCAGGAAATGGGGCTCGACGTCACCCCCGATCAGGTGATCACCGGCAGCGATTGGGAAGCCCTGTCCGCCGACGGGCGGGCCGCGGCCGCGTCGTCGGGGGTGGTGTTCGCGCGGATGACGCCGGAACACAAGATCGACGTGGTCCAGACCCTGGAGCGGTCCGGTCTGGTCACCGCCATGGTCGGCGACGGCGTCAACGACGCCGCCGCGATCCGGGCGGCCAGCGTGGGCATCGGCGTGGCGGCCCGCGGCAGCGATGCGGCCCGCACGGCGGCCGACGTGGTGCTGCTCGACGAGCGGATCGAGGCGCTGATCGACGCCCTGGACGAGGGCCAGCAGTTGTGGCGGCGCGTGCAATCGGCGGTGTCGATGCTGTTGGGCGGCAACCTCGGCGAGGTGTGCTTCGCCCTGATCACCACCGTCCTCACCGGGCGGTCGGTGCTCAACGCCCGGCAGATGCTGTTGGTCAACATGCTGACCGACGCGCTGCCCGCCGCGGCGCTGGCCGTCAGCCCGCAGGCGGCCACCGACGAGGTCAGCCGCGACGAGGCGGCCATGTGGCGGGCGATCGGAATCCGCGGCGCGGCAACCACAATCGGCGCGACGGCGGGCTGGGCGATGGCCAGCGTGACCGGCCCGCCGCGCCGCGCGGCGACCGTTGCGCTGATCGCGCTGGTGGGCGCGCAGCTCACCCAGACGCTGGTCGACTCGCGCGCCCCGCTGGTGGTGCTGACGTCCGTCGGCTCGCTGGGCGCGCTCGTTCTCGTGGTCAGCACCCCGGGGCTCAGCCAGGTGTTCGGCTGCACGCCCGTGGATCCGCTGGCCTGGGGTCAGGGCCTGCTGGCCGCGGCCGCGGCCAGCTCGCTGTCGGCGGTCGCCCCCGACTTGCTGCTGCGCGCGTCCCAGAGCGTGCAGCGCCGGATGGTCGGCGACTGATGTCGCGGTCGAAACCGGTTGGCGGCACTTGTTGTTCATGTCTGGTAAACCCCGCGGTCACTTCTCCGGGTCGCGGGCCGGTCACGCCGGCCGTACCGTTTGCGGTACGACGGCTAACTCGAAAAGGTAAGCGAGCAGGTGGTTGAGATGGAGCGCGACAATCGGTTGCGGCTCAAGCCTTATCGGTCGGTATCGGAGCACATCGACGGCGCCTGGTGGCCACAGTCGACAAACTTGGTCGACGAGCTGCCGAAGTTGCTGGCGGCGTTGTCCGAGCGGATGGGCCGGATCGTGATGGTGGGCTACCGCCGCAACGGCTGGGACGAGACGCCGGCCCTGGTCGAGGTCGCCGGGCACACCGTCGAACTGCTCGGCTTCACCAGCGACGAGCCGACCAGTGTCATCCTGATCGGCGAGAACGGCCGCCACGTCACGCTGCAGGTGATCCGTCCGGACACCGGCGAGGAGGCGGCCCGGCAAGCGCTCGAGCGCGCGGGGAAACCCGGCGACGCCGAGGCCGCCCCGGCCAGCCGCTCGACGGTGGCCCGATCGGTGGCCGACGTCGCCGACAAGCTGGCCCGTCACGAAGGCCTGGGCGACGAGCGCCGGACCGCCCAGATCAAGCGCTGGAGCGAGGAGGCGGCGAGTCAGTTCGTCGACGCGCCGGTGCAGACCTTCGTGCCGATCCTGGTCGAACACATCGTGCGCAACCGCATGCTGGAATCGCGGCCGCACGACCATCGGCGACCATCGTTGACGGCGTAAGCCGAACCGCTGGCTGCATCGCAAAGTAGCGACCGGATGGGCATCCAGCCGCGGGACTGGCTGGAGGTCACGGCTTCGGCCCCCGGCACACACCCCGACCCCGCCTTCCTCGACGGCCCGGCCGTCGTCGAAAAGCTGTGCAGCGACGCCGAATTCGGCTTGACCGGGGCGGAGGCCGCCCGCCGGCTCACGGTGGTGGGCGCCAACGACATCGAGAGCGTCTCGCCGGCGCCGGCGTGGCGAAAGCTGCTGGCGCAGTTTCGCAGCCCGCTGATCTACCTGCTGCTCGCCGCGCTGATCGCCTCGCTCGCGGTCTGGGCCGTCGAGGGGGCCGGCGGCTGGCCCGTCGACGCCGTGGTGATCGCGGTCATCCTCGTGCTCAACGCGCTGCTGGGTTACGCGCAGGAGGCCCGCGCGGAGCGCGCGGTCGGCGCGCTGGCGCGGATGGCGGCGACGTCGGCGACGGTGGTCCGGGACGGGGCGCGGCGCACCGTCCCCGCAGGCGAATTGGTGCCCGGCGACGTCCTGCTGCTCGCCGAGGGCGACGCGGTGGCGGCGGACGCGAGGCTGCTGTGGGCCGCGGGCCTCGAGGTGTCCGAGGCCGCGCTGACCGGCCTGAGTGAACCCGTGCCCAAAGCCGCCCAGACGCTGCCCGACTCGGCGGATCGGGACGACAGGGCCGACATGGTGTTCAAGGGCACCGCGATCGCCAAGGGCGTTGGGCGGGCGGTGGTGACCGCGACGGGGATGGCGACCCAGACCGGTCAGATCGCCGGGCTGGTGCGGACCGTCGACCACGAGGCGACGCCGCTGCAGCGCGAGGTGGCGCGGGCCAGCAGGCTGCTGGGCATCGCGGTGCTGGTGATCGCCGTCGTGGTGATCGCGACCATTCTCCTGGTCTTCGGCATCCACGGCGCTCACGACGTGGTGACGGCGGTGCTGCTGGGTGTCTCGCTGGCCGTGGCGGCCGTTCCGGAAGGCCTGCCCGCCATCATGTCGGTCGTGCTCGCGCTGGGGATGCGGCGGATGGCCGGCCGGAACGCCGTCGTCAAGGAGCTGTCGTCCGCCGAGACCCTGGGCTCGGCATCGGTGGTGTGTTCGGGCAAGACCGGCACCCTGACGACCGGGGAGCTGACGATCGTGCGGGTCGTCACGCCCCTGGGCGAGGTGAAGGTCACCGGCGCCGGATACCGGCCCGAGGGTCGCCTGGAGCGCGACGGGGTCGCACTGCCCGAGGGCGACGACCTGTGGCGGCAGGCCGCGCTGGTGCTCGACGGGGGTGCTGCCGCCGGCGCGGCCACCCTGCGCGAGGAGGACGGCCGCTGGACGGTCCAGGGCGATCCCGTCGACGCGGCCTTCCTGGTGGCGCACCGCAAGCTCGACGACGGCTCGCGCCCGGCCCCGGCGCGCGTGACGACGGGCGACCCCGACGGGCTGCTCGACCGCTGCACCTACCTGCAGGCCGGCCGGCGGCTCGCCCCGCTCGACGAGTCGGCCAGGGCCACGATCCGGGGCGAGGCCGAGCGGCTCGCGCTGGACGCCCTGCACGCGGTGGCGGTCGCCTACCAGTCGGACGGAAACCTGGTCTACCTGGGCATGGTGGGCATCACCGATCCGCCGCGACCGGAGGCCGCGGCGGCGATCGCCGAGGCGCGCCGGGCGGGGGTGAGGGTCGTGATGATCACCGGCGACCACCCCCGGGTGGCGGCGCGCGTCGCCCGCAAGCTGGGCATCGAGGACAGGGAGGCGGCCGTGTCCGGCGCTCAACTGGCCACCCTGGACGACGAGCAGCTGCGGGAAACCGTGCGCCTGCACTCGCAGTTCACCCAGGTCGATCCGGCCGAGAAGCAGCGCATCATCGACGCCCTGCAGGCCGACCACGAGATCGTCGCCGTGACCGGGGAGGGGATCAACGACGCGCCCGCCCTGAAATCGGCCGACATCGGCATCGCCATGGGCCGCAGCGGCACCGACGTCGCCAGGGAGGCGGCGAACATGATCCTCGCCGACGACAACTTCGCGACCATCGTCCACGCCATTCGGGAGGGCCGGGGCATCTTCTCGAACATCAAGAAGACGCTGCGCTACCTGCTCTCCTCCAACATGGGCGAGATCTTCACCGTCTTCTTCGGCGTGGTGCTGGCCGGGGCGGTCGGCCTGGCGCGGGACCACTCCATCGCGCTGCCGCTGCTGGCCACGCAGATCCTCTGGATCAATCTGCTGACCGACGGCGCGCCGGCCCTGGCGCTGGGCGTGGACCCGCAGACCGAGGAGCTGATGAGCCGGCCGCCGCGCTCGGCGTCGGACCGGGTCATCGACGCGCGGATGTGGAACAACATCGTCGTGATCGGCGCGGCCGTGGCCGCCGCCACGCTGTTCACGATGCACCTCTACGCGCCAGACGGTCCCCTGCCGTCCTCCGTGGACACCGCCCGCACCGCGGGCTTCACCGTGCTGGTGATCGCGCAGCTGGTCAACACCATCAACGCCCGCTCGGAGACGACGACCGCGTTTCGCGGGTTCTTCGCCAACGGGTGGTTGTGGGCGGCGATCGGGTTGTCGGCGCTGCTGCAGGTGGCCGTCGTTCAGCTGCCCGCCCTCAACACCGCCTTCACCACCACGCCGTTGTCGGCGAGCCAGTGGCTGGTGTGCATCGGGATGGCCAGCACCGTCCTGTGGGTGAGCGAAATCCGCAAATTCATCCTGCGGTCATCAGGGTCGTGATCGCCTCGATGTCGGCCGGCCCGGGCAAACCCCAGTCGGGCTGGTAGCCCAGCAACTCGTTGACCTGCACCGTCTTCATGTCGATGTCGAGCAGTTCGATGGCCTCCAGCGGCACCAGCGCCGGATGGACGTAGCCGCAGGTGCGGGCCAGCTGGGCCAGTTCGAAACGCAGGGTGGCCAGGTAGTTGGCGCAGCGCACCGACTTCAGGTCCGGGTCGAGGCCGTGCTGCAGCCACGGCGACTGGGTGGCAACACCCGAGGGGCAGCGGCCGGTGTGGCAGCGCTGGGCCTGGATGCAGCCGATGGCGAACATCGCGGTGCGCCCGACGCTGACCATGTCGCAGCCGGTGGCCAGCGCCAGCAGCGCGTTCTCAGGGATGCCCAGCTTGCCCGACCCGACGAACACCACGTCGTGGTGCAGGCCGTGCTCGGCGAAGGCACGGTAGACCCGAGGGAGCGCCCACTTGAACGGCAGGGCGACGTGGTCGGTGAAGACCAGCGGCGCGGCGCCGGTGCCGCCCTCGCCGCCGTCGACGGTGACGAAGTCGACGCCGGTGCCGGTCCGGGCCATGCGCGCGGCCAGCTCACACCAGAACCGCTCTTCCCCCACCGCCGACTTGATGCCCACCGGCAGCCCGGTCGCGGCGGCGATCGTCTCCACCAGCTCCAGCAGCCCGTCGACGTCGCGGAACGCGGAGTGGCCGGCCGGGCTCTTGCAGTCCACCCCGGCCGGCACCCCGCGGATGGCGGCGATCTCGGGGGTGACCTTGGCGCCGGGCAGCACGCCGCCGAGGCCGGGCTTGGCGCCCTGGCTGAGCTTGATCTCGATGGCCCGGATCGCCGGCGTGGCCGCGACCCGGTCGACCAGCCGGGGCAGGCTGAAGCGGCCGTCGTCGTCGCGGCAGCCGAAGTAACCGGTGCCGACCTGCCAGACCAGGTCACCGCCGTTCAGGTGATAGGGCGACACCCCGCCCTCGCCGGTGGTGTGCAGCGCGCCGGCCAGCGCCGCCCCCTTGTTCAGGGCGGTGATGGCCGCGCCGCCGAGCGCGCCGAAGCTCATCCCGGAGACGTTGACCACCGACGACGGACGGAAGGCCTTGGCGCGGCCCCGCGCGCCGCCGAGCACCTTCGCCGCCGGCAACGGAACGGCCGGGTCCGGGTGCTCGGGCGCGTCCGCCGGCGCCGCGACGGGAAACGCCGCGTGCTTGATGATCGGATAGTTGTGCACCCGTTCCAGGTCGTTGTCGGTGCCGAAACCGAAGTACCGGTTGGCCAGCTTCGACGACGTGTACACCCAGCGCCGCTGGTCGCGGCTGAACGGCCGCTCGGCGTCGTTGTCGGTGACGATGTACTGGCGCAGCTCGGGGCCGACCGCCTCCAGGAGGAACCGCAGGTGCCCGATGATCGGGTAGTTGCGCAGGATCGTGTGCCGCCGCTGCAGCAGATCCCACCCCGTCAGCCCGGCCAGGCCACCGCCGACCAACGCGGCGACCGCGCGCGGCCTCAAGAATCGAAATTCGTGTAGACGCCGAGCACGTCGCGGGCCGAGACGATGCCGACCAGCGCGCCGTCGCGCTCCACCAGCACGTGGCGGATGTAGCGGTCCATCATCCGGGCGGCGACCTGGTCCACCGAGGCCTCGGCGTCGCACCACACCAGTTTCGTGCTGGCCACCTCGGAGACCGGGGTGGTGGCGGGATTTCGCCCCGCGGCCACCGCCCGCACGATGTCGCGCTCGCTGACCAACGCGGCCGGCCGCGGGTCGTCGCCGATCAGGATCGCGCCCACGTCGCAGGTCACCATGGCCCTGGCGACGTCGGCGATCGTGGCGTTGATGGGTACGCGTGCCACGGGGTCGCCGGTGATGGTGGCGATCGGGAGGGACCCCGTCGGAGAAATGTCAGTCACGTCCACCATGCTCGCCAGCCGGTGGCGGACCTTTCTAGTGACCTGAGTCCTCAATCCGCGTCCATCCGGCCCTAGCCGTCGCGGGGGCATGGGATCAGGCTGGCACCCATGGGCGCTGTGACACGTGAGCGGCTGGGCCGCTGGGTGGAGCCGGTGCTGGCCGCGGCGACCGTCGTCGCGTTGGCGGCCGGGGGGATCGCCTGGCTGGCGGGGGCGCCGCGGGTCGCCGACGGCTGCTGGATCGCCGGCACGGTGGTGGCGGTGGTCCCCGCGGTGGTGTGGGTGCTGGCGGCGCTGCGCCGGGGCCGGTTCGGGGTCGACCTGATCGCGGTGTTGTCGTTGGTCGGCACGCTGCTGGTCGGCGAGTACCTCGCGGGCGCGCTGATCGCGGTGATGCTGGCCGGCGGGCGGGCGCTGGAGGCCGCCGCCGAGCGCCGCGCGTCCCACGACCTGCGGGCGCTGCTCGAACACGCGCCGAGGTTCGCCCGCCGCCGGGTGGGATCGGCGGTGGACGTCATCACGCTCGCGGACGTGGCGATCGACGACCTGCTGGTGGTGGGCCCGGGCGAGGTGGTGCCCGTCGACGGGCGCATTGCCGGCGCGGTGGCGGTGCTGGACGAATCGGTCCTGACCGGCGAACCGCTGCAGGTGGAGCGCGCCGACGGTGAGCCGGTGCGCAGCGGCGTGGTCAACGCGGGCAGCGCCTTCGAGATGCGGGCCACGGCCACCGCCGACGACAGCACCTACGCGCAGATCGTCCGCCTGGCCGCGGAGGCCGGGGCCCAGAACGCGCCCGTGGTTCGGCTCGCCGACCGGTACGCGGCCTGGTTCCTGCCACTGACCCTGGTGGTGGCCGGGGCGGCCTGGCTGGCCAGCGGGTCGCCCGTGCGGGCGGTCGCGGTGCTGGTGGTGGCGACGCCCTGCCCGCTGTTGCTCGCCGCGCCCGTCGCGATCGTGTCCGGGTTGTCGCGGGCGTCACGGCGTGGTGTGGTGATCCGCAGCGGGGGCGCTCTGGAAAACCTCGGGCACGCAACCACTTTGGTGATGGACAAGACCGGCACCCTGACCATGGGACGCCCCGCCGTCATCGACGTCGCCGCCGCGCCCGGACGCGACGCGATCGAGATACTGCGGGTGGCGGCCTCGGTGGATCAGATGTCCCCGCACGTGCTGGCCGAGGCGATCGTCACCGCGGCGCGGGCCCGCGACCTGGAGCTCTCGCTGCCCACCGAGGTGGTGGAGGAACCCGGCCAGGGCGTCACCGCCACCCTGGACGGCCGGCGGGTACACGTCGGCAAGCTCACGCGGGGCGCCGCGCACGCGGAATGGGCGCGGGCGGTGGTGAATCGCGCCCTGCTGGACGGGGCCGCGATCGCGTGGGTGTGCGTCGACGGGCGACCCGTCGGCGCCGTGTTGCTGCGTGACCCGCTGCGCCGCCACGCGCCGCGGACCCTGCGCCGGCTCCGCGAGGCCGGGCTGAACCGATTGGTGATGCTGACCGGGGATCGCGCCGAGCCCGCCCGCGAGGTCGCCGCCGTGCTGGGTCTGGACGAGGTGTACGCGGAGCAGACCCCGGCCGACAAGGTGGCCGCCGTGCGCGCCGAGTGTGACCGCGCGGTGACCGTGATGGTCGGCGATGGCGTCAACGACGCGCCCGCCTTGGCCGCGGCCACCGTCGGCGTGGCGATGGGCGCCCGCGGCGCGACCGCGTCCTCGGAGGCCGCCGGCATCGTGTTGACCACCGACCGGCTGGAGCGGCTCGCCGACGCGATGGACATCGCCCGCTGGTCGCGGCGCATCGCGGTGCAGAGCGCCGTCGTCGGCATGGCCTTGTCGCTGGCCGCGATGGGCGTCGCCGCCTTCGGGTGGCTGCCGCCGGCGGTGGGGGCGCTGGTGCAGGAGGGCATCGACGTCGCCGTGATCCTCAACGCGCTCCGCGCCCTGCGCGGCAATCCCGAGATCGAGGTCGACCTTCCCGCGCCGACGGAACAGCTGTTGCGGCGCTTCGACGCCGAGCACGACGAACTGCGCGACGCCGTGGACCTGTTGCGGGGCGCCGCCGATCGGTTGGCGGCCGCGGCCGACCAGTCGGCCCTGGAGTCGATCGGCCAGGCGTACGCCGTGCTCGTCGAGCGGATCATCCCGCACGAGCGCGCCGAGGAGACGCAGCTCTACCCGGCGCTGGCCCACCCGCTGGGCACCAGCGAGGCGACCGCCACGATGAGCCGGACCCACGCCGAAATCCAGCGCCTCTCCGACCGGATCGGCGCCCACCTGACCCTGGCCCGAAGCAGCGGGGCGATCGGCGCCGACCAGGTCGACGACCTGCTCGCGTGCCTCTACGGGCTGCATGCCCTGTTACGCCTGCATTTCCTGCAGGAGGAGGAAAGCTATTTCACCCTGGCCGACGACGAGCCCAATGAACCGAACCGCTTGGCGCACAAGCTATCCCGCTGACGGTGGCCGCTTCATGACCGTGCCGGGCAGCTCCGCGCCGATTTCGATGTCGTCGTAGTCGCGCCCGGCGCCCCCGCCCTTGCCACCCAGCGGCGGCCGCACCGGGACCATCGGGAGACCAGACGGCTGGGCTCCCCCCGGCGGAAGCGGGGACACCGCGGCGGCGAGCTGGACCGGTGGCTGGGCGCCGGGCAACATGCCCACCGTGGCGGGCGGCATGCTCAGCTTGCCCACCAGCACCGACACGCCCATCGCACCCCGGGGCGCCAGCCCCAGCCCGCCGGAGTTGACCGCGTTCGCCAGGTTCACCTCCGCCGTGCTCAACGCCGCCGAACCCTCAGCGAGGCCCTGGCCGATGTCGGAGCCGACGCCCTGCAGCGCCTGGGCCGCATTGATCTGCGCGACGTAGCTGAGCAGGTTGACGGGGAAGCCGCCGGCGATGAATTGATTGCCCCAGGTGCTGAAATAGGCGAACCAGCCCTTGTTGGGGTCGAACGGGCTGACACCAAGCTGGTCGATTATCGTCCCCGCGTTGGACGTCGACGAGGCGGCCAGCAGGTTGGCCGTGGTCTGGGTGGTGCCCGTGGCGGCGGGCAACACGGCGGCCTGGGTGGAGACGCCGGAGGGGTTGGCGACGGGCGGCGGCGACGAGAACTGTGACAGCTTCACCGCGCTCAGCGAGGTCGCGCCGTAGCGGTACATCGCCGCCGAGTTGTTGACCCACATCGCGTTGTACTCGGCTTCCGTCTCGGCGATGGCCGGGGCGTTTATGCCGAAGAAGTTGGTGGCCAGCAGCATCGCCAGCCGCGCGCGATTGGCCGCGACGACCGAGGGATGCACCACCGTCCAGTGCGTCAATTCAAATGCGGCCGTTACGGTTTCAACCGAGGCGGCGATCTCCTGGCACTGCGCCGCGGTGGTGCGCAACCACGCCAGGTACGGCTCGAACGCCTGGGCCATCGCCATCGCCGACGGCCCTTGCCAGGTCCCGGCCAGCGACGCGAGCTCCGCGGTGTAGCTGCTGGCCGTCGCCTCCAATTCGGCGCCGAGTTCTTGCCACACGGCGGCGGCTTCGATCATCGACCAGGCGCCGGGTCCGGAGTGGATCAGCGCCGAGGTGACTTCGGGCGGCAGCAGCCCAAAATCGATCACGTCTCGCCCAATGGAAGAGCAGGGCGGGCGGCGAGTCGCGCCGTCGACCTATCCGGCGGCGAAATTCTGCTTCCGGAGTGGTGAGGAACCATCGTCGTTCCTCATCCCCCGCTGGGCGGTCGGTGTATCACCTTCTTCGGGAGTTCCGCCCCGTATTCAAGGTCTTCGAACTTCTGCTGCTTGCGCTTGCGCCAGCCGCTGCCCGCCGAGCTGCCCGGAGGCACCGGCATCATCGGCATGAGCGGCATGCCGGTGAGCCCGGGCTCGGCGGGCAGGGGCGACACCGACGATGCGAGTTGCACCGGGGTTTGCGTCCCCGGCAGCAGACCCACCACCGCCGGCGGGGCGGTGAGCTTGCCCAGCGAGACCCCTACCCCCATGGCACCCGCGGCCGCACCGCCCGGCGCGGCCGAGACGGCGCCCGCCAGCCTGGTGATCGACGACGCCAGCGCGCCCTCGCCCTCCGAGAGCCCCAGGCCGATGTCGCTGCCCACGCCCTGCAGCGCCTGCGCCGAGGTGTTCTGCGCCAGGTAGCTGAGCAGGTTGATCGGGAAACCGGACGAGATGAACTGGTTGCCCCAGGTGCTGAAGTAGCTGAACCAGCCGGCGTTGGGGTCGAAGGGGGTGACCCCGAGCGAGTCGATGATGTTGCCCGTGCTCGACGCGCCGAGCAGCGACGCATTCGAGACCGCAGCCTGCTGGTTGACCGTCGACGACGGGTTCGCGATGGCCAGCGGCGAATTGAATTGGGACAGCGACGTGGTCGCTTGTGACGACGTGGCCTGATAGCGGCTCATCGCGGCCGAATTGTTCGCCCACATGGTCTGGTATTCGTCTTGCGTCTCGGCGATAGCCGCGGTGTTCTGGCCGAACCGGTTCGTGGCCAGCAATTGCAACAGCCGGGCCCGGTTGGCGGCAACCACCGCGGGCGGGACCACCGCCGCGCGGACGGCGGTGAACGCCGCCGCGGCCGACTCCGCGGAGGCGGCCATCTGGTGGGCCTGTTGCGCGGTCTCGCGCAGCCAGATCAGGTAGGGCTGCACGGCCTGCAGCATCGCCATGGAGGACGGCCCGTCCCACGACTCGATCAACGACGACAACACGGACGCGTACACGCCGACCGAGTTCTCCAGCTCGACGGCGAGACTCTGCCACGCGCCGGCAGCCTCGACCAGCGAACCCGCTCCGGGACCGGAGTGGATAAGGGTCGAGGTGACCTCAGGTGGCGCGAATAGGTCCATCACATCTCACATTGTCTATGCCGAGTACGCGACCGGAAAATTTCGATTACCAGGTTGCAAAGAGACCGGAAACATTACGCATTCACCCCCCAGGGTGCCGCCCTAATCCTTCCCCGTCGAGTTCCGGATGTGACGAACGATATACCCGTGACATTAGGGTATCCAAAGGCTTGCCCGACGTGGCCTTTTTCCGGCCCGGCCGCCGGCTTCCTCAGACGGTCACCGACGCCCCGCGCGCGACCTTGCCAAGGCCTACAGGCCGGGCAAGCAGATGGGAGCGCCGTAGCAGGGCGGCGGGCCGAGCGGGCGGCGGGGCGCGTCCCTCTCCCACACGAATTGGCCGACGTTGCCCATGCCGCCGACGGGAACCCAGTACCAGTGGTGGCAGACGCCCATGTCCCACCGGACATCCGGCATCGGCAACGGCTGCCCCGGGCACCAGTCGTGCGGGACCGTGAAGTTGTCCAGGGGCAGTGGGCCGATGACTTGCGGGGCGGGATTGCGCTCCGCCCCGGCGGTGCCCGCACCGAGCCCCAGGCCCGCCACCGCCACCCCTACGGACAACAGTGCCCCGGTGACGACCTTCCTGACCTTGTGATTGTTCGACATGGCCTGCGCCTTTCCTCGACGCTGGATGCTGAGGATCAGTATCCGCTCGCGCTGCTCAGATGAGCAGACAATGACCGGATCGCTACCGATCCCACGAAGAGTCCCGCGCCGCGACCTAGCTGCATAAATATCGGCGGACGCGTGGCCGAGACTTAGACTTCCGCAATGTTCTCGGAGACGCGCTATGCGATGAACGGGGACTTGCGCGTCGCGTATCGGGCGTCGGGTGAAGGTGTTCGCGACATTGTGTTCGTCCCGAACTGGTTCACAAACTGCGAGGTCTTTCCGGAGCTGCCGTCGATTCAGGGTTGGGTCGAGGCGGTGACATCGCTGGGTCGGCTGATCTTCTTCGACCAGCCGGGCACTGGGGCGTCAGATCCTGTCGAGCCTGGTGCCCTGCCGACCTTGGAGCAATGGGCCGACAGCATCACGGCGGTGCTCGACGATCTCGGGAGCGCTGAAGCGGTTCTCCTCTTGATCGATGGCGCGTTCGCGACCGGGGCATTGTTCGCGGCAACACATCCGTCACGCACAACGGCACTTGTTGTACTGGAGGGCTACGCCGATCCGGTCGCCGAACGCACCGAGGGACCCACTCCCGAGGAAGTCGTTGCCTTGATGGGCTCCATGTGGGGAACGGGGGAGTTGCAACATGTGATGAATCCGGACATGCCGTGGAACGAGGAGATCCGAGCAACGTGGGCACGACTGGAACGCCTTGCGGCGAGCCCGGGAACCGTCGCGCAGATGTTTCCACTGCTGATCGAATTGGATGTGCGGGCGGTCCTACCGACAATCCGCGTGCCGACCCTGGTCGTTCAGCACGCAGACAATGCGTTGCTTGCGTCGGCCTCGGGCGAGTACATAGCGGATCACATACCGGGGGCAAAGTACGTTGAGCTTCCAGGCCGCAACATGCACCACTGGGTCGAGCCTTGGCGCGCGTCCTTTCAGGAGGTGGCGAAATTCCTGACCGGTCACCAAGCCGATGTCGCTGATGATCGTGTGCTTGCCACGGTGCTCTTCACCGACATCGTGGACTCGACGCGCCGCGCTGCGGAGATGGGTGACCGTGACTGGCACGCGCTGCTTGATGCGCATGATGCCGTCGTGCGGTCGCAACTGGCCCGGTTTCGCGGCCGCGAGGTGAACACATCCGGCGACGGGTTTCTGGCGATGTTCGACGGCCCGCAGCGAGCGATCCGCTGCGCCATGGCGATTCGCGACGCGGTGCAGGCGCTGGGCATCGAGGTGCGTGCCGGGTTGCACACCGGCGAGTGCGAGGTCCGCGGTGATGACATCGGCGGGATCGGGGTGCACATCGGGGCGCGCGTGAGTGCACTTGCAGGCGCGAACGACGTGCTGGTATCCAGCACGCTGCGCGACCTCGTGATCGGGTCAGGGCTGGAGTTCGAGGACCGCGGCACACATCAGCTCAAGGGAGTGCCCGGCGAGTGGCGCCTGTTCGCCGTCTAGAACGGTGGCGGGTCGTCGTCGGCTTCGGGCGGGGCGGTGGCCGCGGAGGTGGCCGCGGAGTTGCGGATCAGCCAGGGGTTGGCGGCCAGCCGGGTGCGGTATGCCCGCGCGCTGCGCGAGCGGCTGCCGAAGGTGGCCGAGGTGTTCGCCGCCGGCGACATCGACTTTCGGATGGTGCAGACGCTGGTGTATCGCACCGATCTGATCACCGACAGTGAGGTGTTGGCGGCCGTGGACGCGCAGCTGGCGGCGAACGTGGCGCGCTGGCCCTCGATGAGCCAGGGCCGGTTGGGTGC
>NZ_LZJN01000194.1 GCF_001667735.1 Mycobacterium sp. E183
GTCGCCTGCGCCTGGCCGCTCCAGCCCGAGCCGGCGATGTTCATCGAGGACGCCCACATCTTGCGGGCCTCGTCCTCGACCGTCTGGGCGTGGACCTCGAAGCGGCCCGCCATCGCACGCATTTCGTGCGGGTCAGTCATAAAACGTGTTGCCATGTTTCTTTCTCCTTGTCTTTCAAGCCTTCAAACTCGAAGTCTTAACAGTTGCAATTGATGCGGTGGTGGCCGCGTTATGGACAGATTACGACCTACCGGTTAACTGATCGCCTCAAACGGGTGACATGTACCCCCTTATTTCCCGTACCGGTATTCCGACATCAGACGACAACCTGCTTGGGCATGACGATCGGCTTGAAGCCGTATCGCGGCCCGGCGCCGTAGGCACCGGCGCCCTTGGCAGCGCCCGCCATGCCGGGCATGCCGGGCATCGCGGCGACCGGCTCCGCCTCGGCCGCGGCCGTCCAGCCCGAGCCCTCGAGCGGGGCGGTGGAGGAGGCCAACGACGTCGCCGGGGCGGCGGCGTTCCAGCCGGCCGGCACCGACAGCCCGCCGACCGCGGAGGCCTCGCCGAGGGCGGCCGACGCTCCCGCGCCCGACACCGAGCCCACCATCGTGCCCGGCACCAGGCCGCCGGCGAGCGGCGTGACGGAATCGGTGAGCGCGAACGGGATCGACGGCACCGTTCCGAGGGTGTGCCCCAGCGACACGGCCGTCGGGATGGTGTTGCAGACCCACCATGCCGCGGTGTTCACGGCGCCGTTGATGCCGTTGAGCACCGACGGCGTGCCGAGGAAGTTGTCAATCGAGCCCAGGATGCCGTCAGTCGTGAATGGCAGGCTGGGCGCGGCCAGGGCCGCGTTGGAAACGGGAGCCAGCGCCTGGATCGTGCCGCCTGTCGAGTCAGCGGCGAGGGCGGTGCTGTCGGCGGCCGCGGCGGCCCCAGGGTTGGTGGTCGAGGTCAGCGGCGTGACCGGCGTCAGCACCCCGGCCGCCGCAGAGGCGGCCTGGTAGGCGGCCATCATGGCGGCGTCCTGGGCCCACATCGCGGCGTACTGAGCCTCGGTCGCGGCGATCGCGGCCGAGTTGACGCCAAGGAAGTTGGTCGCCACGAGCGTGGCCAGGAGCGTCCGGTTGGCGGCGATCACCGGCGGCGGAACCGTCGCCGCGAACGCGGCCTCGTACGCGGCCGCAGAGGCCGTGGCCTGTGCGCTGGCCTGCTCGAGCGTCGTGGCCGTCTCGGTCAGGTACGTGATGATCGGCTGGGCCGCGGCCGCCGCCGCCGCCGATCCGCCACCGGTCCAGTTTTCGGTGGTCAGCAACGAGACGATTGACTCCCACTGGGTCGCGGTCGCGCTGACCTCGGCGGCCAGGTTGGCGTATGAGGCCGCGGCGGCCATCAGCGGCCCGGCGCCGGCGCCGGCGTACATGAGCGAAGAGGTGATCTCCGGGGGAATTGCTGCAAAGTCAAGAACCATTTGGGTTTCCCGCTCCTTTGTCTTTAGAAATTCGAGGTTTCGAGGGCAATGACGAGGGACTAGACGGTCGCCGGTTTCGGCATGACGATCGGTTTGACGCCGTAGCGCGGAGCGCCGAAGCCGGCGCTGTTGCGTGCCGCGGCGCCCATGCCCGGCATGCCCGGGATGATCGTGCCGGCGCCCGCCTGCGGGGCGGCGGCGGTCCAGCCCACCGTCTGCAGCGGTGCGGCGCTGGTGCCGACCACCGGGGTGGCGGGAGCGGCCCAGCTCGGCGGCACCGACAGTTTGCTGACCATCGTGGCCGAGCCCATCGAGGCCATCGGCGCCGCGCCGATGCCGGCCATGCCGCCGCCCGCCATCGGCGCCGTCGTGTCGGCGAGGCCCGCGGCACCGGCCGCCGAACCGGCGGCGTCGGCGGCGGAGGTGTCGAGCAGGCCGCCACCGGCCAGACCCAGGAGGTCCGAACCGGCCGAGGCCCAGTTGCCGAAGCCGATGTTGCCGATGTTGGCGCCGTTGCTCGACAGCCCGAAGATCCCGCCGAGCATGTTCGGGTTGGTGCCGTTGCCGGTGCTACCGAGCAGGTATGCCAGCCAGTCCAGCGGGGTGTTCGACGGCGTGGCGGAGGCGGCGGCGGCCGGCGACGCGGCGCTCGACAGCGCGGCCTGGCTCGCGTTGATGGCCTCGGTGTCGCCGTAGCTGCCGGAGCTGATGCCCAGGGTCTGCGCGTAATTCTCCAGCAACGCCTGCGCCTCGGTGGCGATTGCCTGGTACTGGGTGCCGTACGCCGAGAAGATCGCCGCCTGCTGGGCCGACACCGGGTCGGCGGCGGCGGGAGCGATGACCGTGGTCGCCGCTGCGGCGCCGGCGTTCTGCGCCGCCAGGTTGGTGTTGATCCCCGACAGCAGCTGCTCTGCAGCGAGCATCTCTTCGGTCTGTGTTGTCAGAAATGCCATCGATTGCTCCTAATGTT
>NZ_LZJN01000195.1 GCF_001667735.1 Mycobacterium sp. E183
GATGGTGCCGTCCCACGCGTCGGCGCCTTCCGGGTCGTACAGCAGGATGAGTCGGCCGAAGGCGTCGCCGTCGGACCGCTCCGGGATGATCTCGCGGTCGGGATGTTTGACCTCGGCCCCCAGCGCGTAGCTGTAGGGCGCCAGGCGTTGGGGCGGGCGGATCGGGCCCAGCTCGATTTCCGACCGCACGGTGACGCCGTTCATCGCCGCTACCGCCTCGCGGAATGGCTCCGGTTCAGCTGAGGTCACTTGGCGCCGCTCCTGTTCATCCCGGTCGCTCTTCGTCGTCGCGGCACGGGTCACAGGGTCCGACGGTAGACCCATCGGCCGACAGGCGAAACCAGGCGCGCCGACCGCGACCAAGCCGTTACCAGACCTCATCCGGGCGTATCGAGCCAGCTCAGGAGGCGTTTCCGCCGGTAAATCGGGCCGGCCGCTTCTCGCGATGCGCGGCCAGACCCTCCTGCACGTCGGGGCCGCTGAAGCTGAGGAACTCGAGGCCGAGCGAGGTCTCGAAGGCGGGCGCGAACATGCGGTACCAGTAGTTGAGGCTGTGCTTGGTCCAGCGGATGGCGTTCTGCGCGCCCCGCGCCAGGTCCTCGGCGATCCGCGTCGCCGTCGAGAGCACGTCGTCGTCGTCGACGCAGGTGGACACCAGGCCGATCCGCTCGGCCTCTTCGCCGAGCAGGGTTTCGCAGGTCAGCAGGTAGTACTTGGCCTTGGCCATGCCGACCAGCAGCGGCCAGCAGATCGCGGCGTGGTCGCCGGCGGCCACGCCCAGCTTGGTGTGCCCGTCGATCAGCTTCGCCGTGCGACCGGCCACCGAGACGTCGGCGAGCAGGGCCACCACCAGGCCCGCCCCGACGGCCGGTCCGCGGATCGCCGAGACGACCGGCTTGTCGAAGTTGACCATGTTGAGCACGAGGTCGCGGGCCTCCCGCATGATGCGGATCCGGTCCTCGTACTCGCCGATGGTTTCGGCGATCAGGTCGAAGCTGCCGCCGGACGAGAAGGCCTTGCCTTCGCCGCGGACCAGCACGACGCGCACGTCGGGGTCGCGGGCGATCGCCGGCCAGATGTCGGCGAGGTCGCGGTGCATCTGCGGGCCGACCGAGTTGAGGCCGGGGGCGTCGAGAACCAGCGTCAGGATGCCGTTGTCGCCCACTTCGCAGCGCAGGCTGGGGAACTCGCCGTAATTCACCGGAGGCTGGCTGACTGGCACGGTCGTTGATAGTACGCAGCGCGGGGACGGGGCCGCCGCCGTGGCAGCATTGAGGACGATGAGTACCCGTCGCGACCTCCCCGAGTCGCCGTATCTGGCCGCCGTCACCGGCGGCAAACCCGGCCGGCCCCCGGTGTGGTTCATGCGGCAGGCCGGCCGTTCGCTGCCCGAATACCGGGCGCTGCGGGCCCAGACCGACATGCTGTCGGCCTGTTTCGACGCCGAGCTGGTCTGCGAGATCACCCTGCAGCCGGTGCGGCGCCACGACGTCGACGCGGCCATATTGTTCTCCGACATCGTGGTGCCGCTGCTCGGCGCGGGCGTCGACCTGGACATCGTCGCGGGTGTCGGGCCGGTGATCGCGTCTCCGGTGCGCACCGCCGCCGACGTCGATGCGATGAAACCCCTTGACCGCCAACGGATTCAGCCGGTCTCCGATGCGGTCACGCTGCTGGTGGCCGCGCTCGGCGCGGTCCCGCTGATCGGCTTCGCGGGGGCGCCGTTCACCCTGGCGTCCTACCTGATCGAGGGCGGACCGAGCCGCCACCACGCCCGCACCAAGGCGATGATGCTGGCCGAACCGGACAGTTGGCACGCGCTGATGGAGAAGCTGACCGACATCACCGTCGGTTTCCTGCGGGTGCAGCTGGAGGCCGGGGTGGACGCCATTCAGGTGTTCGACTCGTGGGCGGGCGCCTTGTCACTCGCCGACTACCGCACCTACGTGCAACCGCACAGCGCCCGGGTTTTCGGCGCCCTCGCCGAATACGGCGTGCCGATGACGCACTTCGGGGTCGGCACCGCCGAACTGCTGGGCGCCATGTCGACGGTCGGCGCGACGGTCGTGGGCGTGGACTGGCGCACCTCGCTGACCGACGCGGCCGGCCGGGTCGCGCCCGGAACGGCGCTGCAGGGCAACCTCGATCCGGTGGTGCTGATGGCCGGGTGGCCGGCCGTGGAACGCGCCGCTCGCGCCGTCGTCGAGGACGGCCGCCAAGCCGTCGACGCGGGCGCGACCGGTCACGTCTTCAACCTTGGCCACGGCGTGCTGCCGGACACCGACCCCGGTGTGCTGACCGACCTGGTGTCGCTGGTCCACTCCCTATGACTTCTCCGTCGTATTGCGTTGTCGGGGGCGGGATTTCGGGGCTGACGGCGGCCTACCGGCTGCGCGCCGCGGTGGGCGACGACGCTGACATCACCCTGTTCGATCCCGCCGACCGGCTGGGTGGCATCTTGCGCACCGAGCGTGTCGGCGGGCAGACCATGGACGTGGGCGCTGAGGCGTTCATCCTGCGCAGGCCCGAGATGCCGGCGCTGCTGGCCGAGCTCGGCCTGTCGGACCGCCAACTGGTGTCCACCGGCGCGCGCCCATTGATCTACAGCCAGCGCAACCTGCATCCGCTGCCCACCGGCACGGTCATCGGGATTCCGTCGTCGGCCGCCTCGGTGGCGGGATTGGTCGACGCGGCGACCGTCGCGCGCATCGAGGACGAACCCGGCCGGCCTCTCGCTTGGCGGCCCGGCAGCGACCCCGCGACGGCCGAACTGGTCGGGGAGCGGTTCGGCGAGCAGGTCGTGACCCGGTCGGTGGATCCCCTGCTGAGCGGGGTGTATGCGGGGTCGGCGGCCACCATCGGTCTGCGCGCGGCGGCCCCCGGCGTCGCGGCGGCCCTGGACCGCGGCGCCTCCAGCCTGACGGACGCGGTGCGGCAGTCGCTGCCGCCGGCGACCGGCGCTCCGGTATTCGGTGCGCTCGACGGCGGCTACCAGGTGCTGCTCGACGCGCTCGTCGCGCGCGCCCGGCCGCACTGGGTGCGGGCCGGGGTGCAGCGGCTGGCCCGCGCCGAGGCCGGCTGGTCGCTGCTGGACGACACCGGTGCGCGCTGGTACGCCGACGCGGTGATCCTGGCCGTCCCGGCCCACCGCGCGGCACGCCTGCTCGCCGAGATCGCCCCGGGCAGCGCCGCCGCCGCAGGCCGGATCACCAACGCGTCGTCGGTGGTGGTCGCGCTCGCCGTGCCGGGCGGCACGCCGTTCCCGGACTGCTCCGGTGTGCTGGTCGCGACGGGGGAGCGGTTGCGGGGCAAGGCGATCACGCTCTCGTCGCGCAAATGGGGCGCCCGCGGGGACGCCCAGCTGCTGCGGCTGTCGTTCGGCCGCTGCAGCGACGACGTGGCCACCAGCGTTTCCGACGACGAGCTGCTGGGCTGGGCGGTGAGCGACCTGGTCGACGTTTTCGGGCTGGCCGTCGACCCCCTCGACGCTCGCGTGCAGCGCTGGATCGACGCCATGCCCCAGTATGGGCCGGGCCACGCGGAGCTGGTCGCCGAGATTCGGGCAGGTCTGCCGCCGACGCTCGCCGTGGCCGGCAGCTACCTCGACGGCATCGGGGTGCCGGCGTGCGTCGGGGCGGCCGGGCGCGCGGTCGAGGCCCTCGATCTGAAAGTGGCACGATAGGTTCCATGGCCAAGCTCGACTACGACACCCTCAACGCCACGATCCGGTACCTGATGTTCTCCGTCTTCTCGGTGCGGCCGGGCGAGCTCGGGGAACAGCGCGACGCCGTGATCGATGACGCGTCGCGGTTTTTCAAGCAGCAGGAGGAGCGCGGCGTCGTGGTGCGCGGCCTCTACGACGTGGCGGGCCTGCGGGCCGACGCCGACTTCATGATCTGGACGCACGCCGAAAACATCGAAGCGCTGCAGGCCACCTACGCCGACTTCCGGCGCACCACCACCCTCGGACGGGCTTGCACACCGGTGTGGAGCAGCGTGGCGCTGCACCGGCCCGCCGAGTTCAACAAGAGCCACATCCCGGCGTTCCTGGCGGGCGAGGAGCCCGGCAACTACATCTGCGTGTATCCGTTCGTCCGGTCCTACGAGTGGTATCTGCTGCCCGACGAGGAACGGCGCCGCATGCTCGCCGAACACGGCATGGCCGCCCGCGAGTACAAGGACGTGCGCGCCAACACGGTGCCGGCGTTCGCGCTCGGCGACTACGAATGGCTGCTGGCCTTCGAGGCGCCCGAACTGCACCGCATCGTTGACCTGATGCGCGAGCTGCGCGCGACCGACGCGCGGCGGCATACCCGCGAGGAGACACCGTTTTTCACCGGTCCGCGGGTGTCGGTCGAGCAGTTGGTGAACGCGCTGCCATGACGACCGCTTTCGACCCCAACGATCCCACCCGCTTCGAGCAGATGTACCGCGATGAGCGGACGTCGCACGGCCTGCCCACCGCAACGCCGTGGGACATCGGCGGACCCCAGCCGGTGGTCCAGCAGCTGGTCGCGCTCGGTGCGATCAAGGGCGAGGTGCTCGACCCGGGCACCGGGCCGGGCCATCACGCGATCTACTACGCCTCGAAGGGCTACGCGGCGACCGGCATCGACGGGGCGGCCGGAGCCATCGAGCGCGCGCGGCAGAACGCCGAAAAGGCCGGGGTGTCGGTCAATTTCGAGCTGGCCGACGCCACCAAGCTGGACGGGTTCGACGGCCGGTTCGACACGGTCGTCGACTGCGCCTTCTACCACACGTTCAGCACCGAGTCCGAGCTTCGGCAGTCCTACGTGCGTGCGCTGCACCGCGCGACCAAACCGGGCGCGCGGCTGTACATGTTCGAGTTCGGACAACACAACATCAACGGCTTCAAGATGCTGCGGTCGTTGTCCGAGAACGATTTTCGCGACGTGCTTCCCGCGGGCGGCTGGGAGATCACGTATCTCGGCACCACCACCTATCAGGTCAACATCAGCGTCGAGTCCATCGAGCTGATGGCCGCGCGCAATCCCGACATGGCCGATCAGGCCCGGGAGTTGCTCGAGCGCTTCCGCGTGGTCGAGCCCTGGCTCGAGGGCGCACGCGCGCACGCCCCGTTCTGGGAAGTGCACGCCACCCGGGTGGACTGAGTTCGTCTCACTTGGCGGCCTGCCTCGAGCGAGGCGGCCCGCGTTCGCGCCAGGCTCGCTCCTTCCACGAGACTTAAACCGTGGCGGGACTTTACAGCGTGTCGTGTGCGTGGTTTAAGTGTCGCGGCATCCACGACGGGCGAGGGCGGCCCGCACGCGGTGTACCACGTCGTCGGGCTTGTCCTCGGCGATCACCCGGATCACAACCCAGCCAAGCTCGGCAAGCTTGCGGAGCCGATCCTGGTCCCGCACATACTGGCTGCGGTTGGTGCGATGGTGGTCGCCGTCGTACTCGACGGCCACCTTGTATTCCTCCCAACCCATGTCGAGGACGGCAACGAGTCGCCAGTTCACCTGCACCGGTATCTGCGTCGTGGGAGCGGGAAGCCCGGCGTCGATCAGCAGCAACCGCAGCCACGTTTCCTTCGGGGATGCCGCGCCCGGGTCGACCAGCGGAAGCGCTGTGCGCAGCGTCCGCAGTCCGCGGGCCCCTGCGTGACGCTTGGCGAGCAGCATGACCTCCTCGCTCGAGAACGGGGTCGCGCGCATCAGCGCATCGAGTCGCGCTACCGCCTCGCCGCTGGGCGGCCGCCTGGCCAAATCGAACGCCGTCCTCGCGAGAGAGGTCACCCGCAGCCCGTTGACACGGGTGACCTCGTCGGGTCCGACTCGCTGGTTGCGGGCGATCACGCCCGTCGGTGGATGCGGATTTCGCCAAATCAGCTCGATCGGCTCGTCGTCGTCGATCCACCGCGAACCATGTAGGGCGGCCGCGGCAAGTCCGGCGAGCACGCCGCGGCGGTCCGACCACAACCACGCCCCAACGGAACGCGTCCGGAGCGACGGCGTGGCGTGGGCCGGCAGATAGACGTCGGGATATATCGCGCGAAACTGAGCTCGCAGCTGGTGCCGGCTCAGGGCTCCCCGCCGCAATGCCTCGCTGCCGACAAACACGTCGTCCACACCGGGAAAGACGTCACGACGCTCCCGCAGGCTCCGCGAGACTTAAACGATGGCGGAGCCTTGCGGCGTGTCGTCTGCGTGGTTTAAGTGTCGCGGCAGCCGACACCAGGCAGCCGGCGGCCGACGGGTCGCGACGCGGCGGCCGACGCGCGGCGGCGGCGCCCGAAAGGGATTACGTCCCCGCGGGCACCAGGCGCAGCGAGATGGAGTTGATGCAGTAGCGCTGATCGGTCGGCGTCGGGTAGCCCTCGCCGGTGAACACGTGGCCCAGGTGGCTGTGGCAGTTCGCGCACAGCACCTCGGTGCGCGTGGTCCCCATCGAGTGGTCGGGCCGCAGGATCACCGCGTCGGAGTCGGCCGGGTCGAAGAACGACGGCCAGCCGCAGTGCGACTCGAATTTCTCTGTGCTGCGGAACAATTCGGCGCCGCACGCCCGGCACTGGTAAATGCCTTCGGTTTTGGTGTCGGTGTACTCACCGGTGAACGGCCGCTCGGTGCCGGCGCGACGCAGCACGTGGAACTCTTCGGGCGTCAGCTTCTGGCGCCACTCGTCGTCGGAGAGTTGGAGCTTCGGGCTACTCATGTCTCCACGCTAGCGCCATTTGCGGTGACCCGCCGCGCCCGGCGTCGAGCCGCGCCCGGCGATCACCGAGCGCCATCACGCCCAACCGGCACCCACGCCGGATCGATGCCGTCGGCCAGCCGGTCCTCGGCCTTCGCATCGAGGTAACGGAACAGGAGCACCGTGAACACCACGATCAACAGCAGCGACCAGCCGTAGGTGATCTTGAGGTAGTGCAGCGCGCGGCCGTACCTCATGTACCGGTAGATCAACCAGTCGTCGAGCGTGAGAAATCCATAGATCCCCAGCCAAGCCGGCCAGTTGCGGATCAGGGAATTCCGCAGCACGACCGTCATCAAGAACGGGAACAGCATCATCGAGTAGTAACCCTGGGCCAGCGGCAACACCAGCCACGACCACAGCAGCAGCACGCCCGACGAGTTGGTGAACCAGAACAGCGGGTCGCGGGTGCGGTAATAGCGATAGAGGAGCCACAGCGCGCCGATCGCGAGCGCCGTGAACAGAAGCCGCAGGAAGACGATCAGCCAGGTGGGCAGGCCGAAGTACACGCCGTTGCCCTCGATCGAGCTGTTGAAGTAGTCCCGGACGCCGCCGATGTAGGGCAGCGTGCGCGTGACGAAGTCGGCCGGATCGCTGACCAGCGGCCAGGCGGCCGCGTTGATGGCGATCGGGACCAGGAACGCGGGCACCAGCGTCCGCCACTGGCGGTTCAGCAGCGGCAGCAGAAGCAACGGCCCCAGCACCGGTTTGAGCGTGAGCGTCAACCCGATCACGAGCCCGGCCCACCACTGGTGCCGCACCTTCCCGTCCAGCAGCCAGCGCAAGAACAGCACCTCGGCCAGCAACACGCAGCCGTTGATGTTGGTGAACACCAGCGTGCTGGTGACGCTTTCCGTGCAGAACATGGCCAGCAGCAGGGCGGGCGCGGCCACCGAGGACAGCGTGAAGTTGAACAACCGCAGCAGCAGGTACCAGGCGATCAGGATCGCCACGGTGTTGATCAGGATGAACAGGTACCGCGACGGCGTGAAGGACAGGTAGCCGAACGGTGCCATCAGCAGGGTGCCGCCGGGCGGATACAGGTAGTGCGGGTCGACGTAGTCGAAGTGCTCGTTGTAGATGTCCCAGCCGCGCCGGAAGTTCAGCACCGCCCGGTACACCGGCTTGAAGTCGTCGGTGATGTTGCCGTTGAGCGTCAGGATGATGCTTCGGTGCAGCACCGACATGATGGCCACCGGCCATAACGCGGACCGCAGTATCGCCGCGGGGCTCGGCGCGCCGCTACCTGGACGAAAGGCGGCGAGGGTCCGATCGCGCAGGCCGGTTCGGGTCGAGTCAGCTGCCGTCACGAAGCGCAAAGTATCAGGCGGGACAGTACGTGTCGGTCCCGGGCAGCTTGCCGCTGTTGACGTAGCCGATCAGCGGGGAAACCGCGCACGGCGAGTAGATGCTGGCGCCGTGGCCGATGCCCTGCCACATCACCCGCTTGCTGGCCGCGTTGGCGTTGATGACGGTCGCCGCCGTCGCCGCGACGCCTTCGGTCCCGACGATCGGGTCGTTCTGCACGCCGAGCAGCAGGACGTCGACCTTCAACGATTTCGGCGGCGCCGGGGGCGAACCGGTGGGCCAGTGCACGCATTTGACCAAGTTGAGCGCCGCGACGGTGCCGAATTGCGGGTATAGCTTGGCCCACGCCACCACCAGTTCGCGCACCCGGTCCGGGGTGGGGCGGTTGACGGCGTCGCTGCAGGTGTTGACGAACTGGCCGTCGGAGTCCTCGGTGGCGTTGGCGTGGTTGATCAGGTTGGTCAGCTGGTTGGTGTCGCCGGAGCGGGCGGCCGCCAGGGCGTTGGCCAGGTTGGTGGTGGCGTTGACGCGGCCGCCGGCGGGAAAGCCCAGCGCGACGGTGATGGCGTTGGCCACCTCGGCGACGGACGCTCCGCCGGGGCCCTTGCCGGCGCGGGCGTCGGCCAGCAAGGCGCCGACGGCGCCCTTGGGGTCGGCGCCCAGCGCGCAGTTCACCGCGATGCACTGGGCGGCGAACGCGTCGAGCGCGGCCTGCTGGCCCTTGACCTGTTGCTCGGCGGCGGCTTCGGCGTTGACGCCCAAGGCGACTGGCGAGTCGAGGATCAGCCGGGCGACCTTGTCGGGGCGCGTCGCGGCGTAGGCCAGCGCCACCTGGGCGCCGTTGCCGATCCCGACCAGCGCGACCGCGGGCACGTCCCACAGCGTGCGCAGCCGCTCGATGTCCGAGGCGGCGTGGGCGTTGTCGTAGGCGCCTGCGCCCGGCGCGATGGCGTCGGTGCAGTTGGTGGTGGCGGTGTTCGCCACGTCCGAGAGGTTGGCGACGGGATCGTCGCCGGTCTGGAACTGCGCCTGGTCGCGCATGATCTGGCGGTCGGACGAGTCGCGGCAGTCGATCGGGTTCGACATGCCCATGCCGCGCCGGTCGACGGCCACGATCGGGTGCGTCTGCAGCACGTCGGCGCCGCCCCGCGACAGCCAGACCGGCAGCTGTGCCGACGACGGCAGGTCCGAGCCGGTGGTGAAGACGAGCGGGCCCGCGTCGCGGGGGGTCTGGCTGGAGCGGGCGCGCACCACGCCGACGCTCACGGTGCCGGTCCCGCCGCCGTTCGGGTCCAGGTCCGCGTCGTAGTTCGCGCAGTCCAGCTGGACCCCGGCGGCGGGGGGGACCGCGGCGTCGCCGAACACCCGCGACGTGCAGTCGTGCCAGGGCAGGTCGTTCTTGGGCGCCGCGATGGGCGGCGGGCCGCT
>NZ_LZJN01000196.1 GCF_001667735.1 Mycobacterium sp. E183
CGATAGCTTCTTGCCGATCAACGCCTGGCCGAGCATCTCGCGGAGCTGGGACAGCTGGTGGTCGTCGATGACGTCGCCGAGTTCGACGATGCGCTGGTCCACCCGACCGGTGTCGGTGATGACCACCATCAGCAGGCGGGCCGGCGTCAGCGCGATCACTTCGAGGTGGCGCACGGTGGACGACGTCAGCGTCGGGTACTGCACCACGGCGACCTGGCGGGTCAGTTGGGCCAGCAGTCGCACCGCCCGGCGCAGCACGTCGTCCAGGTCGACGCCGGACTCCAGGAAGCTCAGGATCGCGCTGCGCTCGGCGGAGGACAACGGCTTGACGTCGTGGAGCCGGTCGACGAACTCGCGGTAGCCCTTCTCGGTCGGCACGCGCCCGGAGCTGGTGTGCGGCTGGGTGATGTACCCCTCGGCCTCCAGAACCGCCATGTCGTTGCGCACGGTGGCGGACGAGACGCCCAGGTTATGACGCTCCACCAGCGTCTTGGAACCGATGGGCTCCTTGGTGGCAACGAAATCGGCGACGATGGCACGCAACACCTCGAAACGCCGATCGTCGGCACTTCCCACTCGTTGTCACCTCCCTGCACCGCGCTGACCGGGTCCATTTTACGGGTCTCGAGCCGCGCCAACGGTTACCAGCGGGCCGTCGGCGGCGGGCAGTCGGCGGCACCCGCAACGATTACCGACGCTTCGGCGCTGGCGACCCTTCGTCCGGTTAGCCTTTCCAGCATGAACCGGTCCGGTGATCGCGACGCGTCGGGGAAGATCGGGCGATGATTTTCAAGGGCGTGCGCGACGGCAAGCCATACCCCGAGCATGGGCTGTCCTACCGGGATTGGGCCCAGATTCCGCCGCAGCAGATCCGGCTCGACGAATTGGTCACCACGACCACGGTGCTCGCCCTGGACCGCCTGCTGTCGGAGGACTCCACGTTCTACGGCGACCTGTTTCCGCACGCGGTGCGGTGGAAGGGCGTCACCTATCTCGAAGACGGCCTGCACCGGGCGGTCCGCGCGGCTCTGCGGAACCGCACGGTGCTGCACGCGCGGATCTTCGACATGGACATGGCGCCGGGGCCGCCGCGGTAGCCGGTCACGTTTGCGCACCGCCGGGTGTCGACTTGGTGAGGACGACATTCAAGGAGGACCGCCATGCCTCGGCTGCAAGGAGTCTCGGACCGTGACGCCGGTCTGGGCGCCAAGATCGCCTTCTTCTTCACCAAACGCAAGCTGGCCCAGATGACCGGGCTCGAAACGGCCGGGATGCTGGAACCGCTGCGGATGTACGCGCACATCCCCCGGCTGCTCAACGCGTACGGCAGGCTCGAGCAGGCCGAGTCGAAGCTGGACATCCTGCGCCCCCGCGACCGTGCGCTCGCGGAACTCAAGGCGGCGACGACGGTGCACTGCGAGTACTGCATCGACCTGGGTTCGCAGATCGCCCGCCGGTGGGGCATCACCGACGAGGAACTGCTCGCGATGGCCGATTATCGGAACGCCGCGTGCTTCTCCGACGTCGACAAGCTGATCCTCGAGTACGCCACCGCGATCAGCCGCACCCCCGTCGAGGTCAGCGACGAGCTTTTCGATGCGCTGCGCGGGCATTTCGACACCGCCCAACTCGTCGGGCTCACCCACGTCATCACGCTGGGCAACCTGCGGGCCCGCTTCAACCTCGCGCTCGGTATCGGCTCGTCCGGCTTCTCGGGCGACCGGGTCTGCGCCCTGCCGGAAACCCACGGTGACACGTGACCGTCGCTGCGTCGGTGACGGCGCGTTTCGAGGCGGCGCGGCCGCAGCTGGGCGCCATCGCCTACCGCATGCTGGGCTCGATCGACGACGCCCAGGACGCCGTGCAGGAGGCGTGGCTGCGGCTGAGCGGAAGCCACGCCGACGGGATCGCCAATCTGGACGCCTGGCTGACCACCGTGGTGGCCCGCATCTGTTTGAACATGCTCCGCGACCGCCGGGCCCGCGGACGGGAGGACCTGGCCGCCGTCCTGCCGGACCCGATCGTGGAAGCCGACGGCGAGTTCGACCCCGAACACCGGGCGATGCTCGCCGACGCGGTCGGGCTGGCGTTGTTCGTGGTGCTGGATACGTTGCCGCCCGAGCAGCGCCTGGCGTTTGTGCTGCACGACGCGTTCGCCGTGCCGTTCGACCAGATCGCGCCCATCGTCGGCCGCACGCCGGAGGCCACCCGCAAGCTGGCCAGCCGGGCGCGCCGGCGGATCGAACAGGCCGACCCGTCCCCCGACGGCGACGCGACCGCCCAGCGGGAGGCCGTCGACGCGTTCTTCGCGGCGGGCCGCAGCGGCGACTTCGACCGCCTGGTCGCGGTGCTGGATCCCGAGGTGGTGCTGCGCGGGGACTTCGGCCGCGGCACCCCCGGCTTCCGCGCCGAGGGTGCACCCACCGTGGCCAAGCTGGCCCGCAGCTATGCGGGCCCGGACCGCGAGGTGCGCGCCGCGACAGTCAACGGGGCGGCCGGCGCGGTGATCTTCGTCGCCGGGCAGGCGACGGCGATCATGGGATTCGTCGTGCGCGACGGCCTGATCGCCTCGATCGACGTGCTGGCCGACCCCGTCCGCATCGCGCGGTTAGACCTGCGCGCCGATCACTGACCGGCGGCTTGCAGCAACTCCATCGCCGACGCCCGCGACAACACCCAGCCGCCCTGGTTGACGAACGTGACGTTCTGCGTGACCGGTGACGTCAGCTTCGGGCCGGAGACCGCGACGTCAGCCGTGGCCGAGCCGGCCGCGGCCGGCTGGATGTTCGTGACACCGAACGACAGGGGCAGGTCGCCGTTCTTGGCCGCCTTCTGCAGCTTCTTGTCGGCGACGTGCGCCTCGATGCCACTGATGCCGCCCTGAACCAGGTTGCTCTTGCTGGCGAACGAGACGCTCGGGTCGGCCAGGCTGTTCAGCACGCCGGTCAGCTGATCGGCGGTCGGCAGGTCGGCGGCCGCAACCGGAGCCGGATCCTGCGGTAACGGCGCACCGATCGCTGCGAGCCGCACCTGGTCCATCGAAGGCGCGATGGAGACCGCGCCGGCGGCCGCACCCCCGATGACGGCGAATGCTGCCGCGCTGGTGGCGAGCAACTTGACGGTTTTCATGGTTCCCCCTTCGACGGGCGCGCCTGGTGAAACGGATCCACGCATCTGGCGTGGTGTCAACGCGCCTGCTACTCCTGTTGATTCGCCTGGCGGCATGGCTACGTTACGGCCACGCCATGTGAAGACAACAGGCGGAACCTGTGCCCCAGCTGTGTGGCGGCCCAGAATTGCGGCCGGCTAGTTGGTCGCGGTCGCGGCCTGGATCAGGGCGATGGCGGCGTCGTGCTGCAGGACCCAGTTGCCGCCCTGATTGACGAACACCAGGTGCTTTTCCACCGGCCCGGCGAACTTCGGACCCGAGATCGCCACGTCGGCCTGGGCCATGTTCGGGCCGGCCGGCGCGATGTTCGTCACGGCGAAGGTCTCCGGAAAGTTGCCGTTGCGGTAGGCCTTTCGCAGATCGTGATCGGCAACGTGGCCCTCGTCGGGGGTGATGCCGTTCTCCACCAGGTTGTTCTTGGTGGTGTACGAGACGCCCGGATTGGTCGCCTGGTCGCACAGGGTCGACAACTGCTCCGCGGTCGGAAGAGCGCCCGGGGCCGGCGGCGGCGGTGGCGGGTCCTGCGGGAGCGGCGCGCCGAGCGCGGCCAACCGCACCTGATCCATCGGTGCCGCGACGAAAACGCCACCGCCGGCTCCCCCTAAGACGGCGAACGCCGCCACGCCGGTGGCAATACTCTTCATGGTTTTCACGGTTCCCCCTTCGATACGCATGCACCATGGCGGGATCTCAGCGATCTTGTCCCCCACACGGTTCCGCGTGACCACGGTTAGTAGGTGTAAGTGTGCCTGGTGTGACCGGCGATTGTGTCTCGGGCCGGTCACGGTACGGCGACGCTACGGCCGCGCACCGCCCGCCCGTTACGAGCGTCGCTCGATCGATTCCCGGAGACTCTTCGGCCGGATGTCGGTCCAGTTCTGCTCGATGTAGTCGAGGCACTCCGCGCGGCTCGCCTCGCCGTAGACCACGCGCCACCCCGCCGGCTTGTCGGCGAAGCTCGGCCACAGGCTGTGTTGATCCTCGTCGTTGACGAGGACGAAGAAGGTGCCGTTCTCGTCATCGAAGGGGTTGATGCTCATCGCGTCTCCTTGTCGTGTGCTGGGGCGGGCCCACCGAACCCACCGTGGATCCCAATACCCGGTCTGACAACAATCCCAAGCAGCTGAGGTTGGGAAATCCCGGCCCCTGCGTCAGACCGGAGAGGTTGGGCAGGAACAACTTGGGTGCGACGTCGGTGACGGCCAGGTCGTGGCCGATCGCCTCCTGCAGGCTGTCGGCGGTCAGCGGTCCGCCCAGGCCGAGCTCCAACAGGTCCAGCACGTCCTGGCCGAACAACGACGTGAACCACAGCGAGTCGGCGCCAGAACCGTCGATGACGAGGTCGAAACCGTGCACCGTCTCGAGGTTCTCGCTGCCGCGGTTGGTGGACAGGGTCAGTCGGATCTGCCCGTCGCGGCCCACCGCGTGGGCCACCCGGCCCCGCAGATGGCGGATGCGGTCGTCGGCCAGCAGGGCCTCCTGCACGTTCGCCGAGAAGACCCCGCGGTCGGTGCGGGCCAGCGCGTCGCGGCGTTCGGCCAGCGTCAGCGCGCTCCAATCGGTGGGGTCGGAGAACAGCGAGTTCTCGAAGAAGCTCTCCCCGCGGGTGAACAGCGTCACCTGCGGCGAGATGACGGTGATGGTTGAAACCCGGTGCCGGAACAGCTCGTTGAGCATCGACGCCGCGGTCTCGCCGCCGCCGATCACCGCCACGCGCTCGGCGCTGATCCGGTCGTGACCCGCGGCGCGGTCCCAGAACTGGGCGATCGACAGCATGCGCGGATTGCCGGGCAGCAAGGATTTCTCGGCCTGACCGGGCCCGGTGATCATCAGGGCGTCGGCTTGCACGGTCGTCTCGTGGGTGTGCAGCGTCCACTGGTCCCCGCTCACGGCCAGCCGTTCCACCTCACCGTGCACCACGTTGAGGCCGATCCGGTCGGCCACCCAGCCCAGGTATTGGCTCCACTTGCGATGGGTCGGCGCCGGGCGGCCGCGGTCGATCCACTCGGCGAACGACGCCGTGGCGATCAAATAGGACTGCCAGCTATAGCGGGTCATCCGCTCGTCGAGTTCGGCGTTGCGGCGGGGCACCAGTGCCGAGCGGTAGGGGAACCCGACATCCTTCTCCGGGCTGGTGCCCAGCCGGTGCGCGCCGTCGGTCCAGCCGCCGCTCGCCTGCCAGTTCGCCGCCACGCCGATACGTTCGACGGCGATCACCTCGGGGGCGTCGACACCCATGTCCCGCAGCACGGAAGCCTTGGCCGCGACGGCGACCGCCTTGGCTCCCGCGCCGAGGATCGCAAGTGTGCTCATGGGGCCATCTCCCGTAGCGATTCGATCCAAAGATGTTGCAGCTCGGCGACATCGGCGTCACTGAGAATGTCGGGCAGCGTGCGCCACTGCGCGGCCAGCACCCGCTGCCCGTCGAAGGTGAGCATGGCGGCCACGATGGTGAGCTCGTGGCGGACCGCGAGATCGGGTTCGGGCTGTGGCGACACCCCGGCCAGCAGCTCCCGCTCCAGCGTCAACGCGGTGCCGCCGTGGGCATGGGCGGCTCCGATGTAGTTCAGCAGCAGTTGCGGCCGGCGCAGCGGGGCGAGTCGCTCGGCGGTGTCGGTGCGCAGGTAGCGCAGCAACCCGTAGTCCAGCCCATCGCCCGGGATCGTCGCCAGCAGCTCCCCCGCGCCTCGTGGGCCCGTCGACGTCACCCGAATCGGGTAGATGGAGCTCAACAGCCCGACGGTGTCGCCGGTATCGATGCTGCGCGTGCCCGTGCCGTCGACGAGACCGTCGGCGCGCCCGTGTGTTTCGAGCGCCAGCAGGGGCGGTGGCGTGGCCTGGTCGCGCGAGCGCCGCCACCGCGTCACCGTCGCCGCCGTGGCGGCGATCAACAGGTGGGGCATCGGCAGGCCCGAGCCCAGTAACCGGCGGGTGAGGTCGGCGTCGGTGGCGATCATGCGGACGTCCAGATCGCGGGCGCGGTCGCGACGCGGATCGACCCGCCGGGCGCCGAGGTCGGGATCGTCGCCGTCGGACTGGGCGGCCCAGAACTGCACGGTGTCCAGTCGGTGAGCGCGCTCGATGAGGGCGGCGGCCCAGCGCCGGTAGCTGGTGTGTTCGCGGATCGGCGCGGGCGCACGCCCGGTGGTCAAAGCCGTTAGGGCGGAGTCCAATTCGCCGAGGACGACCCGCCAGGACGCCGGGTCCATCGCAAGGACATGGGCGGCCAGCAGCAGGACGCTCGGCCCGGCCGGGGGCCGAAGCCATACCGCGGCCAGCATCGTCCCCCGCTCCGGGTCGAGGCGGTCGACGGCCCCGGCCGCGTAGGCGGGGATCACCGCTCGCAGATCGTCGGAGGTCGCAACCTCGTCGATGAGTCCGGTGTGGGTGTCCGGTGCCGAAACCAGGGTCATGGCGGCCCGGTCCAGGCGGGAGCGCAGCACCTCGTGGGCGTTCACGATGCCGGCCAGCGCGGCGTCCAGTTGTTCGCGGGTGACGTTGTCGGGCAGCCGGATGGCCTCGGTCTGCGCCAGGCGGCGCGGCTCACCGAATTCGTAGAGCCATCGTCCGTTGGGCAACACCGGCATGGGTCCGGTGTCCTCTTCGGCATCGCTTGCGGCAGAGTACGTTTCGGAGTCGATCGCCTCCGCTAATTCGCGGATGTTGGCGCACTCGAGGACGAGCCTGGCGCGCAGGGCAATTCCCCGCGCCCGGGTCGCCTGGACCACCGACAGGGCCGTGATGCTGTCCAAACCCAGCTGCAGGAAATCCGCGGAGACGTCGACTCGCGGCTGGTGGAGCAGCTCCGAAAGCACTTCGGCCAGTGCGGCTTCGGTCGGCGTTGCGGGGGCGGCCTCGGCGGGATCCGGCTCGTTGGCGTCGAAGGCGCTGAGCGCGGCCTCGTCCAGCTTGCCGTTGACCGTCAAGGGGATCTCGTCGACCGCGAGGATGCGCTGAGGGATCATGTAGCGCGGCAACCGGGTGCCGAGCATCGTACGTAGCTCGGCCGCCGTCGGCGGCCGGGGCGCCGCTTCGGCGACGACCACGTAGGCCGTCAGCAGCGCGACCCCATGGCGCCGGCGCACCACGACCCCCGCTCGCCGGACGGCGGGATGCGATTCGAGCGCGGCCGCGATCTCGCCCGGCTCGACGCGGTAGCCGCGGATCTTGACCTGAGCGTCGGCGCGGCCCACGTATACCAGCGAGCCGTCGGGGGCCCGACGCACCAAATCGCCAGTGCGGTACATGCGTTCGCCGGTCGCGAACGGGTCGGCGACGAACCGCTGCCCGGTTTGGGCGGCGCGGCCCAGATAACCGCGGGCCAGCTGGGCGCCGGCGAGATACAGCTCGCCCGTCACGCCGCCCGGAACCGGTCGCAGCGCGGAGTCCAGCACGTAGCCGCGCGTGTACGCGGTCGGCCGCCCGATCGACGGGTCGTCATGCTCGGCGATGGCGGCGACCACCGCCTCGACCGTCGTTTCGGTGGGGCCATAGCAGTTGTGGGCCGCCATGCCGGTGCGCGCGCACTCGGCGCGGATGAGGTTCCAGTCGGGCTTGCCGAGCGCTTCCCCGCCCAGGGCCAGCACCGCCAGCGGCACCGTGCTCAGCAAACCGCATGCCGCGAGTTGGGCAAACATCGACGGGGTGGTGTCGATCATGTCGATGCGGTGCTCGGCGATCGCCTCGACCAGCGCCTCGGCATCGGTCTGCGTGTGCTCGTCGACGACGTGCACGGCGTGACCGTCGAGCAGCGCGACCAACGGCTGCCAGGCGGCGTCGAACGCGAACGACCACGCGTGCGCGATGCGCAGCGGCCGGCCCAGCCGGGCGGCCGCCGGGCGCAGCACGTTGTCCAGGTGGTCGTCGGCGTATGCGCTTAGGGCTGCGTGAGTTCCGATGACTCCCTTGGGTTCTCCGGTGGTACCCGACGTGAAGACGACGTAGGCGGCTTGCCCGGGCGACACTTCGACCGGGTGGAAGCCCGCGCCCGGCGGTTCGCCGGCCAGCGGCGACTCCTCGTCGAGCACGATCGCGGCGCCGGATTGACGCAGGATCGATTCCACCCGTTCCGGGGGTGTTGTCGGCTCCATGGGCACGCACATGCCGCCGGCCTTGAGCACGGCCAGCATCGCGACGATGTAGTGCGGTCCCCGGGAAAGCCGAATGGCCACCGGGCTTTCGGGCCGCACGCCGCGGTCCGCGAGGCGGGCGGCCAGGCCGTTGGCGAGGGCGTCCAGTTCGCGGTAGCTCATCGTGCCGGCCGCCCAGCTGATCGCGAGGTTGTCCGGGGTCTTGGCGACGACGTCGGCGAACCTCGTGTGGATGCCGACCGCAGACGGGGCGGGCGGGGCCGCGGCGCGCGGCGGGGCCGCCTCGTCGTCGAAGAGAACGCTCACTTGGCGCAGCGGCCGGTCCCAATCCCGCAGCAGCCGTTCGGCGGCGGTCAGCACCCGCCGGCCGAAGGCCGCGGCGGGAATGGCGCCCAGCGCACCGTCGATCACTTCGACCAGCACCACCAGTTCGCCGCCTTCGATGTGCGCGGCGACGGTGATCGGGAAATGTGACAGGGTTTGCAGGGTGGACGGCCGGAATGTCGAACCGCCTGCGGTCAATTCGACGCCCGCGGCCAGTCCGTCCAGGGGGAAGTTCTCGTAGACCAGCAGGGTGTCGAACATCTCCCCGACGCCGCCGAGCGCGCGCAGTTGGGCGTGCCCGAGGTAGCCGTGCTCACGCAGCAACGCGGCGTCACGCTGCACCGCGCGACATTGCTCGCCGACGCTTGCGGCCGGGTCGAGCCGCACCCGCATGGGAACGGTGTTGATGAACAGCCCGATCATGGTCTCCACGCCGGTCAGTTCGGGCGGCCGGCCGGAGATGGTGACCCCGAAGACCACGTCGTGGGTGTCGGTCAGCCTGGACAACACCAGCGCCCACGCCATTTGCATCAGCGTGTTGACGGTGATCCCGCGGGATCGCGTCCCGTCGACCAGTCGGGCGGTCGCCGCGCCCGGCAGCCGCAGTTCGGTGGTGCGGGGCAACCCGGCGCGCCGGTCCTCGCCCGAGCCGAGCGCCGCCGACAGCAGGGTGGGGCCCGGAAGGCCGGCCAGGTGCTCCCGCCAGACCCGTTGACTGGCTTGCAGATCGCGGCTGGCCAGCCAGCCGATGTAGTCGCGGTAGGGCCGCGGTGTGGCGGGCAACGCGGACACGTCCCCGCCGGCCCGATACAGAGTCATCATCTCGTTGACGAACACCGGCATCGACCAGCCGTCGATCACGATGTGGTGGGCGGTGAGCACCAAACGCCATCGAGTGCAAGGCAATTCGATGAGCAGGAAGCGGATGGCCGGCCCGCGCTCCAGATCGAACGGGCGCCGGCGTTCACCGGTCTCCAGCGCCTGCACATCCTCGGGCGCCGCGGCGACGGTGCGCCACGGCAGGTCGACCCTGGACGGCACGATCTGGACCGGGTGGGCGATCCCTCGGCTGAAGAAGCTGGCCCGCAGATTGGGGTGCCGCCTCAGCATCTTTGTCGCGCAATCACGTAACAGCGCGACGTCGAGCGCACCGGAGATGTCGGCGGCCATGCCGATCACGTACGGGTCGTCGGCGTCGCCGTCGGCGAATTCGGCGAGCGTGGTCAGCGAATACAAGCCCTCCTGCAGCGGGCTCAGTGCCATCACGTCCTCGATGTCGGGCGCGACATCCTTGGTGGCCGTCATGGCATACCGTCGCGCGACGACCAGAGCTGCGTCACGGCAGCCAAGTCGTCGGCCGAAAGGCCGGACGTGCTCATCGGCTCGAACCGGTCGTCGGCGTGCTCGGTGTCGTTCTGCCCGTCGAGAGCGGCCGCCAGCTGCTGCACCGTCGGGTTCTCGAAAATCATCCGCGGGCTCACCGCCAGGCCGGCGGCCCGTACGCGCGCGGCGAGCTGCACCGACAGGATGCTGTCCCCACCCAGCGCGAAGAAATCGTCGAAGCGGCCAACCTCGGGCGTCGACAGCAGCTCGGCGAACACCTTGGCCAGCGCACGTTCGGTGTCGGTGCGTGACGGCTCCGTTTGTCCGCTGGTGGTGACGGACGGCCGCGGCAGCCCGGGCCGATTCAGCTTGCCCGACTCGGTCTTGGGTAGCGCGTCCAGGACGGTCAACGACGACGGGATCATATAGCCGGGCAGCGTCGCGCCGATGGCGGCGCGCACCTCCGATGCGAACGAGGCCTTCTGCGCGTCGTCGACCATTGGCCGTTGCGGCACAACGTATCCGGCCAGGGAGGTGCCGCCGTTCACCTCCCAGGTGCGTGCGGCGGTGGCGGCGACCCCGTCGACCGCCGCCAGCGCAGCCTCGACCTCGGCCAGCTCCACCCGGAAACCGCGCACCTGGACCTGGTGGTCGGTCCGTCCGACGAATTCCAGTTGGCCGTCCTCGGTCCAGCGGGCGAGGTCGCCACTGCGGTACAGACGTGAACCCGGTTCGAGCGCAAAGGGATCGGCGACGAACCGGGTGGCGGTCAGCCCTGGGCGTTTCCAGTAGCCCCGCGCCAGTTGATCGCCGGCGTAATACAGTTCGCCCACGACGCCGACCGGCACCGCCCGCAGCCCGTCGTCGAGCAGGTAGGCGGCCGCCCCGGGAACCGGCTTGCCCACGAGCGGATTCGGCGGTGCCAGCCGCCCGCGGGATACCGCGCCGGACGTCTCGGTGGAGCCGATGTTGTTCAACAGCTCGATCTCCGTGCCGCCGCACACGGACACCAGCCGTCGTAGCAGCGACGCGCTCACCGGTTCCCCGCCGCACACCAGTCTGGACAGCCCCCGCACCGCGTCGGGCCGGCAGTCCACCAGGGCGGAGACCAGGCTGGGCACCGCGGTCACCTGCGCGACCGCGTGCCGACTCATCAAGTCGCCGAGGGCTTCCGGGTCGCGGTGCTCGGCATCGTCGGCGAGGATCATCGTCGCCCCCGCCGCCAGGCCGGCCAGCATCTCCATGCCACCCTCGAGGAACGTGATCGAGGCCTGCGCCAGCCGCACGTCCTCCGTCCTGGGCGGGTAGTGCCGCAGCTGCCAGTCCAGCCGGGCCGCCATCGACCGATGGGTGCCCAGCGCGCCTTTCGGCTTGCCCGTGGATCCGGACGTGAAGACCAGGAACATCGGGTCGTCGGGGTGCGGCGGCGGCAGTTCCCGCCGAGCGGCATCTCCGTTCTCCAGCGCGGCCCGCACCTGCGCGTCGTCGAGCGAAATGACGGCCACGCCCGCTACGTCGGGGATGGTGTCCGCCGCTTCGGCCGTGGCCAGCACCACCGGCGGCCGCACGTCGTCGAGCATGAACTGCTTGCGCGCCCGCGGATAGCCCGGATCGATGGGGAAGTAACCGCCGCCCGCCTTCATGATGGCCACCAGCGCCACCACCAGGTCGATGCCGCGCCGCATCGACAGCCCGACCAACGACCCCGGCCCGACACCGCGCGCGGCAAGCAACGCCGCCAGGCGGTCCGAAAGGCGGTGCAGCGCTGGGTAATCGAGCTGCCGATCGCCGCAGCGCACCGCGATCCGCCCGGTCCCCCAGCCTCGGCTGGGCTCCAGCAATTCCCCAATGGTGCGCGGCCGGTCGTGCGGCGGTCGCTCGCCGCGGCTCCAGTGCTCCAGCACGCGGTGCCGCTCTGCGGCGTCGGTCAGCTGCACGTCGCGCAAACTTTGGTCGACATTGTCGGCAAATGCGGTGACCACCCGAGTCAGCCAGCCGGCGAATCGCTCGATCGTGGCCCTGCTGTACAGCTCGGTGCGGAAGATCAGATTGCCGTTGTATCCGCCGCCGTCAGAGCCGTCGGTGCCGAAGAAGTTGACGCTGAGGTCGGCGTGCGCCATGTCGAAGACCGGGTCCAGCGAGGTGCACACCGTGTCTTGCTCGCCCTCGCCGGAGCCTTGCTCGATCACGCGCGTCGCGGGCAGGTGGTCGCGGACGTGCACGACCACCTGGAAGAGCGGGTTGCGCGACAACGAACGGACCGGGCTGACGCTGTCGACCACGCGGTCGAACGGCAGGTCCTGATGGGCGTAGGCGGCCAGCGCCGTTTCCCGTGCGCGGGCCAGCAACTCGCGCAGCGTCGGGTTGCCGGTCAGATCGTTGCGCAGCACCAGGATGTTGACGAAGAACCCGATCAGCTGATCCAATTCGGCCTCGGTGCGCCCGGCGACCGGGGTGCCCAGCGGGATGTCGAGCCCACCACCGGCTTTGTGCAGCACCACCGCGACGGCCGTTTGCAAGAGCATGAATTCGGTGATGCCCAGCTCGCGGGACAATTCGGCGAGCTTGGCGCGGGTGGTCGCGTCGATGCCGAAGTCGACGGACTCCCCCTCGCCGCTGGGCACCCGCTGGCGCGGGAAGTCGGGCCGCAGCCCGCTGTCCTCGGGCAGCCCGGCCAGTTGGCGGATCCAGTACTCGCGCTGCTCGGCGGCGACAGCGGACTCCTGACCGCTCGCGTCGCCGAGGAACTCCCCCTGCCACGCGGCGTAGTCGGCGTACTGCACGCGCAGCGGCGCCCACGCCGGGGCTTCCCCCGCCCGCCTGGCCCGATACGCGGTCATCACGTCGGCGAACAGCACCCCGGCCGACCAGTGGTCGGAGGCGATGTGGTGGACCACCAGCGACAGGACGTGCTCGGCGTCATCGGCGGTGCGCAGCACCGCGACCCGAATCGGCAATTCGCGGTCCAGTTCGAAGCAGTGCCTGCGCTCGGCGTCCAATTCCCGTTGCAGCCAGGCTTGATCGGGGCCGGAGGCCCGGCGCACGGAAACGTCACCCGCGGATCCGACCACCTGATACGGCACGCCATCCAGCTCCACGTAGGAGGTGCGCAGGATTTCATGCCGGGCAACGACGTCCCCGACGGCGGCGATCAGGGCGTCCATGTTCCAGGGCCCGCTCAGTTTCGCGGCGAAGGGAATGTTGTTGACCCAGCTTGGCCCGTCGACGCGATAGGCGAACCAGCTGCGCAGCTGTGAGGCCGACAACGGCATCGGCTCGTCGTGGGCCGTGGCGATCAGCTTGGGCCGCGACTGGCGAAGCTCGCCGGAACTGAGCCGGTCGACCCGCTCGGCCAACGCGCTTACCGTCGCCAGTTCGAAGACGTCGCGGATGCCGACCTCCACCCCGCACTCGGATCGGATCGCGGTGACCAGTTTCGTGGCCACCAGCGAATGGCCGCCCAGGTCGAAGAACGAGTCGTCGAGCCCCACTCGGTCGTGACCGAGCAACGCGGAAAACAATGCGGCGATGCGTCGTTCGGCGGGTGTGACCGGATCGCGGTATTCGGCGGCCGCCGCGATCTGGGGCTGGGGCAGCGCGGCGCGGTCGATCTTGCCGTGGGCCGTGATCGGGATCTCGTCGAGCGCCACGTAGGCGGCCGGCGTCATGTAGTCCGGGAGCGCCGCGGCCACCCGGGCTCGGATCCGTTCGACGTCAACGGTTTCCGGGTCCGCTCCCGGCACCGGCGTGACGTATCCCACCAGGCTCTTGCCCAACCGCGGCAGGTCCATGGCCAGCACCACCGCCCGCCCCACGCTGGGGTCGACCGAGATGGCGGCGGCGATCTCGCCCAGCTCGATGCGGAAGCCGCGGATCTTGACCTGCTCGTCGGCGCGTCCGACGAACTCGATGTCGCCGTCGGCGTTGCGGCGGGCAAGGTCGCCCGAGCGGTACAGCCGGCCGCCCGGCGTGAACGGGTCGGCGACGAATCGCTCGGCGGTCAGCCCGGGCCTGCGGTGGTAGCCGTGCGCGACATGCGTTCCACCGATGTATATCTCGCCGATCACCCCCGCGGGGACCGGGCGCAGTGCGTTGTCGAGGAGGTGGACCTGCGTGTTGATCTTCGGGCGTCCGATGGGCACCACCCGGGTGCCCTGGGTGCCCTCCACCGGGTAGCTGGTGCAGTTGACCACGGTTTCGGTCGGGCCGTAGAAGTTGTACAGCAGCGCATCGAAGGTGGCATGGAACTTGTCGGCGATCTCACCCGGCAGGGCCTCCCCGCCGATGGGGACTCGGCGCAGGGTGCGCCATTGGCTGACGCCGGGCAACGAGAGGAACAGACCGAGCAGCGACGGCACGAAATGCATCGAGGTGATGCCTTCGCGGCTCAGCAGATCGGTCAGGTAGCCGATGTCGCGGAGCCCGTCGGGCCGCGGGATCACCAGCCGGGCACCCATGATCAACGTGCCGAAGATCTCGCCCATCGACACGTCGAAGCTCGGCGACGCAACCTGCAAGAGCCGGTCGGTTTCGTCGACGCGGTACTCGTCACCGAACCAGACGAAGTACTCGGCGATCGGTGCGTGCGGCACCGGCACGCCCTTGGGCAGCCCGGTCGAACCCGACGTGTAGATCAGGTAGGCGGTGTTGTCCGGGCTCAGCGGCCTGATCAATTCGCTGGGCGCGGTGGCCGGGTACTCCGACAGTCCGGGAATGGGTTCGCGCAGCACGAGTTTGGCGTCGGCGTCGCCGAGGATGAAGGTCAGCCGATCCTCGGGGTAGGTGGGATCCACCGGCAGGTAGACCGCGCCAGCCTTCAGCACTCCGAGCGCGGTGATGACCAATTCGGGTGACTTGTCCAGCAGCACCGCGACGCGGTCCTCGGTGCCGACGCCCTGCTCGATCAGCCAGTGCGCCAAGCGGTTCGACTCTTCGTCGATCTCGCGATAGGTGTACTCGCGGCCCTCGTACACGACGGCGATGGCGGCCGGTGAGAGCGCCGCCCGGCGGGCGACCAGCGCCGGCAAGGTGGTGGGCGGGGTTTCGAATCTGTCGCCGGTCGAGGCGCGGCGCAGCCACGCGGCGTCGTCGGTATTCATCAGCGCGCACGCCGACAGCGCCGTGTCGGGGTTTGTCAGCATGTCGTCCAGCAACACGGCGTAGTGCCGCAGCAGCTGGTCGACCAGTTGCCGATCCAGAACTTCCACCAGGTATTCGGCTTCGATCAATCCGGCGCCCGTGCGGTCCAGCTCGACCATGAAACTCAGTGGCAGCTGGTTGAAATGGCCGCGCAACTCGCCGCGCGCGCACCGCACCCCGGGCGGGCAGAAACCGGCGCCGTCGGGCTCGCGCTGCCCGAAGCTCACCCGGGTCATCCGGTCGGCGCCGTGCCGGCGGTCGGGATTGGATTCGCGGACCAGCCAGTCCAGGTCGGCGCGCGAATGGGCGAAGGCACCCACCGCGCGGTCCCGGGTCTCGGTCAGCAGCTCTCGGAACGTCTGAAGGGGCCCTGGCCGCAGCCGAATCACCACGGTGTTGCCGTAGTACCCGATCGCCGATTCCGTTCCGACGCCGCGGTTGAGCACCGGAGCGGCGATCAGGGAGTCGGTCGACTGGGTGTAGCGGTGCACCAACGCGGCGAACGCCGCCATCAGCACCATGTACGGGGTGGCGCCCGTCTCCCGCGCGAGCGCCGCCGCCCGGTCGACGGTGGCCGCCGACAACGGCATCGCGGTGCGTTGGGCCCGCCAGGTGCTTGGCACCACCGATCCGTTGGGACCCGGAAGTTCAAGTGGCTCGGGTAGATTCGCCATCTGGCGGCGCCAGTATTCGTGGTCCGCGGCGGGATCCGCGGCTTCGTCCGGCGGGGGGGCCGCCTGCGGGGGCTCGTCGGCGAAGCCGTCCGGATCGACGTACGCGCGGGTCAGGTCGGCGAAAAACGGCGCCCACGAGGCATCGTCCCAGGCGACGTGGTGGACGGTGATCAACAGCATCAGCTCGGTGGCCGAGAGCCGCGCCACGGTGACCCGCAGGGGTGAATCCGTGGCCAGGTCGAAGGGCCGACGGAAATCCCGCTGCGCCAGCACGTCCAGCCGCAACCGCCGGGACTGATCGGTCAGGTCCGACAGGTCGTGCTCGGCCCACTCCGGGCGCAGCTCTTCGCGGATGACCGGATACGGGTCGCCGTCGGCGCCCGTGGCGTACGTCGTATGCAGCAGGGCATGGCGCGCGGCCACAGCGTCCACCGCGTGCCGCAACCGTTGGATGTCGACCGCGCCGCTGAGGCGATAGGAAACACAGACGTTGAGCAGCGCGCTGTCGGGGTCCAGCGACTGCACGAACCACATGCGGTGCTGTCCGACCGACATGCGCGGCCCTTCGGCGGTCGCCACGGGCGAAGCGGCGGGCGGGCTGGCCAGGCCGCGTTCGGCGATCTTGCGGCGCAACAATTCCAGGCGCTCGTCGTCGAGCCGTGCGCCGGCTTGGGTGGTGTCCGTCACGCGGGGAGTCCAACCTTTCTGGCTTCGCGAACGTCGGGTTTCGCGCCTTCGCGCGGCTCACCGGAGCCGGCGCGCAACGCATCGATCAATTCGTTGAGGGTGATCCCGCCGAGCATGCGAGCCACCGGAACCGAGCGTCCGACCGTCCGGCGTAGCCGCTTACGCAGATCCAGTGCGAGCAAGGAATCCACCCCAAGGTCGATCAGCGGTGCGCTCGCGTCGATCGAGACCGAGTCGTCCAGGTGCAGTGTCGCGGCGACGTCCGCGCGCACCACGTCGGCCAGCGATCTGGCGGCGGGGTGGACCGCTCCCCCGTCGCTGCCGCGGGACACGCGGAAAGGCGTTGGCATGCACTGGCTTTCGAAGAACACCGCGAGCCGGTCGAAATCCGCGTCGAAGATCAGCGGATCGCCGTCATTGCGGTGGAAGCCGGCCTCGATCGCCGCGTCGGGCACCATCGCGGTCAGACCGGATCGTTCGGTGCGGGCTATCTCGTCGGCCGCCACGACGCCCGCGGCCTGCCACAGTCCCCACCGGATCGCCACGCAGTCGTGACCCCCGCGGCGCAGCTGGGCGACCAGCACGTCCAGCATCCGGTTGGAGGCGGCATAAGCGGCGTGGTGGTGACCACCCCACACTCCGAACACCGACGAGCAGGCCAGGATTCGGCAGTCCGGACGCAGCGGCCACCGCTGCGCCAGCAGGGCCAGGCCACGCACCTTGGCGGCACACACCGTCGCCACGTCGGTTCCGGTCAGCGCGGCGAGGGAGCGCGCCTGGGCGATGCCGGCGGTGTGAATCAGCATCGACGCCCCCGCGCCGGCGTGCCTGACGGCCTCGGCCACGGCGACCGGATCGGTGATGTCGCAGCGCAGGGCGCGTACCTCGGTGTCGTGATTGTCGGTCAGCCGGCGCAGTACGTCCCGGTCGAGACCGTTGCGGCTCAGCAGCGTGACCGTCCGCGCCCCCCGTTCGATGCAGTATCGCGCGTACTGCAGGCCGATGGCGCCGCTGCCGCCGGTGATCACCACGTTGTCCAGTGCGGCGGCGTCCAGCGGCCGACCGGTCGCCGAGTCGCGGCAGTCCCGGAACGTCCGGATGTACCGTCGCGGTACTTCACTTCCGCGCAGCGCGACCTCGGCCGCCTCACCGAGCAGCACCTCGACGACGGCGCGCGCGCTCCGCGCGTCGAGGTCGCGGCCCGGCAGGTCGAGATGCCCGAAGGCCTGGTCGCTGAATTCGAAGCCGGCGCTGCGATGCATCGCGCCGAGTGCTGCCTGTGCCGGTGATACGTCGGTGTCGTCCGGGTCGATGCTCTCGCCGCCCGCGGTGATCAGCCAGACGGCCCGGCAGCGCGGGCCGATCAGTGCGGCGTAGTCCGGCAGACCCGCGTCCGGCCGGCCGGCGATCTGCGCGATCGCCGATGCGGGGTCGCGCTCGTCGAGCCCGGGGGTGACGACGGCGACGATCTCCGCATCGTGCGGCGCGACCACCCGGCAACCGCCCTGTGCGTCAACGGCTTCCATCAGCCTCCGCGTCAACGCGTCCTCCGCGTCAGGGCCGAAGAATCCGATGTCGGCACCCGCAGCGTCCGATGGGGGGGCGGGTTGCCAGGCCTCGACGGCGACGGTGAGCGAAGGGGCCGGTGCCGTGTCGATCAGCGGCTCGGGCGCTGCCCACAGATGGACCGCCCGCATGGGCGCGTTGGGGAACCCGCGCAGCGGCCGCCGGACACCGCCGGGCATGGTGTTGGCCCACTGGCAGCCGGGATCGGCGGTCGCCACGGTCGCGATGTTTTTCGCCAGCACGTCGGTGATGGCTCCCTCGCGGTGGCCCGAGCCGGCGACCACGCTCGTTCGCTCGTCGATCAGGTCCGCGAGCGGGTACAGCAGCGAAGGATGCGCGGACAACTCGACAAAAGTGGTGGCGCCGAGTTTCTGGGCCGCCGTGACCGCCTTATCGAAACGCACCGTGTTACAGAGATTTTCGTACCAGTACTGAGAGAAGTCCGCCCCGCTGCCCACCTCGGCACCGAAGGTCGAGCCGACGAATCTGACCGGGCTGTCCCGGAAGGCCGAGCGGGGAACCCGCTCGGTCAACTGCGCGCGCAACGGCCGCAGCACACTGGTGTGTCCCGGGTAGTCCACGGACAGCTGATGGGCGAACATCCCCCGCTGCCGGGCCAGCAACACGGCGGCCGCCACGGCGTCGCGGTCTCCGGACACCACGGTCGACGAGGGGCCATTGACGGCCGAGACTTCCAACCAGCCCGCGGCTTCCGCGATCAGGGACTCGGCCTCGTCGACCCCGGCCCCGAGCACGACCATGGCGTATTGACCCGCCAACTGGTCGACGATGGTGGCGCGGGCTCCGACCAGGGCGACCGCGTCGGGCAACGAGATCGTCCCGGCGACGTAGGCGGCCGCGACCTCGCCGAGGCTGTGGCCGACGGTGATTGCGGGCAGCACACCGTGGAATCGCCATTCGTAGGCCAGGCTGACCGCGTGGGTGAATTGTGCTCCTTGTATCTCGGTCCGCGACCAGTTGCGATCGTCCCCTCCGGTCAGGTAGGGCAACGGCGACGGCAGTCCCGCAGCGAGGAAGGCCTGCGCGCATCGGTCGGCCGCGGCCCGGTATGCCGAAAGTCGTTGATAGGCCTCGGCTCCCATCGATTGCCATTGGTTGCCCTGTCCGGGAAACACGAAAGCGATGCACGGCGCCACACCGTGCGAGGACCGGGTCACCAGCGGGTGCTCTTCGCCGCGGGTTAGGGCGAGCAGCCCGCCGGCGAGCTCGGCGCGGTCGGCCGCCCGGACGACCGCACGGTGCCGCCGCACCCGACGCAGCCGCAGCAGGCTGGACCCTATCGCCGCGGGGTCCGCGTCGGTGCGGTCCAGATAGTCCAGGATCGCTCGGGCGTCGTTGACGATCAGCTCTTCGTCGTGCGCGGTGAGCAACACGGGTACGCGACCGTCGGGCAGTGGGGATCCGAGCATCACGCGACCTCGGGGAGGGAGACGATCACGTGTGCGTTGGTGCCGGCGATGCCGAAGGCCGACGTCGCCGCGGTCCGTCGGCCGGCGACCGCCGGCCATGGGGTCAGGGTCGTGGCCAACCGCAACCCCTGGCTGTCCCAGTCGATTTCCGGGCTCGGGTCCGCCGCGTGCAGGGTCGGTGGGATCGCCCCGTGTTCGGCGGCGACCACGACCTTGGCCAGCCCGAGCGCACCGCTGGCCGCGAGGGCGTGCCCGAGGTTGGACTTCACCGAGCCGAGCAGTGCGCCGCCACCGGGTGCCGTGTCGCCATAGGTTTGCGCCAGCGACCGCAGTTCCGTGCGGTCGCCCAGGCGGGTGCCTGTGCCGTGGCCCTCGACCATGCCGACCTCGTCCGGCCGGATCCCGGCCTGCGTCATGGCACGGCGAAACAGGCGGATCTGCGCTTCACCGCTGGGCGCGCTGAGGCCGGCACTGCGGCCGTCTTGGTTGACGGTGGTGGCGCGGACCTCGGCGACGACCTCGCGGCCGGCGCGCAAGGCGGCCGATTTGCGTTGCAGCACAAACATCGCCGCCCCCTCGGCCCACACCGTTCCGCTGGCCTGGGCGCTGTAGGGGCGGCAGTGCCCGTCGTCGGAGAGGGCGTGTTGCTTGGAGAATTCGACGAAGAATCCGGGCGATCCCAGGACGTTCACCCCGCCGGCCAGCGCCAGGTCGCAGTCGCCGTCTTGGATCGACCGCACCGCGACGTGGAATGCGGCCAGCGCGGACGCGCACGACGAGTCCACCGTCAGCGCCGGGCCCGCCAGCCCCAGCGTGTACGCGACCCGGCCGGAGATCACGCTCAGCGCGGTCCCGGCGAGCAGGTGCCCGCTGTGCTTCGAGAAGTTGGCCATCTGCGGCCCGTACCCGGTGGCCGAGGCGCCGACGAAACAACCCACGTCGTGCCCGGCCAGGTCGTCGGGATTGATGCCGCTGTTCTCCAGCGCGCGCCAGGAGACGCGGAGCACGACGCGCTGCTGGGGGTCCATGGCGACGGCCTCCCGCGGGGAGATGCCGAAGAACTCGGGATCGAAGGTTGTTGCACCCGTGAGGAATCCACCGCGATCATGGATTTCCTTGAAGCCGCTCCGCCGCGATCCGGCGAGCAGCTCGCTCACCTGCCAACCGCGGTCCGTGGGGAACGGGCCCAGCGCCTCACGGCCGCGCGACAACAACTCCCAGTACTTCTCGGCGGTGTCGATGCCGCCCGGCGCTTCGAGGGCCATGCCGACGATCACGACCGGATCGGCCGCCGCGTCGAACCTGTTGTCAGACATCGGCGTTCACCCGTTCGGCCACGGCGTCGATGTGCTCGTTGAGATAGAAATGGCCGCCGTCGTACAGGAACAACTCGAAGTCGCCCGCGGTGTGGTTCTCCCAGAGCCGCAGCGCGGCCGGATCGACGCGGTGGTCGTCGCGCGCCCCCAATACCCTGATGTCGGCGCGAATGCGGACGCAGGGAGCGCACTCGTAGCGATTGATCGCTTGGTAGTCGGCTCGCACCGCGGTCGTCAACAACTCCGCGAACTCCTCGTCGGCGAGCAGTTCGGGGTCGGTGCCGCCGAGATCGGCGATGTCGGCGAGCAGGCCGTCGTCGGAGGTGGGGAGTTGCGGCATCGTGGCGACCGCCGACGGTGCGGGCCCGGCCGAGACCCACAGGCGCTGCACCGCGGTGTCGTGGGATTCGGCGATCCTCGCGAATTCGAACGCCACGACGGCACCCATGCTGTGGCCGAACAGCCGAAGCGGCGCGACGCGACTCCACGGCCCCGCGTCGAACAGGCCCCGGGCGAGGTCGTGCACTGTGTCGGGGGCCGGGTGACTGAGCCGGTCCGCGCGCTGTGGGTACTGCACGATGTAGGTGTCCCCGCCCAAGGCCAGTGCGGCGGCCACCGACCGATAGCTTGCCGCGGAGGCGCCGGCGTGCGGAAACACGACGGTCGCGCCGGCGCGTCGGCGTGCGCTCCCGCCGGACACCCGCTTGATCCAGGATGCGAACTCCGTCGGCACGCTCAGCACAGGGTCGGATGTCATTGTGCCGTCTCGGTTTTCGCGGTGTGTCGACCGGCCGACAGCACCGCGTCGGCGTCCAGGTGGATGACTTCCAGGTACAGCTCGGCAACCTGGTCCAGCCGCGCGTCGTCCCGCTCGCGGTCGGTGAGCAAATTCGCCAGTGCCGCCACGGTTCTCGTGGCGAAGATGTCGGCGACCATGACATTCGGGGTGTCCAGCCAGGTGCGGATACGGCCCACGGCCTGGGTGGCGAGCACCGAATCACCCCCGAGCGCGAAGAAGTCGTCGTCACGCCCCACCCGCTCCGCGCCGAGTAGGTCACCGAGCAGCGTCGCGAGCGCCGATTCCAGCGGCGTCGCCGGGGGACGGTAGCCGGGCTGCTCGGCCACGGAAATCGCGGCGCCAAGGTGGCGCGCGACGGCACGGCGGTCGATCTTGCCGGCGTTGGTGAACGGGATCCGCTCCACGAGTGCGAAGTGGCGCGGAACCATATGCGCGGGAACGAGTTCGGCCATCAGCTTCGCAAGCCCCTCGGCGGACGGCTGTGCACCGCTGGACATTTCGGGGCACACGGCGGCGGCCAGGATCTCCGAGCCCCCGGGTCCCGGGAGCAGGGCCGCCACCGCTATGGCCACTCCGGGGAGTCGGCGCAACGCCGCCTCGATCTCGCCGAGTTCGACGCGATAGCCGCTGATCTTGACCCGGTGATCGGCACGGCCGACGAACTCGCAGGTGCCGTCGGGCCAATACCTGGCCAGGTCGCCGGTGCGGTACCACCTGCGGCCCGCGTGCTCGACGAAGCGCTCCGCGGTGAGATCGGGACGCCCGCGATAGCCCCGCGCGATGCCGCGGCCGGATACCCACAGCTCGCCGGCGACCCAGTCCGGGCAGTCGTCACCCGCCTCGTTGACGACACGGCAGGCGTTGTTGGTCAGCGGCACCCCGTAGGGCAGAGCGGTCCAGTCGGCCGGCAGCGCGTCGGGGTCGGCCACTTCGAAAATCGTGTTGTGGACCGGTGTCTCGGTCGCTCCGCCCAGACCGGCGAACCGTAGGTTGGGTGCCTCGGCCCGCAGCCGGCGGGCCAGCTCCGGGCGCACCCAGTCCCCGCCGGTGGGAATCACCCGCACGGAAGACAGCCGGCCGCGGCCGACTTCGATCAGCATCTCCAGCCAGCCCGGCATGAAGTGCAGCACGGTGACTTGGTGGGTGTCGATGAGCCGGGCCCAGGCGTCGGGGTCGCGGCGCTGCGATTCGTCGACCACCACGATCGAGCCGCCCGTCCGCAGGGTCACGAAGATGTCCATCACCGAGATGTCACCCTCGAGCGTGGACAGGGCCAGGCATCGATCCGCCGGGCCGATGTCGAAGTGGCGGGCGATGAACTCCACCGTGTTCATCGCGGCGTCGTGGGTCACCTCGACACCCTTCGGCTCCCCGGTCGAGCCCGAGGTGAACAACACGTAGGCCAGCTCAGCGGGATCGACTCTCGCCGGATGGATCTCGGGCGCGAGCTGCACGTCGCGCAGCACGTCGGCGAGGCAGAGCTCGGGCACCTTCAGGTTCAGTCGCTGCCCACCGCACACCACGGCCAGGCGCACAGCACCGGTGTGCAAGATGCGCTCCGCGCGGTCGCGAGGCTGGTCGACGCCGATCGGCAGGTAAACCGCGCCGATGCCCAGGATGCCCAGCAGCGCGGGCACTTGCTCGGCGGTCTTGGGGCCCATCACCGCGACCGTGTCGCCGGGGCCGACACCCGCCGTGCGCAACGCGGCGGCCACCGCCAGCGCCTGCTCGCGCAGCTGCCCGTAGCTGACGTCCCCCGAGCCGGCGAATATCGCGGGCGCGTCGGGCTGTTGCTCGGCCTGCCGAAAGAACCCGTCGTGCAATGCTTCTCCGCTGGGTTCGGCGGTGCGGCCGTTGACCGCGTCGCGCACCGCGCGCTGGGCGTCCGACAGCGGCGGCGGCCCCATCGCCTCCCAGCTGTCGTCGGCGGAGGCCAGCCTGAGCAGTTCGTCGATGTGGTAGGCGAACATGGCGTCGACGACACCCGGGGCGAAGACGCCGTCGCGGACGTCCCAATTCACCAGCACGCCGCCGTCGAACTCGGTGACCTGAGCGTCGAGCAGCACCTGCGGCCCCTGGGAGATGATCCACGTGGGTGTGCCGAATTGGGCGGTGACCTCTCGGCTGAACAGCTCGCCGAGTCCCAGCGCGCTGGTGAATACCACCGGCGCCAGCACCTGGGTGCCGCGATGGCGGCTGAGGTCGCGGAGCACCGACAGTCCGGGATAGGCGGCGTGGGTGGCGGCGGACCGCATCGCGTCCTGCACGGCCCCGGCCCGCGCCACCGGGGTGCGCGCGCCGGTGAGGTCCACATCCAGCAGCAGCGACGACGTGAAATCGCCGACCAGCGAGTCGACTTGGGGGTGCAAAGGCTGGCGCCCGAACAGCGGCACATTCAGCAGGAAGCGCGAGGTGGTGGACCAGCGCGCCAGGGCGTTGGCGAAGGAGGCGGCCAGCGTCATCGCGGGCGTGACCCCGCGGGCATGAGCGCGGGAAAACAGCGCGTCCCGGGTCTTCGGGTCCAGCCAGTGCCAGAGCCGGGCGCTCCTACGCGAACCGCGGTCGCCGGTGGTGGGCAGCGCCGGCGGGTCCGGGAGCTGCGGGATGCGTTGCGCCCACCACTCGCGGGCGGCGTCGCGGGCCGGTTGGGGCCGGGCCTCTTCCGCCTCGATCGCGTCGCGGTAGCGCCGATACGTGTAGCTCAGCGCGGGCAGGTCGTGACCGAGGTAGAGAGCGGCAAGATCGGACATCAAGGTGCGATAGCTCATCGCGTCGGCGGCCTGCATGTCCAGATCGACGTGCAGGCGCGAACGTTCGCCCGGCAGCAGCGTCAGGGCAAGCTCGAACACCGCGCCGTCGAGCTGCTGGTGCGATTTGGCGTCGCGGATGGCGGCCAGCCGCGCATCGACCCCGTCGCCGTCCAGGTGGCGCAGGTCCTCGACGGTGACCGGGAATTCGTCACCGGCCGCCGCGATGCGTTGGGTGCCGTCGGGCAGGAACTCAACCCGCAGCATGGGGTGGCGCCGGGCCAGCTCTTTGGCGGCCGCGCGCAGCCGCGCGGGATCGATCGGGCCGCCGTCGAATTCGACGTAGAGGTGTCCGGCCACCCCGCCGAGCTGCTGGCTGTCCTGCCGGCCGACCCACATCGCGTGCTGCATCGGGGCGAGCGGGAAGGGCTCGCCGTCGGCCCCCGGCGCCGCCTCGCTGGCAGCCTTGTGATCGCTTGGCTCGGTCGCCGGCTCGGCGGTCACCAGCTTGGCCCAGGCCTCGAGGGTGGGAGTTTCGGCCAGCGTGGCGAAATCGACGGCGATGCCCTGACGGCGCCAGCGACCCGCCAGGGTCATCATCCGAATGGAGTCCAGCCCTTGACCGATGAGGTTGGTGGTTGGGTGGACGTCGTCGACACCGACGCCCAGCAGTTCGGCTACCTCTGCCCGGACGTCTGCCGGGCGCGCCGAGGCATGCACCACGAACCCTCCCTGAATTAGCACAGGCTGCCCTAAGTTGTGGTGGTTACCCTATCCTTACTCACGAATCGCCGCTACTACGCCCCCCGCCTGAGGACCTCGATGACCGCGAACGCACGGCAACCCCTGGCCGGGGCCCTCGAAGGGTTTGTGCCGTTCCCCGCCGACCGCGCCGCCGCGTATCGGGCGGCCGGCTACTGGACTGGGCGCACTTTGGACAGCATCCTCAGCGACGCCGCGCGGCGCTGGCCCGACCGAACCGCCGCGCTCGACGCCGCGGACGGCTTCGGCTTGAGCTACGCGCGGCTCGACGAGCGCGCCGGCCGCGCCGCCGCGGGACTGCGGGCACTGGGCATCGCGCCCGGCGACCGGGTGCTGCTGCAATTGCCGAACGGTTGCCAGTTCGCGGTGGCGCTCTTCGGGCTGCTGCGGGCGGGCGCCATCCCGGTGTTGTGTCTGCCCGGCCACCGGGCGGCCGAATTGGGGCACTTCGCCGCCGTGAGCGGGGCCACCGCGTTGGTGATCGCCGACGCGGCCAACGGTTTCGATTACCGCGCCATGGCGCGCGCTCTCGTCGCGGACCACCCGACGCTCGCCCACGTCATCGTCGACGGTGAGCCGGGCTCGTTCACCTCGTGGACGCAACTATGCGGTCAGGCCACCGCCCCACCTCCGACGCCGCCGGCCGACCCCGGATCGCCTGCCTTGCTTCTCGTTTCGGGCGGCACCACCGGCACCCCCAAACTCATCCCCCGCACCCATGACGACTACGTGTTCAACGCGACCGCGAGCGCACAGGTGTGCCGGTTCACCGCCGACGACGTCTATCTGGTGCTGCTCTCGGCGGGGCACAACTTCCCGTTGGCCTGCCCCGGCCTGCTCGGCGCCATGACGGTGGGCGCCACCACTGTGTTCGGCACCGACCCCAGCCCCGAGGCCGCCTTCGCCACCATCGAGCGCCACGGCGTCACCGTCACCGCTCTGGTGCCGGCCCTGGCCAAGCTGTGGGCGCAGGCCTGCGGGTGGGAGCCGGTGACGCCGAAGTCCCTGCGGCTCTTGCAAGTTGGCGGGGCGAAATTGGAGCCCGACGACGCCCGCATGATCCGTGCCGCGTTGACGCCGGGGCTACAGCAGGTGTTCGGAATGGCGGAGGGGCTGCTGAATTACACCCGCCCGGGCGATCCGCCCGAGGTCGTCGACCACACCCAGGGGCGGCCGTTGTGCGTGGCGGACGAATTGCGGGTGGTCGACGCGGACGGCGAACCGGTCGCGCCGGGCGAGGAAGGCGAGCTCCTGGTGCGCGGGCCGTACACGCTCAACGGCTACTACCGTGCCGAGCGCGACAACGAGCGCTGCTTCGACCAGGACGGCTTCTTCCGCAGCGGTGACCTGGTCCGGCTGCGGCGCGACGGGTACCTGACGGTCACCGGACGGGTCAAGGACGTGATCTGCCGGGGCGGCGAAACCATCTCCGCGGCGGACCTCGAGGAGCAGATGCTCACTCACCCGTCGATCTTCTCCGCGGCCGCGGTGCCGCTGCCCGACCCGTACCTCGGCGAGAAGATTTGCGCGGCAGTCGTTTTCACCGGCACGGCGGTCACGTTGGCGGAACTGAACACCCACCTCGATCAGCGCGGCACGGCCGCCCACGCCCGGCCCGATGTGCTGGTCGCCATGGCATCGCTACCGACCACCCCGATCGGCAAGATCGACAAAAAGGCGATCGCGCGCCAGATTTCGGCCGGGCAAGCGCCAAGCTGACAACGGATGAGTCAGCTGTCCTTGTCGCGCAGGGCGTTCAGCAGCCGGTCCATCACCGCGCCGGCATCCGCGCGCGCTTGGCGCTGGTCGTCAGCGCGGGCGATGTAAAGCGTCGCCTCGCGCAGCGCCCCCATGACGGTTAGGGCCGTCGCCTCAACGGGCTGGCGCGGGATGCTGCCGGACTCGATCGCGTCATTCAGCAGCGCCGTCACGAATCCGATGTTGTACCGATGCCCGATGTCGCTCCAGCGTTCCCAGCCCAGCACCGCGAGCGCCTCCAGCAGCACAATGCGCTGAACCTCGGGATCGGAGCACGCGTCCAACCAAAGGCCCGCACACAATCGCATGATCTCGACCGGGTCGGTGTGCCCCGCGGCCGCGACGGCGTCGACCATGCGCGCGGCCATCTCGCCCTCCACCTGCTCGAAAACCGCGGCGAAAAGCTCTGTCTTGTCGGCGAAATGGTGATACAGGGCCCCGCGCGTCACACCCGCGTCTCGCACGATGGTCTCCAGGGACGCCTCCGCGAATCCCAGCGATGCGAACAGGGGACGGGCGGCGCTGATCAGTGCGCCCCGCGTGTCGGCGGCACGCTCGGCCTGTGTCCGGCGACCATCCTGCGCCATGCAACCCTTACCTTTCACACCCCGCATGCATTCTCATACATACCGTATGAAGGCGGCGGGAGGCGCCACCGCGGGAGGCGGCGTCGGTCAGAACACCCTGAGCCGGCGGACGATGTCCAGAGCCGACGGGTCCCCTTCCGCCTGGACAGCCAGGCCGTCCCAGGTGCCGCGCTGAGTGACCCAGCGGACGAACGCTTGCGAATCAGAGGTGATCCCCGCGGTCACATCGCCCCGGGTGCCGAGCCGCAGGGTTCGGGCACACAACCCGTCAAGCCGGACCTCGACTCCAGTGCGTAATGCGTTGAGCAGCTGGGTGTTCTGTTGCGGGAGGGCCGCCTCGATCCAGTCGAGCGTGGGGCCAAGCCGCAGCTCGTCGACCGTGGGCGGATCCGACTGCAACGGTCCATTCGGAGCGAACAAGTCGTACCGGAGATGGATGAAGGACTCGAAGACGAAGGTGGTGGGCACCACCGAGGCCGGATACGTTCCGACGTCCCCAATCGGTATCTCGACGTCTTGGCCCTCCACCGCGGCGAGCAACTCCAGCCCTCGCGCACTGACTGCCTCGTAGTCGGCCAGGACGTCTGCGGGCGTCATCCAGCGACGTGACTCCACATAGAGGTCAGCGGCGCGTTCGGCGGGCAGCCCACCGGGATCGGGCAACGTCGATGGATCGACCGCCAACCAGTAGCTACACGCCATGTGCGACACCAGATCCTGAACAGACCATCCAGGACATCCGCTGTCCTTCGCCCACATCGAAGCGGGCAATCCCGAGCAGACCTCCAAAACAACTCCGCGTTCCTTCGCAATGGCATCGAGCGTGGCACTCACTATCCCTCACCTCCTAGATACATACCGTATGTATAAACATACACACTGTATGTATGGAGTCAAGGCTTCACGGATCTCCGATCCCACCGTTGACTTTCGGCAACACCCGTGGCTAATCGTCTTCCTGCGCCGGCATTTCCGCTCGCGGCCAAAACGGTTGCCAACAGCCAGGTCTGGCAAAGCACGCAGAAGGGTTCCCGTGCCGGGACGCCTGGCCGGCGTGCCTCCGCGGCAAAGAGGGCGGCCCGGACGCGTACGACCTTCCCGGCCGCTCCGTCAGCGCGCGCTGGGCCGAATGTAAGGCGTTGCGGCACATCGGGATAGCCCGGCCGTGGTATCTCTCGGGCGTTCGCGTCGGGTTCGGTCGCACTCAAAGGGAGACCGCGGCAGCCCCTTTCGCATTTTGGATGGCCCGTTCGTCCGATGGATGACGTGGGCAGAAGATTACTTCGACCGGTACTATTCCGCCTTAACCGAACCTGAGATATGGTGATCGCGGCGCCGTTCCGCAGGCCCGGGGGTGACAAGAATTGCATCGCCACGATAGCGCCCGCTATCCGGTGATGGTCGGGCCGAGGCGTCGAGTAAAAGGCTTTTAGTAGTTATCTTGAGTTAGCCGCGCGCGAAATATGCGATCCGCGTTGCGGTTACCTCGCACGGCAAGACGACGGCGATCGGCGAGTCTTCTGCATTCTCGTGCGATTGTCACGCCCGAGGAGAATCTTCAATGACTGCGCCCCGCGACGCTCTGACTGCTTTCGCGGCGTCAACTCGGACCAGCGTGAGCCAAATCACTTCTGCGCATTCCACGCAGCTAGCGGCAGCGCCACTTGCTGGGCTCGTGGTGCGCAATTCCCTCGGCGGTCGAATTCATCCGGCAACCAATGCACGGTCACGTTAAGGTCATCCGGACCGGCGTCGCCTACTGACGGAGGAAAGGTCGCGCATGTTCCTGGGCACGGTTGACGACTGGACAGCCGAGGGCACCGTCGTATCGTGGTTTCCCACCGCCAGCACCTACGAGCAGGCAGCCGACGCGCAATACCATCCGGCGGCGGTCAGTTATCAGCAGTCGCAGCATCTTCGGTATTACCGACGCCAGGTCAACCGCGGCCGCGATATCCCGCGATTGTGCATAGGAGCCTGGGAGATTTGGGGCGTCTGCGACATAGACGCGATGACCCACGCGCTGAACAGCCATGTGCGGCGGCACGACGCCTATCATGACCGGTTCGCCTTCGACGACGGCGACGAGGTGGTTCGCCACGTTATCGCCGACCCCGAGACCATCACGTTGGAAGCAACGGATCTCGGCGAAATGGCGCCGCATCAGATTCGCAAACTGATTCTCGATACGCCCGATCCGCTGCAATGGGACTGCTTCAGCTTCGGAATCATCCAGGGCGAAGACCGCTTCACCATCTACATTGCCGTCGATCATCTGCGCGCCGACGGCATGTCGGCGGGTGTGATTTTCCTGGACATTCAGACGGCGTATTTCTCCGCGCTGCAGAAGTCACCCGTTGTGCCGATACCCGCACCCAGCCACCGCGAATACAGCGCGCGGCAACGCGCATTCACTGCGAGCCTCGATGTCGATTCGCCCGAAATTCGATGTTGGCGGGCGTTTCTCGCGGCGAACAATGGACTGCTCCCCAGATTTCCCCTGGAACTGGGCGAGGCGTCCGCCGATACGCCAGGGGCCATCGAAGTGTTCGACCTGATCGATGACGACCAGGGCCGGCGATTCGAGGCGGTGTGCCGCGCCGCGGGAGCCCGCTTCAGTGGTGGGGTGTTCGCCTGCGCTGCCCTGGCCGAGCACCGGTTGACCGGCGCACCCACCTACTTCGGCCTCACCCCGTTCGACAACCGGCGAGATCCCGCGCACGCCGCGGCCGTCGGGTGGCTGGCCAGTTTCGTCCCGTTGGCGATACCCACCGCCGGTGCGTCATTCGACGAGGTGGTCATCGCTGCCCAGACATCCTTCGACACCAACACGGCCCTCGGCGCGGTGCCCTACTACCACCTACTCGAGACGACGTCCGACGAGGTCGAGGTTCCGGACCGGCCCGTCCCGATGTTGTCCTTCATCGACATCCGAAAGCTGCCGTTCGGTGACTACTTCGATGGTTTGCGGGCCGGCATCTGGGGCGACAACCGGCTGTCGGAGACGGTGTGCATGTGGGTCAATCGCATGCACACCGGGACCCAACTGGTGGTCGCTTACCCGGGCACCGACGTCGCCCGCGAGTCCGTCCAGCGCTATGTCGATACGATGCGTGCCGAGTTCACGAGGGTGTGCGACGCCGGGGTGCACAGCCGCACCTGATGGATTTACGTTCTCCCACGCGAGGTCCCGATGTCAGCACCCGGACACGCAGACGTGTCGCGGGGTCGCGACGTAGCCAAGCCGGGATGGCTGCGCGGAGGTTGGCACTGCTGGACCAGGCCGCATTCTTACGGCTGCGCGCCACCGGTCAAGGCAGTACGGTGCAGTGCACGTGGATATACGACCGAGACGTGAATGTCGACCAATTGCGGGTCTTCCGCGCCAATCTCGCCACCGGCCTGCTCGGACGGCGGATCGAGCGCTCGCCGCTGCCATTCGGGCGTCACCGCTGGGTGGCCGACCGCCGCTCACCCGATATCGCGCTGGAACCGTGCCGGCCCCGGTCGGCGCTCGGTGCATGGGTCGAAAGACGCGCGCAGGTGCCCGTCGATCCCGAGCACGGCCCCACCTTCCACCTTGGCGTCCTGCCATTCGACGGTGGCGGTGCGGCGGTCACCTTGGTGGCATCACACTGTGTGGTCGATGGGCTCGGCCTCATAGCGGCGATCAGCGAGGCGGTCAACGCGGAAAGCGGCAAACATCGCTATCCACAGCCTAATTCACGTAGTCGGGCGCGCGCCGTCGTCGAGGACCTGGCCGGTGCGGCGCTCGCCGTACCGGGCGTCATCCGCGCGCTGATCGCGACTCTGGGGATCTTGTTCAAGGCGTCCTCCGGTCCCCGGGTTCCGCCCACGATGCCGCGGCCAGGTCCGCCCCCACCGGCCGACGACGAGCGCGCGGGCCTGCCATCGGTCACTTTGCAAACCGACGCCGCCGCATGGGAAGCCCGCGCGCACGCCCTAAACGGAACCGCCAACGCCCTATTCGTCGCATACGCGGCCCGGCTGGCCCACCGGATGGGCAGGGTGCTCGCCGACGGAAGCTCGGTGACGGTCGTGCTTCCGGTCAGCGACCGCAGCGCCGATGACGACCGGGCGAATGCGCTGACCTCGATCACGCTCACCGTCGACGGAGCGGCGGCGGCCGGCGACTTGAGCCGGGTGCGTAAGGATGTCAAGACGCTGCTGACGTCGCTGCAACGGCAACCCAACGAAATGCTCGCCGGATTGCCGCTCATTCCGTTCACGCCACGATGGCTGGTCCGGCGCGCCGAAGGCGTTGCCATGTCGACCGGCCAACTTCCGGTCGGCTGCTCGAATCTGGGGAACCTCGACGCCGCCGTGGGCCGCATCGACGGTGCGGACGCAGCCGGGGTCTGCATCCGGCTGGCCGAGCAGGGCGTCACCCGTCGCCGCATCGAGCAGAGCCATGGCCAATTGTTCTGCAGCACCGGAACGTTCAACGGTAGCCGGTTTCTCAACGTCATCGCCTGCCGAAGCGGGGCCGACAGTGCGGCGACCGCCCGCGAGCTCGCGTGCAGCGCGCTGGCCGACCTGCGGCTGTCCGCCACCACCGTCTACGAAGGCCGGACCGGATGGTGAACCTGGACGTCGAGCCGAACCGACGCGCACACCACCGCCGCTACGCGGCCTGCGCCGCCGCGATCGCGGCTTGGGCCCTGGTCGTCCTGTGGTTCGCGATCAAGGTCGTTCCGCTCGATGTGTACTGGATGTCGTACTACGCCGCCGACTACACGCATGGGTTCGTCCGCCGCGGACTCGCCGGTGAACTGGTTCGCTTGCTCCCCGGACATTACTTCGCGGTCGCGCTCGGTTTGCGGTGGCTCTCGACGGCGGTCTATCTGTGCGGTCTGGCAGCGGTCGCGGGCGTGGTGTTGTTGGGTCGCGGCCGGTCAGAGCGCGGGCTGATGGTTGTGCTGCTGATCCCGTTGCTCCCCTTCGGTGTCCCGTTCGCCGCGTACTCGGCCCGGCCGGACCTGTTCGGCGGGGCCGCCCTGGCGTTGTTTTCTTCCGCTTTGGTGTTGGTGCGCTCCCGCAATATCGCGATGGCATGCTGTGCGGCCTACGGCGCCGCCATCGCGGCGCTGACACTGGTACACGAGGCGATCGGGCTGCAGTTCGCGCTGGGCGCCGTGTTGGCGATCGTCGCCCTGGGTGGTGCGCTGGAAAACGGCCGGGGCCCGGGCGCCCTGCTGGCGGTGACGCCGGGTGTCTGCACGACGGCCGCCGTGGCGGCCTTCGGCCGCCACGACATCGCGGCTCAGCTTTGTGCGTCGGTGCCCCGTCACGTGATGCCCAACCCGTTCGCGACGGTCACGTCGCCGGCGTCGCTGCTGCACTACGTTGTTGACGGGCAATCCGTTCGAACCGACTATCACGACTGGGTGTGCCGCAACGTGATGCCGAACTACGACAACGGAATCGGCGATGCTGTCCGCGCCGTCGGCCACATCGGCATGCTCGGTCTCACGGTCTCGCTGATCTTCGGCGCCGGTGCCCTCGCGCTGACCATGTGGGGACTCAGCGCCATATCGGGGGTGTCGCTCGGCACGTTTGTCGAGGCGCTGCGGGGCCGGATGACGTGGGTCGCCGGCGGGCTCCTGTTGATCTGCCCAGTTTTTGTGACCGGCTATGACTGGACCCGCTGGTTGACGATCGTGACGTTCGATGTCGGCGTGGTCTTCATCCTCTTAGCGGCGGGCAGGCCGGAGATCGAGCGCGAGCCCACGCCAAAAGCGTTGCGTTCCTTCATCCTTCTCGCCGTCATACTGGCGCTGATCCCGGTAGGGGCGGTTCCGGGCTTCGGCGGGCCACGGATGCTTTGAGCCCTGTCGCGTCCACTGCCGCGAAGCGCTCAATGATGGTATGCCCGGCGACTCGACCAGGCCTGTTTGACGATCGCCTAGCCTCCGGAGATACCCGCATACTTCTCGACCAGCTCCCGCTTGTACAGCTTGCCGGCATCGGTGCGCGGCAGGCACTCCTCGAAGTACAACCTGCGGGGACACTTGTAGTGCGCCAGCCGATTTCGCAGCCAAGCGATCAGCTCCTCGGCGAGAACCGGGGAAGCCAGGCCTGGATCCGCCAGTTGCACCACTGCGGTCACCGACTGCCCCATCACCGGATCGGGCACGCCGAAAACGGCGGCGTCGACCACGAGCGGGTGACCGATCAGACAATTCTCGGTCTCCTGAGGATAGATGTTCACCCCGCCGGAGATGATCATGTGGTTGCGACGATCGGTGAGATAGAGGTAGCCCTCGTCGTCGAGATAGCCGACATCGCCTACGGTGACCCAGCCCTGCGCACTGCGCGCCGCCGCCGTCTGGGCTTCGTCGTTGAGGTACTCGAAGGGATAACCACCCTCGTAATAGATCTCACCGATCTGTCCAGGGCCGAGCTCGCTACGGTCGTCGTCGAGGATGTGCGGCGTGCCGAGAAGTGGCTTGCCCACCGAGCCCGGGTGAGCGAGCCACTCGTCGGCACGGATGAACGAGATGCCGGCGCCCTCGGATGACCCGTAGTACTCGTCCACGATCGGGCCCCACCAGTCGATCATCTGCCGCTTGATCTCGGGCGGACACGGGGCGGCGGCATGGACGACGCGTCGCAACGTCGAGAGGTCGTAGCGCGTCCTGGCCTCTTCTGGCAGCCGCAGCATCCGGACAAACATCGTCGGCACAAACTGCGCATGCGTGACACCGTGTCGCTGAATGCATTCGAGGGCCTGTTCGGCGTCGAACTTCTGCATGAGGACCGTTGTCGCGCCGGCGGCTTGCGCCGCCATGGTCCACATGGCCGGCGCCGTATGGTAGGTCGGGGCTGGACTCAGGTAGACCGAGTCGGGGCCCACCCCGAGCGCCTCGAAAACGGGTGTCGACACCTTCGAAACGCCGGAGTTCGGCGATGTCAGCGGTCGGCGGATCCCCTTGGGGCGACCGGTGCTACCCGCGGAGTACTGCAGGAGCCGGCCGTCACGCTCATCGGTGATCGGCGTCGAGGGTTCGGCGGCCACGCATTCCGGGTAGCGCAGCCAGCCCCGGAGGTCGTCGTCGGCCATCAACGCCACGGCCGGCAGGCCATCCCCGAGCCGGTCGGACAGTTCCCGGCACGCATCGCGCATCAACCGCGAGGAGACGATGGCCTTCGCGCCGCTGTCGGCAACGACGTAGGCGATCTCGGAGTGGCTCAGGTTGGTGTTCACCAGCGTGTAATAGAAACCGCTGCGCTTGGCCGCCCACATCGCTGTGTGGATGTGTTCGTTGTTTTCCATGAGGATGGCGATGGTGTCCCCGGCGGCCAACCCCGATCGCCGCATGAAGTGCGCGAGCTTGTTGGCGCCGGCCTCGAGGTCGGCGAAGCTCACCGCCGTCCCTGAAGGATGAAGAATCACAGCGGGTTTCGCGGATCCCGCGTGATCACGCAACTGCATGCCGCACCGTCGATTCCTGCCCGATCCCGCGACGTCGATGCATCATCGCGTGACGTCGCGGAACGCCTCCACGAGCGGCGAGAGGACTTCGACCGCTCGTTCGCCCTCCTCTGGGACCGTCACCGTGAAGCGGACATCGGTGACGCCTGCCGCGACCAGCGCCGGTACCGACGCGACCGATGCCGGGTAGTCGATCGATCCGCCGTCGCCCTTCACTGCGCGCGCGACACCTTGGACTTGCAGATTGCCGGCGTCGCCACCGGCGGCGACGACGCTGTCCTTCATCTTGCTTATCGAGGTGGGCAGGTCGGCAAATGCCGAGCCCCAGGGAATCCAACCGCTGCCGAACCGCGCGATTCGCCGCGCGACGTTGCGGTTCACCGTGCCGCTGATCCAACACGGCACACCACCGGGTTGCACCGGCTTCGGCATCTGGTGGATCGCGTCGAAGGACAGTTCGGGCGAGTGATACGACGCCCGCTGTTCGGTCCACAGCGTCTTGCAGACCTCCAAGGTGTGGTCCAGCAGCCGCCCGCGGTGTGCGAAAGACAGTCCGGCTGCCTCGTATTCCTCTCGTTGCCACCCCACCCCGACGCCGAGATCGACGCGACCGCCGGAAAGCACATCGAGCGTCGCCAGCTGTTTGGCCAGGACCGCGGGACGCCGCAGGGCGGCCAACAGTATCGAGGTCCCCAGCCGGATCCGCTCGGTCGTGGCAGCGATCGCGGTGAGCACGATGAGCGGTTCCAGCCAGCTGCCGTCGGGCCCCGTAGGTTGGCGGCCGCCGGACGCACCACCGACCGAGGGGTCGGCGTATGCCTCCAGCTTCTCGCCGAACACCACATGGTCGGAGACGACCACACGGTCGATCCCCGCACCATCCATCGCCCGTGCCATTGCCAGCGTCGCCCGCCAATCATGTTGCGGGCCATCGGTAAAGGTGCGCAGGTACAACGAGATCTCGGGGTATCCCACTGTCACTCCCCTGTCTTGTGCCAAGGCCGGTCCCAACGATCGATGGCCGCGACCTCGTCCAGCGGTTTACGCCGCACGGCATGATGTCCGCCCTTGGGCCAGCCGACCGTCAGCAACGTCGCGATCTTCCAGTCGCCGGGAATGCCGACCATCGAGCGCAGCTGGTCCTCGCAGGACCCGTGCCACAGGGTGATTGCGGCGCCGAGGCCCTGCGCGCGAGCCGCCAGCAAGAAGTTCTGCACGGCGGGAAAAATGGACCCGCCCTGCTGGAGTTCGGTGGTCCCCCGCTGCGGCTGGACGCAGAACAGCACCAGCACCGGCGCGGCGCCACCGACGCTCATGTGTTCGGCCATCGTTCGCAGCACGCGTGATTTGGGGTCGTCAGCCTCGTCCGCCGGCATCGCGAACCGATAGAACTCGGTCATCACATCCCATGTCCGGTGCGCCGCTGCCGTGACCACGTCGCGCACGCTACTCGATCTGAGCACGACGAATTTCCAGGGCTGCTGATTGCCTCCGGACGGCGCCCAGCTGGCCGCCCGCAGGCAGGCCTCGATCACCTCATCGGGTACGGGTTCGTCGAGGTAGCGCCGGACGGCCGACGCCGTGCGCATCACCTCCCACACGTCGGCCGACGTCCGGGCGATGCGCTGTTCGCTCACGGCTTCCCCTTCGCGGGCAGCACGCCCCGCCAGGTTCCGCCGCGGGCCGGGCCGGTCACCAGAGGCAGGTCGAGGGTCGACAGCAACCCGGGCGGCGCGGCCATCACGGCGGGGATGGCGTTCAGCTCGCGCATGACGGTCGCGTAGGTCAGGCCGCGCATGTTATTTCCGCGGCCATGCATCTCGATGTCGACGGTGTAGGTCGGCATGCCGTCGATGATGACCCGGTAACCCCCGTGGGGTGACGGGTGCCGCGGCCAGTCCGGTGCCGCTTCCTCTCCCATGCGGGTGACGTGTTCGAGCGTGACGCGCTCCTCGCCGCCCACCATTCCGGCCAGCTTGAATCGCATGCCTCCTACCGTGCCAGGCTCGATCCATCCCGATGCGACCTCGTATCGGGTTGTCGCCAACCATTTCTCGATGGTGGTGTCGACGCGATCGAGCGGCAGGCCAACACCGTCGGCAACGAGATGCACGATGGGTGCCCACAACGCAGCCAGGCGCTCGGTGTCGAACAGCGGCGCCGGATGGTCGGGGGGGCAGCCAAAACCCATGAAGTCGAACATGATGTCGGGTTGTCTGATGGGCCCATAGTCCAAAATCTCGAGCATGGTGATGCCGTCGACGCGGCTGCTGAAGCCCGTCATGGTCAGCGCGATCACGTCGTTGGCCCACCCGGGGTCGACACCGCTGTTGAAGAAGCTGGTGCCGCCTTCGGCGCACGCCTCCTCGAGCAGGCCGACGGTTTCCCTGTCCGCCGCGGGTGGGTAACACATCGGCACCAGTGAGGTGCACACCACATCCTTACCCGACCGCAGGCAGCGCGCTATGTCCTGCGCCGCCTCGCGGTAGCGATAGTCGCCCGAAGCGAAATAGGCCACCACGTCCGCGTCCGTCGTCAGGGCGGCATCGACATCCCGCGTGGCGATGACGCCGGTCGCCGGCATTCCACATAGGTCACCCGCATCCTTGCCGTCCTTGGCTTCGGCGTGGACGACCACGGCGGCCAACTCCAGACCCGGGTGCGCGATGAGAGCGCGCAGCGCGCCGACACCGACCTGGCCCGGACCCCAAAGAATCACCCGCGGCCTGCGTTGGCCCTCCGCCATGGGCACCCCTTCCGGCCGAGTTCGGCCACCGCGTGAGAACATATCTTCTCATATAGAGATAACACCATTACCGGACGGGATGAGGAAGCAGGGCCAATGGTGAACGATTACGAATTCTTGAAGTGGGAGACCTTCGACGACGGCATGATCATTCGCATTTCGCTGAATCGCCCCGAACAGCGCAATGCCCAGAATCGCGGCATGCTGGTCGAACTCGACGACGCGTTTGCGCGGGCGGAGGCCGACGACGACGTCCGCGTGGTCATCCTCGCCGGCGAGGGCCCGATGTTCTCGTCAGGTCACGATATCGGTTCCAAGCAGGCGCGCGCGGAATTCAGTCCGGGGCCGGGCCAGCACCCCACGGTGACGATCAACGGCGGGACCCGCGACGGCGCCGAGAGAACCATGCTGCAGGAATGGCACTACTTCTTTCAGAACAACCTTCGGTGGCGAAACCTCCGCAAGATCACCATCGCACAGGTGCATGGGGATGTGTTCTCAGCGGGACTGATGCTGATCTGGGCGTGTGACCTGATCGTCGGAAGCGAAGAGGTGCGCTTCGCCGATGTGGTCGGTACGCGGTTGGGCATGTGCGGCATGGAGTACTTCGGCCATCCGTGGGAGTTCGGGCCGCGGCGCACCAAAGAGCTCATGCTGACCGGCGACGCGATCGGAATCGAAGAGGCCTACCGGATCGGGATGGTCAGCAAGATCTTCAAGCGCGAAGAGCTGCCCGAGCGCACACTCGAGCTGGCAAGGCGCATCACCCAGGTCCCCACGATGGCGGCGTTGCTGATCAAGGAATCGGTAAACCAGTCCGTTGACAACATGGGCTTTTTCAACGCGCTGCAGTCGTGTTTCTCGTTGCATCAACTGAATCACTCACACTGGGCGCAGATCCGCGAGGACAAGGTTCCGACCGCCGGGGAGGCCCAGGGGGTACCGGACTGGCGAACCGCTCCCCCGGTTGTGCTGGCGGCCAAGGACCAGGTCCGGTCCGACGCGTGAGCGCCACGTCGTCCCGCCAGCCTGCGCCCCAACCGATGGGGGTGACCATCCCCGGTCACCTGTTCGGCCAGCTGCCCTTCTACGACGTGGTCGATACCGACGAGTCGGTCGTCGTCGACCTGCACAACCGCCCGGACCTGGTGAACTACCGCGGCGCGTTGCAGGGCGGGTTGGTCGCCACGCTCATCGATGTGGCCGGCGGGCGACTCGCCGTCAAGCACGCGGGTCAGGGTAGCGGGGCGGGCACCGCGGACATGTCCATCCATTTCCTGGCACCGATTGTCGAGGGCCCCGCGCGCGCGAGTGCCACGCTGCTCCGCGCGGGAAAGAGGATGATCGTGGTCGGTGTCGACGTATTCGACGTGGGTCGAGACCGGCTCGCGGCACGGGCGACGTTGAGCTTCGCGATCCTTGCTCCCCGCGGCCCCACTCAGCCCGCGACCGCGCCGTAACGCGCATCGGCGACGCGGTCCAATGCGGTCGCGGGATCGCCGATGACCATTGCCCAGCCGCGGACCCGGCGGTAGTACAACTGGATGTCACCCTCCATACCGAACCCGTATCCGCCGTGGATGTGGAGGCTGCGTCGCGTCGCGTCGCGCGCCGTCTCGTACCCGAATGCGAAGGCCATGCCGGCCAGTTCGCGAACGCGATCGGGCTCGTCGGCGAAGGCGCATGCCGCCTTGAGCCCGAGCAACCTGGCCCCGTCGGCGGCGGTGGCGCTGTCGGCCAGCGGGTGAGATACGGCTTGGAAGGAACCGATTGCGGTGCCGAAGGCGTGGCGTTGTCTGGCGTATTCGACGCCGATCTCGACGGCCCTCTTGGCAGCGCCCGCCAATGCGACGGCGGTCATCGCCAGCCACAGGTCGAGCGCCCGTGAGAACAGCTCGCGCGCCGCGGACCTGTCGGCGAGCACAACGGCGTTTGAGCCAATCGTGATGTCAGCCAGGGGCATTGACGCGAGGTTTCCCACCGCTTTCCGGTTATCCCCGACCGGCACCGCCAGCAACCGTTCCTCCGAGAGGGCGATGACGTAGTCTGCCACCGCCCCTGCCGGGACCAGTTCCAACCGCCCATCGCGTGCGGGACGGGGCGCGAGTGTGGCCAGTCGCTCGCCCGCGAGGACCTCGCTCAGCAGCCCGGCGCCGGTATGGCCGGCCTCAGCCAGCGCGCGGGCGGCGACTTGCGCTTCGATGAGGGGCGCGGATGCGAGTGCCCGGCCGCATTGTTCGGCGATCAGCGCGAGTTCCAGTTCCGAGGCACCCCATCCTCCAGCGGCCTCACCGACTGCCATCTCAACCGCACCCGTCTCAAGCAGCGCCTTCCACAGTTTGGCGTCGAAGCCCGACGGCTCGGCCGCCCGGATGCGCTCGGAGGTCGACTCACGGGTGAACAGCGCGGCGAACGAATCGACCAGCTGCCGCTGTTCACTCGTCAAGCTCAGGTCCACGACCGTACGTCCCTCACACAAGCGGATATGGTTACTCTCAGATTTGAGATTAGCATTATCACACGCACCGTCCTTGACTGCGTGCGACGACAGATTGGCCCATGCATATGCATTTTCACCTCGATGCCGACACGGCAAGCTTCCGCGACGGCGTCCGCAACCACCTTCAAAACGTGTTGAGCCCCGAGTTCGAGGAGCGCATCTACCGCAGCGGCGTCGCCCACGACGACGAGTTCGCCAAAGGTCTCGTCGACAAGGGGTATTTCGCCCCGGGCTGGCCCGTCGAGTTCGGCGGACAGAACCGCGATGCATGGGACGAGCAGATCCTCAAAGAGGAGCTCATGCGTTGCGACGCGCCGGTATATCTTTCCGAAACTACGCGGATGGTGGCCTCGATCATCCGCGAGATCGGCACTCCCGAGTTGAAGGATCGCATTCTGGCCGGGGCCCTCAACGGCGACATCACCATCGCGCTGGGCTTCACCGAGCCCGAATGCGGGTCGGATGTCGCGGCGGCCGCCACCAAGGCGGTCCGCGACGGATCTGGCGAAGATGCGGATTGGGTGATCAACGGCTCAAAGATGTTCACCACCAACGGTCACATCGCCGACTTCATATTCCTGCTCGCACGCACTAGCCCCGACAAGCCCAAGCACCAAGGTCTGACAATGTTTCTCGTGCCTTGCGCCTCGGATGGCTTTGAGGCACAGGCGGTCTGGACTCTCTCCGGAGAACGGACCAACATCACGTTCTACAGCGACGTCCGCGTCGGGGACGAGTGGCGGATCGGCGAAGTCGACGCTGGCTGGGAGGTGCTGGGGCTTTCGCTGCGCTACGAGCACGCATCGGGGTGGGGCCCGCACCTGATCCGACTGCTGGATCATGCCGAACACTGGGCCACCAGCACCCGACCCGATGATGGCGCACCGCCCATCGCCAAGTCCGACGTCCGGCGCCGGCTCGCCCGAGTCGCCATGGAGACCGAGGTGTCGATGCTGCTGCAGCGACGATGCGTATGGATGCACGAACAGGGCGAGATACCGGTGGCCGAGGGCCCGATGTCCAAGCTGTTCAGCACCGAGGCGCTCGAACGCGCCAGCCAAGATGTGGTCGAATTGGTCGGCGCCGACGGCTTGCGCAGCTATCTCGAGCCGACCGCCCCAGAGCATGGGCGGTTCGAACACTCCCTACGGTTCTCGCTGGGCACCACGATCTACGCGGGCACCAGCGAGATTCAGCGAACGATCATCGCGCAGCGAGGTCTCGGCCTACCCCGTTAACTTTTTGCCCCGGCGCGCCGCGGTCGTCCGCGGCGCCGCCTTGCGTGCGGGCCGGGCCTTGGCGCCGTCGACGGGCGGCGTGACGGCCTGTTTGCACCATGCCCACAACTGGTCCTCCGTCAGCTTGGGGTCCTTGCCGCCACCCAGGTGGAAGACGCCAATCTGCGCGAGCGCGGTGAGGGTGGTGTTCAGCAGCGTGGTCAGCTGGGCGGGGGTCATGTCCGTGCGCACCAGCCCGGCCCGGGCGCACGACGTGATGATCTTCGTCAGCAGCTTCTGGTGGGGTTCCCACACCTTGGCAAAGTCATCCGGCCGCTCGATCTCCAGGCTGAGGTTGTAGATCGTCATGACCCGGCCACCGACCGCTTCCGAAGATTCCGCGCGGGACAGGACGCCCCTGCAGAACGCCTCGAGTTGCTCCATCGGGCCGTCGGCCGCGGCGACCTCCTGCCGGATGTCCTCCGTGAATTGACTGGTGACGTTCTCGTAGAGCGCCAACAGAAGTTCTTCCTTGCCCGCGAAGTGTTGGTAGAACGCTCGCAAGCTCAGGTTCGACCGGTCGATGAGCGTCTGGATCGTGAAGTCGGCCTTACCGGACTCCTCCACCAACTCCAGGGCGGTGGCCAGAAACCGCGAACTGCGGGCGAGGGCGCGCGCCCGCGCCGTGCTCAGGCGCCGCTCGATCGTGCGTTGCTGCCAGGTGCCGGGCACCTCGACGTCGTTGTCAACAAGTTCCAAGCCGGTTTCGATCGGGCGGCCGGCGGGCTTCTTCGTAGGCATAGTGCGAACAAGAATACTCGCCCGCACGCGAAAATGTGCGTCCTACCTACCCGTGTATGTTGATTGCCGCTTTGCGTGATTGACGGTTTCCATCCTCCGTCGGGTTTTGTCGACGCGCGTGCCGCCCTGCCGGAGAAGGCTTTCCGGGCACGGCCGCGATGGCGCCCTACCAGACGCGCGACACCGCGGGGTGTTCCTGGCCAGCCAAGCGTCCCCGCGTACCTCGAATCGAATCGCATGCGGTACCGTGGAAACGGTCATTCTCTCTACGAATCAGTGCGCCGCGAATTGAAGCCGCGGGCCGTCGAAGGAGTGCAGCGTTGAGTGCAGACATTCTGATCGTCTCGCCGGATGACCACCTGGTGGAACCGGCCGATCTGTGGACAAGCAGGCTGCCGGAGCGCTACCGCGACATCGGGCCGCGAATCGTTCGCACCAAGGGGCGCATGGACCCGAGCGTCACGTCCGATGTCGCATTCGTCGAGGATCCCGACGGCCGTGACGCGGATATCTGGCACTACGAGGATGCGGTCATCCCGATCCCCCTCATCAGTGCCGCCGCCGGCTACGACCTCGACGAGCTCAGCACCGACCCGATCACCTACGACGAGATGCGTCCGGGCTGCTTTCGCCCGGCGGACCGGCTCGCGGACATGGACATCGCAGGCATCGAGGCCTCGGCCTGCTTCCCCAACACGCTGGTCCGCTTCTGCGGCCAACGGTTTCTTTACGGCAAGGATAAGGAACTCGCCAGACTTTGCGTCGAGGCCTACAACGACTTTCAGATCGACGAATGGGGGGGTAGCTCGAACGGGCGGCTGATCCCGCTGGGGATCATTCCGCTGTGGGACGTCGAACTCGCCGCCAAGGAGGTCGAACGGGTTGCCGCCAAGGGAATGCGCGCGGTGTGCTTCTCCGAGCTACCCAGCCGTCTCGACCTGCCGTCCATCCACAGCGGCTACTGGGACCCCTTCTTCGCGTCCTGTGAGCGCAACCAAGTGGGCATCATGTTGCACATCGGGTCGAGTTCCTCACTCACCAAGTCCTCGCCCGACTCTCCGCACGTGGTTACCAGCGCGCTCATGGCGGTCAACTGCACGATCGCGTTGGTCGACTGGCTGTTCTCCGCCAAGCTCGTTCAATTTCCGGACCTCAAGATCGCATTCGCCGAGGCGCAGGCCGGCTGGATTCCCTACTACCTGCAGCGTGTCGACGAGGTCTGGGAGGACCGTCGGGCCTGGGGCGGCATTCATCCCCTGTTGACCGAACCGCCCAGCAACCAGGTGCCGGGGCGCGTCTACTTCTCCACCTTCGGCGACCCGGTCGCCTTCCGCATCCTCGATCTCGTCGGCCCCGACCAGCTGATGTTCGAGACCGACTACCCGCACAACGACACCAACTGGCCGAGGAGCCTGGAGGTCGCCAATAAGGCGACGGAGGGCCTGGACGAGGAGACAAAGCGGAAGGTGTTGTCCACCAACGCCAAAACGTTCTTCGGCATGGTGTGAACAACTGGCTCCGGGGATTTCGGATCGCGGGTACTACAACGCCTTCCAGTCGGGTTTGCGCTTTTCGAGGAAGGCTCGCGGCCCCTCGACGGCGTCCTTGGTCAGCGCGACTTTCATCCGATAGTTCTCGGCGAGCAGTTCGGCCTCATAGATGGGCAGCGTGAGACCCTTGCGCACGGCCATCCGCGAACCTCGTACCGCCAGTGGCGCATTTGAATTGACGATTCCGGCGATCTCCCACGCCCGGTCCACCAATGAGTCGTGCGCCACCACCTCGGTGAAGATACCCAGGTCGTAGGCCCGTTGGGCGTCGAGTCGTTCGTGCTTGCCCATCAAGATCAACCGCATCGCGACGGGCAGCGGCAGAATCCGGGCAAGCCGCACCCCTTCGCGCCCGGACGTCACGCCGATGCTGACATGCGGATCCATCAACGTCGCGTGCTCCGACGCGACGGTGATATCCGCGGTCGTCACGAGATCCAGTCCCGCTCCGCAGGCGATGCCGTTGACGGCGCAGATGATCGGCTTGGTCATCTGCAGCCACGGCGGCGTAGCCTCTTGGGGCGCGTCCCACTGGCGCATCGAGCTGAGGATGGGCTCGCCCTGGTTGTCGATTCCGGCCGCGTTGTCCATGTCGTGGTCGGCCGCCTTGTTGACGTCCGCGCCTACGCACAGGGCGCGTCCGGCGCCCGTAATGATGACCGTCCAGATCTGTTGGGAACGTTCGATTTCCGAGTATGCGATCGACAGTTCGGCGATCATCTCGTCGTTGATCGCGTTGAGGACCTCGGGGCGGTTGAGGGTCACGCAAGCGGTGTGATCCCGCACCTCGACGTCGATCGTTTTGTACTGACTCATCTGATCCGACCCCCGCTCTCCAAAACGCCTGTGGCGCTGGGACGAAATCCGAATGCGTCTTGAAATCGGTCGCAGAAGCGGGGCCAGACATCGGGATTCAGTAGCCGTGGTGGCACACCGCCGCCGAAGATCGTCTGCCACTGCGTGGCCGTGGCAACGGCGATATCGCGCGTGGCCTCGACCGTGATACCCGCGGTGTGGGGCGTGGCCACCACATTGGCAAGCTGCAGCAACGGATTTTCCTGGCGCGGTGGTTCCTCATGGAACACATCCAACCCCGCCCCGGCGATTCCTCCGGTGCGGAGCGCTTCGAGGAGCGCGGTTTCGTCATGGACGGGTCCGCGCGCTGTGGTGATGAAGAACGCTGTCGGCTTCATCGCCGCGAACTGCCGACTGCCGATCAATCCCTCGGTCTCACTGGTCAACGGACAGGTCACCTGGACGAAGTCCGAGCGCTCGAGCAGTTCGGCAAGCGCGACGGCTCGCACCCCGCGTGCTCGCGCGCTCGCCTCGTCGAGGTAAGGGTCGAAAACGAGGACCTCCATATCGAACGGCGCGCACAGTTCAACCAGGCGCCCACCGATCGCCCCGAGCCCGATGACACCCAGCGTCTTGCCCATCAACTGATTGCCCCGCAGGACCATTCGATCGCTGAGGGAACCGGCTCGCAGCATCCGGTCTCCCGCGGTGATCTTCTTGGCCAGGTCGAGCATAAAGCCCAGCGCGTGCTCGGCGACCGCCTCCGCGCCCGGCCCGGAGTTGTTGCACACCGCGATTCCGGCGCGTGTGCACGCGTCCACGTCGATGACGTCGTACCCCGCGCCCGCCGAGCACACGGCGAGAAGCTTGTGACACCGTCGCAGCAAATCCGGCCCGGCCAGCCACTGCGCACCGCCGGCGTAGCCGGCCACGTCCGTGCGGGTGGCGACCTGGTATCCGTGTGCGGATTCCAAGATGGCCCAGCTGTCCGTGTCGGCCGCGGTCAAGTCGAGCTTGACCAGGTCGACGTCGGCATTTTCGAGGATCTCGCCGGCCACGGGATCCGTCCACCGCTCGTAAACCAGACGCGGACGAACGCTCACGTGTTCTTGACTTTGGGTTTCGCCTGCGCCGCCTTGAACATTTCGGCCAGTTCGGTGTTGACGTTCTTGTAGTCGTTGCGGGCGATGGCGCCGTCGCGGCCCTCGACTACGTCGTATCCGAGGCGCAGGTCCTTGTTCTCCATGTGGAAGTACTCACGGCCGATCGGCAGTCGGCGGTCTTCGCGCGGCACTTCCATCCACGCCCGCAGGAAGCAGCGCGCCTTCTTCGGATCATTGCTGCTGACGAAGTCGGACCGCGAATGGCACATCGCGAAGTTGTTGGCCACCGCGGCCTCGCCGGATTCCAGTCGGAATTCGACTTGCTGCTCGACCAGGATGTTGCGCAGTAGATCCACCGCCTCGACCTCTTGTGGCGTGAACTCACGGCCCAGGGCGTGCATCGCGGGCAGGATGCTGCTGTAGGTGAAGTTGATGCAGATTCGTCCGTCGATTTGGGAGAAGACGGGCACGTCATAGGGCGTCACGTCGGGTTGGTCGTCGGGCTGCTCGCTGCGGCGATGATGCGGGAACCCCCGGTAGAGCACTTCGAGCAGATCCGGCCGTTCCGCCAGAACCCGGTTGTGCGCAGCAGGCCCGCTGGCGAACTGGCTCTCCCCACCCTGCGCCGCGGGATACACACACAGCAGCGACAGGATGTCGGCGGCGTCGTTGTGCATCGCCAGCTCAGCCCGGGATTTGGTGCCCCGGGCGGGTTGTACGCCACCCGGCAGGATCTCCTCCTGCACGCGCACCATCCGGTGACCGAAGGAGTTGTTCGACACGAGATACCCGAGGTGCGTGCAGAACGCCCAGTAAATTCTCTCGAGTTCCTCGATCGAGTGCTGTTCGACCGGAAAGCCGCGCACGCAGGCCAAGCCTTTGCCGAACATTAGTTCCCGGTAGAGCCGGGCCAGATCGTCGTCGAGATCCGGGTGCCGTGCGTCCTCGGGCGTGATGTCGTCTCGGTCCTTGTTCGCCGTCTTGGCCAGGATCGATTCCAAAGCCGCTACGTTGCGGGCCGATAAGTCGAACGCGAAGTCCTCCTTGCTCGTGAAGTCGGCCCCGGTCCACGCCATCGTGTCGGTGACGGGTTCGGTATAGATGGCTGTCGGCATCCGGTCCTCCTGAATGGGTTGGCTCACTGCGGCTATTGGTCGTCGTTCGTGCAAATCGGTTCGCGCGGTGACTCGCTCAGCCCGCGGAGCGCTTGCGCGCGCGTGGTGGCCGCCTCCGTCATCATCCCAATGTCGGTCCCCGCCGAGATGAACCGCAAACCCATCCCCACGAAACGACTGAGCAGTTCGAGGGACTTTATTCCGGCCATCCCGAGCGCCACGCCGTGACTTCGGCAAGCCGCCGCGACCGATTCTACCGCACGCTGGAAATGGGGATTCTCATACTGCCCGTGGATGCCCATTTCAGCGGTCAGATCGCTCGGCCCGACGAGGATCATGTCGACGCCTTCCACCGACGCGATGGACTCGCAAGCTTCGACCGCCTGCGGAGTCTCGATCATCACGGCCACGACGGTGCGCCGTTCGAGCACCTCGACCAATTGTGTCGCCGGACGCTGCCCGAATCCGCTGACAGCGTTGGGACCCGATATCGATCGATGGCCGAGCGGGGGAAACCGCGCGGCGTGAACCACCGCCTCCGCCTCGCTCTTCGAATTCACATGCGGGACAATCACTCCCACTGCCCCGCCATCCAGCACACGGGCAATGACGCTGGCGTCGTGCGACGGCACCCGCACCAGACCGGATATCCCCGCCCCGAGCGCGCTCATGCAGAGCATCTGTGCGGTTTCCAATGACGTGGATGTGTGTTCGAGATCGACATAAACGGCGTCGTACCCGCAGGCCGCCGCAACCGCGGGAACATCAGGGGTGCGTGAGTTGAGCAGAGCCAGGCACAGCACCAGGGGGTGTCCTCGCAAGGCGTCCCGCAGCGCCGTCGTCATAGGCTCACGGTAGCCGACCGAGAATGCGGTTTCCATCTTTCTGCGAACTGTCGTTATCGAGCGGGCGGCGGTGTGATAACCATGAGCTATGCCGCCGAATCGCGTCGCTATCGTGGGCGCAGCCCTTTCCGACTGCGGTCGAGTTCCCGATAAGACCGCCATGGCGCTGATGGCGCAGTCCTCGCGGCGCGCGGTCGTCGATGCGGGCCTGACGAAGGACGACGTCGACGGTTTCGGCGCTCATGGGACGTTGCTTCCGCCGGTCGAGGTCGGCGAGTACCTCGGTCTGCGCCCCGACTGGGTCGACGCGACCAACGTCGGAGGATCCTCGTGGGAAGTCATGGCCGGTCACGCCGCGGCAGCGATCGCGGCGGGGCAGATCGAGGTCGCCTTGTTGACGTACGGATCGACCGCGCGCTCGGACGTCAAGCGCCGGGTGCGACCGTCCGCCGCCGCCATGGGCACCGGAGGCGTCCTGCAGTACGAGACGCCGTACGGCGCGACGTTGATCGCCAAGTACGCCATGGCGGCCAGGCGACACATGATCGAATTCGGCACGACCGTCGACCAGCTGGCGGAAGTCGCCGTCGCCGCCCACGAGTGGGCGGCCATGAACGAGAACGCATTTGAGCGCGACCGCATCACAGTGGCCGACGTGGCGAGCGCACCGATGCTGGCCGACCCGTTCACCTCCAAGCATGTGTGCCTGCGCACCGACGGTGGTGGCGCCGTCGTGCTGGCCAGCGAGCGGGTGGCCAAGGATTGCGCGAAAGAGCCGATCTGGATTCTCGGGTCGGCCGACGCGACATCCCACGTCAGCATGAGCCAATGGCCCGATTTCACGACCTCGGCCGCCGCCCGCTCGGGCCCGCGAGCCTTCGCGCAGGCGGGCGTCGGCCCGGGTGACATCGACGTGTGCCAGCTCTACGACTCCTTCACGTCCACCGTGCTGCTGACCGTGGAAGATCTGGGCTTTTGCGCCAAGGGCGAAGGGGGACCGTACATCGAATCCGGTGCGCTGCGCCCGGGCGGGGCGCTGCCGACCAACACCGACGGAGGCGGGCTGGCCTCCTGCCATCCCGGTATGCGAGGGATGTTCCTCATGGTCGAGGCGGTGCGGCAGTTGCGAGGCGAATGCGGGCGGCGCCAGGTCGGCGGGGCCCGGTTGGCCTGTGTGCACGCCATGGGCGGGTTCTTCACCCACAGCGCCACGATGATTCTCGGGAGGCAGTAGTGACGGCACCCGATCGGCCCACGATCGACACCGACGGACAGGCCTGGTGGGCGGCCGCGCAGGACCGCAGATTGACGGTCAACCGATGCCGGTCCTGCGGTCGGGCCTCGTTGTACCCACGGCCGTTCTGCCCGCACTGTTGGTGCGAGGACGTCGAATTGGCGCCGGCCACCGGACGCGCGCGGCTGTACACCTGGAGCGTCATCCACCAGAACGCCGCGCCCTTCGACGCCCATGTTCCGTACGTACTGGCAATGGTGGACCTCGAAGAGGGGCCACGGCTGATGACCGTCGTCGAGGATTGCGCCATCGAAGACCTGCGCGCAGACATGGATCTGATGGTTGCCTTCCGCGAAGACGGCGATGGATTCGTCGTACCGGTATTCCGCCCGGCACGCGCCTAAGCTTCGCCGGCTGCCCGTTATCCCGCAGTCGCGAGACGGTCGGCGAGCAAACGGCGCCGCCCGACCGACCCTTCGTCAAGCTTCGCGCGGTCGATCTTGCCGTTGGCGTTGATTGGAAGCGGCTCGTCCCACAGCACGAGTTCTTCCGGCAGTTTGTATTTCGGCATCCCCTCGGATACGAGAGCGACGGCGACCTCGGCCAGAGTGATATCGACGTCGGGTTCGAGCACAATTGCCATGGCCAGCCGCTCTCCGGTGGTGTCGTCGGCGACCGCATAGGCCGCACACTCGCGGACCCCGGCGATCCGAGAAACGGCCTCCTGCACCTCGGCCGCCGGGATCTTCAGCCCGTTGCGAATCACGATGTCCTTGATGCGGCCGACGATCCGCACCCGGTCGCCGACGATGTCCGCCACATCGCCGGTGCGGAACCAGTCGCCGTCGAACGCCATCTTGTCGTCCTCGGCGTCGGTGTATCCGAGGAACGTGTGCGGCCCCCTGATGCAGCATTCGGCGGATTCGGCCGCGGATCCGACGCGCACTTCGACATCGTCGAGCGCCACTCCGTCGTCGGCATGGCGCACCGCCCGCGACTCGCCCCGCAGACCGGAGGTGCTTACCGGTGCCTCCGAGGACCCATACGCACGCATGACGACGATGCCGAAATCGTCTTCGACGCGTTCGACGATCCGCCGGTCCAGCGTCGTGCCGCCGAGATAAACCGCCCGCAGCGGGACGACGGCGTCGCGCGCCACGGCCTCATCGAGTATCCGGTCGAGCAGCCGGTCCGGACCGCCGTACCACGTCGCACCCGAGGTGACCAGCAGGTCGCACGTCGCCGACGGGTTCCAACGGTCCTCGAGAATCACCGGTATTGCGAGCATCGGTCCGATGAACAGCGCTTGCAAGACACCGGTGACCGACGCCAGCGGGCTGATCAGAAAAATCCGGTCTTCTGAACCCAGGCCCGCCGCCGCAATGTAGTTCGCCGACGCTTTGGCCAATGTGCTGAGCGAGTGGATCACGCCCTTTGGCCGAGACGTCGTACCCGAGGTGTAGAGCACGAAGGATGGTTCGTCGGCCGGCCGCGCCGGGCGCGGCGGATCGCTGGCCAAGCGCTCACCGGCACCGAGTTCGATCCAACGGCACAGCCCGGATAATTCCGGCTCGGAGACCGCCGTCCAGTTCGGCGCCGCGCCGAGCCGCGCCCGGGTGCGGGTGAGAATGTCGGCGACGTGTTTGGCCCCGGCACTACGCGGCACGAGCAGCACCATCGCATCCGCCCGCAACGCCGCGTGGATCGCGACCACCGAGTCAACGTCGTTGCCGACCACCAAGACGATCGCGCTGCCCGGCACGACACCGGCGTCTGCCATGGCCACGGCGGCCGAATCGATGCGCTCGTCCAGCTCGCCGTAGGTGAGTTCGGCGCCTCGGTCCACCACCGCTGGACGGCCGGGATGCCGGGCGGCTGCGGAGCGCACCATGTCGAACGGTTCCCCGGTCCACAGGCCGGCGGCGCGGTACCGGGGCCGCAGCGCCTCGGCGCGCCGACGCGCATGCGGCAGCAGTTCAGTCGGGCCGCCCATGGATGTCCCCTCCAATGCAAATTACTGCTCTCGATTGAGTAAATGTAACCTCTCACCCATGCAGTCAATGACTTTCGATAACCAGGTGGCCATCGTCACCGGCGCCGGTGGCGGGCTTGGCCGCTGTCACGCCCTCGAGCTCGCACGGCGCGGTGCCCGCGTCGTGGTCAACGACCTGGGCAGCGCCGTGGACGGCAGCGGCGCGTCGACGTCGGCGGCCCAGGCCGTGGTCGACGAGATCACAGCGGCGGGCGGCACCGCGGTCGCCAACGGGGACTCGGTGGCCACCGAGGACGGCGGCGCCGCGATCGTGGCAACGGCCATGGACGCCTTCGGCCGGGTCGATATTCTGGTGAACAACGCGGGGATTCTGCGCGACGCGGCTTTCAAGAACATGACCGCCGAGCAGGTTGATGCGGTCATATCGGTACACCTCGCCGGCGCATTCAACGTGACGCGGGCCGTGTGGCCGATCATGCGGGCACAGAATTACGGACGGATCGTTCAGACCACTTCCGGCACCGGACTTTTCGGGAACTTCGGTCAAGCCAACTACGGCGCGGCCAAGATGGGCCTCATCGGCATGATGCACGTTCTCGCCATCGAAGGTGCCCGCAACGGCATCGCCATCAACGCCGTCGCCCCCATCGCACGGACGCGGATGACCGAGAACATCATGGGGGAA